>JAZORT010000030.1:0-30416 GCA_045656745.1 Eubacteriales bacterium | reverse complement strand
CGTCAAGGCGTATCGTATACTTTACAAGCTTCGGGCGGCTGTCTGTTGTAAGACGGAAGCTCTCGCGTACCATAATCATATATTCGTTATCTGCGCCCGGAATTTCAGACGGTATCTCGACAAGCGCGGGAGTTACCGAGCCGTCACCGTACACAAATGAATCGGGATTTTCGGCAGGCGGACAAACGAGTGCCTCGTCATACTTTGTAAAGCTATAACCGTCGCGGCTCGTCATAAAAAGACTGTCTGTCACGGCAAGCCCGAGACGGGCCATGGTCTGCATTCTTCTAAGTCTATCCTCTCTGCCGCAAAGCTCGTCGTAGTTCTTCGTCCAGGATTTTCTCTCAACATACCTAAGAGGGAACGCCACGAAAATATGTGGCGCTCTGGGATAAGGCAAAACGCAATTGTGGTAAAGCTGGTAATCGTTTCCGTTATAGGATATGGGCTTTTGTGCAGACCAACTGACAGAGTCACATGACTCTGTCACGCGTATATCTCTCATGAAGGAAAACGTACCTGCACCGGGTGCGCGCATCGCATATGTCTCCGGGTCAAATAGCGCATTTGCTACCTTGTCGGTGTATGACTTATCCGCAGAGTTTATGCCTTCGTCGGGCTCGTGCTCACCGCGATAATAACAGAAATATTTTTTATGCTCAGCGCTCCAAAAGGCGCGGTTTTGTGAATCAAACTCACCGTCTTCTGTGATGAGGCGGTATTTGCTGAAATTGATAGGATCGGCGCTTGTCAAGAGGACAAGAGAGCCGTGCCCCATCCACCACGCAACCATCTTGTATTTCTCATCAGGCGGACAATCGGGATTTTCGTCATAGAAAACCGACATATTGTTAAAACCGCGAAACTCAAACTTCTCTAAAAGCGTGGGATCAAACAGAATATTGTTATCCTTTGAGCCGTTGAACTCAACCCGACCGAGACGCGGCTTTGTCCAATGAACAGAGTCATCACTCACCGCGTAACAAACGAGATGATTTTTATTCTCAATACAATAGTACATATGCCACTTGCCCTCTGCAAAGAAGGTTGAAAATATCGAGGCGTGATTGCCTTCCCAAGGATCGTTTAATTCCATCAGCACCTCACGCCGAATTGGCTTGTGAAGTCTTTTTTCGGCAGTGGTTTTATTTTCGTCAATCAAATAATTATCAAAAAAGCATTCTCTTCTGTTGGATATGTTTATCATAGTATACCTCATTAAAATTAAAGAAAATCGTTAGGATCATAGTTCGGCACCGCATCATAGCAGGAAACCACGTATCCTGCAATTTTTGACGCATATTTCAAAGCAAGCTCAAGCGGCTTTTTGTAATATTGATCGAGGAAAGAGGCGGAAAAACTATCTCCTGCGCCTACCGTAGAGGCAAGTGCAACCTTGTCTGCCTCGCAACTGCTCTCAATATTTTTTGAAACGTCCAAGGCATATGCGCCCTGCGCACCGAGAGTTACAACTATACACTTTAGATTTTTGAATCTGTCGGACAGCTCTTTTGCAAAAATTCTGTAGTCATCAGCATAGGTTAATCCCAAAGCGTTTGCAACGAAGGGCATTTCCTCGTCGCTTACCTTCAGTATTGTTGCTTTTTCAACTGCGAATTTAACCGCATCCTCGGTTGAAAACGGAAGTCTTATGTTCAAGTCTACAAAAACGTCCTTGAAGCTGCATGAGCTTAGAATTTCTTTCAACCGATCCATATTATGCTTGCTACGCAGAGATAAAGTACCAAAATATAAAACATCAAATCCGTCAAGACCTATTTTGCAAGTGATGCAGTCATAAGCCACATCCTGCAAGAGGTTGTAGGACGGAACCGCATTTTCATCCAAAGTCACAAGACATTTTCCTGTTGACCTATCAGACAAAACAGAAATATAATCGGTCGATATTCCGAGGCTTTTTATTATATCAAGTGCCTCTTTCCCCTCGGCATCACGGCCGACAGAGGAAAGAAGGCTCACAGAATTTCCGTGCTTTGCCAGGTGTGCCGCAAAATTAAGAGGCGCGCCACCGATTGTTTTTTTATCATTGTAAACATCCCAAAGCACTTCTCCAAAGGCTAAAGCTTTCACAAAATATTACCCCATTTCTGCGTTAAATTACTTGCTTTGTAAAATATTATTTACAAGATCGAGTGTTTTTTTGCCGTACCTTAATATGTAATCGTAATCCGCACCGCTGGAAATCATATTGATTCCCATATCGCGATAACGAGTAATTGTTTCTTCATCGATCGCGTAAGTGGAAACACCGACGGTTTTATTTTTCTTTGCAAATGCATCTATCGCCATTTTTGCAAGAGCAACGTTCTCGTCGGAAAAGACCTCTCCCAGCTTGTTTATAGAACCCGAAAGATCGTGCATACCGAGAATGCAACCGTCAAGATGCTCTAAAGCAGCAATATGTTCCGCATCGCGCGCGGCACTTTCAAGCTCTATCTGAACAAATCTTAGGGTGTTTAAGTGTCCCTTCTTATAGAACTCAAACTCGTTGTCAAGTCCGTATCTGACAGCCCCCTTAGGTCCGCAGCCTCTTTTGCCATAGGGCGGATAAAGTGTGTTGTCAAGCAACTGCTTTGCGTGCTTGGCATCACGAACCATCGGGAAAATTATACCGTCAACGCCCATTTCAAGCACTCTTTTCGTAACGGTCAGATCATCTACCGGAACTCTGACAAAAACAGGTGTTCCTACCGCCCTTGCCGCCAAAAGATGATGATAAACATCCTGCTCCGTCAGCGGTACGTGCTCCATATCCACCCAAAGAAAATCATAACCCAGCGAGCCGAATATCTCTGTAACTATCGGATCACGAAGATTTACGTGAGTTCCTATAACATTCTGTCTTTTATTGATTTTTTCTCTTAAAAGCATAAAAACATCTCCCTTACAATTTAGATGCAATTTTGAGGGTTAAACCCCCGCTCATCTAAAGAGCCTTTCATGTTTTAATTATATACGTAATGCCACTCAAAGTCAATTCGAATAAGAGACAACTTTTTTATAAAAAAAGGACATTGTGTTGATTTTTTTAGCACAATATGTTAAACTATCTGTGTAAAAAACATTAACAATTTTTCGAATAATTAAGGTGAAAATATGAAAATTTTGTTCAAAAAAAGCACAGAATCTCAAAGCGCGCAGCAGCTTACGTTTAACGGTCTTGGAATTTCGGAATGTTACGTTAAGGATTTGAACGTTATATCCGACAGAGGCTCTGTTTTAAGGACGCTTCACCGTCATACGTCGTATGAGGTACACGTTTTGCTTTCGGGAAGTCAGGATTATGAAATAGGCGGTGAAAGATATACCGTTTCAGCAGGTGAGCTTTTGCTTATCACTCCATACACGCCTCACCTTGTTGTAAGCGAAACAGATGACTACAAAAAGTGCGCCTTTAACTTTGCGCTTACCAAGGAAAGCGTGCTTGCCTCAAGTATTTCTCATATTTCTTCTCACGCTATTGCCGCGGCATCGGACGCGCTTCTTTCGCTTCTTGATTTTCTAAGTGCGGAAAATTCAGCTCCTTGTGCTTTTTCCAATAACACAGCCGAGCTTGCCGCCCTGGAATGTATTCTTCTGATACTTCGGCTTGTCGGTGCAAGGGATGAAGCCCTACACGTCTCGGCACCACTCAACGATACGAGAGTGGCTATCGCTAAGCAATTTATAAGGGATAATATTCAGTCCAACATTACCGTCGGGGCGCTTGCTTCTTACTGCTGTATTGGAGCAAAACAGCTATCGCGTATTTTTCATTCAGAGGAACAGTGCACTATTGCGGAATATATCAGAATTCACAGAGTGGAGTATATTAAAAAACTGCTCACATCAAATACATACTCTATTCGTGAAATAAGCGATTTAATGAATTTTTCAAGCGAATGTTACCTCAACTCGTTCTTCAAAAAATACACGGGAATGACTCCGGGCGCTTACAAAAGGTCTATGATGCTGAAGAAGTAATTTAGTAGACCTCTATGATTTTTCTTGACATTACAGATGCTGCGCCTATTTTACCGACTATATCCATATAGTCTTTTTCGTGATAATGAAGAGTTACGGGTCGAGTCCACCAAAAAGAAAAAGAGGCACCTTGTGTGCCTCTTTTTTCTTTTTGTTTTGGTGGACTCGACATAGGAGCTGAGCCCGCCAACTCGATCCCGAAATATTTTAACAGCCTTTTCGCTTACATTTTCATAAGCCAATCGTATGCAGCCTTGACAAGCTTTGCTTTTGCGTGGAGCACTTCAAACGGGCACTGCTTTGACTCGCCGGGAATTTCAAAATTAAAGATTCCCTCATAGTTTATTTCTTTGAGGCCGTCCATAAAGTCCTGCCAATCAATATTACCGCGGCCGAAGGGAAGAATATGTTGATCCTCAACGCCCTCGTTATCGTGAATATGAAGCGCTTTTATAAGGCCTGCGCCCTTTGTGAGGAATTCCTTTTGCGAGGTGGTTTTTGTTCTGTTAAGGTGTCCTGTATCGAGGCATATCGCAAATTTTGGCGAACCTACTCTGCGGATAAGCTCGAGAATGGAGTCAATTCCAACGGGAGCGCCTCCGCCGAGGTTTTCAAGGCAGATGTACATATCAATGTGCGCGGTGCGCTTTGCAACCTCTTTAAGCGCCTCAACGTTTTTCTCGAATATATCCTCGTCTGAAACATCTACGCCCCGCATATAGTCACAATGCAGTATTGAGTACTTTATGCCGATAGCTTCGTATAGCTCCGCCTGACGGACAATATAATCGATAAAGGTTTCACCCTCACAGACGATAAGAGAAGGAAACGCCAAGTGCCCTTGTGTTGCAACAATTCCGTGAAGAGAAAGAAAATCCTTAAATTTTCTTCCCGTTTCTCTATGGTCGTCACCTCTTTTGAGAAGAGCCGAGCCGTGCTCGTGGGAAAGTTCAATATGAGTTAATCCGTCCTTTTCAAATTCAAGGATTGCCTCCTCCGGCTCTTCGGTATTATAATATTGCGACCATATGCTGAGTGGCGCGTTCATAAATTATACTCCTTTTACAAAAAACATAGGTTATTAAGCTTAGTCGTGTCTTTGATCCTTGCGATAATAGGTTTCGCAAAATCTTGCGGCAAAGGCAGGCTCAACGCCCCCAATATAAAGATGGGAGGTATCTCCGAAGCTGCCCATTCTGAAATACGCAATACCCTCTCTGCGCTCCTCGGTAACAAGGGTGGTAACAGAGGTTGGTGCGGCACAAGTGCCGTGCCAGAGAGTGAGGGGAGACATATTGAGAATGTGCGAGAGAAGAACGCACTCAAGGCCAAAGTGGCAGAACAAAACCACAGTATCCTCGTTGGGCTTTTCCGCGCGATAGATAAATCCGTCTCTTATGTAACCGTGCTTTTTAAGCAGGGCGTCAAGGCCGTCGCAAACATACTTATATGCCTCGGGAACGCCCGCGTCCTTATAGATAGGCACATTCATCCACTTGTCCTTGTCAAAAAACTCAGGAACGGCGGTCCAGGACTCGGGGAGCCAGTCCCAGCAGCAGCCAGGCTCGTTTATGCCGTCCTTTCCGACAATCTGCGGCGGAAATTCTTTCAGCCAATCGAGAGTTTCGGCAGTTCTGCCCATTTTTTCGAGTGTGGGTTTTGCAGTTGCCTGCGCTCTGCCCAAAGGCGAGCAATAAAAGGCAGTAACGTCCATTTTTTTAACTTTTTCCGAGAGCAATTCAGCTTCGATGAATCCTGCATCCGTCAGCGAGTCAAGCTCGTAGTTGGGGTCGCCGTGTCTTATGATAACAAGTTTCATTTTTATCCAAGTTTCCTTTCATAAAGAACCATAAAATCTTCCTCGGTAACACCTGAGTGCTCGTAGGGGCAATCGTATTTAGGGTCCGGGAAGGTGAGAAGTCCGCCGAGAATGCTTTCGTGGTCGGCGCCGCCTGCTTTATAAAGCTTGTTTTCGTCACAGATTTTTTCGTAAAAATCGTGTTCTTCGGGGGTGAGCGCAGAGTGTCGGGTCTCAAAGCCCATAACTCCCATTTTAATATAGTCATCTACAAGATGCCCTTTTTTATGAGGATGAGCAATAACGGGAACACCGCCCGCGGCTCTTATAATGCGAACAACCTCTTCGGTAATAATGTCCTTGTAGCTGTAACCTACAATCTCGCGTATCTTATCCTCAAGACCCAGACGGTAGGAGAAATTAGGCTTCAAAAATACATCGTCGTATTCCGCCTGAATATAGATTCCGCGCTTTAACATAGAGTCAAACACCTGATTGTTGCAGATGTAGTCGTTGTACGGATGGTCGTCAAGTACATCCTGCCAGGTAATTCCGCTTCTTAAAGTTCCGCGCTCCTGACCCCACTTAAAGAGAAGCTCGCTACGCTTTGTTTGAACAGAGGAGCCCTTGCGCAAAAGCTCGCGCATCTCGGGGTGTTCCGGGTCAAAGTCAAAACCGCAAAGATGTGTTCCCACCCCGTTGTGATGAGTGGAAAACTCGCACCCCAACATAGTTTTCATTCCGCGTCTTTCGCACTCTGCCTTTATAAAGGGATAACCCTTTATCGTATCGTGATCGGTAAGAATAATTCCGCCGTGCCCCATATTCCAAGCCATTCTTGCCAGGGTCTCGGGGGTATATTCTGCATCTGAAAAGCAAGAGTGGTTATGACAGCTTGCAAAAATTTTAACTTCGCTCATCTTGTTCTCCGTTCTGTCCTATTATTTTTTCTGCATCGTTATATTGTTTACCGATACATTCAAGTTAAAATTAAATCCTAAAAAATGCTTTTTACAAGAAAACGCACCCAACTCTGCCTTTTTCTGCTTTGTTGAGTGCGTCTTGATTTTATGTCGCTAAATCAATTTAATGACATTAACTCCTAAAAGCTGATTTGTGTGTTTTAATCGAAGGATTATTCTGCAACAACGCCGTTGATAACGCCTACGCATACATTGTCAAGAGTTATGCTTGCTGCGCGACGGCAGTAGAAGAGGAAGCCACCGAGTGCATTGTTGGGATTGTTGTAATCGGTGGGGTTCACCGTACCGTAGTTCGCTACTCCTACAAGCTCACCGTTGATGTAAACGGAGGTCATTCCGGTTTCTGTGCTGTATTCAACTCTTACATTATATCTTACGCCCATATTAAGAGGCGCATCATCCTCGAAGAAGGTGAAGTAGTTGAAGGGAGCCGCTGTATCCTTGGTGTTCGCATAGCCAACCTCGAAGCAGGAATTGTTGGTTGTAAGTTCAGCGTCTGCAGTAAGGAAGCCTGTGAATATGTTTCCGCTGGAATTATATGTTGTACTTGTGTAGGTAAGGTCTGCCTCGAAAACATAGGTTGCAGAGGAATATACCTTATCATCGTTGTACTTTATTGCATATCCGTACCAGTTCGAGCCGCCCTTGGTCATACCGTCAACAAGAACTCCGTCCTCGATGGTAGCAACAACACCCTTGGTGCATCCTGCTTTCTCGTAGAAATAGAGAGAATCTATATCGCTTTCATTGCTGAAATCAAGCTTTACACCGTCAAATGATTCATCGTTAAAGTATTTACCTGTTCCGGATGCGACCTCCATAACGGGTTTTATTACAGTGTTCTTGGATATTTCAAGTGTTGCATCGGAAGCATAGGGAGTTGTAGCACCGTTTGCGGTTACATTCCACTTGTCCTTGAAGGTATAGTTTTCTGCATTCTTTACAGAAACATTTGCAAAATCAATAGTTGTAGCTTCGCTTAATATAACAGTAGTTTCACCGTTGTAGTCAGCACCGCTGAAGAATACGCCGTAGTAATCGTTGATAGAAGTTTCATCGGGATCGAAAACTGCCTGTGCCTTTGCGGAATAGTCGATAAGCGACTCGTAAAGTGCCGCGTACTTTGCATCAAGCGAATTGCCGTCTCTGTAAAGCTTGGTAAGAAGGAACTGAACTACGCTGTAAGTCTTTGTTTCAACCGCTGCGCCGTTAAGGTAAGAGGTTGCGGTTACAACGGATGTAAGGTCCTGCGCTGCAAGACCCTCGGTTACGAAAATAGCCTTGCCCTTATAGGTTGCGTCAGCATAAAGAGCAGCGTTCTTCGTATTAGCAGTATCACCGTCAAAGTAGTATTCAACGGTTACGGTACCTGCCTTAACCTCATCGGTTGTTGCGTCGATAGCAAAGGCAATTTGAATTTTATCATCGTGAACTATGGACTGCGCTATAATTTTTGCAGTGCTGTCGGTTGCCTCGGTCTCCTCTGCCGCTACGGAAATTCCGATAGCCGAACCTACAAGAAGAACAAGTGAAAGTGCGAGAATAAAAGCTTTTGTAATTTTGGTCTTTTTCATTTTACTGTTTTCCTTTCAAAAAATATTTTTTTAGCATCAGCTATCAGTTTTCATCCCAGTTAGGGTCAAGATTTCCACCGGAGGATTCATCATAACATCCCGGGCTCGAGGTTGTGATAAGATCGGTTTCGCCAATGCAGACGACCTCAATCTTTACCGCCTCGTAGAAGGATTTTATTAACTTTCTTTCTACCATATGGATCTCCTTTCAGTTTTATTTTTATTTGTATTTGCTTTTGCTGCTTTGAAGTAGGTTCAGCCGAGAAGCTTCGCCCTGTTTTTCTCGAGAATTTCAATATATCTTTCAAAATCCTCGGGATAATATATCGGTATTCTTACATCGGAAAGCTCGAGAGCCGAGTACATATAACCGAGAATATCCGAAGAACAAATTACGGTAGCATTAACATCACCCTCGTATGCACCTCTAAAGGTTACGGGCATACCCTGCGACCTTCCCGCAGATGCCATAGGAGTGTATGAGAACGAGCCGTATGGCTTTGCAAACACAGCAAGCTTCTCTTTCGTTATCCTTATGGCCTCGGGAGCCATCTCGCGAAGATCGGCAACTATCTTGTCTGCCATTCTTTGCCCCTCGTCACCGCCGTGGGTACGAAGATGCCTTTTTATTCTTGTGACCGCAAACCAAGTATTGTAAATATCGGTTACTGCGCCGGGAGTTTGGTCTGTGCTTATAGCATCTATTGCAGACCTTACCGCCTTGTCAGCGTGAGGCATCAGTACGCCTATTTTACCGTAAACTCCGCTGGTTTTCATAAGGCCGTTTACGCCGTAATAATTTGCGGTATCGTGCCAGAGTCCGTTTTCGGGATTTTGGTTCTCGTTAAGCCAATCAATTATTATTTTGCATAAGGAGTAGTCCGCACCCTGTGACTCAAGCTCCTTATCTCGGTAGATTATCTGCCTCGTTATTGCAGTCAGGGTGTTGCCTACCGAGTAGGACTCGTGCTTTATGTCAAGAGAGCTAAGATATGCAAGGAAGCTTTCCTTATTTTCAAGCTCCTTAGGAATAGCAACCGAGCTTTTCGGCTTCTCTTCCCTCTCGGACACAGAGCTTACAACACTTATCTTAACGGGATTTCCGTCTGCGTCAAGCCCGTCGCCCTTTATTCCGGTCGGGGTATCGTATGTCGGAGCAGACCCAAGATCTTCAAGTATCGTCACGCACCAGCCAAGGTCTCTTGCTCTTCGTGAAAGCTTTGAGTCGGTAAGCTCTTTTGGCCATTGGGGATTATAGAAAAATCCGTTAGGGTCTTGAAGCCCCTTGATATACCTTACTATCTGCTCCTGCATCCAGACGGGGAGCTTTTCCTTTAGTGTTCTGTCACCGAGAAGCCCCGAGGTACTGATAAACCTTAAAGCCTGCTCGGTAGACTCGGAATCAGGGCGCAGGTCGTAGCACTTGCCCTGATAACCTATTTTTTCATTATCTCTTGCGCCGTTTGAGTAATAGTAACCGCCTGCTTTGGGGTCATAGAGCCCCGCAAACCATTCTATCATCTCGGGCTTGTAGAGAGTATACATATCCTTGATAGCCTCGGCTATCCTTTCACCCTGCCTGCCGCCTATCTTTTCGGCGAGGGCTTTGTAATACTTTTCTTTAGTTTCTTTCATAATTTTATTAACATTATTCACTAACGGCTTCAACACCGTCAACAACACCTACAAACACATTATCAAGAGTGAATTCCATACCCGAAACTCTGGGGTAGAAGATAAATCCGCGATAAACGCTGTCATCTCTGTTCTTTACGGAGCTGCTTGTTCCGTACTCGGCAGAGGCTACCTGCTCACCGTTTACATATACTGTGCAAATATCCGTTTCCACATCATACACAATGCGCAGGTTGTAGCTCTTGCCAACGACAAGACTTTCGCCAAACCAACCATAGCTCTGTGCATCGGTGGTAACGGTCATATAAGCGTCAGCAAATGCCGCAACGTTTGTGGTTGTGCCTTGTATCGTAACACCGTTGCTTACTTGATCCGTATAGGTGATAAATCCAACAAATGCGGCGCCGTTGCTTTTATACACCGCCTTGTTCATAACGAAATCGGCTTCAAAGACATATTTTCCGGCAGAGTAAGCCTTATCATCACCTGTTGCTACGGCAAATCCATACCAAGAAGTGGTTGTTTCTTTAAGAACACCGTTTGATACAGTAAGAGTAGACGGAGTGTTGGTCTTGTCGTTGTTGGTTATAAATGCCGACGGAAGATTGTTATCATTAAAATCGTACCTTGAGCCTTCAACACTCTCGTCACCGAAGTAGGTATAAAAGCTTACATCGGAGGCTTTAGCTTCAATGACAGTCAATCTATCACCGCTGACCGCCGAAACCTCGATATACGATACCGTTCCGTCGTTTTTAGCTAACTCGTGTGAAGATTCTGCTCCAACAGTAATCTTCGCAGCCTCCCAGGTATCGGGAATAACGACTTTAAGAGTCAGGGGGGCTGAATATACCGAGGAATCGGAATTTTGCGCATTTAAGTTAACGGTTATAATTTCATCGGTATAGTCGCTCGAAGCAGTTGCGCTGACACCGTTCGGAGCGTCTGTGACCTCTGCATAGCCTACCGTTTCTTCAAGACCGGGAACGGTAACTTCGGGAGCAACAACGCCCATATATACATTATCAAATGTAAATTCAAGGTCGGGAGCGAAGCTCTTTCTTAAATAAATTCCAAAGCCTTGGAAGGTAGAGCTATCAGAGTTTTTACCCGAAGAAATAGTTCCGGCATCGGCAAGAACACCGTTTACATACATCTTAACGCCCGTACCAACGGTATACTCAAATCGGATATTATAGGTAGTTCCGCGGTTTATCTCGGCGTTGCCTATCAGCATCTTGTTGCTTTCGCCCTCGATAAACTTCATGTAACCCCATGCGGACATATAGTTGTTGTCAACCGATGCATGCTCACCTAAGAAGCCGATGAAGCCCGCACCGCTTGCAAGCTGAGCTGTCGCCTGATGTCCCGAGATCCACCTGATATCCGCTTCAAACACATAGGTGTATCCGCTTCCGCCCGCAGTCGCGCCGTTATTCTTAAAGGCAACGCCCTGCCAGTTGAGTCCCATGTTGTCAATGTAAAGCTTTCCGTCAACTATTTTGGCAATATCTGCCGCTATAACTCCGTCAGCGGATGTTTTGTTGTAAATCTTATCGGTGGAAGAGTCGGTAAGTGCGTCGAAGCTATATCTTGTTCCCTCGTACTGCGTATTACCATAAAGGGTCTCAAGCCCCTCGGGAAGTCCCGCATCTGCGGGAGGCGCATTGGGATCGGTGGGAGCTATGGGAGAATCTCCCTCTTCGTCGGTATAAACTACGCCGACAAAGGTATTGTCAAGAGTAAACTCGAAAGCATCCACGAAGTTTTTACGCATGTAGAAGCCAAATGCTTCAAAGGTTGTTTCATCGGCATTTGCGCCCTTGGCAACAAATCCGCCAAATGCTTCAACATTATCAACATAAACATGTATCGATTCGCCGACAACGTATTCTATTCTTATATTGTAAGCCTTGCCGCGCTCAAGCTCCGCGCCGCCGATAAGAATAATATCGGAGTCTGTTTCGGAGAAGGTCATAGCGGTGTATGCAGGCATATAAGAGTTATCAACCGCCTTGTGCTCGCCGAGAGGGCCGATATATGCGGCAGCTCCCGTACCTGCGGTCTGGCTTCCGCCGTTCCACACGAATGTCGTATCAAAGACATATTTCGCTCCCGCTGTTCCGCTTTTGTTTGCCGAAAGATTAGCTATTGCAAACGCAGACCAATTTGAAAGATTTGAAATGCTAAGCTTTCCGCCCGAAACGGTGGTAACGGTAGGAATTGAGGTTGTAGACTGTTCGGTCTCGGAATCGTACTTCTTGTTGAAGATATATTCCTTACCAAGCTTTTCGGAATAGTCGTATCTTGAGCCGACTACATCCGCAAAATTATAATAGGTATTGGTATATGCGGGAGTACCCGATGTATCATCTCCTGCCTCGGGAATAGGAGCATCAACATTTATCTTGAGGGGATTTTTTGTATCGGTATACTTCTTATAGGTATCGTTTGTCTTGTAGGACGCAAGGTTATCCATAAGCATTACGATATTATACCCCTTCATAAACCAGATGTTAGTGCTCTGGTACTGTGTTGCGGGAGTGCCGTAGCCCTCGATAAACTTTGTGCCCTCGTTGTCGAGGTAACCGTCGGTTACCGCAATAAGCTCAAGTTTCTTGCCGTCGTTCAGATTGCCGTCAAAATAGAACTTTATACGCACAGAATCGTGGTCGCCCTTGTAATATTCCACCTTAAAGCTGAACCACTCGCCAAGCTCAGGTCCGTCACAGAGAATAGTTTCCTGAGACTTGCTTGATGTTGAGGAGGTGGACTGCACAAGTCTTATATGACCGCCCGAAATCTTAAGAGATATGATATAGCAATCACCGACAGAAATTCTGACAGGAAAATCGGTGTCGGATGACACAAGGCAGAAATCTCCCTCAAAAGCGAAGCAAGAAAAGGCGTGCGAGAGGTTGGGTGACTCAATGTCAACCGAGTCGCTGGTGCCTGCAACCGATACAACCTTAAATACATTTCCGTCATAGCCTATTCGCTTATCGGCGACAATAGAAGCACCGCCTCCGTTGCTCTTTGAACGGTCAGCTGCCGAAAGGAAGTCTACATTCGGCTCTTCGGTTTCCTGAACTTCATCAAATGTTACAGGCTCGTATATGGGATTCTCTTTGTTTTTAATTACAGGACCGAGCTCTTCAAGTATTGCTTTATAGTGGCGCCAATCATTGTACGTGCACATTTGCACCTTGAAATCCTCAAGACCCAAAGCTCCGTATATATAGATCAGTATATCCGAGGTGCAGATTACGGTGGCGTTAACATCGCCTTCGTTACTGTTGGGCACCGCAACGGGCATACCCTGAGAATTGGTCGAAGAATAGTTGGGAGTATATGAAAACGATCCGTCGTCCTTGCGGAATACCGACAGCTTTTCTGCCGTTATCCTAATAGCCTCGGGAGCGTTTGCAAGAAGCTCTTCCCTCATCTGCTCAGCAAGAGCCGCTTCCAAATCGCTGCCGTATTTAGTCATAATATTGAACATACGGCTAACGGCAAACCAGGTGTTGTAAATATCGGTTACGGCACCTGCCTCTTCTTCAGAAACTATGGCATCCATAGCCGCCCTGGTCGCCTTTTCGGAATTGGGAATCGGCACACCCGCCTTTGAATAAACGCCGCTTATTTTCATAAGTCCGTTTACCGCATAATAGTTGGTTTCGGCGTGCCATAGACCGTTATGCTCAAACTGCATCGAGTTGAGATGCTCTATCATTATGTCAACGAGAGAATATCCTGCGTTTTGCTCCTGCAAAACCTTATCTCTGTACTCTATCTCGCTGAAAAATGCGGTAAGAGTATTACCTGCGCTGTAAGAATTGTTGCGCACATCAAGGCTTTCAAGATATTTACGGAAGCTTGCCTCATCTTTAAGATTCGGATCAACGGCAACCTCTGTATCGGCAGCAGCAACCACCTTCGAAACCGCAAAAGCAGCCGAAGCACCAAGCCTGCCGGTAAGTTTTACCAACGAAACAAGCTCTGTATCACTTTCAACGCCGTTTGGCGTTTTATACTTAGGGTCAACACCGTAAGCGCTCAGAATAGACACACAGTGACCGAGGTCTCTTGAACGGCGTGAGGTTTTGTTATCTACCGCCGCCTTTGACCACTGGGGATGATAGAAATATCCGTTGGGGTCTTGAAGGTTGTAGATGAAGTTTACTATCTGCTCGCTGATCTCCTTTGGCAAGGCCTCGGTGTAATTATTGGCAAAGCCGTCAAGCATACCCGAGCTGTTGATAAATCTCAGCGCCTGCTCGGTACTCTCGGCATCGGGAAGATAGCCGTCGGTATTTCTTGCAGAATTAGAATAATAATATCCACCTATGGACGGGTCATACAAATTGGCAAACCAAGAGATAAGGCCGTCGGAATAAAGCGAATAGAGGTTCTTCATCGCAGAAACTACATTCTTACCCAAATCTCCGCCAATCTCAGCCTCAAGCGCTGCCCATTGTAAGTCTACGCGCTCATCGTCGATAGCCTGGTAATATTTATCAAGGCTTATGATCTCGCTATGTAAAACGCCCGACTGCGTATCGGGATATAAAGAAGCGACCTTTTCCTTTAAGACATCAAGAGCCTTAATGAGCGCAATATCATCCTCGCATTCTTCAAACGCCACACCGATAGACATTCCGTCGGAATAGATAAGCACGCGGGGATCGCCTTCGTTTGTATCATCGGAAGGTGTCATTCTCTCAAGGCGGCGATAGGCTTCGAGCGATACCGAGCGCTCGCTTCTGCCGAAAACTATTTCTCTTTCGCGCTTGGAATCAGCCGCGCTGATAACCTCGGGAGTTGTTCCGATTACATCTCCGATAGCATAATAGAACTCGAAAAACTTGTCTGTAACTTCAGCGTTGCCGCTTTCGGGGAATATTATTGCGACAGACAAAGCTTCGTCTTTTTCCTCTTTTTGATTATTGTTTTGAGTATTTTGATTACCCCCATTCTCTCCGCCGGAGCAGGAAACAAGAGTAGTGAACAGGATCATCATAATCCAAATCAGGAGCGTTGTTTTTTTCATATTTTCCTCCTTAAATAATAATTGGCGTGTGCTGCAAAATACAAATTAACATACTCCCGTTTTTATAAAACTTGGGCATTTTGCATATTTGCACTTTTAGTATATCACATTTTTTTATAAAATTCTATAATAAAGCATATCGGTTCTTGTGTAAAACAGACTTATTACGGCTTTAAATAGGCTAAAGGGCAAAAAAACGTCCTTGATACACCGAAAATATATTTTATACAAAAAAACTGCCGCAAGCGAGCATGTTTTGTACTCATTTACAGTATTTTTATAATAAAAGCTATCAATTTATGTACAAAACAGACTTTTTCAGCCAAAAGTATTGAATAAAAGATAGCTGAAATGTTAAACTATGTATACTATATATTTCCTCATTGATCGGAGTAAGCTATGTTATACGCACAGGTTACAGCCCCAAATGTCAATTTCAGACCAATGCACGCTCACGCGCATCACGAAATAATGTTTGTACTGAGCGGCGAGGGAGTACTTATCACCCGTGACGGTGAAATTCCGTTTACGCCCGGTTGCCTTTTTATTGCACCGCCAAACTACCCCCACGCAACACGCTCAAAAACCTCGCATAAAATAATTTCCATAGGTGAGCGAATTGACACTCTCTCCTTCTTGACGGAGGTATATGCAACCTGCGATTCCGAGTATGGAGAGGCTAAAATGCTTGCCGAAACCATATTGCGTTATGCTTACGAAAACGAGGCCTACGCCAACGCTTGTATCAACGCACTTGTGCGATTTGTTCTTATGAAGCGCACCGAGTATGCAAAGGATGTGTATTCTACAATTTATCGCATAATTTCCATAATGGAGGACGGATACGGAAATCCTCACCTGAAGGCGGGCGATCTTATGCGCGCCAGCGGATATGCGGAGGATTACCTCAGGGGCAAGTTCCTGAAGGTAACAAAAACCTCGCCTGTAAAGTTTTTGAATCACATCAGAGTTAAGAACGCGGGCGATATGCTTCTTTCTACCGAGCTTTCGGTAAACGAGGTGGCACAAAAATGCGGATTTGTTGATATGGCGTATTTTTCAAAGACATTTAAATCTCATTTCGGAATTTCGCCGAGAAAATACAAGAAAAATTCGAAAAGTTAAATATAGGCTAAGCGGATATCGGCATTGAATTTCGGCCGATACCCGCTCTTTTTATTTAATTTCAAGGTGCAAAAGCTCAGGATATTGCAATCGCATCTATTGCAGAAAGCTCATCTTTTGTAAACGGTGCGGAGTTAATTGCGCCGATGTTATCAAGAATTTGCTCGGGCTTTGACGCTCCGATAAGAACGCTCGTAACCTCCGTGCGGCGAAGAACCCAGGCAAGCGCCATTTGCGCAAGGCTCTCGCCTCTTTTCTGCGCTATTTCGTTCAATGCGCGGATTTTGCCGAGAGTTTCCTCGCTAAGTGCCGTTTCCTTCAGATAAATTCCGCTTGTGCGAATACGGCTGTCGGCGGGAATATCCTTTAAATATCTGTCGGTCAAGAGACCCTGCGCCAGGGGGCTGAAAACGATAACGCCCTTGCCCTCCTTTTTTGCCATATCCAAAAGGAGGTTTTCTTCAACCCTGCGGTCAAAGATTGAGTATCTGTTTTGGTTGATTACAAAAGGACAGCCAAGCTCCCTCAGTATTGCCGCAGCCTTTGCCATTCTCTCGCCGTCATAGTTTGAAAGACCGGCATAAAGAGCCTTTCCGCTTTTGACCGCTTGGTCAAGCGCGCCCATAGTTTCCTCAAGGGGAGTTTCAGGGTCGGGGCGGTGGTGGTAAAAAATGTCAACATAATCAACGCCAAGGCGTATAAGACTTGCATCAAGGCTTGAGAGAAGGTATTTTCGGCTGCCAAAGTCACCGTAAGGGCCGTCAAACATCTTATAGCCCGCCTTCGTGCTGATTACGATTTCGTCGCGGTAGGGGTGAAGAGCCTCGCGTAGTATTCTGCCAAAGTTTTCCTCTGCGGTGCCAACGGCAGGAAATCCGTAGTTATTCGCAATGTCAAAGTGCACAATTCCGTTGTCAAAGGCGGTAAAGCACATAGCCTTTGCGTTTTCAAAATCACACCCTGCGCCAAAGTTGTGCCAAAGTCCGAGAGATACCGCAGGCAGCTTCAGTCCGCTGTCCCCGCACCTTCTGTATTCCATATTTTCATATCTGTTCTTTGATGCAATATACGACATATTCGGCTCCTTTGCTTTTTTATTTATATTGTAGCATATTTTCGGTGAAAACACAAGGGCAAAGGGCATTTTCTTTTTTTCGGCCGTTTTTAGCTTGGAAAAACTTTTTTTGAGAAAACGGCAGTATATTTACGCCGTCCCCTGAATAAAATTAATTTAAAGATATTTGGGGGTAAAATATGGTCAGCTCATTATGGCTTTGGCAGCTTGTCGGCTTTTCGGTGACCTCGCTCGGGGGCACGCTCTTGCACTTTTTATACGACCTGACGGGCGGTGCTGCCTGGACGGTGCCTTTTTCGGGAGTGAACGAATCAACCTGGGAGCACATGAAGCTGCTCTTTTGGCCTATGCTTGTTTTTGCGCTGATTCAGTGCCTCTCCTTTCGCGGAAGAGCCGATTTTTGGTGCATAAAGCTTCGCGGTATGCTCCTCGGACTTGCTTTAATCCCGCTGATTTTTTACGTCTGGAACGGAGCGGTGGGAAAGTCGGCAGATTGGTTTAATATCTCAATATTTTTCATAGCAGCAGCCGCCGCGTATATCTATGAAGCCCGCCTCTTTAAGAGGGCTGAGCCGATTTGCACTTATCAAAGGCCCGCCATAGTGCTTATATGCATAATCGCTCTGCTATTCGTCGTTTTCAGCTATGTTCAACCGAGGATAAACCTCTTTATGGACCCTGTAACGGGCGAATTCGGAGCTTAAAATCAAATAAAAAACGAGGATATTGTTTTTTTCGCAGTATCCCCGTCTTTTTTATAACAAATCGGTTTACAATCCACACCTAAACGGTGTTTTTCAAGGCGTTTTGGTTTATGTTACCCACCTTATACCATATCAAACGAGAAAAATGAGGAGTTACCCCCACCTCTTCTCTGAAATCGCATAAATTTCGGGAGTCATTACACACCGTTCGCTGTAAATATCCTCTCCCGTCACCTCGTAAAGGCTCTCGACAAGCCTTTTCTGCCTTTGGGCATTGCAGAGCAAAGCGGGAGCGTTACCCACTTTTCCCTGCTTTACCGCGCCAAAATGCATAAATAAGTCGTGAAGGTTGTCAAATTTATAGGATATATCCCCACTACTCTCGTCAAACATATATATCCGTCGCTTTACAAGCTCTCCGCTCGTCCTTTTGACAAAAAGCTCCATAGGCTCGCTCTCAAGCCTTGAAGAAATCCCGAGCATCTCGTCCACCGCGTGGAGATAGGTGTTTGAGGTTTCTGTCACCCCGAGAAGCAGAACGAAGCCGCCCTCGGTGCAAAGCCTGCCGTAACAGCCCTCGGGCGCTGTGGGCGTTTCGGTATATTTTTCGCTCTCGATATATTCGAGGGCCTTTTTTCTATCACCGAAAACCACCGTCGAGTGGGTTGGATTTTCGCTCCTCACCCCGTCCGCGCGCTCTAAAGCAAGGCGGGGCAAGAGACCGAGGTTTGTATATTTTTCGGTCATGTCAAGAGTTACGGTGCTTTCCCCGAGAAGCCCCCAGGTGTGGGTCGGCACACAGAAAAGTCCGCCCTCCTCGGTAAAATACTCTATAAGAGTGTTAAGAAATTCTTCGGGACCGCCCTCAAAGTCACCAACCCTGCTATACGCCGAGTGAAGCATCACAACCCCGCCCTTCGGCGCACCGAGGGCGCAAAGCTGCGCCTTTATGTCCTTTGCTGTAAACCTCATACCGCCTCTTTTTCCTTTTTCTTCACTCTGTTATACCTCACAATGCCGATAACCGATGCCGAAATAATAAAGCTCTCGGTAAGGACACCGCCGAATGAAAGCACCAAAAGGTTATAGATTATCGCCATGGGCGAAGAGATAAGCACGCTCTTTCTTAAAAGCTGAGGATTGCCAAAGGAAAGGCAAACGCTGTTTATCATCAGCGCAAGGGTTATCAAAAGAGATACGGGACCCTGCCAGGAAAGGACGCAGGATGCCGACATTGCAAGCACAACAAGCGCCGTAGTTATGTAATTTATCTTGGTGCCGAATTTCTGAAAATAGTAGGCAATATTCCTCAAAATGCAAACAATATTTAACAAAAAGCCCGAAATAGCCCCTAAAAACGCAAAGCTAACACAAATGCTGACCGCCGCAAAGGTCTGTACGATCAAGAGCTTTTTCTTGTCAAAAATCTGATACGAAATAAAGAAGAGCAAGGTGGATAGCACTCCGAAAGCCTGCCCCATAATAAAGCTAAACATAAAATCTCCTATTGTTTTTTTCCCTGTCTATCCTTGTTATCCGTAAAGAAAGCCACAGGTCCGCTTGCAGCTCGCTCGGGCAAAAGGACGTTTCCAACTCTATCTCCACTGTTGACGGCTGACATATAGTCAAGGTCTAACTCTCTTGAGAATTTGCCTCTGCTATTTCCGTTGCCTTCTGAAGAATGTCCTCCGGTTTCGCCCCTTCGTGCTCCGCCATCCACTCCATCAGCTGTTCCTGTTGTTCTTCCTCTGTAAGCATTATCATTATGCCTATGATCAAGTCTTTCTCTACTTCGAAAGCTCTTAATCCATCCATCAACAGTTCTTGTGTCTGGGTTAGCATCGTCTTTTAATCTCCTCTCGATTTCTGTTATTAGTTGTGAATTGGTCTCGTTAATAGGAATTTTCTTTATAATTTTGTAATCAGTATACGACTGATTTCTGTAAACATAAAAGTTATCGTATGAGTAAGCAAACCAAAAGTCGGGCAAATCATTGTGGAATTTACGCAATCTTGCAAAACGATTATTTTCCATAGTTTTGCGTTCTTCGCTTTGACTTTTTCCTGTCTCCCTACTCGCCTTACCTTCCGTCACCTCATCGGCTGATGTAGAATACTGCTTCGCTCTTGCAAGAGCCTGCGGATAGAGATTTCCCGTCGCGTGATTATAGATGCTCTCCAGCCCCTTTACACCTTTCTTGGCGTATGCTTCACTAAGAAGCTTTGCGCCCTGAATAGGTGTAATCGTTTCCTGTCTTACGTCTTCATTCACCGCTATAAAAGCGTCTATTGTAGGGGTATAAACATTTTCGTCAGAAGGGTTTCTCGCACCCCTTTCAACCGACTCGTTAACCTCTTTGTCAAAGGCATTATACAGATTTTCATCTATAATCTTGACAGCATCTTTCACAGCAAACAGAGGATTACTATAGTATTTTCCCCAACCGTTCTTGCCGTCGCGCTTATTGTACAGCACCTTCTCAGGCGCACCTCGCGTTTGCCTGCCGGCTTCGTTATTGGTCTCGGTATTCTTGTCAACCTTTGCTTCGTGTTTCGGTTTCGCCTCCGCAAATGTCTTTAACTTCGAAAGCACTTGCTCAATAAGCACGTTTGCTTCGGGAATATTCTGTAGCTTATTTATTTCAGCAAAAACGTTCATATCCGCAAGAGAGTCACAGATACATTCTTCCCAAATTTGCTGTTCGTTCAGCCCCGACTCTACGTAAGCATCGGCATAATAGCCCGAAATAATATCAAGGTTTTCCTTGTCTACGAGCGTTAAAATACGTTCTCTAACCTCGTTAATATCAATCTCGCCCTTGGCGATCATATCGTGGCCGACCTCGTGTCTCATAAGCTGGTCGGAGGTATACAGCGGGTGGTCTGCTCGAACAAACACATAATCTCCCGTAATATATCCTCTTGCCGAAATCCACTCGCCGTTTTTTGATTTAATAACGAGGTTGTCCCCTGCAAAGAACTTTACCTTGAGTCCCCTCTTCTCTGCCAGCTTTCTCGCCTTTTTCATAGAAGAGGTTTCACTTTCCTTGTCAACGAGCCGTACCGTCTGCTCCTTCGAGCCTCCGGCAATACCAAGCTCGCTAACCTTTACTTCTCGCCCTTCATTAGCGAGGTTAGCCGCTTTATCATCTGCGACCTTTCGGGATTTTCCTTCCCTTGCTTCAGCCTGTCTTGTGCCGCTTTCCACTTGGGATAATTCTCCTTCGGGATTCTCACTTCCATCCCGTTTGCCGCCGTCACGTAAATGTATGCTTTCTCCATTTTGAGCCTCCGCATTTTTTATATTTATTATACCACCGTTAGCACTCAATTGCAACATATTTTTTCTTCCGATATTATATGCCGCAAAAGCTACGCTCTCGTTAAGTCCAAGATTTAAAAGCTTCCTAAGTGACGATGCGTCTTTCTTACTAACACCCATTTCAAAAGCCGCGTGGCAAAGGGTTATACGCTATTAAATTTACCATTCTTAAAACCGACCCTCTCCCAAAAAAATACCCAAAGTCCGACAACTTTCGTATTTTACTTGACATTCCCATAATATGGTAGTATAATTAATAAAAATACATAATTTTAGGAGGATTTTTATGTTTGGAAGCAAAAAGTACACAGTAGCCCCCGCAGAATACAGAGAAGGTCTGCTTGTTCATTTCAGCCAGCCGGTCGAAATTACAAAGAAAACGAAGATTACCGTTCCTGCAAATTACAGGGCAATTGCCTTTATAGATTCCGAGCCGCAGTTCAGAATCAACCCCTGCAAGGACAAAAAATTTGTAAAAACCTACAAAAAAGACTATCTCGGCAAGAGTTTGTCCATAGCATACATATCCTCTTGCAGCTTTTCCCTTGCTCCCTGGGGCTTCGGTAACATTCAAATCAACAACAAGGAGCAAAACGAAACCTACCGCGTTGGAACGAACGGCGAGTTTTCTATTGAGGTTTCCGATTACTCGGCTCTTGTGGCGGCATTCCCCGGAGCTAAGGAGATTACAACCGATATGATTCGTGAAAAGTGCCTTTCCACCATTAAGATGGCAGGCGCACCCGTAATAACCGAGTGCTTTGAGGGGGCTGAGGCTTCTGTCTTTTCTCTCGATAAGCTTATTGCTCCCTTTAAGGAGCGCTTTATCTCCTCGCTGAAAGAGGAAAGAATTTTCTCAAAGCTCGGCGTTAAGATCACAAACCTGACCGTTAACGGCTTTTATATAAATCCCGACGACCTTGAAGAAATTAAAAAACAAAAGAATATATGAGGTAAAGAAAAATGTTGTTTAAGAAAAAGTACACTCCTTCAATCAAATCCAATAACCAGCTCAAGGAAAAGGCAATTAACGAAATAACCGCCTTTGTTTACCGCGTTGAGCACGGCAGATTCGACACCGAGGCAGATAAGGATTCGGTTATCGCAATGGTCGAGGAGCTCAGCCTTGACATCAAGAAGCTTGCAGGAACTGTCGGCACAGGCGAAGAAAAGATTGACTATCTTGCAAACACCCTCCTCGCCCTTCTCAAGGACTTTAAAAAGGTTACCGAGCAGGAAATGCTCCACAGAATTCAGGACGTTGTTGACGAGCTTGACTTTTATATCAACCTTTGGTGCGACGTTCTTAACGGCGAAACCGTTGCTCCCACTGCGGAAGAGACCGTTCAGGTTAGAATGAAGTACACCCGCCGCAAGCTTGCCGCGCGCCTTGAAGAGCTTAAAGAAATGAAAGAAAACTTTGGCGACAGCGCAAGAAGAGTCGGCAGAGAAATCGTTGATATTGAAAAGGATATTGCCGAGCTTGAAGCCTCCCTCGCAAAAGAAGAAAACGAGAGAAGAATTTCCGAGCTTTACAAGAATGTTACCGCAAACAAGACAAAGCTCGACTCCCTTAACGTTAGAAGATCCAACTACCTTACCTGCTACAATATGCTCGACACTATTTACCTTAACGCGGCAGAAATTCTCGAAGCCAGCGACTTTGTTGGCGAGCAGATCCGCAAGGCAAAGATACTCCTTAACCTCGGTAAGCTCAAGAAGGTGATTACCAAGCCCGAAAAGGCCGTTAAAATCCTTGAGCGTATGTATAAGGACATCAAGGCGACCAACGAAAAGACCAAGGCGTCTGACAAAAAGCTTGCAGGTATGAAGACCGACAGCCTGAACGCAAGTGACGAGGCTCTTGCATACAAGGAATCCTTGGCGAATAAAAACGATTAAATTTTTACAATAATTTTTCTTTGGAGAAAAGATGTCAAACACAAATATTTGTAACATCTGCGGCGCGAATTACGAGTATATCGGCGGGCGGTGGAAATGCCCCGCGTGCGGAGCGTATAAGGCAGAGGAGCTTTCGAACGAAGAGGTAACTCTGCTTTACAACGCCGCGCAAAAGCTGCGTCTTTGCGACTTTGACGAGGCAGAGATTGAATACTCGGATATAATTGAAAAGTTCCCAAAAAATCCCGAGGGATATTGGGGACGGCTTCTTGCGCGCTACGGCATAAAATACGAAGAGGACTTTGACGGCAGACGTATTCCCACCTGCTACGCTGCGTCTATAAAAAGCGTCTTTGGCGATTCCGACTACGAGATGGCGATGAGCCTCTTTGGCGAGGACGAAAAGGCATATTACAAGTCGCAGGCTGAATACATCGAGCGTGTGCGCCGCGAGTGGATTGAAAAAGCGAGCAAGGAAGCTCCCTATGACATCTTCCTTTGCTACAAGGACTCTGACCTTGCAAACGGAGTGGAAAGAACTGCTGACAGTATTGCTGTCCAGGAGCTTTACATCCACCTGACCGAGCAGGGCTACCGCGTATTTTACAGCCGCGAGAGCCTTCGCGACAAGGTTGGCGAAAAGTACGAGCCTTACATTTTCAACGCCCTTTCTACCGCAAAGGTTATGCTGGTTTACGGCTCAAAGCCCGAATACATAACCTCAACCTGGCTGAAAAACGAGTGGACAAGGTATATAAAGAGAATTCAGGCGGGTGAAAAGCAGGCAAATTCCCTGCTGGTTGCTTGCGACGGATTTTCGCCGGAGCAGTTGCCGAGCTCGCTCTCTACTCGCCAGTGCTTTGACGCAACTAAGCGCAGCTTTTACAGCGACCTTGATAAGCGGATAAAGCAGCTTGTTCAGAGTGAAGAAAAGGAGACCAAGCCCGAGGCTGCCGAAGAAAAGCCGAAAAAGCCGAAGAAAAAGGCAAAAAAGCTTATTATCATCGGTGTTGCCGTTCTTGTTGCCCTTGCGGTTTTGGGTGCAGTTCTCGATATTGCAAACGGCAAAGAGACCGAAATTCTTGCAGACAGCTCCTATGGCGTTACCATAGAGGCAAACGAAAAAATCTTTAACAAAGACACCACCCTTTCGGTAAGCAAATATACCGAGGGTTCAAAATTTGACTCTCTTGTTTCTGCAATAGAAGCCGCAGAGGGCATAAGCGCAAAGAGCGCCGTTGTCTTCGATATTGCCTACTCTGCAGAAATAGACCAAGAGGTCAACCTCTCTATCGAGTACACAAAAACCTACCCGAGTTCAACGGTAAAGGTGTTCTATGTTTCCGACGATCTTTCAACGGTGATAGAGCATTCCTGCTTCTTTGAAAACGGAGTTCTTTCCTTCAAGACAAATCACCTGAGCTTCTATATTATCATCGAGCTTTTATCCTCGGATAACAACGAGGGCGCAAACCCCGCGCCCGACGTACCGCAACAACCCGAGGGCGGTAATGAAGGCGGAAGCGAGGGCGGTAATGAAGGCGGTAATGAAGGCGGAAGCGAGGGCGATAATGAAGGCGGCGCTCCCGAGCAGCAAACAACGACCATAACCTTTAACCCCAACAGCGGCAGCGGCACAATGGCTGAACAGACCGTTACCGTAGGCACTCCCGCCTCGCTTAACAAATGCAGCTTTACAAAAGACGGCTACACCTTCGGCGGTTGGGCAACAACGGCAACAGACCCCGCCTATTACGCTGACGAAGCAGGCTTCACCGCAGAAAACGACTCAAAAATCACCCTTTTTGCGGTTTGGGTTGCCAACAAAAATTCGCTTATCTTTAACTCCAACGGCGGCAGCGGAGCTATGAACGCGCTCACCGTTGAAACAGGCGTAAGCATAACCCTCCCCCAAAACAGCTTTACCAAGGCGGGATATACCTTTAAGGGTTGGAGCGAAACACAGAACGGCGCGGTAAAATACACCGATTGCCAGACCTTTACTCCCTCTTCCTCGGCAAACGTGACCCTCTATGCAGTTTGGGGGGCAAGCGAAAACACCATTACCTTTAAAGCAAACAACGGCACAACTGCCGAAACAACCTTTGCTATCAAAACTGACGAAACAAAAAACCTCCCCCTTAACACCTTTACCCGAGTTGGCTACACCTTTAGGGGCTGGAGCTCATCGTCCGGCGGCGAGGTTGAGTATACCGACGGTGTAAGCTACACAATGGGCGCATCCTCTGTAACCCTTTATGCAGTTTGGGACGCAAACACTACCACCATCGCATTCTATCCTAACGGCGGCAGCGGTACAATGGCTAACCAAAGCGGCAAGACTGACGGAAAGGTTACATTAAATAAAAACACCTTCACCCGCGAGGGCTACACCTTTGGCGGTTGGTCGACCACCCCCGGCGGCAATATTGCTTACGCTGACCAAGGCTTGCTCCAAATGACAACGGAATCAAGCTATAGCCTTTATGCCGTTTGGATCAAAGCCGCATACACAATAACCTATAACCTAAACGGCGGCAGTAATAACATTAACAACCCCGCGGGCTACGATGTAACCGACGGCGCAATCACTCTCGCAGACCCCACCCGCGCCGGTTACACCTTCAAGGGTTGGTATACAGACTCCGCGCTCCAAAACAAAATAAGCACGATCCCCGCAGGCAGTACGGGTAATTTGGAGCTTTATGCAAAGTGGGAAATTATTACCTACACAATAACCTACGTCATGGGCGGCGGTACTAACCATTCCTCTAACCCCGCAACCTACACAGTAGAATCGGACAACATTCAAATCCTTATGCCCACCCAAAAAGGCTACTACTTCCTTGACTGGTACTGCGACGGTAACAAAATAACCTATATTCCCAAGGGTAGCACAGGAGACAAAACGATCTACGCACAGTGGTCGATTATAAACTACAAAATCACCTATGTCCTTGACGGTGGCTCTAACGTTGCAGCCAATCCCGAAACCTATACGGTAAACACGACCTACGTTCTCCTTAGCTCCCCCGCAAAATACGGTCACACCTTCAAGGGCTGGTACTACGACCAGAACTTTACCAAACCGTTTTCCATGCTTGATCCAAGCGCACCAACCGACATCACACTCTATGCAAAGTGGGAAAAAGCAACATTCTCGGTAACCTATAACCTTAACGGCGGTACGAACAATCCTTCCAATCCCACAAGTTATACGGTAAATTCAGGCAATATCACCCTCCGCGACCCTACGAGAACAGGTTATTCGTTCAAGGGTTGGTATTCCGACTCTAGCCTCACAACAAAGGTAACCTCAATTTCCTCTGGAAGCACAGGAGACAAAACCTTCTATGCAAAGTGGGAAAAAGCAACATACTCGATAACCTATAACCTTAACGGCGGTACGAACAATCCTTCAAATCCCGCAAGCTACACTATGGATTCGGGCAATATCACCCTCCTTGACCCCACACGAAGCTATTATACTTTCAAGGGCTGGTATTCCGACTCCGGCTTCACAACAAAGGTTACAACGATTAATGCAAGCAGCTTAACGAATATCACCCTCTATGCAAAGTGGGAAGCGACAACCTACACCATTACATATAACCTTAACGGCGGTACGAACAATCCTTCCAATCCCGCAAGTTATACGATTAATAATACGATTCCAAACGGTATTAGCCTCCTCGACCCTACGAGAACAGGTTATTCGTTCAAGGGTTGGTATTCTGACTCTAGCTTCACAACAAAGGTAACCTCAATTTCCTCGGGAAGTACGGGAAACAAAACCTTCTACGCAAAGTGGGAAGAAATTCCCTTTACTTACACAACAAGTAACGGAAAAGCGACTATTACAGGCTACAAAGGCGGAGCTGAAGCAGTTGTTATTCCCTCGAAGATTGACGGAGTTACCGTTACAGCCATTGGCGAGGAGGCGTTCAAAGGTTGCTCATCCCTTGAAAGCATTGTGATACCCGACGGTGTTAAAAACATCAAAACTTTTGCGTTCGAGGATTGCGATTCCCTTAAAAGCGTCGTGATACCCGACAGTGTTACAAGCATTGGCTATGGTACGTTCGAAGGTTGCTCATCTCTTGAAAGCATTGAGATACCCGACAGTGTTACAAGTATTGGCTCTGCTGCGTTCTACGATTGCTCTTCCCTTACAAGCATTGTGATACCCGACGGTGTTACTAGCATTGGCTATTCTGCGTTCTATAATTGCACATCCCTTGAAAGCATTGTGATACCCGCCAGTGTTACAAGTATTGAGCAATGGACGTTCTCCTGTTGCTCATCCCTTGAAAGTGTTGTGATACCCGACGGTGTTACAATCATTGCTTGGAATGCGTTCGAATATTGCTCATCCCTTGAAAGCATCGAGATACCAGACAGTGTTACTAGCATTGACGAAGATGCGTTTTACGGTTGCACATCCATTGTAAACGTATATTACACCGGTACGGAAGAAGAGTGGAATAGAATTTCTATCGGTTCATCCAACTACCGCCTCACAAACGCTACACGTTATTACTACTCTGAAACCCAACCTAACACAGATGGCAACTTCTGGCACTATGATGCAGAGGGCGAGATAGAGATTTGGGAAATTGATAGCTCTACTTCTTATAGCGTAGGATTAGCGTATACCTCGAACGGAGACGGCACTTGTTATGTAAGCGGTATCGGTACCTGCACGGACACCGAGATCGTTATCCCCTCAAAGATTGACGGAGTGCCTGTTACCGCTATAGGCGAAAAAGCATTTTACCAAAAAAGCATAAAAACAGTTACAATCCCCGACAGCGTTAAAACTATCGGTGTTTATGCATTCCAATTTTGCAATTCGCTGACCGATGTTACTATCCCCGACGGCATTAAAACTATCGGTGATTATGCATTCTACTATTGCGAGTCGCTGACCGATGTTACTATCCCCGACAGCGTTAAAACTATCGGTGATTCTGCATTCTCGAATTGCACTTCGCTGACCGATGTTACTATCGGCAACAGTGTTCAAACCATCGGTAATTCGGCATTCTCGGGTTGCTCTTCGCTGACTAGTGTTACTATCGGCACCGGCGTTGAAACTATCGGTAATTCTGCATTCTGGAATTGCACTTCGCTGACTAGTGTTACTATCCCCGACAGCGTTGAAACTATCGGTGATCGGGCATTCTCCAGTTGCTTTTCGCTGACCGATGTTACTATCGGCAACAGCGTTCAAACCATCGGTAATTCGGCATTCTCGGGTTGCTCTTCGCTGTCTAGTGTTACTATCGGCAACGGCGTTCAAACTATCGGTGTTGAGGCATTCTACTTTTGCGATTTGACCAGTGTTACTATCCCCGACAGCGTTCAAACTATCGGTGGTGGTGCATTCCAAAATTGCAATTCGCTGACCGATGTTACTATCGGCAACGGCGTTAAAACTATCGGTAGTTCTGCATTCTTCGGTTGCGATTTGCTGACTAGTGTTACTATCCCCGACAGTGTTCAAACTATCGGTGATTCTGCATTCTACGAATGCACTTCGCTGACCGGTGTTACTATCGGCAACGGCGTTGAAACTATCGGTGGTTCTGCATTCTACTGTTGCAATTCGCTGACTAGTGTTACTATCGGCAACGGCGTTAAAACTATCGGTGCAGATGCATTTTTCAATTGCTATTCGCTTAAAGAAATAGTCTTTAAGGATCCTTCGGGTTGGTACTATTCACCAAACTTGAACGGCACCGGCGGCGCCGATATACCCGAAGCTAGTCTTTCAGACCCTAGTACGGCAGCAAGTACCGTAAAAAATCGAATTTATTACTATTTGTTCAAAAAATAAGCAAATTTTAAAATTCAACAAAGGCGCTTTTTTAAAAAATCTTTGTTCAACCGCTCTTTTTCGGGGCGGTTGAATTTTTTGCCGTTTTTGGGGTATGTTTTTTTAAGAAAGGGCTTTTTGCAGGGAGCTTTTCGGGGTGAAAGGGATATAAAAAAGTCCCTGCGCTGTCGGGGGGTGGGCGGTAAGCTTCGCCGATTGCGGCTTATTTGTGCGCAAAAAGGCGGACTGTGGGGCGGTTTTAGAAAATATATCCACGAAAGTTTTATAATAGGTCTTGATTTTCGTCGAGTTTTGTAGTACAATATATATGTTATAAACTTTACACAAGGAGACAAAGAAAAAATGGCACTTGTTACGACAAAAGAAATGTTTAAGAAGGCTTACGAGGGCGGTTATGCTGTCGGCGCTTTCAACATTAACAATATGGAGATCATTCAGGCGATCACCGAGGCTGCTGCTGAGGAGAAGTCCCCTGTTATTCTTCAGGTTTCCGCAGGCGCAAGAAAGTATGCAAAGCACGCATACCTTATGGCACTTGCAAGAGCGGCTGTTGTGGACAGCGGAGTTGACCTTGCTCTTCACCTTGACCACGGCGCAGACTTTGATATTTGTAAGTCCTGCATTGACGGCGGCTTTACCTCCGTTATGATCGACGGTTCTCACCACTCCTTCGAGGACAACATTGCTCTTACTAAGAAGGTTGTTGAGTATGCACACGCACACGGCGTTGTTGTTGAGGGTGAGCTCGGCGTTCTTGCGGGCGTTGAGGACGACGTTGTTGCAGAGCATTCCTCTTACACAAAGCCCGAGGAGGTTGAAGAGTTCGTTGCCCGCACCGGCGTTGACTCTCTCGCAATCTCTATCGGTACTTCTCACGGCGCATATAAGTTCACTGCAAAGCAGTGCACGAGAGACGCTCGCGGCGTTCTTGTTCCTCCGCCTCTCCGTTTTGACATTCTTGAAGAGGTTGGCAAGCGCCTTCCCGGCTTCCCCATCGTTCTTCACGGTGCATCCTCGGTTGCTCCCGACTGCGTTTCAGAGATCAACGCTCTCGGCGGTAAGCTTCCCGATGCGGTTGGTATTCCCGAAGAGCAGCTCAGACGCGCTGCACAGATGGCAGTTTGTAAGATCAACATCGACTCCGACATCCGTCTTGCAATGACCGCAGGTATCCGCCGCGTGTTCGCTGCAAAGCCCGAGGCATTCGACCCCAGAGAGTACCTCAAGGTTGCAAGAGAAGAGGTTAAGAAGATGGTTAGCCACAAGATCGTTAACGTTCTTGGTTCTAAGGGCACTCTTTAATTTTAAAATAAACAACAGTAAAAGCCCGGTCGCATTTGATCGGGCTTTTTGCTTGGAGAATCATCCTCATCCACCGCCGAGGCGGTCCCCCTTCCCCTATCTTGGGGAAGGCTATGGATCGTT
>JAZORT010000029.1:0-39959 GCA_045656745.1 Eubacteriales bacterium | reverse complement strand
GCCGCAGGGAACCTTACGTGCCTTTGTGATGTCGATTTTAACAGTAGGATACTCGGTGTGCGCGGGGCAAGAAGTGATGTAGAACTTTGCGGGATTGGTTTTGTCAACACTTCTGAACTTAAGGTCCTTGTGTCCCTTACCAACGTAGATACCGTCTCTGGGATTCATCTCATAGGTCTCACCGTCAATGGTGATAACACCGGGGCCACCGATGTTGATACATCCCATCTCGCGACGCTCAAGGAAGTACTCTGCTGCCAACTCCTTGCCTGCCTGAAGGGTGAGGGTTGCCTCAACGGGCTTCATTCCTATTACTATAATTCTGTCGGTGTGGCTATACACCATTCTGATGTTATCTTTAGTGAAGAGGTTCGCTATATGGAATTCCTCTCTGAGTCTGTCAGTAGTATAATACTTGACGTCTTTTGCATTGGATGAATCTCTTACTTCCATGCCTTCTATCTCCTTTTTAATATAATTTCCGTAAACTTCCATCTGTGAAAGGGCGGCAAACGAGAGCGAGCCGTCCTCAAGGCGCTGCTGCTTAAGTCCGGTGAGTCTTACCATTTCGGTAACCTTTTTGTCAAACTCAAAGGCTTGACCCTCAGCGGTCTTTGTCAGCTGAACGTGCGTGCGGGTTCCGTCCGAGAATTCAAGGTCGGCTTCCTTCCAATATGTATCGTGGGGGAAGTCCGCACGAATGAAAATAACCACCTTAGAGACCTCAACGGGCGCACCGAAGCGAATCTCAAACTCAAGGTCCTCACGAAGTCCGCCTCCCCAAGAGTGGTAAGGGTATGCACCATGGTTAGAGTTGTCGCAAACGCCGTCTATTGCGTTACGCTCGAAGAAGCAAGGCTCTTCTCTGGTAACGAAGTTTGCCCAAGCGTGGGGAAAATACTTAAATACATTGTGTCGAGCATGTGCGTTGAGAGAAAGACATCTTTCCTCGTATATCTCGGCATCGGTAGGCTCTGCCGCCTTGAAACGGTGGCTGTCACCGCTGAACGCACCGGGTGCGTAGCAGGACGCAAGCTCACGACCCGAGGGAATAACGAACTCGAAAATTCCGTCAGGGACGAAAACTATCGATTCTTTAAGGCTCTCGTCAAGCTGCATTTTAACATAGACAGAGTCAGCAAGCTCAAGGCGAATTTTATCACCCGGCTCGTACTCGCCGTTGTAGCGCTCGTCTATCTCATCGCCAAAGGCGCGGAATTTCACATCGCCGTTTGCTCTTATAAGCTTTAAGATAATAATGGTTCTTTACCTCCTGTAAATTTCTTAATATATATGATAACATACTTTTTTAAATAAATCAATGGATTTTTGGAAAAATTGTGCCCATTTAACCCTTCCCTGTTGGGGAAGGCTTTCTCAATACAGCTTTCGTGGAGTATCGATAAGTCCTGCAAGGTAATCAAGGGAAACGTTGTAGTATCGAGCTAAAGTAATAAAATGGCGCATGGGAAGCTCTCTGATCCCCGACTCATATTTGTAATATTGCTGTTGCGTTGTGTTGAGCAGTTTTGCTATCTCTTCTTGAGTTTTATCTTTATCCTCACGCAAATCCTTCAAACGATTATATACCATATAGCTTTACCTCCATTTGGATTTAAAAATTATACAACAAATCCAAACGGATGTATTGATATTACACCCAAACGGGTGTATAATATATTCACAACCATTACAAACTCCGGTTGCTGCGAAACAAAGAGAAAAGAGGCTGGTTTTCAGCCTCTTTTTTCGATATTATTAGTTTTGAGTGATGCTGTTTATAACTTGATTGAAAAAGAGCAAGTAAGACAAGGCGCACCGGAGCAAGTAAAGCGATGGCGTAGTTACCTACGTCGAGCTGCTTGCGAGGAGCAACGCGGTATTACGCCACTATTTTTCAATCAAAGCTCGTTAGTAGCGTTCCAGGTAGGATAAAGTTCTCTCCACACATCGGTATGTGCCTCGCAGTCAAGATAGTGCGCAAAGTTTTCGATCTCTCTTTCGGTAACATTTGCGCCAAGGACGCGCTCGTGGTAGTAGGCTCTGTCGGGGTCGGTGCAGAATGCGCGCCAGCCGTCACGCCATTTGCCGTTAAGAAGCTCTTCATTGCGAGCTTCAAACTCGGACATGATTTCGGCAGCCTTTGCTCCTCTTGCAAGGTCGCAGCCGGTTTCGGTTGCAACTATGGGATAGAACTTAATTTTTACGCCGTCCTCAATAGTGAGCTCAACAAGGAGAGAGGTGTACCAGCACTCGGGGCAGTTATAGCCTGCGAAAACAAAATTGAAGTTACCCTGACCGTATACGATGTGTCCGCCCTCAAACTGCTCGTAGCAACCGATACAGTGGCTGTGCTGACAAAGTACAACATCTGCTCCGCAAAGCACCATTTCGTGTGCGAGGTTATAGAGTCTAGGAGAGGGATAACGGCAATACTCCTTACCGCCGTGGTAAATGCAGATAAGGTAGTCGCAATTTTTCTTTGTTTCTCTTATATCCTGCATTGTGAGGAAGGGGTCAAAAGGATTTGCGCCCATTCTGTTAGGAGTTGCGTATGTATATTCGTGCTCGCAAACATTGACTATACCGATTTTTTTGCCGTCTTTCTCAAAATAATAGGATTTTCTTGAATCGGTGTCGTTTTCGCCTATGCCTGTGTAAGGAAGTCCTGCCTTATCAAGAGCCTCTTTGGTATCGAGAAGTCCCTTTACACCAAAGTCAAAAACATGGTTATTGGAGAGCATTACATCGGTAACGCCGAGCTTTAAGAGCGCCTCGGTGCATTCGGGGTCGCACTTAATGTTAGGACCGCACTTTTTGATTGCTCCGTCGTGACGGGTGAGCGCACATTCAAGGTTGATTATTACTCTGTCAGCCTCGTCAGCAAGGGTGCATATATCGCCGAAAAGGGTCTTTATATCGCCTTTTACAAAAAGGTCGTTGGTTACTGAGGTTGGAACGGTATCCGCGCCGATAAGAAGTTTCATTGTTTTTCTCCTTGAAAAAAGTTTTTTCAATTACATTATATCAAAAATAAAGAAGAAATCAAGAGTTTTGAATTTTTTCTATCTTTTTTCGCAAGAAAAATATGTTTTTTGTTTCGTTTTGTGGTATAATGTACATAAAATGCGAAAGGGGGAAGCTCAATGAGGCAAAAACAGTATATTGCAATAGATTTAAAGTCCTTTTACGCCTCGGTAGAGTGCGTTGACCGCGGGCTCGACCCCCTTAATACAAACCTTGTTGTTGCAGACCCCGAAAGAACAGAAAAAACAATTTGTCTTGCGGTCTCGCCCTCGCTGAAATCCTTTGGAATTCCGGGCAGACCGAGGCTCTTTGAGGTTATTACAAAAACGAACGCAATAAACCTTGCAAGGAAAAGAAATTTTGGCGGTGATTTCTTGGGAAAATCCTATGTTTACAGTGAGCTTCGGAACAACTCAAGGCTTGAAGTTGACTATATCATAGCTCCCCCGAGAATGGCGAGATACATTGAATACAGCACCGAGATATACAAAGTATATCTAAAGTACGTTGCGCCCGAGGATATTCATGTTTATTCCATAGACGAGGTGTTTATTGATGCTACGGGCTATCTTTCGACCTATAAGACTACGGCGAGGGGTCTTTGCGAAAAAATTATTCAGGATGTTTTGCAGACTACGGGGATTACCGCAACGGCAGGCATAGGCACAAATCTTTACCTTGCAAAGGTGGCTATGGACATCGTTGCAAAGAAGCTCCCTGCGGACAAAAACGGAGTGAGAATTGCCGAGCTTGACGAAAAGGAATACCGAAAACAGCTTTGGGAGCATAAGCCGATTACCGACTTTTGGCGTGTTGGCGTTGGTTATGCAAAAAGGCTTGAGACAATGGGCCTTTTCACTATGGGTGATATTGCAAAATGCTCGATTGGCGGGGAGTGCGAGTATTTTAACGAGGAGCTTTTATACAAGGCATTCGGTGTTAATGCGGAATTGCTTATCGACCACGCCTGGGGACACGAGAGCTGTACTATGGAGGATATTAAAAAATATCAACCGCAAAGCACCAGCCTTGGCTCGGGTCAGGTGCTCCACTGCCCTTACGATTTTTACTCGGCAAGGCTTGCGGCGCTGGAGATGGCAGACCAGCTTTCCATCGACCTTACATCAAGGGCAAGAAAGACCAACACCATAGTTTTAAGCGTTAATTACGATAGCGAGAATTTGAAGGAAAATTATTCGGGCGAAGTTGCAACCGACTATTACGGCAGAGCCGTTCCAAAGCAGGCACACGGCACAAAAAAGCTTATAGAATATTCCTCGTCCGCAAAGACGATAATGCGTGCTTTAGCCGACCTTTTTGACGAAATTGTAAATAAAGATTTACTTATTCGTCGAATTAACCTTGTTGCGTGCAACACATTGACCGAGGAAGAGCTTCAAAAAAATCCTCAGACAAGGCAGATTTCAATCTTTGATTTTGAGGAGAAGAGCGAAGCTTACGGCAGTGAAGAAAAGGACGAAAAAATTCAGCGCGCAATGGTTGATATTAAGCAAAAATTCGGCAAAAACGCAATTGTTAAGGGAATGAATTTGGAGGACGGCGCAACGGCAATAAGCCGTAACGAGCAGATAGGAGGACACAAGGCGTGAGCGAAAAATACAATGACATTATCGACCTGCCCTGCCCAACATCTGCCCGTCACCCGAGAATGGCAAGAGAGGCGCGGGCGGCGCAGTTTGCCCCATTTGCCGCCCTTACGGGATACGACCTTGCGATTTATGAAGCGGCAAGGCTCACCGAAAGGGATGTTGAGCTTAACGAGGATATGAAAGAAAAGCTTGACAGGTGGTCAAGGCTTCTTTCGGATATTATAGATGCTACACCGAGACTTAGGGTGACTTATTTTATAGCCGACGAGAAAAAAGCGGGCGGACGGTACAATACCCTTGAGGGCAGACTCACCGCCTTTGACCGCCACAAGAAGACTATTACCATTGATAGGTGCGAGACTATCCCCCTCGCCTTTGTCAAGGATATTCGCTCTGAGCTTTTCTTCGGAATGTTTGAGGAAGAATAGGCTTTTTTGCACAGATAGAATTATTTTTATAAATTTTCATTGACAAAATAAAATATTTATGTTAAAATAACTTCGTTAATTCCTCGGGGAGGAGTAGCGCAAGGCAGGCTTTTCAGAGAGCGGACGGTGGGTGAAAGTCCGTAAGGTGCTTGTGCGAAGGTAGCCCTGCAGTATTCGGGAAGAACGGCTTTTGTCCTATTAGACCCCGACGGTTAGCACCGTTATATGCGTAAATGAGGCGGGATGATCCCGCAAAATCAGGTGGTACCGCGATTATTCGCCCTGAGCAGTGTTTTTACGCTACTCAGGGATTTTTATTTAGTTAATAACCGAAAGGAAGATATAAAAATGAAAGAACTTGCAAAAAACTACAATCCTGCCGAGTTTGAGGACAGGATATACACCGAGTGGTGTGATAAGGGCTATTTTAAGCCCGACGAGGACGATAAGAAGCCTGCCTTCTCTATCGTTATTCCTCCGCCCAATGTAACCGGTCAGCTCCACATGGGTCACGCCCTTGACGAGACTCTTCAGGACATTCTCGTGCGTACCAAGCGTATGCAGGGCTACTCTACCCTTTGGGTACCCGGCACCGACCACGCAGGTATTGCAACGCAGATTAAGGTTGAGGAAAGACTCCGTGTTGACGAGGGACTTTCCCGCTACGACCTTGGCAGAGATAAATTCCTTGAGAGAGTTTGGGCTTGGAAGGACTCCTACGAGGCAAGAATTACCGGTCAGCTCAAGAAGCTCGGCGCATCCTGCGACTGGTCGCGCCAGAGATTTACTATGGACGAGGGCTGCTCGAGAGCAGTTCGCGAGGTGTTCGTTAACCTTTACGACAAAGGCCTCATTTACAGAGGTCACAGAATTATAAACTGGTGCCCCAGATGCCTTACCGCACTCTCTGACGCAGAGGTTGAGTATAAGGATCAGCCCGGCTTCTTCTGGCACATCAAGTACCCCATCAAGGGTGAGGACGGATACGTTGAGATTGCTACCACCCGTCCTGAGACTATGTTTGGTGACACCGCCGTTGCGGTTAACCCCGAGGACGAGGCTACAAAGCACCTCATAGGCAAGACTCTTATTCTCCCCATCGTTGGCAGAGAAATCCCCGTAATTGCAGACGATTACGTTGAGATCGGCTTCGGTACCGGCTGTGTTAAGATCACCCCTGCACACGACCCCAACGACTTCCTTGTTGGTCAGCGCCATGGCCTTGAACAGATCAAGGTTATGAACGATGATGCGACAATGAACGCATACGCAGGCAAGTACGAGGGTATGGACAGATATGCCTGCCGTAAGGCGCGTGTTGCCGACCTTGAGGCTGAGGGTTACCTTGTTAAAACCGAGCCTCACGACCACAATGTAGGCACCTGCTACCGTTGTTCTACCACAGTTGAGCCTCTCACGAGTGACCAGTGGTTCGTTAAGATGAAGCCTCTTGCAGAGCCTGCTATCAAGGCAGTTGAGGACGGCTCTATCAACTTTGTTCCGGAGAGATTTTCGAAGAACTACTTCAACTGGATGAACAACATCCTTGACTGGTGCATTTCCCGTCAGCTCTGGTGGGGTCACAGAATTCCTGCCTTCTACTGCGACGAGTGCGGTCATATGGAGGTTTCAAAGACCGATATTACCGCCTGCCCCAAGTGCGGCGGCAAGGTTCGTCAGGAGGAGGATGTGCTTGACACCTGGTTCTCTTCTGCCCTTTGGCCCTTCTCTACTCTCGGTTGGCCCGACAAGACTGCCGACCTTGACCGTTACTATCCTACCGACACTCTTGTTACCGGTTACGATATTATCACATTCTGGGTTTCCCGTATGATTTTCTCCGGACTTGAGCATATGAACGAAAAGCCCTTCTCTACCGTATTTATTCACGGTCTTGTTCGTGATGCGCAAGGCAGAAAGATGTCCAAGTCGCTCGGTAACGGCATTGACCCCCTCAAGGTTATTGAGGAATACGGCGCTGACGCGCTTCGTTTTGCGCTCGCGACAGGTAACGCACCCGGCAACGATATGAGATTCTCTGACGAGAAGATTGAGGCTGCGAGAAACTTTGCAAACAAGCTTTGGAACGCATCCCGTTTCGTTCTTATGAACCTTACCGAGAGTGACGAGGAGCTTCTTAAGCCCGTATCCGACGAGGAGCTTGCAATTGAAGATAAGTGGATTCTCTCTAAGTTCAACGCTCTTGCAAAGACCGTAAACGACAATGTTGCAAACTACGAGCTTGGCGTTGCTCTTGCTGAAATTTACTCCTTCAGCTGGGACACCTTCTGCGACTGGTATATTGAAATGGCGAAGAGCCGTATCTTCGAGGGTGGCGCGCCCGCGCTTGTTGCAAAGAGAGTTCTTGTTTCTGTGCTTTCAGGCATTTTGAAGCTTCTTCACCCCTACATGCCCTTCATTACTGAGGAGATTTATCAGGCTATTCCCCACGACTGCGAGTCTATAATGATCTCCGAGTATCCCAAGTTCGACGCCGAGCTTAACTACGCGGATGCAGAGGCTGATGTTGAGAGAATTATTGCCTGCATCACCGCTATCAGAACCCGCAGAGCAGAGATGAACGTTCCTCCCTCAAAGAAGGCAAAGCTTATCGTTGTTACAAAGTACACCGACACCTTCAAGAGAGCCGAGAAAATCCTTATCAAGCTTGCAAGTGCTTCGGAGGTTATTCTTGCGGATAACTATGAGTCCGACGATGCGGTTATGATTGCAACCGACGCGGGCAGACTCTACATTCCTCTTGCCGAGGTTATCGACTTTGAAAAGGAGAGAGCAAGACTTACCGCCGAAATGAAGAAAAATGACGGCGAGATTGAGAGAATCGAGAAAAAGCTTGCAAACGAGGGCTTCGTTGCAAAGGCTCCCGCCGCTGTCATTGACGGTGAAAAGGCAAAGCTTGCTAAATATCTCGAGGTGCGCGAGTCGCTCAAGGTAGCTCTTGCAAAGCTTTCATAATATGGTGAAAAACGAAAAAAATATCGAGGAGCTGGTTATATTTTCCGGCTCCTTTGAGGATATACCCGAAAACAGAGTAATAACAGTTGCGGAGGGATTTGAGGAAATCGGCGAAAACGCATTCAGGGATTTTTCCTGCCTTGAAGAGATTTCTTTGCCTAAAAGCCTTAAAAAAATTTCCGCCTGCGCCTTTGCGGGGTGCAAAAACCTTAAAAAGGTGAATATGCATTTCGGTATTGAGGAAATCTCGGACGAGGCATTTTCCTCCTGCTCTTCCCTTACCTCGGTGATAATTCCCGATTCCTGCAAGAGAATAGGAGAGGGTGCTTTTGAGGCTTGTGCCTCCCTTTCGAGCATTAAGCTCTCGGAGTCTGTTGCTATGATAGGCTCGGGCGCTTTTGCCTTCTGCTTTAACCTTACCGATGTAACGATTCCCGACTCCTGCGTGCTTGTGGAATTCAACGCGTTTTCTAACTGCTTTAACCTTGAAGCAATAAAATTATCCGACAATATGGGGCTTATCGACGAATCCACTTTTGAGGGTTGCAGGTCGCTAAAAATAGTCGATATGCCAACTAAACTTGTCAAAATCGGGCGCAGAGCCTTTAAGGGCTGTACCTCTCTTGCTAATTTGATACTGCCGTTCGGAGTAAAAACCATAGGCTTTGACGCCTTTGCAAACTGCTCCTCGCTCGCAAGAATTGCGATACCTAAGGACCTTTTGGAGATTGAGGATTTCGACGCCTTTGGCGGTTGCGATTCTCTTTCTGAAATTTCCTTTGGCGGTACTCTTGAAAAGTGGGAAGGCGTAATGCGCAGACGCGCCCTTACAATTCAAAAAAGCGACCTCTCGGTGGTTACGCCGAAAATCAGCTTTATGGGGCTTGAGTAATGAAGTATAAATGTTTAGTCCTTGACCACGATGACACCGTTGTAAACAGCACCGCTACCATACACTACCCCTGCTTTATCGAATATCTTGAAAAATACTATCCCCACCTTGTGAAAAACTACACCCTGGAGAGCTATTTTGTCAAGAATTTTCACCCCGGTGTGGTTGAGCTTTTCGTTAACGAAATCGGAATGAACGAAGAGGAGCTTGCCCACGAGGAAAAATATTGGGGCGAGTATGTAAAGGGGCATATCCCCTCGGCTTATGCGGGAATACGCGAAATAATAGATGATTTTCGTAAAGCGGGCGGAATAATTGCGGTTGACTCTCATTCCTTTACCGAATATATCATAAGGGACTGGAAGAAAAACGACCTTCCCGCACCCGATATAATCTACGGCTGGGATATTCCAAAAGAGATGCGAAAACCAGCACCCGATACCCTCTTTGACCTTATGAAAAAATACGGTCTTAAACCCGAAGAGGTGCTTGTTGTTGACGATTTAAAGCCCGGATACGATATGGCGAAAGGGGCGGGAGTTGATTTTGCAGCGGCAGGCTGGGCATACGACATTCCCGAGATCGAAGGCTTTATGAGAGAAAACTGCGACTTTTATCTCAAAACAGTAGACGATTTGAGAAATTTGCTCTTCTCATAAAAATAAGCAGATATATGATTTTCCTTGCACACCAAACACTTCATAGCTCGGTAGTACAGGAACTTCTCATATATCTGCTTTTTTAAAATTTTATATAGTTTTTCCGATTTAGGGTGGGCTTTTTTTGTGAGCTTGTTGACTTTAATTAGGAAAATGTGTACAATATAATATATGATACAATCTGCTTGACAGAGCTTCCCTATTTTTTCAAAAACGGAGGAACAAATGGCTGAATTAAACCTTGCAGAATTAAACTCGCGGGCAAAAGACCCCAAAAGGATGATAAAGGATGCGGAGGATGCCTACCACACCCGCATTGAAAAAATTGCGAAATATATTTCCGAAAGCGAGAGCGTTCGTTTAATACTTTTGGCAGGGCCGTCAGGCTCGGGAAAAACAACTACCGCAAACCTTATTGCTGACGGAATACGCCGTTTTGGCGAGGAGGCGGAGGTTATCTCGCTTGATGACTTTTACCGCGACCACACAGACGAGAATTACCCGAAAAACGAGCGTGGCAACCACGATTTTGAGCGCCCCGATGCGCTTAATCTCCCTCTGCTTACAAGGACGCTCCTTGACATTGCCGAAAACCGCCCCTTTGAAATTCCGAAATACGATTTTAAAGCGGGTCGATGCGTCAAGATGACTAAAAAGGCACCCGTTGGCGACGGCTGTGTTATAATCGAGGGACTCCACGCCCTAAATCCCGTTATTTCCGAAAAACTGCCCGCTGAAAAGGTTGTTAAGCTCTTTGTCAGCCTTTCAACAAATATAAATGACGAGAGCGGACGCCTTATCTCGGGCAGAAAGATAAGATTTTTGCGACGGCTTGTGCGCGACAGTATTTACAGAGGTGCTGACGCTCTGCGCACCCTTTCGCTCTGGCACGGAGTGCTTGAGGCGGAGGATGTTTTCCTCTATCCCTACAAGCATACGGCAGACCTTGCCTTCGACACATTTCACCCCTTTGAGCTTGGGGTTATGAAAAAGAGAGCCGAGGCGCTCCTTGACCGAGCCGAGCTTCGCGATGACGCCTATTCGGCGGTAGTCCTTCAGGCTATAAAGCAGATTACTCCCATAAGCGAGGAGCTTGTACCCGAAAACTCGCTTATCCGCGAATTTATTTCGGGCGGAATTTATGACAAAATTTATTAAGACGATTTAAAAGGAGTTTTTTATGACCGAACGCGAATTAAGAGAATTAAAGAGGCGTTTCAGACCCGAGAGGGCTAATATCTCACGCATTGTCGGCTGTTTTGTTAATGAAAACGGACAGATTTTATACAAGATTTCACAGCCTATGGGGCTTGGCGAATCCACTACCCAGGAAATGCTCCTCGGTGTAATGAAAAAGGCGCTTTCCGGCTCTCTCGGCTCAAATCTAACCGAATTTGACTTTTCAACGAAGGACGTAAGTGAGGGCGAGGAGCACGCGCTCCTTATGGCTCTTCGCAAATCCTCACTTTCCGATACCGAGGCTCTCGACAAATTCTATTCTAAAGTTATAGAGTCGGTAAAGTTTGAGGGCAACTACGTTATCCTTCTCGCCAACGATATTTACGATGTAAAAAGCTACCGCTCCGACGGTGAAGAGGGCGAGAGCTATACCCAGTTTTCGTACATAGTTTGCGCAGTCTGCCCTCTAAAGGACTCTCCCGAGACGCTGACCTTTAAAGAGGCGGACAGTCTTTTCCATTCTTCAAAAGCAACCTCTCTTCTTTCCTCGCCCGAAATCGGCTTTACATTCCCGCTCTTTGATGATAGGACGGCTAATATTTACGGCGCGCTCTATTACACACGCAGTATGGCGGAAAAGTACCCCGAATTTACCGAGAGAGTATTTGGCAAAAGCGCACCAATGCCTCCAAAAACCCAAAAGGCAACCTTTAGCTCGCTTCTTTCCGAAAATCTTAAGGAAGAGTGCGATCTAAACCTTATCAAGAGCATTAACGCCCAAGTTGCCGAAATGGTCGAGGCACACAAGGAATCTAAAGACCCAGAGCCTTTGGTTATAACAAAGTCGGTAGCAAGAGAAATGCTCGAAAACTGCGGCACAGATGCAGAGGCTGTCGAAAAATTTTCTGAGGCATTTGACGAAAGCTTTGGCAAAAACGCGGCTCTCACCCCGAAAAACCTCCTTTCATTCTCGAAATACGAGCTTGAAATGCCCGAGGTTAAAATCAAGGTCAGCCCCGAGCACCGCGACATCGTTACAACGCAGGTCATAAACGGTGAAAAATACCTTATGATCAAGGTCACCGGCGGCGTTGAAATCAACGGTATTGCGGTGAATATCGAGGACTGATGTAAGAGAACGAATAATATGCCGCTTTTTGAAAAAAGCGGCGCAAAAACTTCTTACACTACTTTCGTTTCTATATGTAACGACTAAAAAACGGCTGTTTTTCAGCCGTTTTTGTTTTTTTGTAAAAATAAGTTGTCATTTTCTCATTTCTCGGAAACTAGTTTCCGAGAAATCTCCATTCTTCTGCGGCTTTAGGGGGCATTCGTTTGATGTCCTCTTTTTTATACTTTGACTTCTCACCGCCGTTTACGTAGAGAAAGTAGCTGCCGTCGGCGGTTTTGTAGAGGATTTCTTCGTAGCCCTCGGGGGAGCCAAAGACACCGAATGTTCTTTTTTCCACAAGCTCGGAGGAGGAGGTATCATATTCTTTTTTGCAAATAATCTTTTTCATAACAAAATCCTTTTTTTAGGATATTGTTTCCCGCTTTTTCAAAAATTATGCATGGTACTCGGGGACAACGTAAATTTTTGCATTCGGGGAATCCTTAGGGGACTGCCCTGCACCGCGGATCTCTTTTATTCTCACATTTTCAAAGTTAAGGCCGTTTACTGTATCTGCGGTAATGCAATTTTCCGCGTTCATTTTTATGTTCTTAAAGTGGAAGTTTTCCATTGCGCCATTCGGTACATTTGCGATAGTAATTCCGTTTGTAACATCGTCGCAGGTGATGTTTTCGTAACAGAGGTTGCGGACGGTGGGCATATTGAGACCCGGGATTTTGGGGTCATCGTTTGCCTCGCAGCTGTATCGGTAGGTTATGCGGATGCCGTTTGTGCCTTTGCTCATATGGATATTTCTGTAATCGATATTTTCAACGACGCCGCCTCTGCCGTCCTTGCTCTTAATGCTGAGGCAAAGGATGTTATGGGCAAAGTCGCAGTTTTCCACAAGGATATTTCTGACACATGCCGACATTTCACTGCCGATAGTTACGCCTCCGCTCTGTGACGGGCCGAGGGAGCGGCAATTTCTTATAACGACGTTTTGGCAAGGGATTCCAACGTCCCAAGCGTCCTCGTTCCTGCCCGCTTTAAGGCAGAACATATCGTCACCGGTCATATTTACGGTACAATCCTCAACCAAAGCGCGGTTGCAGGACTCGATATTCACAGCGTCCGTATTGGGCGAAACGGTAGGGTTTTCAACGGTAACGCCTCTTACTATAACGTCCTCGCACCATACGGGGTGCACTGTCCAGCAAGGAGAATTAACGAGAGTTATTCCCTCGATAAGCACATTTTTGCTCTCCAAAATCTGAAGAAACATAGGACGAAGTCCAAGCTCGGGTGTGCCGTAAACGCGTTCCTCTACGGGGCGGCGGTCAAAGTAGAGAATATCTCTTCCCGTAAGGTTTTTTGCCCATTTCCACCACTCAAGACCTGCGCCGTCAAGATAACCTTTACCCGTTACGGCAACGTTGTTAAGTCCTATTCCGTAAATGAGGGGCGAGTAGTTCATGCATCTGATACCCTCGTACATTGTAAGCACTACGGGAAGATAGTCCTCAGGATTGTGCGAAAACTGCACCTTTGCTCCGTTCTCAAAGTGGAGATTTATATTGCTTTTAAGCTGAATTGCACCCGTAAGCCAATTGCCTGCGGGAACAGTAACTCTGCCTCCTCCTGCTTCGGCAACCGAATTTATAGCATCGTTTATTGCTTTTGTAGCCAAAGCGCCCTCTTTCGCACCGAAGTCAAGTATAGATACCTCTCTTTCGGGGAATACGGGGTCTTTGGGTAAATCAAAGGGTTTAAAAAACATTTTATTGCCTTTCTTATCGTGAGTTGCCGAATGTTTCGACAGCCAAGCGGATGTCGTTTAAAATAACGCCGTCGGCATTTATACTCTTAAAATATTCAATGGTTTTCTTGCTTCCGTTGTTGCCCGTTTCGTTATTGCCCGCCATAATAAACACCTCGGCATCGGGGCAGCTTCTTTTTTTATCATCGGGAGTCACAGACGTAAGCTCCGAGTCTTGCACCGAGCCTTAAAGCTTCGAGAGTGTTTTTCTATGCCTCGATCGATGCGCCCCTGTGAGCTACAAACTTCATTTTACCCTCCTTGGGTTTTATAACAATATTTTACCACATTTAATTAAAAGAAGCAAGTAAAATAAAAAAATATTTTATCCCGAAGCAGACTTCGACAGTATTAGAATAACCGAAAGTGCTATTATATCATAGAATGAAAACAAGTTTTTTTGAATAGGGAGAATTATATGAAAATTTATACCTGCAAAAAGGGAGACACCCTTGAAAATATAGCTAAAGAAAACGGAGTAAGCCCTGACTCGGTAATTGAGGTAACCGAGGATTGCAAAAGACCGCCTGCACAAGGCGAGGAGCTTCTTATTCTGACGCCGACCCGCACCCATAGAGTTTGCGCAGGCGACAGCCTTGAACGTATCGTTTTGCGCTACGGGGTAAACTCCACCGACCTTATAATGCAAAATCCCCGAATTGCCGCAGAGGGGTTGCGTGAGGGCAAGGACATTGTTTTAAAATACGACCAACGGCCCTATGGCTCCTCACCTACAAACGGCTACGTTTATAAGGATTATGACGAGGGACGGCTAAGGCGCGCGCTTCCCTACCTTACCTATGTTACGGTAAGCTCCGCTCTCGCAACCGAGGGAGGAATAAAGCCGATTTTCAGAGACGCAGAGCTTGTTAAGGAGCTTCTCTCAAGGTCGAAAATTCCGCTTCTTCGAATTTACGATGCCCTCCCTGAGCGAGATTACTCTTCGGCGGCGCAGGGTGACAAATTTATAAACGACATAATCTATACCGCAAGCGGGCGGGGATATATGGGAGTTGTGCTCTCCTCCGAGGGAGCAAAGGCCAGACCCGATGACTTTGGCGAATTTATTCTCAAGCTGAGAAAGGCTATGATAGGCTGTGACCTTATCCTTATCACCGAGGTTGACGAGGATATTCCGGGGTATATCTGCGAGCTTTCGGACGGCAACGTTTTCTCGTATCCAAAGTATCTCTCTTCCCCCGAAACGAACTTTAATGACGGCGAAGTGAAAAAATATACCGATTATGCAAAGGACGCAGAGTCGGCAAAAACCTTTATTGACATTCCCTGCCTTGCAAGAATAGGCGGCGATTTTATTACCGCGGAGGACGCCGTAACCCTCGCAAGAATGAATAATACCGAAATTATCACCGACCCCGAAACCCTTATCTCGAAATTTAACGATAAAACGAGAGGTGAGTGCCGTTTTCAGGGCTTGGGCAGTATAAAAAAGAGCTTTGACCTTATCGAGGAGTTAAACTTTATGGGCGCAAGCTTTGATGTTTCAAGAACGCCCCTCGCCTACCTTCTTATGTATAATGCCCTTTTTAAAAGCCTCACCCAACCCCGCGTCCGCAGCGCCGAGGGTTGCTCTGACGGGCACAGATAAGAAGGAGGCTTGGTGAGGACGAGGTTTATGCCGCTTTACGAAAAGAACGAGATTTATGCCGCTTTTTGAAAAAAGCGGCGCAAAAACTTTAATATGGGATTGTTTTTTAGGGAGCTTCGGTTCATATTTGCAAAAAGGCGAGTCGGATTTTTCGACTCGCCTAAAATTATATTCTATGAAGTTTTTTGCGTCACTTTTTACAAAAAAGTGACATCTCTCCCCGTTCTTACTTCCCTATATACTTCCTTACACGAAGCTTTACACCGCATGAGTCGGCGATTTTTTGACATTCGGCAATTTCCTCATCGGAGAGAGCCTCGTCAACGACGGAGAATGCCACCGAGGGCACGTAATCTTTTACCCTGCGTGCGAAGTTAAGTATCGCGTCAAAGGTGGGCATACCGAATGCGGGCAGGCAAACGCGCGCGTACTTTTCGGCATTCGGGGCATTAAGGCTGATTGAAACTGCGTCAAAGGCATCCTTATAAAAGGGCGCGGTGTCAAGGCGGTGGATAAGGTCGGACTGACCGTTCGTATTCACTCTGATCTTCACGTTGGGGTACTTTTCCTTGACCGCAAGTGCAATGGCTCTTGCCTCTTTAAGGCGGAAGGTAGGCTCACCGTAGCCGCAAAAGACTATCTCGGAATATTTTTCGGGATTTTTCAGAAAAATATCGTCAACGACCTCCTGAACAGAAGGCTCCCTCTCGAGCCAAAGGGGGTCGGAGCCATAGGCTGTGTCACCGTTATTGCGGATGCAAAAAACGCAACGGTTTGAGCATTTATTGGTGATATTAACATAGAGGGCAGAATCGACCTCATAGGTTATGCACATTGATTTTTCCATATTGCCTTTTCGAGGGAGGACAAAGCCTCCCTCGTCTTTCATTTATTTTTCAATAAGGTTAACGATAAATTTATCGAGAACGGGATTGCAGCCGATACAGCCGTTTACAGTATGAAGGGTTGTGAGAATTACCTCGCCCTTGCCGTAAGGCTTCTTTGCGGCAACGTTGATATGGCTCTTGTGAAGAGGATCGTCGGCGCTTGGTCCGTCGTAAACATAAAGAATTTCTTCGCTGCCCTTCCAGTTAAAGCGGTATCTTGCGGTAACGTCCTGGAAGTCCTCGTTTGCATTATAGAAGTTCTTGAAGTCGTACTCCTCAAACTCTGCGGTAAAGGGAGATTTCTCGCTTCTGTAAACCAGGTTTTTCGATGCGCACTCGGTATCGTCCTCGTGAGTTAAGAAGATAACGTCGTCGCCGATAACGCTAAGGGGCTTGTTCATAAAGATAACAAGTCTTGAGCCTTTTTCTACCTTTGCTTCAAGCTCTTCGTGATGATCTCTGAAGTAATCGCAATCGGCAATTATAACCTTGTCAGACAACTCTCCCGAGCAAACGTTCTTAACCGACGAAACGCGCTCACCGAAAATTTCGGGAGTGAAGCTTGAGGGCTTGATGCGAGGCTTGATAACGTAATCAACAGAATCATAGGTTATATCACCGCCTGATTCCATCTCGGCTACGACCTTAACGTTTCCGCACTTAACACCGCGAAGGCAGGTGTGTATCTCGCCCATATAGGTGGCGGAAACAGCCTTTGCCTCGTCCGAAATCTTATAAGACTCAACCTCTTTGCCGTCGAGGTATACGCTAACCTTAACGGTAACATTCTTGCCGTCGGGCAGGTCGTTGAAGGCATAAATTTCGGTGGGTATCACATCGTTTTCGTATACAACGTATTTGTCGCGGCGAAGGTCAACGCGGGTCAGGATGTTTGCTTCCTTAAAGGAATAGTAGGCGGGCTTTGGAATTCTGTCAACATCGACCAAGGTCTTTGTCCAGCCCATAGGCCAAGCATCGATAAGAAGATGCACCGCGGTGCTCTCGATATAGTCAACTCTACGGCGGAGCATATGAACATAGTATTTAAGAGCCTCTCTCTGCCAATTACGGCTTGCCTCAATCCACTCCTTTGCGTTATTCTTTTCGCTGAAGAAGTTGCCGTGGAGTCCGAAGCACTGCGCTCTTGCAATAGTGCTCGGCACCCAGGGCTCGGTATCGGTTTCGGGGAGCCAACCCTTGGGGGCGTATTTTTTCATAAGCTCCCATCTGTCAAGGCCGTCTGTTCCGAACTCACCGCAGCCGCACATCCACTCGGGGCGTATTCCGGGAATATAGCCCTTATTAAGTTTGCCCGAAGGCATTCCGTGAGAGATATACCAAAGGGTGTACGTATGGAAATCGCTGATGCCGTAGCACTCGCGCTGGGGAGCATAGTCTCCCTCGTAATACTTAATTACTCTGTCGGGGTTGCAGATTTGAACAACTATCCTTGCCGCGTCACAGAATTTGTCCACGTGAACCTTTGCCATCGCGTACTGCTCGTGATCCCAGCAGCTGGGGTCACTGGTTTCGTTAGCAAAGGTTTCGATAACCACCGAGGGGTGGTTTCTCGTGTGGCGCTCCATCTCGTCAACCTGCTTTAGGGCATCACCGAGAACGCTGTAACGCATATAAGAGAAGATTGGGAAATCCGACTGACACATCATACCAAGCATATCGAAATAATCGTATATCTCGGAGTGAACGGGACGCTGCGTCACGCGGTAGAAGTTAAGGTTACACACCTTGGCAATAAGAATATCGTCGATAAGCTGCTCGAAGTTATTCTCCATTACGCACCTTGGCAGATGTCCCATCTCGTTTGCGCCGCGCATTATAACACGCTTATTGTTAAGATAGAATGCACCTTTAGGCGTGCTGTTTTCGTCCATATGGAATTTGCGCATACCGAAGTGGGTCTGTCCCTCGGCAAGAGTGTTGCCGTCCATATCGGTAAGGGTTACGGTTATTTCGTAAAGATAGGGGGTATCGGGAGTCCAGAGCTTAAAACTCTCAAGGCTGAAGCTATCTATTATATAGTTTTCGCTGACGGTTACGGAGGTCAGAGGCTTGCCTTCTCTGTTTTCAAAGATAACTTCCTTAAAGTTTCGTCCCTCAAGGGTGTACTTTATCTTGCACTTGCCCTCGTAGAAAATATTGCCCGTAAAAGCCGAATCTATCATCGTGTTTACGGTAATTTCGGATTTATCAATATCGGGGCGGACGAAAATTTCTTTAATTCTGTGAATTCCCGAGGTAACGAGTCTTACCTTACCCCAAATTCCCGCACCTGCGGGGCAATGGTGCCAACCAAGCACAGGCTCGTCATAACCGAGGAAGGTTGCGGCGTATATCTTGTTTCCGAAGAAGCGCTTACCCTCGGGGCTATAAATACCGAGAGTTGTAAGGTGATTTTTCGCAATTACCAAAACGGTGTTGTTTCCGTTCACCACATAATCGGTAATATTCACGCTGAAGGGAGCAAAGAAGCCGATGTGTCTGCCTGCAAGTCTGCCGTTGACATAAACCTCGCCGATATAGTCAACGCCCTGAAAGTCAAGGTGGTAATACTTGCCTTCTTCCTTATTTATGTTTATCTCGGTACGGTAAAAGCCGTTCCAAATTCCCTCGGGGCCGTAGTAATGAGGAATTTTAACGTCCTCCCACTCGCCTCTGCCCGAAAGAGCGAGAGAAAAATCCGCCTTGTCCGCGTCGGTTTCGTGACGGAATTTAAAATCGGTAATTTCTACCGAATTTTCCGAAACCTTCCTTGCGTGATTTTCAAGGAAGGGCGCGTAATACTCGCGAAGCGCCGCCTTTTCGCGAAGGAAATCGGCATAAGCCTCCGCCTCGCAAAACTCAGGCTCGCAAACTCCGAATTTCTCGGATACGGGAGAAATTTCCTTTTTGTCTATTTTTAAGGGAGGAAGCTCGGGAAGGCGAGGAATTTTCGCATTCATTTTGCGCTTTCCGCCGCGTGCTATTTGAACAAATTCGTCAATTCTTTCTTTGGAATTCTTGTTTTCTTTCATTTTAAATATCCTTTCGCCTGTCATACGAAATTTAAAGACCAATATTATTATACCATTATGAAAAAAAGAGTCAAGATAAAATTTTAATATTTTGCTATGCAAAGTTGTCTGAAATTAAGATTTTTACAAATAGGAAACCGCCCGAAGTGCTTAACGGGCGGTTAAAATTATTCAATTCCAAAAAAGCGTTTTGCGTTATCTTCCGTTATTTTTGCGGATTCCTCGGGTGACACACCCCAAATCGAAGCCAAAACCGCGTTTGTGTACTCGAGGTTGCCCGAGTGGTTAAGTGTACCGCGCTTGGGGTGGGGCGCAAGATAGGGACAGTCGGTTTCTATCATAACGAATTCCCTCGGGATTCGTGCGGCAACCTCGCGGGGCTTTTTTGCATTGGTAAAAGTGAGGGTGCCTGAGAATGAAATCATCCAGCCGAGCTTGACGAGCTCCTCTGCCATCTCGGCAGAGCCCGAAAAGCTATGGAGAACACCCTTAACGTTTGGGAAACGGCGAATAACCTCCATTACATCAGCGTGCGATTCCCTATCGTGAATGCAGACGGGGATACCGAGCCTTTCGGCAAGCGACATTTGCGCCTCGAAATAGCGCATCTGCTTTTCCTTATCGGTATCGGGATAGTGGTAATCAAGTCCAATCTCGCCAAGGCAAACGCACTTGTTTTCTTTATCACAAATCAGCGCTTCTATATCTGCAATTTCGCTCTCCAAATCCGAGAGAAAACGGGAATCCGAGGGGTGAATGCCAACAGAAGTGTACATTTTGGGGTATTTTTTCGCTTGTTCGATAGCTTGGCGGGAGGTTTTCGGGTCCGTTCCGATGTTGACAATATACGACACGTTTTCCGAAAGAAGGGTGCCGATAAGCTCATCGACACCCCCGTTTAATTCTTCGGAAAATCTCTCGTCGTAATAGTGAGCGTGAGAATCGAAGTATTTCATTAGTGTATTCTGTCTCCGTTCTTTGCCGAGGGGTCAAGGAATACTACCTTAACGTCCTCCTCACCGGATGCCAAAATCATACCGAAGCTGTCAACTCCGCAAAGCTTTGCGGGTTTAAGGTTGGTAACAAGGCAAACCTTTTTGCCAATAAGCTCGTCGGGCTGATAGAACTTTGCAATACCCGAAACGACCTGGCGCTTCTCGTAACCCAGGTCAACCTGGAGCTTGAGGAGCTTCTTTGCCTTCGGGATAGGCTCGGCGGCGAGGATCTCGGCAACGCGAAGCTCAACGGCTGCGAATGCGTCAATGCCAATCTCTGCCTCGTGCTCAGGCTCTTCTACGGGCTTGTTTGCCTCAATAGCGGCGGCAATCTTTGCTTCCATTTCCTCAAGGAATTTCTTCTCGTCTATACGAGCAAAGAGGGTGAACGCCTCGCCCAGAGGCTTTCCGCTTTCAAGTACGCCGAACTGCGAAACGGTTGCAAAATCGGTCTTATCGGTACCAAGCTGAGAGAAGATATTCTCTGCGGTAGTGGGAATATAGGGCTTGAGAAGAACTGCACCCACTCTGATAGTTTCAAGAAGATTATAAATTACAGATGCAAGACGGGGCTTGTCGCTCTCATTCTTTGCAAGTGCCCAAGGCATTGTTTCGTCAATGTACTTGTTAGCGCGGCGAAGCATGGAGAATATCTCGTCAAGCGAGTCTGCAACGTGGTATGCGCCCATAAGCTCGACAGACTTAGTGATTGCGCCGGCAACAACCGATTTAAGCTCGTCATCGATAGCCTCGGGCTGCTCGTCGGCGGGAACTATGCCGTCAAAATATTTCTTTGTCATTGCGTGGGTACGGCTTACAAGGTTGCCGAGGTTGTTGGCAAGGTCGTTGTTATATCTTGCAACGACAGACTCGTAGGTAACGCTGCCGTCGGAGTTATAGGGCATCTCGGAAAGCGCGTAATATCTTACAGCATCAACGCCAAAGCGCTCTGCAAGCTCGTCTGCATAAACTACGTTGCCCTTGGACTTGGACATCTTATCGTTGCCAAAGTTGAACCAGGGGTGACCGAACACCTTCTTAGGAAGAGGGAGGTCAAGCGCCATAAGGAAGATAGGCCAATAGATCGTATGGAAGCGGAGAATGTCCTTACCGATAATGTGTACGTCGGCAGGCCACCACTTCTTGAACTTCTCGGACTGCTCCTCAAAGGACTTGTCGGGGTCGTAGCCGATAGCGGTAATATAGTTTGTAAGGGCGTCAAGCCAAACGTAGGTTACGTGCTTCGGGTCAAAGTCAACGGGAATTCCCCACTTGAATGAAGTACGCGAAACGCAAAGGTCCTGGAGTCCTGCATTAAGGAAGTTGTTGACCATTTCCTTTTTACGGCTCTCCGGCTCGATAAATTCGGGGTTTTCTTCAATGTGCTTTATAAGGCGGTCGGCGTACTTTGACATCTTGAAGAAATACGCTTCTTCTCTTGCCTGCGAAACAGGTCTGCCGCAGTCGGGGCACTTGCCCTCTGCCGCCTGGGTTGCGGTGAAGAAGGACTCGCAGGGGGTGCAATACCAGCCCTCGTAATGACCCTTGTATATGTCGCCCTTGTCGTAGAATTTCTTAAATATCTTGGCAACTGCCGCTTCGTGGTAATCGTCTGTGGTGCGGATAAAGTGGTCGTAATCTGCGCCCATAAAGTCCCAAAGGCTCTTTATCTCGCCTGCAACCTTGTCAACGTACTGCTTAGGAGTGATCCCCGCCTCGTTTGCAAGGTTTTCTATCTTTTGACCGTGCTCGTCGGTACCCGTACAGAGAAATACGTCCTTGCCCTGACTCTTCTGAAAACGGGCAAAGGCATCCGCCATAATAATCTCGTAGGTGTTGCCTATATGAGGCTTTCGGGATGCGTAAGCAATAGCCGTGGTTAAATAAAACTTTTCCATAATCTAAAAATCCTGCCTTTTCTGCGCGCGAATGGAACGCACATATTTTGTCATTATATATTTTAACACAAATGGAAGAAAAATACAAGGGGTCAAGGAAAATTAAGGTCGCTTTTTGAAAAGAAACTGTGTCGCTTTTTGAAAAAAGTGACGCAAAAACTTTGTAGATTGGATAATTTAAGGCGAGTCCAAATTGGACTCGCCCCTTTTAGATTTTATTACCTATTTTCCTTATTGAGCTTGCAAGTTTTACAAATTACACCACGTAATTTTTCTCTATCTATTTCCGTTTTTTCTTTGTTGATATCACAAGAAATAAAATCAACAACTCCTTTCGCATTTCTTTCATACAGACCCATATTAATTTTCAAATTACTGCGAAGCATTTTTTTCGCAAGAAGTTTTTGAACTCCTTTGTATCCTTTTATCGTTTCATAAATAGTTTCATTTTGAAATTCCGGAGCAAATCTAATCTTAACATTCTTATAAAGCTCTATGGGGATATCAATTTTGAATTTTTCATATGGTTGAGCAGTATTATTTATCACCACAATCCTAAACTCCTTTTCATATTCCCACGGATAATCCTTAACAAAATAATTCTCTTGTTCAAAGAATTCAAAATCCGTAAGTTCATAAAACTTATTTCGATATTTTATCTTTTCCGGCTGATCTTTCTTACGATAAAATATCCAACCGCATTTAATTGTTACTTCTTTGCCCACGGATAACTCTATATCTTCATTACTAACAACCTTAACCGTTTTAATAGATCTGACAAACTTCAATAGAGTGGATGCTGTAAAACCGATGCTCACCCCCTTACCATCAAGCCCTGAATAAAGATACCACATTGGTATTTTTTCGGTATCGCTATTACATAAACACAATGCGTGTACAAATTTACTGTTTTTATGTAATCCGGCCTCGTCTTTGTCATTCATATCATTTATAGATCGAATGTGAAAACAACTGTTTTCCAGTATTTTATCAGCATTGTTCAAACTCGTATAATACCAAAACGAAGCCGTTCCTATATCGGCATTTACGTTTATATCAATATTATTCCGCTGTAACATTTCGGTTTGTGTTATTTTTTCATTTTCCATATGATGTCCTTTGACTGATATTTTTATGTCAACCATCTATATATTTATATATTCTATCCATTGACTACTTCATCGGCATAATATGCTACATAACCATGAGAATCAGAGCCCTTTACAATATCAAGATTCGATTTGTTTGTAACACTATAAAGTCTAAAGCAACCTTCAAACGCGTAATCGCCAATGCTTGTTACACTTCTACCAATTACAACACTCGTCAGGCTTGTGCAATAATAGAACGCCACTTCGTCAATTCTTGTTACGCTATCGGGAATTTCTACGCTTGTAAGGCTTGTGCAATGACGGAACGCAGATTTGCCTATGCTTTTGACGCTGTCGGGAATTTCTACGCTAGAAAGACTTTTGCAACTTGCAAAAGCAAAATCGTTAATGATTTTTACACCGCCACCAATTACAACGCTCGTAAGTGAGCTGCAACCGTAGAACGCACACCTGTCAATGCTCGTTACACTGTCGGGAATTACTATGCTCGTAAGCGAGCTGCAACCATAGAATGCCCACTCGTTAATGCGTGTTACGCTATCGGGAATTTCTACGCTTGTAAGGCTTGTGCAAAGATAGAACGCGTCAGCGCCTATGCTTTTTACACTGTCACCGATTACAACACTCGTAAGGCTGTTGCAATAGCTGAAAGTACTTCTGTAAATACCTGTTACACCATCGCCAATTACAACGCTTGTAAGGCTTGTGCAAGAATAGAACGCCTCTTCGGCAATACTTGTTACGCTATCGGGAATTTCTACGCTTGTAAGGCTTGTGCAAAGATAGAACGCAGAATCGCCTATGCTTTTTACACTGTCGGGAATTTCTACGCTTGTAAGGCTTCTGCATCCATGGAAAGCACTAACACCAATTCTTGTTACACTATCTTTAATCTCAACCTCTGTAACCTCACAACCATACAAAATATAGCTAGGTATTGTCGTTCCGCCGAAAACAACTTTTTTAATGCTAGCGGTACGAAAGAAGTGGTTTTCGACGTAACCATTGTGAGCATAGCTGGAATTATAGTACACGGTAGAAAGATTTTCTGCTTTATCGAATATATGCATACCAATGCTTGTTACCAATGCAGGAACTGTAAACTCAGTAAGTCCTGTACAACCGTAAAAGGCTCTGCTTTTGATTGTTTCTATTGTATTCGGCAGTTTGATAGACGTGAGATTCGTGCAATCTCTAAACGCCTCAGTTGCTATAACGGTTACCGTTTTACCATCAATTGTACTCGGAATTACAACATCGGTATCAGTGCAACTGCCTATGCCTGTAATGGTGCAGCAATTTCCCTCCACCGTGTAAGCAAGTCCAACAGAACCCAAGGCGGCAACATAACCATCCTTATAACTATGTTGACAAACACCACATGTATGAGTTGTAAAACCATCCTGCGTTTTTGTTGGCGGTGTTATAACCGATGTATATGCATGAGGAGCTTTTTCTATTATAGTTTGAGAAACAATCACATTATTACAAACGGAACAATGCTTGCCCTCGGTAAGACCAGTGCTCGTGCACGTTGCCGCAACCGCTACGTCTGTAACCTCGGTGTGTGGTTTTACTGCAATCGTTGTCTGCCCTGTAATTATTTCACCGCATTTTTTACACTTCAATCCATCTGTAAGACCGGTCACAGTACAAGTAGACGCCTTGCCGGGAACGACCTCTGTTTGTGTATGGGCACACTCAGCGTCACGTACAAAACCGCACTCATTGCAGGTATCATCATATTTATCATCATATGTATGATCAACTTTAGGAATTTCCTGCTGATAAACAAGAGTTTTTGAGCAAACAGAACAATGTTTACCTGCCGTAAGTCCTGTTTTTTTACAAGTTGCCTCAACCGCCGGATCAACCACTTCTGTATGCGTGTTTAACTTGGCGATCGTACGAGTTTCAACCTCACCGCAATCACAAATACGAGATTTCTCACCCTCGTCTTTGCAAGTAGGTGATTTCGTTTCGCACCATTCGCTAAAAATGTGGGTCTGATGAGGAGTTTCGTTGTTTGTATCGCTATTATCTCCGCCTCCACCAAGTAATAACGCAACAGTAGCAACACCGACAGCTACCGTTGTAACAACAGACGCAACAATAGCTACAAGCTTCTTAGGAAACGGCTTTTTTGCTTTAGACGTTGGGCTCTTGCTTTCAACCGCTCCTTGTTCTTCTGTTTCGAAATTCTGTGTGTCTTTTTCTTCCATTGTTTTTCTCCTTCTTTCTTCTCGGTGACAAAATTAAAAAAGTGCGGCAACCGAAGTCACCGCACCGAAAAACGCAATACTCCAATTGTCGCCAAACAAATTCAATTTTTGTATGAGTGAAAAGCACAACCATAAAAAACCGGGAGTTTTGCATTTTTGCCTATGCAAAACAGTTCTTTAAGATTGCGCAAAAAAGGGTATAGTATCCCCTTAAGGACAAAAAACACCCATACAGAAAAATATTGAATTTGTTTGGCAATTACATTCTATCACATTATTTGGTGTTTGTAAATAGTTTTTTTAAAATAAACAAGAACACCTCATCAGTCGCCTACGGTGCCGGCTTCCCCAACGGGAAGCCTTAAAACGAAACGGCGGGAGCAAGCCCCCGCCCTACGGTACGTTCTGCGTTGTTCTTTCGGCGGGAGCAAGCCCCCGCCCTACGGGTAACGAACGATTTGTGTTTCTTTTTCATAAATTTCAAATTTTCAACTTTCAATTTTCAATTTGATTTGTATTGACTTTTCAGATTTATAGTGGTACAATATACATTGGTTAAATATTTGCATTTTTGTGAAAGGCGGTGCGTGGGATGAGAAGATATTTTCCCGCCCTTTTGGGAAATGAAAAAACGAAATCACGCATCGGTGCGGCAATAGACGGCGGAACACTGCCTCACGCTCTGCTTATCGGCGGTGCATACGGTTCGGGCAAGACGACTCTTGCTATCGAGATTGCGGCGGCGCTGAACTGCGAAAAAAGGGGAGACGGCGCGTCTTCTCTTCCCTGCGGTGAGTGCGGATGCTGTAAGAGGATAAGGGAGCTAAACTTCCCCGACCTTAAAGTGCTTTCGAAGCCGAAGGATAGGGCAACTCTCGGCGTTGACGCCATAAAGGACTTTAGAGAGGACATGTTCCTCTCCTCTACCGAGTCGGACTACAAAATTTATGTTATCGACGATGCGGAGACGATGACCACCGAGGCGCAAAACGCCCTTTTAAAGGTGCTTGAAGAGCCGCCCGCAGGTGTTCTTATTATGATACTGACCACCGAGGGTGACAAAATTCTTACAACGATAAAGAGCCGAGCGCAGTTTATCCCGATGTCAAGATTTTCAGCCGAGGAGCTAAGGGAGCATCTTCTTGCACTTTCGTCCGACGCCCGCGAGCTTTACCGCGAGAGCACCGAGCGCTTTGAGAGCGTTATCTCGGTTGCTGACGGCAGGCTTGGGGAGGCTATACGCCTTTCGAGCAAGCGTCTTTCGGCAGAGTGCGCTGAGGAGAGGGAGGCAATTCTTAATATTGCGCGGTGCTTTTGCGCAAAGAGGGATTACAGAGATATTCTTGAGGGAATTTCTCTTCTACCCGCAAAGCGCGCCGAGCTTACACCCGTTCTCGAGAGGGTTATCTCTGCTCTGCGTGACCTTGTTGCCGTAAAGCAGTCGGACAAGGCAAGGCTTATCTTCTTTACCTCAAAGGAGGAGGCGCTTTCGATTTGCGGTGGTGCTTCGGTAAAGAGACTGCTTGAAATTTATGACTGTGTGTGCGAGGCGCACCTTATGTGCGTCAGGAACGCGAACATTTCAAACCTGCTCGCAACCCTTGCAGCAAAAATCAGACTTGTTTAAACCCGAAATGTCTTGTGACGACAGCGCTTTGTGTCTGAAGACACAATCCGCTTTGGAAAGGAAAAATATATGAACGAAGAAATAAAGAACGAAAATCCCGACCTTGCTGCTCCCGAGCAGACCGAGGTCGTTGGCATAAACTTCCGCGAGGCGGGAAAGGTATATTACTTCTCCCCCGGGAAATTCAAGCTCAATATCGGTGACAGCGTTATTGTTGAAACCGCGAGAGGCGTTGAGCTTGGAACAGTAAAGCTTGCAAACAAGATGCTCCCCTCCTCGGAGATCGTTTCTCCCTTAAAGCCCATTAACAGAGTGGCAACCAAGGAGGACCTTATAAAAAATGAGAAAAACCGTAAGGCAGAGGAGGACGCAGCGGTTATCTGCAAAAAGAAGATTGCCGAGCACGGACTCGAGATGAGCCTTGTTGGCGTTGAATACACCTTTGACAACTCGAAGCTTATCTTCTACTTTACCTGCGAGTCGCGCGTTGACTTCCGCGAGCTTGTAAAGGATCTTGCCTCCACATTCAGAACAAGAATAGAGCTTCGCCAGATAGGTATCCGCGACGAGGCAAAGATGATGGGCGGTCTTGGCTCCTGTGGAAGAAAATTCTGCTGTGCGGGATTCCTCTCCGACTTTGTTCAGGTGTCGATAAAAATGGCAAAGGAGCAAAACTTCTCCCTTAACTCCGCTAAGGTTTCGGGTGCTTGCGGCAGACTTATGTGCTGCCTTCGTTACGAGCACGAGACCTACGAGGAGGCAATAAGAAACACTCCGCCCCAGGGCTCGGTGGTTTCAACAAAGGACGGCAGCGGTACCGTTGTTGAAACAAAGCCTCTTGCGGGAGAAATAAAGGTTAAGTTCTCCGATAACGAAAAGGAAATTGTAAGACTTTACAAGGTTGACGAGGTAAAGGTGCTTTCCCGTCCTCAAAAAAAGCAAAATAAGGACGATTCTGACGAAGAAAACGAGGCTCAGGACTAAGCTTTTTTCGTTATTTTCCACTTTTTTTCGAAAAAGTATTGATTTTTTTCTAAGTTATGGTAGAATATATGTGGAAACTTTAAATGGAGGTTTATCAAAATGGCATACAAGATTTCCGATGAATGCATCAACTGCGGCGCTTGCCAGGATGCTTGCCCTACCGGTTGCATCTCCGAAGGTGATGGCAAATACGTAATCAATGCTGACGAGTGCATTAGCTGCGGTTCTTGCGCAGATGCATGTCCTGTTGGCGCACCCGCTGAAGAATAATTTCGGCAGGAACATAAAAAAAGCGGGGCTTCGTTCTCCGCTTTTTTTAATACGATATAAAAAGGAAATTTATGGAACGCTGTGACTTTGTAAACGATTCGCTAAGGCTTATACAAAACACCGAGGGGCTGACCTTCGGTACCGACGCGCTCCTGCTTGCGGGATACGTTAACGGAAAGCGCGCTGTCGGCTGTGAGCTTGGCGGAGGGAGCGGAATTATTTCTATGCTCCTTTTAACCAGAGAAAAGCTTTCGGAAGCGGTTGCTCTTGAGGTTCAGGAGGAATACGCGCGTCTTATTGAAAAGAACGCCGCGCTCAACAGTCTTGAAAACAGGCTCCTTGCCTGCCATACCGATATTAGAGATTATGTTTCGGCGAGGGAGTTTGACCTGGTTTATACAAATCCGCCCTATATGAAAACCGACAGCGGAAAGGCAAACCTCATTGATAAGAAGAATATTGCCCGCCACGAGGTTATGGGCGATATAACCGATTTTTGCAAGGCGGGAGCAAGGCTTTTAAAGTTTGGCGGAATTTTCTGCGCGGTATACCGCCCCGACAGACTCTGCGACCTTGTTTTTGCAATGCGCCAAAGCGGGCTTGAGGTTAAGAGAATGACCTTCGTTCACGCAGACGAGTGCTCCGAGCCGTCTATGGTCCTTGTTGAAGGCAAAAAAGGCGCAAAAAGCGGAATGCAGCTTACCCGCCCGCTGATAATTTACAGCGATAAAACACACAAAGAATATTCATCCGATATGAATTATATAATGGAAAACGGAAGCTTTCCCTCTTACTTTAAGAGATAGGCTTTTCGAAGAGGCAGAATATGGACAACACGAAAAACAAGGTTGAGCCGTCCGTTCTTTACCTCGTTGCAACCCCCATAGGCAATCTTGCGGATATTTCCGACAGAGCGAAAAAGGTGCTTACAGAAGCAGACTTTATTGCCGCGGAGGACACGAGAAATTCCCTGCGCCTTCTTATGGCTTTAGGGATAAAGAACGAGCTTATCAGCTATCACGAGCATAACAAGCATCAAAGCGGTGAAAGAATAATTGCAAGACTGCTTTCGGGCGAATCCTGCGCTCTTATTACCGATGCGGGGATGCCTGCAATAAGCGACCCGGGCGAGGATATCGTCCGTCTTGCCTCCGAGGCGGGAATAAAGGTCAGCGTTATCCCCGGCGCCTGCGCGGCGGTTTCCGCCCTCTCGCTCTCCGCACTTTCGACGGTGAGATTTGCCTTCGAGGGCTTTCTTCCCGCAAAGGCTCAGGAGAGAAAAAAGAGACTCGAGGCTGTGGCTTTTGACGACAGAACGCTCATCTTTTACGAAGCTCCCCACAAGCTGAGAGCGACCCTTTCGGATATGGCAAAAATCTTTGGCGAGGATAGAAAAATAGCACTCTGCCGTGAATTAACCAAGCTAAACGAAGAAATCCACCGTACAACGCTTGGCGAGGCGGTTCGCGTCTATGAGGAAAGAGAGCCGAGAGGCGAGTACGTCCTCGTTATTGACGGAGCGAGCGTGAGCGCTATGAGCGAGGAGATTATGCTCTCCCCCGAGGAGCAGGTTGAAGCCTATATTGCTCAGGGAATGTCAAAAATGGACGCTATCAAAAAAACCGCAAAGGACAGAGGAGTTCCAAAGTCCGAAATCTACGATCTCATTAACAAGGAATAATATCTCCTTTGGAGTTAAAGATGACTATTAACGAAAACACTAAAAAATCGCTGAAGAGACTTACCGTATCGGCATTCTTTATCTGCACCTTTCTTGTGGGAGTTTATTTTCTGCTAAAGCACTTCGGCATAACGTCGTTTACCAAAGAGCAGCTTCAGCAAACCATATCCTCTGCAGGAGCTATTGCGCCTATTGCCTTTATTTTCGCATCGTTTCTTCAGGTTACCATAATTCCCATTCCCAGCACCGTGACCATAGTTGTGGGCAGCTTTCTTTTCGGCCCTGTTGAGTCCTTCTTCTATTCCTATATCGGAATAATGCTCGGCTCATGGTTTGCATACTTCCTCGGCAGAGCATTGGGACGTCCTTACATAAACTGGGTCGCGGGCGGACGCGAGGAGGCTGACGAGTGGCTTGCAAAGCTTAAAGGGCGCGAAAAGATATTTCTCTTCTTTGCCTTTCTCTTCCCTCTCTTCCCCGACGATTTCCTCTGCTCGCTTGCAGGAATGGTATCTATGAAATTTGCCACATTTACCATAATGCAGCTTGTGACGAGGACTACCACTATCGGCGTTACCATTCTTTGTATGTCCGGCGAGCTTATTCCCTACGAAGGTTGGGGACTTTGGCTTATCGGCGGACTGCTTGTCCTTGCGATAGTTGCCTTTATTTTCAGTATGATATATGCAGAGAAGCTGAACGCAATCTTTGAGGCTGTCCTCAAGAAGGCAGGAAGCCTCTTCCGCAGAAAGAGCAGAAAAAGCAAATGACAACCAAAAAGTGGCTAAAAAAATACGCCCCCGACCTTTCGGGTAAGAGAATTGCTGTCAGCGGCTCAACGGGCGGTCTTGGCAGGGCGCTCATTCGTCATTTTGCAACTCTTGGCGCTTCTATCATAATGCTTGACCGAAACGAAGAGCGCGCAAGTGCTCTCGCAAAGGAATTAAAGGAAGACTTCCCCACCTTAAAAACCGAATATATCCCTCTCGACCTTGAGGATATAGGCTCGGTAAAGAGAGCCGCAGATATTCTCTCCGATACGCCCCCCGATTACCTTATTTTGAACGCGGGAGCATATCACATACCCTTAAAGCAGTGCGCTCTCGGGTATAACAATGTTTTCCAGATCAACTTTGCTTCTCCTTATTATCTTGCCTGCCGTCTTGAAGAAAAGATAGCCTCTCGCGGCGGCAGAATAATCGCGGTTGGCAGTATTGCTCACGGCTATTCAAAGGCTGACCCCTGCGATATAGATTTCAGCACCCGAAAAAAATCCGGCCTAATTTACGGCAACGCAAAAAGATACCTTATGTATTCTCTTGCCTCTCTCGGCTCGGGAACTGTGGAAATTGCCCACCCCGGTATTACCTTTACCAACATTACCGCCCATTACCCGAAGCTTATTTTCGCTATTATAAAGCACCCGATGAAGGTTATTTTTATGAAGACTAAAAGGGCATCTCTCAGCGTTATCTCGGCTATGGCTGACATTCATGTTCAAGACAGCTGGACGGGTCCGTCACTCTTCGGAATATGGGGATTGCCCAAGCGTGTAAAGCTGAAAAGCATTTCGGCGGCAGAGCGGGAGCATATACTCTCGACAGCGCGCAAAGTAATTGAAAAAACCGAAAATAACAAATAAAAAACGAGCCTTTGTTTCCCACCGCTTGGGAGCGAGGCTCGCTTTGTTTTTTTATTTAGCTTGAAGGTGTTTTCTCCTATACCAGCAGATAAAGCTGTATGAGTCGTTTAAAAGGAATGCCGCAAAGCAGACCACCATTGAAACGCAGGAGGGGTCGCCTATTGCCGCGATAGTCCAAAGGATTATAAGTATAATATCGTTTGCCACATAGCCCAGGGCAAAATAGGGCGAGCGCAATACCGTAAGGCCTGCCGCAAAGAACGAGGTCGTTACCGAAACTGTGCTCCAAATAACGCTGGCGGTGCCGAGCAGAGAGAGTATAAAATAAAAGGCTACTGTAACCCCGGCGGTAAGCAAAATAAGCAGGGTGAGCTGACGCGCGCTTATACGGCTGACCTTAACCTCCCCGCTGTCATCATAAGGATTTTTATACCAGGTGACTATCGCAAAGGCGGCAAGGGGCAGCGACAAAAGAAAACAAATAGCCGTCTCGCCGAAATAGCTGTGAAAAACAGAAACAGTGCCGTAAAGCAGAGCAAAGGCAGCAAGCAAAAGCTGACCCAAAACCTGACCGCGGGCAACGAAAATCAAGGCAGAAACGCCTATAACCGAGGTAAGCGTGTTTAAGACGCTTGGCGAAGCGGACAAAAAGTATGACAAAATAACGAGAGCGACCGAAACCGCCCAAACGATATAATCGGTCCGCCCGAGAGAGGAAAAGGCTTTTTTCATAATTCTCCAAACAAAAAACATTAGTTTCGATACATTCTAGCATAAAAAAAGAGAGCTGTCAATAAATTTTTTATCTAAAATAATAAAATATATATTGTTTTTTTGAAAGTTTTGTGGTAAAATTAAGGTTGTATAATTATCGAAAGGGGGTAAGATTCCGTGGATAACGAAAATTATGAAATAGATTTTGAAAATCGGGAGTCCGAAGAATCGACAGCCTCGATACAAAAAAACGAAGCAAAAAGCTCTTTTAAAAAGACATCGCGCAAGAAAAAGAGCGTTAAAAATACGATACCCGAGAGCGAAAACGCTCCCAAGGAAGCCGAAGCTCCTATTGAGGAGAGCATAACCGAAGACGCAGAGCCGAGGGAGGAGCTGATCGCAGACTCCGACTTTGACTCGCTTATTGTGGACGAGGACGCGGTTATCCTCAGCGAAGAGGGGGAGGACAAAAGGACCAAGGCGGGCTTTGAAGAATTTCTCTCGGATTACAAGAGCATTATCGGTAAAACCCTCACCGCCGCAAAATCTGCTCTCCAAGGCTCAAAGGATGAGACCGAGGAAAAAGAGGAAGAAAGCATATACGGCGACGAGGAGGACGCACAGCTTACTCTCGACATCAGCGACCCCATTCCCGCTCCTGCTAACGAGGAGGCAGAGGAGGATGAGGAGGATGAGGAGGAGCCGCCCTACGACCCGAAAAAGCCAAGAATTATTGATTCCGTCTTTGACTTTGTTGAGCTTTTCGTGTTTACCCTTGCGGCGGTGCTTATCATTACAGGCTTCTTATTCAAGCACACGACAGTAGACGGCGAGTCTATGGTCGGCACTCTTGCAAACGGCGAGCATCTTATAATTTCCGATGTTTTCTACACCCCCAAGCGCGGTGACATTATAGTATTCCAGGACCTTGAATTAACCGACGGCAAGCCCTGGGTAAAAAGAGTTATCGGCATTGAGGGCGACGTAGTTACAATAGACGAGGACGGCCACGTTCTTGTTAACGGCACGCCCCCTCCCGAGGAGGAATACGCCTACTTTGACTCGTCGCGAAATTACGACCTTGGCGCTATGACAATAACGGTGCCCGAGGGCGAGGTTTTCGTTATGGGCGACAACAGATACAATTCAAAGGATTCACGCTCTGTCGGCACTATAAAGGTTGACAGCATTTTAGGTAAGGTGCTTTTAAGATTTTATCCCTTTGATAAATTCGGAGCGGTAGACTAAGCTAAAGAGGAGGTTCGCAAAGGTGGCTTCAAATCCAATACAGTGGTTCCCCGGACATATGGCCAAGACAAAGCGTATGATGCGCGAATGTCTGCCCGAGGTGGACCTTATACTTGAGCTTTTGGACTCGAGAATTCCGTACAGCTCAAAAAACCCCGAAATTGAGGGGCTTATCGGCACAAAGCCCAAGATAACTGTGTTTACAAAATCGACTCTCGCAAACCCCGAGATAACAAAAAAATGGCGCGAGCATTACACCGCAATGGGGCAAAAAACGGTTGTTATCGACTCTACCTCGGGTCTTGGAATTTCCGACCTTGAGGCAGCGGTAAAGGAGATACTTGCCGAAAAGATCGAGAGATATAACGACAAGGGTATGTCGGGCAGAAAGCTTAAAGCTATGATTGTCGGTATTCCCAACGTTGGCAAATCCTCGCTCATCAACCGCCTTGCGGGCGGCAAAAAGGCAAGGGTTGAGGACCGCCCCGGCGTTACCGTAAACAAGCAGTGGGTGCCTACTACGATAGGACTCGACCTTCTTGATATGCCCGGTGTCCTTTGGCCTAAGTTTGAGGACTCGAGAGTGGGCGAAAACCTTGCTATGACGGGCGCAATACGCGACCAGATACTCGATACCGAGGAGATTTCAATGCTCCTTTGTTTAAGACTTTACGATATTGCGAGAAAGGAATTCCTCACAAGGTATAAGCTTACCGAGGAGGAGTGCGAGGGGCTTGACGGCTACGACCTTTTCGAGCTTGTGGGAAGAAAAAGAGGCTTTCTTATCAGCGGCGGCGAGATAAATCACTCCCGTACTTCGGAAATGCTTCTTGACGAATTCCGCGGCGGCAAGATTGGGCGAATTTCGTTAGAAAAGCCGTAAGCGAGGAAAGTTATGCCAAATTTTGAATACGAAGAAGCTAAATATCTCGAGGGTTACACCGCGGTTTGCGGATGCGACGAGGCAGGCAGGGGTCCACTTTGCGGTCCTGTTGTTGCTGCGGCGGTGATTTTGCCTAGAGGTATTGAAATAGAGGGTCTTAACGACTCCAAAAAGCTCACCGAGAAAAAGCGCGAGAAGCTTTTTGATATTATCAAGGAAAAGGCGGTAGCATACGCCATTGCAGAAGCATCTCCCGAGGAGATAGACGATATAAACATACTCAACGCCTCTATGCTCGCTATGTGCAGGGCGGTAGAGTCGCTTTCGGTCAAGGCAGACTTTGCGCTCATTGACGGAAACTGCTCAAGAGGCTTCAAAATCCCTACCGAAACGGTGGTTAAGGGAGATGCGAAAAGCGCATCTATTGCAGCGGCTTCAATCCTTGCTAAGGTGACAAGGGACAAAGGCTGTATAGAGCTTGACGCTATGTATCCCGAATACGGAATCGCAAAGCACAAGGGCTACCCCACAAAGGACCATATGGACGCCGTTAGAAAGTACGGTCCCTCACCCATACACAGAAAAAGCTTTCTCAAATTTCTTGACAAATGAGAATTCTTGAAGTTTTAACTCCGAATAGGCTGAAAGGAAATATAGGAGAGAGAGCCGCCGCAAAATTCTTAAAGAAAAACGGCTACAAAATCCTCGAGCGAAATTTCGTTTTTGAACAGTCGGAGATAGATATTATTGCAAAAAAGGACAATGTTATCGCCTTTACCGAGGTGAAAGCGCGAACTAAGGGCTGTGAAAATCCCAAGGAGGCGCGCCCCGCTTCTGCGGTAACTCCCGAAAAGCAAAGGAAGATAATAAAAGCTGCCTCGGCATACGCGGCAACAATGGGGCGGGGATACCGCTCACGCTTCGATATTATCGAGGTGTATTTAGAAAACACAAAATCGGGTACCAAGGCTGTGCAGATAAAGCACCTTGTCGGTACATTCGATATAAATACAGCCTATAAGGGCTACCAAGGCACAAACAAAGAAAGGTAAAACAATGAAGTACATCAGCACCAGAGGCGCAGAGGCTGAGGGCGTAAGCTCTGCCTATGCTATCAAAACGGGACTTGCATCCGACGGCGGTCTTTTTATGCCCGAGAGCATTCCCCAAATCGATCTTGAATTTATAAAGGAGCTTTCTGCTCTTCCCTATACCGAAAGAGCGGCAAAAATTCTTTCGCTCTTTCTTACCGACTATACCTACGAGGAGCTTCTTTGCGACGCAGAGGGCGCCTATTCTAAAGAAAAGTTTATCCCCTCCCCCGCTCCCATAAGCTCTCTCGGCAAAGGCACATATATGCTTGAGCTCTGGCACGGCCCCACCTGTGCGTTTAAGGATATGGCTCTTCAGATAATGCCCAGACTCTTTGTCAGAGCATTAAAGAAGTGTAACGAGAACAGAGAGGCTCTTATCCTCGTTGCAACCTCGGGCGATACCGGCAAGGCGGCTCTTGAGGGCTACCGCGATGTTGCGGGCACCAAGATAAAGGTATTTTATCCTATTGACGGCGTTAGCCGAGTACAGAAGCTTCAGATGCAGACTCAAGAGGGCGGCAACGTATCGGTTTCGGGCATTGTGGGCAACTTTGACGATGCACAGACAGGCGTTAAGAGAATATTCTCCGACACCGCTTTTGCAAAGGAGCTTTCGGACGGCGGAGTATTCCTCTCCAGCGCAAACTCCATTAACTGGGGCAGACTTGTTCCTCAGATAGTTTATTATGTTTCCGCCTACTGCGATTTGTACCGCGAGGGAGTTATCGAGCTTGGCGAGACTATTGATATTTGCGTTCCTACGGGTAACTTCGGCAATATTTTCGCAGGATTTATCGCAAAGCTTATGGGCGTTAAAATCGGTAAGCTGGTTTGCGCGTCCAATATGAACAATGTTCTTACCGACTTCCTCGAGACGGGCGAATATAACAAAAACCGCGATTTCCACGCAACAATCTCACCCTCTATGGATATTCTTATTTCTTCAAACCTTGAGCGCCTTCTTTACACCCTCTTCGGCAAGGAAAAGACCGCGGAGTATATGAAGAAGCTTAACGAGGAAGGAAAATATAAGCTTACCGCAGAGGAGCTTAAAACCGTTAAAGAGCATTTCGTTGGCTACTATACCGACGAGGAGCTTTGCAAGAAGACGGTTGCCGACACCTATAAAAATGCAAACAGCCTTATAGACACCCACACAGCGGTTGCCACTCACGCGGCGAAGTGCTATGCAGAAGCCTACAAGGCCGAAAACAAAATGCTTGTCGTCTCCACCGCTTCTCCCTATAAGTTTGCGGCAGACGTGCTTCTTTCCCTTACGGGAGGCAAGCCCGAGGACGACCTTATGGCGCTCGAGGAGCTGAAGGCTCACACAGGCTCGCCCATTCCCGCGCCCCTGGAGGCTATCCTCACAAAGACGGCGATACACACCGGTGTTATCGACCGCGATCTTATGAAGGACTCGGTTAAGGACTTTGCGCTGAAGTAATCAGCACTCGCGAGGCTTAAAAGTCGCGCAGTTTGTGTTTGCCGAGCAGGTAGCGTCCTTGGGACCTACCGCAATTGTGCCTGCGCAGCAGCTGTTCTGCATTGTGTGATAAGCGCAGTTCTTCACATCGCAAACAATTCCCTTAATACTCTTGGAAGTATCGCAGCAGGAGTCTGTTTTCTGCTTGTTGTTTTCCATACCATTTTACCTCTTTTTGTTTTTTTAGCCTATAACGGCAAAGACATTATTGCCCGGCAAAGGAAAAATTATACCGACTGATAAAAAAACGCGGAAGGAGTGATAAGCTACGGCTCTTTACACAATAGCCGACCTGCACCTTTCCACTCTGGACGAGACCAACAAGTCTATGGAGGTTTTCGGTCACAGGTGGGCGGACTATCTTTTGAGAATTGAAAACAACTGGCGCCGCCTTATTACCGACGAGGATACGGTGGTTATCCCCGGAGACATTTCCTGGGCACTTTCGCTTGAAGAGGCTGAGAGCGACCTGCGTTTTATCGACTCGCTGCCCGGCAAAAAGATACTGGGCAAGGGTAACCACGATTTTTGGTGGTGTACTATGAAAAAGCACCGCGAGTTTTTTGAGAAAAAGGGGATATCCACAATAGATTTTCTCTTCAACAACGCGCACGCGGTGGAGGATTACATCATAGCAGGCACCCGAGGCTGGTATAACGACGAGGATGCGCAAAATGCACCCGACAACGCCGATTTCGAAAAGCTCTCTAACAGAGAGTCTATAAGACTTAGGGCAAGCCTTGATGAGGCAGAGCGTCTGCGGGCGGAATTTCCCGAAAAGGAAATTATCGTTTTTATGCACTTCCCTCCTTATTGGAATGGCAAGGAGTCGGAGAACCTTATCAAAATTCTTAAAGAACATTCGATAAAAAAGGTCTATTACGGACACATTCACGGCAATTATAACATTCCGCAGAGCTTTGAATACGAGGGTATTGAAATGAGCATTGTGTCTGCGGATTACTTGAAGTTCGTTCCAAAAATAGTGAAATAGTGACGAATTTTATAAAAATTCTTTAGACATCTTGACAAATTTTATTTTTTGTTGTACAATGATGTGGTTAACTTAGTTTTTTAATAAATAAAATAAAATGTCTCTCTTGGAGGAAAAGAAATGAGCCTTATTAAAAAGGAACTTACCGAGAAGTCCGGCTTTACTATGGAATTCTCCGTAAGCAAGGAAGTTTACGCAAAAGCAGAAATGGAAGCATACAAGAAGAATGTTAAGTCTATCAACATTCCCGGCTTCAGAAAGGGTAAAGCACCCAAGGCAATTATTGAAAAGTACTACGGCAAGGGCATCTGGTTCGAGGATGCTATCAATGCTTGTATTCCCGAGGCCTTTGAAGAGGCTGTTAAGGAAGCGGGTCTTGACATTGTAGGTCAGCCCCAGTTCGACCTTGTTTCTGACGAGGGCGACATCGTTCTCAAGGCAGTTGGTTTCGTTAAGCCCGAGGTTACTATCGAGGGTTACACCGGCATCGAGGTTACCAAGACTGTTGACGCAGTTAAGGACGCTGATGTTGATGCAGAGGTTGAGAATGCCAGAAAGAGAAATGCAAGAACTGTTGACGTAACCGACAGAGCTGCTGCTATGGGCGATATTGCAAATATCGACTACGAGGGTTCTGTTGACGGCGTTGCATTCGACGGCGGCAAGGGCGAGGGTCACGACCTCACTCTCGGCTCGGGCGCTTTCATTCCCGGCTTTGAGGAGCAGATCGTTGGTAAGAGTGTTGGCGAGGAGTTTGACGTTAACGTTACCTTCCCCGAGGAGTACCACGCAAAGGAGCTTGCGGGCAAGGCTGCTGTATTTAAGACCAAGCTCAACTCTCTCAAGGTTGAGGAGCTTCCCGCACTTGACGATGAATTCGTTAAGGATGTTTCCGAATTTGACACTCTTGATGAATATAAAGCAGACATCAAGGCTAAAATGGTAAAGAGAAATGAAGATAAGGCTGAGGCTGAGGTTGAAAACGCTCTTGCAGAGGCACTTATGGAGAAGCTCGTTGCAGAGATTCCCGAGCCTATGTTTGCGGCTGAGACCGAGAACTTCGTTCGTGACTATGACAACCGCCTTCGTCAGAACGGTCTTGACCTTTCTACTTACTTCAAGTATACCGGTCTTACTCTCGGGGCTCTCAGAGAGCAGATGAGACCCCAGGCTGAAAAGCAGGTTAAGATGCGCCTTGCTCTTGAGAAGATCGCTGCTCTTGAAAATCTTCAGGTTTCCGATGAGGAGATTGAGGGCGAGTACAAGAGAATTTCCGAGGCTTACGGCGTTGAGCTTGAGCAGGTTAAGGGCATGATCGCAGCAGAGGATATCAAGGCTGATATGCTTGTTGGCGCGGCTATGAAGTTCGTTAAGGACAACGCTAAGGTTGCAGCAAAGAAGAAGGCTGCTCCCAAGAAGAAGGCTGAGAAGCCCGCAGACGATGCAGAGGCTGAGAAGGCTCCCGCAAAGAAGCCCGCAGCAAAGAAGCCCGCAGCTCCCAAGAAAAAGGCAGAGCCCAAGGCAGAGTAATTTAAACAAATAAATCCAGCCGGCGGTCAGTATAAAAGGACTGTCGGCTGTTTATTAAAATATAAATAAAGGTAGGAAAAAATTATGGCACTCGTTCCCGTTGTAGTAGAGCAGACCTCCAGAGGCGAACGCTCTTACGACATTTACTCAAGACTTTTAAACGACAGAATAATCTTTCTTTCCGACGAGGTAAACGACGTTACCGCATCTTTGGTAGTAGCACAGCTTCTTTATCTTGAGGCTCAGGACCCCGACAAGGATATACATCTTTATATTAACAGCCCCGGCGGCTCTATCTCTGCAGGTATGGCAATCTATGACACTATGAATTTTATCAAGTGCGACGTTTC
>JAZORT010000028.1:0-81952 GCA_045656745.1 Eubacteriales bacterium | reverse complement strand
TCTCCGTTTCTGTCGATAAGCTCGCAGGGAAGAACGATAAAGCCGCCAAGAGCCTTGTCAAATCTTCTCTTTAAGAGAAGCGTGAGCTTTGCGGGAAAGGAAACTGATGGAGCGGCAGATACCGTATCGTTTGCGTTGAATACGATTCCGGACTCGGTTGTATTGGAGATAATAAATCTCATCGTGGGAATATCCGCAAGCGCGAGATAGCTCTCAAAGTCCTCGTAGGGCTTAACGCAACGGGAAATAACGTCAACGACGGTTTTGTCAACGCCCTCAACGCCGCGGATGACGTGAGTGTATACGCAGTCCTGCGCGGAAAGCATGTCGCACATACCCGTCTCAATGGGCTGAACAACAACAACGCTTCCGTCAAAATCCGACTTTTCATTCACCTTCTGGAGCATCCAGTCAACAAATCCGCGAAGGAAACCGCCCTCGCCAAACTGAATAACTCTCTCGGTTCTCTGTTTTTTCTCAAAATTCATAGTATTTATCTCGCTTTCAAAAATATTTTTAAATATTATAACTCAAAAAAATGAAAATTTCCTTGAATTTTTTGATTATTTAAATAATTTTTTATCAAATTTCTTGATTTTTTTGATATTCTGTGTTATTATGTAGCTAAAAAGACAAAACCCGTCCGAAAAGGAGATTTTTTATGGAAGAACGCACCTTGTCGAATATAGATAAGCGCTTTTCCGAGGGAGAGCGCCTTCGTGTTGACAGCCTCAAAGGGCTCGGCGTTCCTATGCACAGCCACCACTACCATAATTTCTACGAAATTTACTATATGGTCGACGGTAAGGGAAGCTACTTTATAAACGATAAAATTTATGACATAGTCCCCGGCGACCTTGTAATCGTCCCGCCCAACACTATCCACAGCACCGATTACGGAAATATGGAATACGAGCGTATTCTTCTTGAGTTTTCCGAAAATATGATACCGAAGCAGGTGGTCGGCAGAATAAAGGATATACCGAATTTGTACCGACACCCCGGCATATCAAGAGACATCTACCTTATTCTCAAGGATATAACCAAGGAGTATAACGAGCCTGACGAATTTTCGTCTTATGAGATAAATTATCTCATCTGCCACCTTTTGTTTCTCCTTTTGCGAAACACCTCTGCGGTAAAGGTCGTTCATTCGAGAGATGCCGTAATATCAGAGGTGGTCGCCTTTATAAGAGAAAATTACCAAACGAATATCAGCCTTCAACACCTTGCCGAAATGCACTTTATAAGCCCCGAGCATCTGTCAAGGAGCTTTAAAAAGGAAACGAATTTTGGTTTTAGCGAATTTATTTCCATAGTCAGACTGCAAAAGGCAGAGCACCTTTTAAAGGAGCACCCTGAGATGAGTATTTCCGAGGTTGCTTACGCTTGCGGATTTAATGACTCGAATTATTTTTCGGATAAATTCAAGCGCACCTACGGAATTTCACCCCTGAGATACGGAAAATCCTTTAAGTCAAATAGGTCAGTAAAGCGCCCGAGGAAAAATAAGGAGAATAAGGAAAAATCTCCCGCAACCGAGGACACCAACCTCTCGTAATGTATATTCAATATATTTTATCATATATTTTAATAAAGTACAAGTAAAATCAACAAAAAATAACAAAAAAATTATTAAAAATAATGAATCGTGATGCCCAGCATAGCGCTTCCGTGCGGTTTTTCAGAGAAAATATTCCAAAAAAGGAAAATAACGAGGGTAGCAATCCGTGACCCCAAGGAGTATAATGGGAAAAAAAGAGTATCCGCGGGAGTGTTGTGGTCTTGGAATTTTTGGTTATCGGTGAATCAAAGCTGAAAATCGTTTTGACTGCTGAGGATATGGCATCATACGGGTTGGAGAGCGGTGCGGATTATTCCTCCGCTGAATATAGGCGTGCCTTTTGGCGTGTCCTTGATCTTGCAAAAGCCGAGGTCGGCTTCGACCCGGGCGGTGAGAAAATACTTATACAGTTTTACCCGGTAAGGCTCGGCGGGTGCGAGGTCTTTGTAACAAAGCTCGGAATTCTCTCAAAGGAGTCTGCAAGAGCCGTCGCAGGGTCGGGGAGAGTAACAATGCTCTCAAAGTCAAAAAACTGTTACGCCTTTGATACCCCGAGTGACTTAAAAAGGTTTTTATCCTCGCTTTGCGCCGATACCCCTGCCGAGTATCCCCGAGCCGACCTTTACCGCTCGGATTCGGGCAGGCTCTATCTTGTCGTAGAGGAGTATGCAAAGGGCGGTGAGTCCTCGGAGTTTTCTCAGGTTTTGGAGTTTGCAACAATGCTTTGCTCCGAGCTTGAATATTTCGTCACCGAGCATTTTGAAAAGGTTGCATCGAATGTAGAGATTTTATCTCTGCCCGACTTTTTCTAACCGAATATAAAAAACGCAGTTGATTTGAGTTCTTTTTCAAAGCTCTTTTGCAACTGCGTTTTTTCTTGTTTTTTTGTTATCAGCCGTTTTCAATATCGGTTATCATTCCGACTCTTATCGCGTGGCGTCCGCACTCGTATTCGTTTTTGAGGAACTCGTCAACAATGTCTAAAGCAAGGCAGGAGCCGATAACTCTGGCACCCATACAAAGAAGGTTTGCATCGTTGTGGCGTCTTGTCATCTTTGCCGAATAGGTGTCTGCGCAAAGACCCGCTCTGATGCCCTTGTGCTTGTTCGCGCACATTGACATACCGATACCTGTTCCGCAAATAAGTATTCCGAACGAGCCCTCAAGGTCTGCCTGCACCTTCTCGCATACAGCCTTTGCAAATACGGGATAATGGCACGAAGCCTCGGAATCGCATCCGCAGTCGCAAACCTCGTAGCCCTGCGATGCAAGATATTCCTTTACCTCTTCCTTGAGCTTGTAGCCTGCGCTGTCTGCGCCGATAAAAATTTTTCTCATATTTCTTTCCTCACTTGATTGTATTTTTTTCTTTTTCAAGTCTTTCGCGCTCCGCTTGGGGCAGGCGAAGATAGGTGGGGGAGAGGGCTGAGTCGGTAGTATACTCACCCGAAAGATATTTTCTGTATGCAACCTTGGCAACCGAGGATGCATTTTCGTTTATCAAAAGTTCGGGAGTTTGCTCGGTCATTATTCCTTTTTGCTCAAGGAATTTTTTAGTAACGCCGTAGCCGTCACCGCAAATATAAACCTTTTTGTCACTAATAGCTGTAATTTCTGTCGAAAGCTCTTCAAGAGATATTGCTCTGTCCTCGCAAAGCCTCTTAATTCCGCCCTTGCCCGAGTCAAATACCGCATTGTAAACCTGAGCGCGCCTTGCGTCCATACAAGGGAAGATAAGACCGTCAATGCCGTTAAGGTTTTCAGCAAGAGCCTCAAGGGTCGAAACCTCAATGCAAGGAATATTTCTTCCGAAAGCAAGCCCCTTAACAAGGGAAACGCCGATACGCACACCGGTAAAGGAGCCCGGTCCCACCGAAACCGCATAAGCATCTATATCTTTAAAGGTAAGCTTCAGCGCGCGAAGAATGTCCTCTGCCATAGGGAGCAAAAGCTCGCTCTGCGTCAGGCCGTTGTCAACGCTGTACTCTGCGAGGATGTTTCCGTCCTCAAAAACGGCGCAGGATGCAATTTTCGCAGTGCCGTCAAATGCTAAAATCTTCATAACTTGCCTCGATCCTTATTTCTCTGCCGTCAGGGTATGGCTCGGTTCTTGAAACCGTAACTGTTATACAGTCCTCCGGCAGAAAATCCGCAATATTTTCCGACCACTCAATAACCGAAAATCCCTCCGCCTCAATATATTCGTCATAGCCAATGGAATAAAGGTCGTCCCCGTCGGCTATGCGGTACATATCAAAGTGAAAAAGTCTTTTTTTCCCGCGGTATTCGTTTACGATAGTGTAGGTCGGGCTTTTAACACCGCTTATTCCAAGCTCGGATGCAAAACCTCTTGTAAAAGCCGTTTTTCCAACGCCAAGCTCCCCTCGCAGAGCAATTACCGCGCGGGAGATTTTTCGTTCCTCAAGAGCCTTTGCAAGCCTTTTGCCGACAAGCTCGGTTTCATCGGGTGATTTTGTGTAAAAAACCATATCTCGTCCTTATTTTAATATTTCCCGAAGGTATCCGTCAGCCTCTTGACCAAGAAGGAATTCAAGGCTCTCGCCGTAGCTCTTCCTTGCAAGCTCAAGCTCCTTTTCGCTGACATTTTTGTTCTTTATTGCCTTCAGAAGGGTGTTTTTCGGTGTGTTTTCGGGGTCGGTAAGCTCCAGCGCCGAAACTGTATATCCGTTTGCCTTGAGCTTTCCGAGTCTTAGCGCGTCGGTTGCCGCCTCACAGAGCTTGTTTGCAATATGAGGATAGTCGGTAATAAAGCCGAGCTTTGCCGAGTTGATTTTGTCCTTTAAATATCTGTGGCAGCAGGGAGTTGAAAGAATAATTTCCGCCCCCAGCCTTATAGCGTTTTCAAGCACGATATCGGTCGCAACATCGCAGGCGTGGAGCGAAACAACCATGTTCGGCGCGCGTGTTGCTTCAAGGGTTGAAATATCCTGCACCTTAAAGTGCATACCCGAATATCCGAGCCTTTTTGCAAGCTCCTCGCACCACAAAATAACATCTCTTTTCAGATCCACAGCGAGCATATAAACCTCGCGCTTCTTTATTTCGGTAAGGTAGTAATAAACCGCAAAGGAAAGATAGCTCTTTCCCGAGCAAAGGTCGTAAATTACAATCTCACCCTCGGGGAGTCTTTCGTAAACCGACTCTATGTTTTCAAGAAATCTGTTGATTTGCCTGAATTTTCCCTGACGCTTGTCGTGAATTCTGCCGTCAGCAGAGCTTATCTCGAGAGCTTTAAGGAAATCCTCGTCACCCCTCAGAATATAATTCTTCTTTCTGTCAAGCTCCTCGAGCGTAGACTCGAATGTACCGCCTTGCGAGCGCATTTTTTTCTCCAATGCGTCACCGCCTAAAATAACCTCGCCCTTTTTGCCAAGTTTCCATTCCGCATCGCCCATAGGGGTGATAAGGTTTACCTGCGAGTAGCACTCAAAAAACGGCAAAAGCTCTGTTGAAATAGCGCCTTCGGGAATATTCTTGTGCGAAACGGTGTTTCCGGGCAATGACATCTCGAGTGTCAGGTGCCTTTTTCCTCTGTGAGAAACGAGCCTTCCCGAGATTTTGGCAACCTCGGTGTCCCTCGGCTTTGAAAAAATAATTTTTCTTAAAGCCTCAACCCTTACCGCAAGCTCAATAAGCGAGATAAATCCCTCTTTATTCATCGTCGTCCTCTTCGGGTCTTGTCTTTACCTCAACGTCCTTTTTCTTAAAGGAAAGCTTGCGCTCGGTCCTGTCGGAAATTCTCTTGAGGTTTTCTCTGTGGCACCAAACAACCATAATTGCAATGAAAACGGTGGTCAGCGAGATAAGCCCGGGGTGGGGCAGAGCGAGAAAGCTTAAATATCCGTTTACAAGAACAGGGTAAAGCACCGCAACGCAAACCGAGCCCAGCGAAACATAGCGGGAAGCCAAAACAATAATAACGAAAAGAACAAAAAGGATAGTAAAGGGAATAGGGGCAAGCACCAATGCCATAGTAGCAGTGGTAAGAACGCCCTTGCCGCCTCTAAATCCGTAATAAACGGGGAAAATGTGACCGAGCACCGCGCAAAGACCGGCAACATAGCAGATTTGCGAAAGGCTGATTCCGCCGAAATATTGGAAACCGAAGAAAAGACCGGCAAGACCGATAGAAAGAACAGCCTTTAGCATATCACCCACAAGGGTAAGAAGCGCCGCCTTCTTTCCGTAGGTACGAAGAACGTTGGTAAGTCCCGCGTTACCGCTTCCGTGCTTTCTTATATCGTCCTTGTACATTACCTTAGAAACTATAATTGCCGTATTAATGCTTCCGAGAAGATAGGAAATGAAAATTACCGCAACGATAGCAATGGAAACCACCGTAACCGCAAGAGTAGTTTGATCTGCTCCGAATGATATAGGTCCGGCAAATAAACCGAGGTTGGGATTATACATAAAATCACCTCAAAAATACAAATTTTTACAACCTACATTATAACACCAAAGCTAAAAAAAGTCAATAAATATATTGCAATTTGACCATAGGGATGATAAAATATATTTATAAAAATAAAAAGGAGAGGAAAATGCAAAAGCTCACTCCGCTTTTTTTCGGTCTTAATATAGAATATTTTTCGGTGCTGTCTTACGCCGACTGCAAGGGCGTGCGCACCGATATTATGTCGCGCGAGGACTTTGAGCCGAGAAGCGTAATAATTTACCTTTTGCCCTATTATACGGGCGAGTGCCAAAATATTTCGCGATATTCAGCCTCCCTTGATTATCACCTTGCAATAAGGGAAATAAATAAGAGTATAGAAAATCACCTAACCGAGCGTTTTCCAAATGCGAAAATGAAAGGATACGGTGACCACTCTCCCATAAACGAGTGCCACGCAGCTCTCTGTGCAGGGCTTGGAATAGCAGGAGATAACGGACTTTTAATAAACGAAAAATACGGCAGTTATATTTTTATCGGTGATATTATAACCGATATTCCGCCCGAAACCCTTTGCGCAAAATCTCCCTTGCCCATTCGTCGGTGCGAGGGGTGCGGACTCTGCCGCGAGGCTTGCCCAACGGGAATTCTCAGCGGTAACGGTGCTGATTGCCTCTCTATGATAACACAGAAAAAGGGTGAACTTTCGGAGCAAGAGCAGTCGCTTATGCGAAAATACAATACCGCCTGGGGCTGTGACGAGTGCCAAAGCGCTTGCCCCCATAACCTAAACCCCGAAAAAACTCCCGTCGAATTTTTCTACCGCGAAAGGATAGACCGCCTCGACCGCAAAACGCTTGATGCTATGGATAAAGCAAGCTTCAATATGCGAGCCTTCGCCTGGAGGGGCAGAAAAACCGTCGAGCGCAACCTTGACATTCTCGAAAAAAAGACGGACGGAATGTAACCGAAACAGCGCTCTTTTTAAGCAGTACGCTTTGCCCGGAAAATAAAATTTACGCAAAGTACAAAATCAAAGAAATTTAAAAATCAAACCTTAAACAAAGGCAGAAATAGAATACATGAGATATACAAAAAGTAAATACAGCACCTTTTCTCCATTCTTTATATTCTCCCTCGCGCTGACCTTAGTCACTCTTACGCTTGTTTTTTTGGCAAGGCGTTTGGTCTCGGTCGCCGATTTTCTTAACGACACAATATGCTTCTGGTATCGCAGAGCAATGGCAGCCTTTGCCGACCTTTTTGGCTTTTCGCTCTTCGAGGTGCTCGTTTTCCTTATACCTGTTTTTCTGATAATTATAATCGTTTTAGCCGTCCGCGTATTCAAGCGAGGTGTCGGCAGACTGAGATTTATATTTAACCTTCTCGCCATAGTCCTTCTCTTTTACTCGGGGCACAACCTTGCCCTCGGAATTTCCTACAATACCACAACCGTAGATAAAGAAATAGGCTTTGAGACGGTAAAGGTGACCGAGGAAAATCTTGCCGAAACGATGATAGCTCTGCGTGACGAGGTAAACAGTCTTGTCAGCGAGGTGAATTTCAACCAAGACGACGAGTCGGTCTCGGGCTACACTATGGACGAAATTTCCTCGCTTATCTGTCAGTCTTATTCCGCGCTTTCTGAAAAATACGGCTTTATTCCCGCTTTTGGGAGCAGGGCAAAGGCAGTAGGACCTTTCAGCGTCGGAATGTCGTATCTCGGCATTACGGGAATTTACACCTATTTTACGGGCGAAGCTAATGTAAATACCTCATACCCCGAATATGACATAGTCTTTACTGCTGCCCACGAGCTTTCCCACCAAAGGGGAATTCTCAGGGAAAACGAGGCGAATTTTATGGCTTATCTCGCCCTTTCAACCTCATCTGACAGCTATCTTCGATACTCCGCCGCCCTTAATATGTATCAATATGTTGGCTCTGCCCTCTACCGCACCAATAGCGAGCTTTATTACGATATCGCAGGCGGGCTTGACAGTCGCGCTATCGGCGACATCAGAGCATCAAATGCCGTAACTCAAAAATACGGCGATACCTTCCTTAACGATATTTCGGACTTCGTAAACGACCTGTTCTTGAAAAGCAACGGCACCGCAGGTATCGTCACCTACGGCAGGGTAGTCGTCCTTACCGTCTCCTACTTCGAAGCATCAAAGTAACTATAAGCCGCCTCTCCGAATATAATGCTAAAAAATCTTCGGAGCAGGTATGGAAAAGATTTTAGTAAAAGGCGGTACGCCTCTTTTCGGCACAGTAACCGTCAGCGGCTCAAAAAATGCCGCTCTCCCTATTATTTTCGCAACTTTAACGGCAAGGGGCGTCTCCCGTCTTTCGCGGGTGCCCGATATTCTTGATGTGCGCGTGGCGCTGGAGCTTATTTGCAGCCTCGGCGCTCGGGTCACAAGAATAGCCGACAGCCTCTATATCGACACAAGAGAGATCTACTTTAACCCGCCTGACGAAACTCTTGTGTCTAAAATACGCGCCTCAACCTATCTTATCGGAGCAATGCTCGCAAGGCTCGGCAGGTGTCCTCTTGGTGACTTCGGCGGTTGCAATTTTTCCAAAAGACCGATAGACCTTCATATCCTTGCAGCAGAAGCCTTCGGCGCATCGCTTAATGGGGGTGAGCTTTTTCTTCAAAGCCCTCACCCCGCCGATATAAGCTTTGCAAAGCCCTCGGTCGGAGCAACCGCAAACGCCCTTATAATGGCTTCGGCAATTGAAGGCACGAGTCGTATACGAGGTTGCGCCCTCGAGCCACACATAATGGCTCTTATAAATTTCCTCCGCTCAATGGGGGCAAAAATTTCGGTGAACGAGGGCGAAATCACCGTCATCGGCGGCAATCTCCATGGCGGAAGCTGTGAAATCGTCGGTGATATGATAGAAGCGGGAAGCTATCTTGCTATGGGGCTTGTCAGCGGAGGCAAGGTGTGTGTCAGCGGATGTGATACTAACCAGCTTGAAAGCTTTGCCGAATTTTTAAGGTCTGTCGGCGCTCTTGTTGAAATTACCGATAAAGGTATCAGTGCCGAGAGGGCAGGGTCCTGTCCCGCATCCGTCACCGCCGCCCCCTATCCCGCATTTCCCACCGACCTTCAGCCGATCGCCTCGGTAATTCTTGCCGCCCATAGCGGAGGTGAGGTCTTTGATGAAGTCTTTCCCGAAAGATTCGGCTATCTTGACGAGCTTTCCTGTTTTGGTCTGAATTCCGAGCGCAGAGAGGGAAGCGCACGCATCTACCCCTCGGTATTTCGCCCGGCCTCCGCCCGCTCCCCCGACCTTCGCGGAGGAATTGCCTGTCTCTTGTGCGCCCTTTGCGCGAAAGGGGAGAGCGAAATATATTATCCCGAAAGAATACTTCGCGGATACGAGCTTCTTGAAGAAAAGATTTCATCCCTCGGCGGAAAAATAAGCTTCAATTAATAAACGACCAAATATTTAAAAAGATGAAAAAATAATTTAATAAATATTGACAGAACGGATAATTTATGTTAATATAATTATATAAAACATATACAAAATTTGTTTGTTTTTCAATATTTCCAAATTCGGTAGGACATTAAAATGAAAAAAAGCTTTTTGTTTTTATTAAGCATATCAGTTGCGGCGTTGCTTTTAGCATCCTGCGCAAAGGAGAAAAATCCTCCCTTGCCCGAGGCACCGCTCGATCATATACACGCGTTTTCGGAGTGGACCACTCTTCGTAAGGTAACTTGCGAGACCGACGGCCTCAAGACAAGAAGCTGTGAGTGCGGCGAGGTGCAGATTGAGTCTGTTACAACTCCCGGTCACTCGGTTGGCAGCTGGGTAACCGTTGACCCCGATTGTGAAAACGACGGTGCAAAGTACAGAAAGTGTAAGGCTTGTAATAAGGAGCTTGACCGTCAGGTTATCCCCGCTCTCGGCCACGAATATGTTGCTGAGGTGTTTGAGCCAACCTATGATCAGGTCGGTTACACCACCTACACTTGCGAAAATTGCAATGATTCTTTCGTTAGCGAATATCTTCCCGCTTGGGGAATGCAGGAAATTCTCTTCTCGGTTAACGAGGCTGACAAAACCTGCACTATCGACCGCGTTTTCCAGGCTCTTTCCGATGAAATGCTCGTTCCCGAGAATATAGGCGGTTATACTGTTGTCGGTATTTCTGAGGGCGCCTTTGCGGGATGCGATGCTATTGAGGTAGTTTATATCCCCGATACTGTAAAAACTATCGGCAAGCGCGCTTTCAGCGGATGCACCGCTCTTTCTTACATATATTTTAATAATGTAAGTGCTATCGGTGACCGCGCCTTTGAAAACTGTGCCTCACTTCAGGAAATAGAGCTTAACGGTAATATCGTTACTATCGGCGAGGGTGTCTTTGAGGGATGTCTGTCACTCACCTCTGCCGAGCTCCCCGAAAGCATCACCGTAATCAGCGCATCTCTCTTTGCGGGCTGCGAAGCCCTCAAGTCGGTTAAATTCGCCTCTGACGTAAAGGTTATCGGTGCGAAGGCGTTCCTTGATTGCTACGCCCTTGAAACCATCTCCGACGTCTCTAAGGTTGAGGTTATTGGCAGAGAAGCCTTTGCTGATTGCGCCTCTCTCAGCTCTGTAAAGCTTGGTAACAAGCTTGGCTTTGTCGGTTATGATGCATTTGCCGAGACCTATAGTATGAAGTCGGTTTATATCCCCTCATTGGAGAGCTGGCTTGCTATCTCCTTTGAAAACGGTGGCGCAAACCCCGTAAGCGGCAGCGCGGAGCTCTATGTTTCAAACAAGGTGTTAAAGGAGCTTAATCTTCCTTCCTCTGTCACTGCAATCTCCTCATATCAGTTCTACGGTTATGATCATCTTAAAACCGTAAATATTCCCAAAAACCTTATTGCTATGGGTGACTATGTCTTTGCCGAGTGTATCGCTCTTCAAACCGCAAAGATAAACGGCACTCTTACCGACATTGGTGACGGAGCTTTCGCAGGATGCGCTGCTTTGAAGAACCTTACCTTGCCCGAGTCTCTCCTCGTTGTTGCTCACGCAGCATTTGACGGTTGCAGCTCACTTTCCGAGGTTACTCTTCCCGCAGGTGTTGTTTATATCGAGAAATACGCATTCAGAGGCTGCACAAGCCTTCTTGAAATCGACCTTGGCGATGCCCTTGAGGGAATTGAGACCGCCGCATTCAACGGTTGTATCAGCCTTGATGAAATACATCTTCCTCTTACCGTTAAGTATATCTCGGATATGGCGTTTGCGGAATGCAGCGCTATCAAGTCCGTAGAGATTACCGAAAGCGTTGTTCGCATCGGAAACGGTGCTTTTGAAAACTGTACCTCGCTTGTTTCCGTTGTTATCCCTTCGTCTGTTTATAAGATAGGCGAGAATGCATTTAACGGGTGTGAACAGATCAAGAGCGTTTATATCGATGATATTAACAAGTGGTATGCAATAAGCTTCGGCAACACCTTTGCCAGCCCCTTGTACAACAAGGGCGATCTCTACCTGAACGGTGAGCTTGTATCTTATCTCGTTATCTTCGCTGATGTTAAGCATATTTCAAGCTTTGCATTCTGTGATTCGGGCACTATTGAAGAGGTTTACTACACCGGTACCTCTGAGCAGTATGATGCCCTTATCGGTGATAATACCTTCCTTGAAAAAATCAAGCTTACCAATAACCTTTACTTCTACTCTGCAACCGAGCCCCAAGAGGGAGGAAGATATTGGTATTACGACGAGTTTGGCAATGTTTGCAAGTGGTAATTAACACCGCTTAAATTAAAAGCTTCGTTATAAAACAATTCATAAAAAACGGGCAGAGGCGGTTTGTTTCGCCTCTGCCCAAAATATAAAGCTTTTCTAAGAAAACCGCGGTTTTAAATCCGCGGTTTTCTTTTTTATAACGAGAATAGCGCCCGCCTTATCTTCTTTTGTGCCTCTTTTTCTTGAATACGGGGCAGAGAATTACCGCAGTGCCAAAGTAGCAAAGAGCGTTCATTATACCCCCTCCCGCGCTACCGCTGAAAAATAGCGGAATAAGGAATAAAATAGCCGCCACCGCACCGAGAGGGATAGCGCATTGTCTTATCTCACCCTTAGTGAAGTAAGATGCGAAAAGCCCCGAAGCACCGCCCGCAAGGATAATAGAAGCAAGTCCGCCTAACCCAATAGCCCTTTGCGGGTCTTTTAGGGAATATACAACCGCCGAAGAGATAACCGAGCAGATAATGAGAGATAAAACCCCAAGAGCAAAAAGCAAAAGAATAAGCGATATTCCCTCGGGTTTTCTGTTTCTTCCTTTTAATTTTAAATTAAGCATAAAAAAAGCCTCCGAATAAGTCCTTGTACAACCTATTCGGAGAGCTTATAAAATATTCCAAAAAACTGAATGCCTTAAAAATTACTTAGCCTTCTTTTCAGCCTTTTCTTTAGCCTTCTGCTCTTTCTTTTCAGCCTTAGCTCTTGCCTTTTCTTCCTTTGCCTTCTTTGCAAGGTCCTTCTTGGACTCTGCGGGCTCTTCAGTGTCTGCATTAGCCTCGGCCTCTGCTGCCTCAGCCTCCTTAGCGCTCATTATCTGAGCAGCAAGGTCAGCGGCGCAAACATCAATGCTTCTGATAGCGCCTTTAAGGAAACGAATTTTGGTTTTGTCCTTGGTGGTTTCAAGAACGAAGGTCTCGTCCTTAACAGAAACAACTTTACCGATAATACCGCCGATAGTGGTAACCTCGTCGCCTACCGCAACGCCTGCGCGCATTTCAGCTTCCTTCTTTTCGCGCTTCTTCTGGGGACGCATAACAAGGAAATAGAACACAGCGATCATAATGATCATCAGAATAAGGCCGAAGCTGCTTCCGCCTGCGTTAGTTAAAAGTGAATTGAAAAACATAATAAAATACCTTTCTTTTTAAATCATAATGTATTATACACTTGAAAACAAATTAATTCAATAGTTGTAACAGTTTTTTTACAACTATTTTTTGTTTATGCCTTCTTTTTTGCCTTTTCAGCGGCAGAAGCGATAGATTTTACAACCTTTTCAGGAGAAATCCAGAAATCTCTGCACCAAACTCGCATAAGATTCCAACCCCTTGCCTCAAGGAACTTGGGCTTGTAAACATCTCGCTCCATAGAAGCGGGCGAGGAGGCAAAGGCATCGGTGTCGAGAATTACGCCGACAAGGTATCTGTCCTCCTTCTCGTCATAGACCGCAAGGGAAATGCGGTTGTTCTCGTTGCCAAGACCCGTATGCACCGCGTAGCCCAGCTTTTCAAGCCCTGCCTTAATCTGATCCTCTGTGCGGGGAAGACCCGTCGGGATTTCTTCCTCAGCCTTTTCCGCAGGGTTAAGACCGCGCAGAATTGCCCTCGCGCCATCGTTGTCGCTTTCCGCAACCGCCTTAGTGTAGGCAAGATAATCGCGCAGCAATCTCGGTCCAAGGTTCTTCGAGTTTTCAACCTTCAGGTCCTCAGGCTCAATGCTGGTAACAACGATAATCTTCGATTTCGCTCTGGTTATAGCAACATTAAGTCTGTTTTCACCGCCCTCTGTCGAAAGAGAGCCGAAGCTTGAATGAACCTTGCCGTTTTCCGCAGGAGCATATCCAATGGAGAAGATGATAATATCTCTCTCGTCACCCTGAACATTTTCAAGGTTTTTGATAAAGAGGCTTGTGTCCTCGCCGCCGTCTGTGCGGAGGCGCTCCTCGGCAATATAAGCGCCGAAGCTCTTGTTCTGCCTTGCTTCCTTCTCAATGGCATCGGCAATGCAGGTCTGCTGGTCAATGTTAAAGGTTATAATACCAATGCTCTCGTTGTTCTTTCTGGTCTTAAAAATCTTTTCAAGGATTTCAACAATCTTTTCTGCCTCGGTGGGATTTGTTCTGTCCACCCAACGACCGTCAACCTTGTATCTTTCGATAGGTCTGTTTGCCTTGTTGGTTGAAATATTGGGAGCAATCTGAAGATTTGATGAATAGAATGCACAGTTGGAGAAGTCGATAAGCTCCTGGTGCTTACTGCGGTAATGATAGGTAAGATTTGCGCTTTCATATCGTGAAACCGCAAGGTCGAGAAGGCTCTCAACCTCAAGCGCCGCCTGCACCGAGTAATCCTCCAAAACCTCAGGATCGGTACCCATATATCTCTTCATAAAGGTTGCCGAGGGACGAAGCTGCTTTGAGTCACCCGCAACAACAATGTTCTTTCCGCGGTATATGGTGGGTATTGTGCTTTCAATAAATACCTGCGAAGCCTCGTCGAAGATTACAACATCGAACATATTCTTCGTTAAAGGAAGAATTGCCGAAACGTTCTCCGGGGAAAGGAGCCAGCAGGGGAAGAGGGTGGTTACAAAGTTGCCGTAAACCTCCATCATCTTTCTGATAGGCCAGAATTTCTGCTCCTTTGAGATTTGGTAGAGGTAGTCCTTTGCATTTTCCGCAGCGGAATACATCTCGCGGTAGTTGCCCGAGCTCTTTACAGCGCACAGCTTTGCCGCAACCGAAAGCTCCGCCTCCTTGAGCTTGTAAATGCGGGAGGTAACGTTCGGGAAGTCAAGAAGCATAGCAAGAGAATCCTTGCACTCCTCCTCCGCAATGGTCAGCTCGTGGTATATTCTAAGAAGCATTACTTTATCAATAAGCTCCTTGTATTCCTTTTCATTCTTTGTAGTGTTGAATGCGAATTCAAGAACGCTGACAACACCCTTGTCCATCGCTCTGAAAAGATTTGTAACATCTCGAAGCTCGAGATAATGGTCAATAGCCTCGAAAACATACTTAACAAAGGCGGTGTTTCCTCTTAAAAGGTTGTCAATAACCGAGAAGTAACCGTCTGCGCTCATAACCTGCTTTAAGCAGTCGTATTTTTCGATATAACGCCTGATAGCCTCAACTGTGTCAGCAAACTGCGCCGACATTTTCTCCTCCGCCTTTTTGTTAAAGAGGGAGTCGGGATTTTCCAGCTTTGCAACAAGCTTTACAATGGCGCGTCGCTTTTTTTGGTCGTCAAGGTGGTTGTAGTGAGCAAGCACCTGCCTGAGATAGGGGTATTTTGCGAAATTAAAGTGACCGCGTCTGGATTTTTCTGCCTCGGTAAGCCCATCCCTTACAATGCCGAGGGTGTGTATCTCAACATCGGGGAGCATAAGCTCAATAAGGGGATTTTTATTCTTCTCCTGAGCAAATTCGTAATAGGTCTCGGAGAGATTTTTTGCCTTTATCTTAAAGAGCGCCTCGGAAAGCTCCTTGTAATTCATAGCGAGAATGTCAGGACACTCAAGCATATTGAGATATGCCCCGTATTCGCCCGAATCCTTGTTTAACATATAGGACGAGGAATACATCTCGGTAAGTGAAAGTCCGAATGGACGCTTGTTGTTAAGAAGCGCGTACATAGACTCAAGGGTGTTCTGCTCGTTAAGAATTTTTTCCTCAAGCTCGTCGAATTCTGCCTGGCGAGGCTCGATTTCTGCCTTTCTTCCGTGAACAAGTCTCTTGTGCAGAGCGTATGTCTTTTCGTAGAAGGCCTTTTTCTCCTTTGCCTCGTCGTTGATATACATTGCCGACTCGTTAAGAGTGCCGAGGCGGGAGTAAACAACATCGAGAGCCGCCTTCTTTTGTGAAACAACAAGTACCTTTTTGCCTTTTACAACGGCATCTGTAATAACATTAACGATAGTTTGGGATTTTCCCGTACCCGGAGGGCCGTAGATAACCATGTTACCAAGCTCGTCAACCTTGCGTACTACCTCGGACTGAGCGTAGTCAAGCATTTTTACGGTGTAGCTTGCCTTTGCAGTATAGGATTTTTTCGAATTATCCCGCTTAGCCTTTGCTCCGCCGCGCAAAGCCTTAATCTTGCCAAAGAGCTTAAATCCGCTCTTCTTAGAGGTGCGAAGAAGCTCGTTTATCGCATCGTTAGTAAGGTTTTTACGCTCGAGAAGAGTGTAATCGTTATAAATCGAGTTAGAGAGGGGGAAGCGCGCAAGAACTGCGGCATATCTTAACGAAAGCTCGCTGTCCTCGTCAGGCTCCTTAAACCTTGAATAAGGGTAAATATTCTTTGAGGTGGTGTATTCCACCTTGATTTTAGCGTGGTTAAGATAGTCAACTAGCTGCTTTATCCCCTTGAAGCTTGAAAAATCGTCAAACTCGATTTCAAGGTTCTCAATGTCAACCTTCTTTGATTGAGCATAGGATAGGATAAGAGCGCGGTTAAGCTGAATTTTCTCCGCCTCGTTAAGGCTTATCTCAACCGTTCTGTCATCGGGAATGTCAATCCTTATGGGGAAGAGCACAAGGGGTGCCTTTATCATAGAGCGGCTTGAGCCTTGGGACACAGAGCCGAAAACAAAAGGATAGCCTAAGTAAAGCTCGTTTCTTCCCGTCTCGCGCTCGATTTCCTCAATCTCGCGCTTTATTTCCTTAACCCTGGCAACCTCTGCTTCCAGCAGCTTTATTTTGTCGTTGCCCTTAGATTTTCTTGAAGACTTTTTCTCCTCTTCACCCTCGGCCTCGTCAGGCTCTGTCGAAGAAATGTTTTCGGCAATTTCGTCAACCTCTTCTTCGCAAAGAAGAGTGAAAGAGGAGCCCCTGCCGTTCCAGAGAGTGTCGAAAAGCTCCGCAATCTTCTTTTCACGGGTGCTGAAAATGCGGCCAACATCATACGCGCCGCGTCTTACGACCTTTTTCAGATAGAGGCACTTGTTTCCGCCTCCTATCTCAACGAGACGGTTTTTATAGTAAGTATAAATCCCTTTTCCCATTTTATATAACCAAAGCCGCGGTAAAAAAACACCGCCGCTTCCTTTCTTTTTATAGCATCAAGCAGTCCTGCTGTGCAGACATATCTTTACAAATATAGTATAACATACATAATAATAAAAATCAACGGCTATTTGTAATATTTTGTTCAAAAAGAAAAAATATTTGCATCGTAATTTCCCCAAAAAACGAAAAAACAAATTTATCCCCCAAAATTTTAAAAAAGTGTTGCAAAGCGGGGTAGTGTGTGATAAAATTAACCTATATTATTTTCTTCGCAAGGAAAGGAGACTTATATGTCCTACGATGAAAAGATAAGTGCGGTTTTATGTGAGCTTTCGGCATCAAGTGAGCTTTCGTGCAGTTATTTTAAAAAACATACCGTAATGGTCCCCTCGAGAAACGAGGTGGTTAAAATAATAAAGAAAATTCAGCACCTTATGTTTCCTGAATACTTCCTTCTTGATGAGGATGAGGGAAAGGGGCTTTCCGAGGTTGCGAAAGAGGTTTTCACTCTGTTAAAAAGGCAGATAACCGCCTCTTATTATTTCTTTGACGAGGATTCTGTTGTGGATACCGAGAAGATAACCTACGAAATTCTCGGCCTCTTGCCCGCAATAAAGCAAAAGCTCTTAAAGGATGTTATCGCGCTTTACGAGGGAGACCCTGCCGCAAGGTCGCCCGAGGAGGTAATACTGTCTTACCCCGGCTTTTACGCCATATCCATATACCGCCTCGCCCACGAATTCTACCTTCGCTCAATTCCTTATATCTCAAGGCTTATGACCGAGTTTGCCCACGAAAAAACGGGTGTTGATATCCACGCGGGCGCAACAATCGGCGAATATTTCTTCATCGACCACGGCACCGGTATAGTCATTGGTGAAACAACCACCATAGGTGACAGAGTAAAGATATATCAGGGCGTCACCCTTGGAGCTAAGAGCTTCGAGCTTGACGAAGAGGGGAACCCCGTAAAGGGAATAAAGCGCCACCCCGACATCGGAAACGGCGTTGTAATTTACGCAAATGCAACAATACTCGGCGGAAACACTAAAATAGGTGACGGATGCGTTATCGGCGGTAACGTATGGCTGACCCGCTCCGTCCCCGCAGGAGAGGTGGTTTACTACAATGCAAAATAAAAGAGTTGATAAAAACTTTTTCCCCGGCTTTACAAGAAAATCAATAACATTCACCATTGACGACGGCAATTTCGAAATGGATAAAAAATTTCTTGACATTGTCCGCCCCGCGGGAATTTTCGGCACCTTTAATCTCCACCATTGGAATGTTAAACCGCCCGAGTTTTACCGCGAGCTTTACGAGGGCTATGAGATAGCAAACCATTGCGAAAAGCACGCCATAGCTATTGATGATGACATCACCGATGAAATAGCAACCGAGCCCTTTGACCGCAACCGCCCCGACTTCGACCATTATTACAAGACCGAAGAGGGCGTATATCTTGTTCATATCTATAAAATATGGGGAAAGAATACGGGTACATACGATGTGCCGAGAGGCTGGCACGCCGTTTCTCCGAACGAGGACTATAACCGCTTTGCCGACAGAACAAAGGCAGGCCTCGAGGAAGTATTCGGTAAAGGAAGCGTCCGCGGATTTGCCTGGCCCCACGGCAGAGGCTCTGTCGGCGCGCGCGAGCACCTTATCAAGGAAGGATACCAGAATATAAGAAAGACAGGCGACCTCCGCGACACAACAGGCTTTGCAATGCCTGCCGATAGATTTAATTGGACCTACAACGCCTCTCACAACAGCCTTCTTGCAGTAGCCGAGCTTTACGAAAATTATCCCGATGACGGCGAGCTTAAATTCTTCTCTATCGGAGTACATTCGGTAGATTACGAAACCGCGAACAAGTGGGGCGACCTTCTCGCCTTTGCCGAAAAATACGGCAACCGCCAAAACGATTATTATTACGCCTCTGTCGGTGACATTCTCGCCTACGAGGATGCGGTAAAAGCCCTTCGCGTCAGCGATTCCGAGATAGAAAATCCCTCGGATATCCCCGTCTATATTATGCTTGACGGCAATCCTACCATAATAACCGCAAAAACTACCGTTAAAATATAAAAAACAACCCTGCGCCTCCCTCTAGGGAAACGCAGGGACTTTTTTATTTGTTTAACGCGTTTTCAACAGCATCCTTCAGCTCTTCGTAATGCATCGAATTCTGCTTTGTAAAGGAAATAACGCCTCTGTCATCAAGAACAAGGGTCATAGGATAACCGCCCAGACCGCCAAGCGCCGTGTAATACTCATCGCTGTAATCGTCATAGGGAATATCGTAAGCAAAGAGCATCTTCGAGCCGTCAAAATGCTCGCTAATATATCCGGGAGCCTCAGCCTTTGAGGTCTTGTTATACGCGGTGTGAATGGTAAGAACAACAACCTCACCCTCGTATTCCGAGGCTATTCTGTTAAAGTAGGGAAGCTCCGCCTTGCAGGGGCCGCACCAGGTGCCCCAGAAGTTTATAACAACAACCTTTCCGCGAAGTGAGGAAATAGAAATACTTCCCGAGCCGTCAACAAGGTCGAGAGTCATAATGGGACATCTGTCGCCAACCTCCTCGCCGAAGGGTATCTTTGCAAGCTCCTCGTCAACGCCCTCGTCGTCAAAGTCGCTGTAATCGGGGCGCTCGTCTTTGTTGATAAGCGGATCAACTATGTTAAAGTAAACAAGAGCAGCAAGGAGCACCGATGCGAGAATTACCGATGCGGTTATTCTCGATCTCTTCTTGAAGCGCTCTGCCGCATTTTCCGCAACTGCGTTGTTGTTTACGGTTATAACGTTGGTTGCATCCTCGGAGCAAACCGAGGAAGTATCCTTTTCAAAATCGTTTTTGGGAAGGAATATCTTCGAGCCCTTCCAGGTAATTGCCTGAGTGGGACAAACCGCAATACAGTCACCGCATTGAATACACTCTCTGTCGCCAACCTCTCTAATATCGAGCTTGCAGGCTGTAACGCACTTTCCGCAGTCAACGCAGGCCTTTTTCTCAAGCTTAATGCCGAAAATTGCAATCTTGTTAAACAGACCGTAAATAGCGCCGAGAGGGCAGAAGAAACGGCAAAATACTCTGTAAATAAACACCGCCGCCACAATAAAGGAAATCATCAGTATAAATTTCCAGGTAAAGAGCGGACCAAGACCTGAGAAGAAGCCGTCGTTTGCGGGATTTATCAAAAGGCCGAGCGCTCCGCCGAATGTACCCTCGGGGCAAATGTATTTACAGAACGCAGGCAGAGGAATATCGCGAAGAACATAAATAAGAGGTAAAATCACCACAAAAACTACAAGCAAAATATACTTGAATACCGAAAGCACCTTCGTAATTCTGCTCTTTTTCACCTTGGGTGTCCTAATCTTATGTAAAAGGTCCTGAACAAGACCGAATGGGCAAAGCCAACCGCATATCCAACGGCCGAACATTACACAGTACAAAAGAATTATACCGAGCATATAATAGGGTGCCGATTTTCCGCTTGAAGCAAAGGCGTTTTGCAATGCACCGAGAGGACAGGATGTTATTGCGCCCGGACAGGAGTAACAGTTAAGACCCGGTGTGCAGAAATTCTTTGTATCTCCCTTAAATATACCGCCCGAGCCGGAAATATATCCCTTCAGGTTTGCGTTAAAGAGCAGGGCGGAATAAACCTGAATAAGTCTGCGCTTTGTGGGAGCGTGGCGCACAGAAAAGTTTTTGATTTTTGTAAAAATGTTTTTCATATCAGCCAATTCCTATACACTCCATACAAATAGCTACCGCCTTTGACAAAACGTCCGCCATACCGCCGTTCATTATTCCAAGCACGATAAGGACGAGCGAAACAGCAAGGAGCAAAGCCTTCAGTATAAAGCCTGCCTTCTCGCTTTCAATAATGCGGGAGAGTCTTCCTTTCTGTTCTTTTTCAGCCTTGGGAAGTCGCAGGTCGGGATTTTCGCGCAGAGCCTCGCGGATTATTCTTCTCTCCTCGTTTCTTGTATTGAAGCACTGCGAGGAATAAACGCACCAGGCAATAAAGCTTAATACCGAGGCAAAAATAATAACGCACGCAGCCCTTGCAATATCGGCATTAACATGCTCAACCGTAAATTTGTCGGTGTTTATAAGGGTAATAACCGAAAAAACAAAAGCGGTAGAGGTAGTTGATATAGCAACGGTAAGGGTGTTAACCCTCTTTTTTCTAAGAGCCGAAAGCTCGCTCTTTACCTCCTCGGACGCCGAGCCAAGGTCAAAGTCCGCCAAAAGCTTTTTGGTAATTCTGCCAAGGCGGTCGTTTGCCATCTCGTTATATCCTCCGCGCTCGCAGAGGGTGCGTCTGTTTTTTCTGAGGCCGTCGATAAAGGCGAAAACTGCCGTAATCCCTAACATGATCATAGGAAAAATAAGGAATTTTCCAACCCTCTCGGCAGAATAAGGCCTTACCCCGCCGCTCTTGAAGAGTATGTAGTCACAGACAATAAAACAAATGCCCGTAGCAATAATAAGTGCCGAAACAAGAACATCAAGCTTTTCTGTAAACAGTGTCTTGAAATTTTCTTTTTTTAAGAGATTTTTGAGCTTCTTGGGCAGAGCTTTAGTCTTGTCTGAAAGCGACTTGATTTTTGCCGAAAAATCAAAGCCCAAAGATTTGTTTGGTTTCATTGATGAAAAAACCCAATCTGCCAAAAGCAGACCTTTCCTTTTATGAGTATTTCAAGTCTACCTCGTCGGTGAGGCAGGAAATGAAGTAGCAGGTGTATGCAACGAAAGCAATGTTCAAAATGAACGAGAATGTGTTAAACCAGGGCAGAGGAGATGTGATAATATCCTTCGCTCTGTTTTGAACGGTAAATTCCATAACCGACATATTGTAGTTTAGGAAAAGACCTATGACCTTGCAAAGACCGATCGCCGTACCGAGGAAGCCGAAAACAAGAATTCCCGAGAGTCTTCTGCGGTCGTTTTTCACAGTAACCCTTGACCTTTGGTCAACATCTATACCCGTATATTTCTTAACAAAGGTATATAAAACCGAGCAGACTACAAAAATCGAGATTATCCAAAGGCAATACTGTGCAATTCCTATATTGAGTATGGGAAGATACGCGTCCTTCGCAGCCTTGTGCACAAGAGAGATGTATTCATAGCTGTCAAGGAAATTCAAGGTGAGAACAAAGTTTACCAGCGAGAGCAAAGTGTAAAGCCCTGCAGGTATTCCTAAAAGTAGCTTTACCTTTTTCGTGCTCAGCAGCTTGCAGGTCGCAAGGGTAATCAAAATTCCGAAAATAAAGTCGGGAACAATATCAATATTAGCCATATTTTCAATGACTATATCGAACGAGAAGAATGATGTAAGTGCAATAAATCTAAGCTTTCTTTTAAGCCTCTTTGCGTTGATATATTCCTCAATTTCAAGAAGCTCGCCCTCTGTATGGAGCGAAATTATTCCGCTCTTCAGCGCGCCCTCCTTGCGAATGGCTCTGAAATAAGCCATATACAATATAAAGACAATCAACCCCAAAGCAAGAGTTACAAAAACGCCGATAAGGAATATTTTTGGATACATAGCCTTCAGCCTGAAAAGCTTCGGGTTTCCGTAAGCATCCTCTGTGGTAGAAAGCATCAGCGTCTCCGGAAGGAAGCAGGCAGCCGACCTTAAAGCGGCGAAAATATAGCTCATAACCTTTAAGACTTCGGGCCTTACGCGAATTTTCTTGCCCAAAGCGGAAAAGGGGAGAATGGTTGCGTCCGCTCCGCCGCGCAGTCCAACGTGGAAAAGAGCAGAGAAGAGGCATTTCACCGCAACGATAAGCATATAAGCCTCAAACACTGCAAAAATAAGGGTGAAAAGAACGCTTATATCGTTATCGACCGTGTTCTTTCCTCTTATCATTACCGCGAGGATAAAGGCAGGAATTTTCATAAAGGATAGCCAGCCCAGCTTAACGAATGAATCTCTCGCCTCTGTAAAGCCCTCCGAGCGGTCGCAATAGCCCGAAAGCATTTTCGAAATAATAATGCAGGCAACAAAATCCGCAAGAAGGTCAACGAATTTTATACAAGGGTTGAGGAGAAAAATCAGCGCTACGGCAAGCTTAAAATAAGAAAAGCTGTCCTTTTCTTTCTTTTTTCTCATATTTTTATTTCTTTCTTTTTTTGTTTTTCTTGGATTTCAATTTCTCAAGTCTGTATTCGGCGTATTCTCTCTGCTTGTCCTCTTGGTGCTTGCGGAAGTCGTTAACGAAACCGAAGCGGCTCTGCTTAGGCTTCGGGTCCTCCTGACCGGGCATACATATCCTCATATAGCAGGAATAGATAGCCGAAAGGTTGAGAATTATTACTGCAAGCCTTGCAAGAGTAACCACAAGAGCGGTTATGTAAAGTCCGAGCGCAAAGCCGGCAGGCAAAAGATTTGCTACGCTTTCGGCTTCAAGAAGAATGTGTATTCCGTAAACTGCCGCCGTAAGGTATAAGTTGCGGTTGCACTTTTTCGCAATAGCAGGCAGCTCAACCTCGCTTGCCGTCTCTCTCATTCCGAGAAGCATAAGGAATGAGCAAACCGCCGCCAAAAGGTGGCGAATCATTGGTATAAGCCCTATGGGCAGGGCTGGCAAGCTTATAATGCCAAGAGTCGATGATACGGCAACAAAAAGCTCGAAAAGGCCGAAAATCAAGAAGGCAAGAGAGGCGCCCACCCCTTTTTTAAATTCGGGGCAGACCTCTTTGAGCTTGTAAAAGGCATAGAGCATTACCGCCGCCGCAACAGCGTCGGTAAGCTCGGGTGTGCTGATGTTAAGAAGCAGGAAATATCCTACGAAAAGTATACCGAATCCCATAGCCGTCAGTCTTTATCGGCAGCAACCGACATGCCGCAGCATTTTTTGTACTTCTTACCGCTGCCGCAGGGGCAGGGGTCGTTTCTGCCTGTCTTGGTAACGGTTACGGGCTTGCGCACTATGGATTTTCCGCCGTCAAATCCCTCTGAGGTAGGCTTTGCAACCTGAACACGCTCGGTGGACTGAACTCTGGGAGTAACGGTAAGAATCTGTCTTACTGTGTCCTCCTTAATATCGTCAACCATCTGGTCAAACATATCCGCACCCTGAATTCTGTACATTGCAACGGGGTCGCGCTGTGCGTAGGAGTTAAGACCGACATATTCCTTAAGCTCATCCATCTCCTCAAGGTGGTCCATCCACTTTTTGTCAACGTTTTGAAGAAGGATAACCTTTTCAACCTCGCGCATTGCGTTTTCGGGCATACCCTCAGCTGCAGAGAACAGCTCATCCTTGGAGTGATAGATTTCGAGAGCCTTGTCGATAAGTGCCTGACGCATATCCTCTCTGTCTATCTCGCGAAGCTCCTCGAGAGAAAGCTCGAAGCGCTCATCGGTAAGCTTGCCGAGGTAATGGTTTTTGAATTCGTCGATCTTCCAATCCTCAGGAGTGTCAACACCGAAGCAGAAGTCAAAGGTCTCGCCAACCGAGCGGGTTATCATTCCCGTAATGGTCTCGGAAATATTGATTCCGTGAAGCACCTCGGAGCGCTGCTGATAAATAACCTGACGCTGCTGATTCATAACATCGTCGTAGGTAAGAACGTTCTTACGTCTGTTAAAGTTGTTGTCCTCTATGCGCTTCTGTGCCTGCTCAATAGAGCCCGAAAGTATCTTCGCGTCAATGGGAGTCCTTTCGTCAAGACCGAGACGCTCGCACATACCGATAATTCTGTCCGAGCCGAAAAGACGCATAAGGTCGTCCTCAAGCGAAAGGAAGAATCTCGACTCACCCGGGTCTCCCTGACGGCCACTTCGACCGCGGAGCTGGTTGTCTATACGGCGGCTCTCGTGTCGCTCTGTACCGAGAATGTAAAGACCGCCCGCCTCGCGCACCTTTTCAGCCTCAGGCGCGATTTCCGCCTTGTGCTTTGCGTAAAGCTCGGCAAAGGTAGCTCTTGCTCGGCTTACCTCCTCGTCATCCGAGGGCGCGGAGCTTGTAGCCATAGCGATAAGGCCTTCCTCAAAGCCTGCCTTGCGCATTTCGTTTTTAGCAAGATACTCGGGATTTCCTCCGAGCATAATATCTGTACCTCTACCGGCCATATTTGTAGAAATGGTAACACTGCCGAATTTTCCTGCCTGAGCAACGATTTCGGCCTCTTTTTCGTGGTGCTTTGCGTTAAGAACGGTGTGGGGGATTCCGCTCTTTTTCAAAATCTGCGAAAGCTCCTCCGACTTGTCGATAGAAACTGTACCGACAAGAACGGGCTGTCCCTTTTCGTGACATTCCTTTATCTGCTCAACTATCGCGTAAAGCTTTCCTCTTCTGGTGCGGTAAACAACATCGTTGCAGTCAAGCCTTATCATAGGCTTGTTGGTGGGAACCTCAACAACGTCAAGGGCGTAAATCTGCTTAAATTCGTCCTCTTCCGTAAGAGCAGTACCCGTCATACCCGAAAGCTTCTTGTACATACGGAAATAGTTCTGGAAGGTAATGGTCGCAATAGTGCGGGACTCGCGCTGAACGCTTACACCCTCCTTTGCCTCAATAGCCTGGTGAAGACCGTCGTTGTAACGGCGTCCGGGCATAAGACGGCCGGTGAACGTATCAACGATAATAACGCTTCCGTCCTTAACAATGTAATCAACGTCGCGCTTCATAACGCCGTGAGCCTTTATAGCGGTATTTACATGGTGATAAATACTTGCGTTCTGAGGGTCGGAAAGGTTTTCAAGGTTAAAGTATCTCTCCGCCTTTTCAATACCGTGCTGAGTAAGAACGGCAGTTCTCGCCTTTTCGTCAACGATAAAGTCCTCTTTGTAGGTGTCAAGGTCCTCCTTGGCGTCAACCTCCTTGATAACGTGACGGCTCATAGTTCTTACAAGTCTGTCAGCAAGGGTATAAAGGTCGGTGGACTTTGAGCTTTGACCCGAAATAATAAGGGGAGTTCTCGCCTCGTCTATAAGAATGGAGTCAACCTCGTCGATGATAGCAAAGTTGTGACCGCGCTGTACCATCTTTTCCTTGTAAACAACCATATTGTCACGAAGATAGTCGAAGCCGAGCTCGTTATTTGTTCCGTAGGTAATATCCGCATTGTACGCCGCTCTCTTTTCCGAGCCGTTTTGTCCGTGGATAATAAGACCGGTAGTAAGACCGAGGAAGCCGTAAACTCTGCCCATCTCGTCAGAGTCACGCTTAGCAAGGTAATCGTTTACCGTAACGATGTGAACGCCGTTGCCCGAAAGTGCGTTAAGATATGCGGGCATTGTAGCAACAAGAGTCTTACCCTCACCGGTTTTCATTTCGGCAATACGGCCCTGGTGCAGGAGAATACCGCCCATGATCTGCACGCGGTAGGGGCGTTTTCCAAGCACTCTGGTGTCTGCCTCTCTTACAAGGGCAAAAGCCTCGGGAAGAATATCGTCAAGAGTCTTGCCGTCAGCAAGGTCTCCCTTCAGTTTATCGGTATAAGCCTTCAGCTCCTCGTTGCTCATCTCGGCAAATCTTTCTCCAAGAGCCTCCGTAGCGTCAACCAAGGGCAAAATGCGCTTTATTTGTTTTTCACTGTAAGTTTTAAAAAGTCCCATTGTGAACAATTCCTTTCGCGTGGGCAAATAATAATTCATTATATTATAACACAAAGTATTTTAAAAATAAAGTCTAAAATGTAAATTAAATAAAATTTTTTAATCACCGCCTCTCTTGATTTTTCTCTCCAAGTGTGCTAAACTAGTATAAAAATCACGTACCAAGGAAATACCAAGGAAAAAATGAAAAAAATCAACATAGTCCTCTATTCTCCCGAAATACCGCAAAATACGGGAAACATCTCCCGCACCGCCGCCGTAACAGGTGCCGCATTGCATATAATCTATCCCATAGGCTTTGAAATTTCCGACCGCACCCTGAAAAGAGCAGGGCTTGACTATTGGGATAAGCTTGATGTTTTTTATTATGAAAATTACGAGGATTTCGTCTCTAAAAATCCTAATGCGGAAATGTATTTCTTCTCCTCAAAGGCAAAGAAAAATTATGCCCAGGTGGAATATCCCGATAACGCATATCTCGTATTTGGCTGCGAAACAAGAGGGCTGCCTCCCGAGCTTGTAGAGGCAAATATCGACCGCGCGGTCCGTATTCCAATGCGCCCAACTCTTCGTTGCCTCAACCTTTCAAACGCAGTTGCAATAGCCGTCTACGAGGCTCTTCGCCAGTCCGGTTTTGAAGACCTCGGATAATCAAAAAACGGAAATTACAAGAGTTAAAACAGAGCAGAAACATATTGGAGCATATAATGTTTAAAGTAATGTTTGTGTGCCACGGGAACATTTGCCGCAGCCCGATGGCAGAGTTTGTCTTTGCGGATATACTGAAAAAGCGTGGCTTGCCCGAGGGTAAAATCACCGTCTCCTCCTGCGCTACATCTACCGAGGAAATAGGTAATGACATCCACCCCGGCACCCGTCGAATTCTTGAAAAATACGGCATAAAATTTGCTCGGCGCTCGGCAGTTCAGCTTGAACGCTCCGACTACGAAAAATACGATCTCTTCATAGGTATGGACTCGGCAAACGTGAGAAATATGCACCGCATTTTCGGCTCCGACCCAAAGGCAAAAATCACAAAGCTCCTTGATTTCACAACCACCCCTCGTGATGTGGCAGACCCCTGGTACACAGGCGACTTTGAGCTTACCTACCGCGATATCGTTAAAGGTTGCGAAGCATTACTCGAAAAAATTAAATAAACGATCGATATTTATGAAAAAACATTCGCCCCTAAAGTGTTAAACTTCAGGGGCGAATATCATATTTACCGTTGCCTTATAAAAATTATTTAACTAATAACAACCTAACACATTTTCAAATTCTTTGCAATATATATTGATCCGAAAAAACGAAAAAGCTGCTCCTGAAAAAGAAGCAGCTTTCAAAATACTACGAGAGCTTTTTAATTCAACGTCCGTTCTTGCTGTTTCGGTTCAACAAACGGCTCGCTGACTGTTTGTAATTAATTTGGAAAGTATTAAATTGAGTTGAAAGGAATTATACGTTAGTCCAAATTCAAAATTTCCATCGTATATTGTTCGTCGGGGTCAATGTCTAGACTGACAGTAGTAAACTCCTCGTTGCGGAACTTTTCACCAACCTTAACTGCGACCGACATTGTTTGTGAAGAATATACGACAAACCCCTCGGAATCGTATATCTTATAAGCAAATCCAACCGAGGAAGAATAGTTATCGCCATTATTGTCATATGTTTTTTCACCGGACCAAACGAATGTTATTGTGTATTTTCCGTTGCGGTATTCAATTTCTTTAAGTTCTATTGATGTTATTTTACACGTTTCATCAATTAAATCGTTAGAGATGAAATCGTGTACGATTATAGGTGCATCGGGGAGTACAAAATTTAACAATCCGCGATTGCATACGGTACATGTTCCGTTTAAATATTTATGTTGCGCAGGAATGATTTCCCGTTCATATTCATCGCAATAATAACATTTGCGCTCTCTTTTACCCTCGGTTAAGCAGTCGGCTTCTTCTACTATAGTCCAATCACTCCAAAATGAATGTGAGTCGCGCGCGGAAATAGCGTACGAATCTTCGTGACCGCATACCTTACAAAAACGGGCTTGCTTTCCTTCCATTATACAGTTTGCTTGAATACGTTGATAGTCTCCGTAAGAATGTTCGGCTAAAAGATCAATGGCTGTAGTTTCTCCGCAAACGTCACATTTCTTTATCATAATTCCGTTTTCCGTACATGTTCTGTCTTTTGTTGTGTTGTAACGCCAGTTATGAGTATGCTCGCGATTGCCATTTCCGAGAAATGCAATTATTATTGCTATTACTATTGCAATGACTGCTACTGCGGCACCAATGATAATAGCCATTTTCGTTTTACGCGATAACGGCTTTTTTTGTTTGCCCGACTCGCTAGCTTTGTTCTCATCGGTTTCTTGTTTTTCAAAATTCTGATTGTTCTGTTCTTCCATTTTCATTCCTCCATTCGTTTTCGATAAAAACAAAAAGTGCGGCAACCGAAGTCACCGCACCGAAAAACGCAAACTCCGATTGTCGCCAAACAAATCGAAGAATTAGAATAGGGATATGAAATCTAGCCGTACACTAACGCTTGGAGTTTACATTTTTGCTAAATCCACAACGATAGTGTACAGCGAAAAAAGGTATAATATCCCCATAAATAAAAAATACCCTTAATAAAAATATTCGATTCGTTTGGCACTTCAATTATAGCACAAAATAAAGAAAATATCAAGAGAAAAAAACAAAAAGCATATCAAGTATAAACAGAGAAACAAACTTTTTAAAAAATCTATTGACTTTTTCTCCGCTATGTGGTATCATACTTGCGTTAATATTCGGAAGCGTAGCTCAGTTGGTCAGAGTACCTGCTTGACATGCAGGGGGTCAGTGGTTCGAGCCCACCCGTTTCCACCAAAACAAAAGGATGCCCTTGTGGCATCCTTTTGTTTTTGGCGAAGCCGTGGATCGACCACCTCACGCACAAAGTGCGTGAATGTGGTTCGCATTTCAAGTAAAACCGTCGAAAAGCTTGCTTTTCAGCGGTGAACGCAGAAATATTGACGCAAAGCGGCAAAACCCACCCGTATAAAAGATGCCCTTGTGGCATCCTTTTGTTTTGGCGAAGCCGTGGATCGACCACCTCACGCACAGAGTGTGGGATTTTTTGTTATGCACAAAGACTAAAAAAGGAGTACGAACTAGGTTTCGTACTCCTTTTTTTAATGAAAGAATTTACTATCGCTTTATTCTTCGTATTCAAAGAGGATAAATTCACCGCCTTGCAGCGATCCGGAAAGTTTGCCATTTTCAAGTGAACAATCGGAATTTGAGAGATTGTAAAGCTTCGTGATCTTGCCATTCTTTGCATTCGCACTTAAGAAGACACATGCCTCGGGATTTGTAGATTCGCCATGTTCAACGGTTTTTGAAACGCCTGCGTGGTTAAATACTGCCGCGTATTTTTTCTCGTTGTTTGTAAAAATTGTGTAATCGAGATCGGCCGTTGCTGAGATTTCAACAGGCATTTTTTTCTCTTTAAATTCTTTGATTTTGTCAAATACTTCGTCACTCCAACCGTCAATCGTTCGGTCGGATTTTTGTATCATTCCCGAAAGATCAATTATAAGCTCGTAGCTCTCGGGGATCTTTTCGTAGGAATCCTCGAAAATAACATCAAAAATGCTGGGTAGTACGCCGTTTGAAAAATATTCGTCCTCGCTTCCGAGATTTGCTTTGTTGTAAATAAAGGACGCAAGTCTTTCTGCGGTTTCCATCCTTCTTTTCGTCTTCGTATCATCGATGATGGTTTCGTAGGGGAAAACTCTCGTGTGTGTGTTTAAAACACCGTATTCTCTTGGGATAACGATTGCGATGGGCGCATAGGCTTTTACGTTTTTAAAGTCTGTTGCAAAGTCGCAGAATTCTTTTTTTATCCTTCCGTAAGGGGATAATTCAAAGCTTTCAAAGTCGTAGAAGGTGTTGGACTGTCCCCATTCCTCTGAGAAATAGTCCGCTCCCGAGAACAGGGTATAATACATCATTCTTTTTGCATACGACATAGAGCTTCCTCCTCTTTCGCCGTCATGATGATATGCAAATCCCTCGCCTTGAATGTTCCACTCATTTGATCCGTCGCGCATAAAGCAATAACAGGTAGTACCGTTTGCCATGTGACTCCACGGCTCAAGATATGCGCCCCATTTTGCTCCGACAGCGTGGGATGCACCTCGTCTTAAGGCGTATTGCGTTCTCGAAAATTTCGTTTGACATCCAACCTCAATAAATGAAAGGGGAAGATTGAGCGTTGTATCAATCGCCGCAAGCATAGTGCCCGCATCGCAGTTAAACACTCTGTTTTTAGTGCGCTTGATAGCATTTTCCAAAACCGATTTAATATCGTCAAATGCTTCCGTTAGAGTTTTGGGCATCTCTTTTTGTGCATATTCCGAAGGGCGTCCTTGAGAAAAGTGCAAAACGACCTTGTTTGCCGAAACGGCTCTTACAGCTTCGATAATATTTTCTTCCGTTTTCTCGTATCCAAATGCTTTTAACTGTCTGTCGATCCTGTTCCAGTCCAGCATTCTGGTCGTGCCAAGCTCGTGAAGCTGAAAACCGAGAAAATCGCAGAGTTTTTCGTATTCCGACAGTAATTCCTCGTCATAGTCGTATTCCGAATAAAAGGTTCCCCCCTGAAGACGGTCTATATAAAAGCAGGAGCCAAGCTTTTTTACGATTTTATATAGCTCTCCGTCTTTTTTTGCAACGTTGTTAAAACGCATTTCTTCGGGTGTTGCATAGTGTTGAGAAATTTTAAATCCGTCGCCCTTTTTCGCTATTCCAAGCTCTATAAGCTTTGCGGTATATTTGGGAGCGTAGTTATGTATAAAAATCATATCAGTCTATTGCCGCCGAAAGCTCGCGAAGGCGGTTTTGAACCTCACTAATATCAATATTCTTTGTGCTTTTACCGTTCTTCTTTGCGTTGGCTATTGCAACACCTGCGGCTTGTCCCATCGATGCACAAATAGGCATAATTCTTACCGATGATTGTGCCTCGTGACTTGCCGAAATGCACCTTCCCACAACGAGAAGATTATCGTATTCCTTTGGTAAAAGCGAACGGTAGGGAATATAGTAGTATTTTGAAGGATCGTATTTTTTGATACAGGTTCCCGTTCCGTCCGGCGAATGTATGTCAACGTCGTAGTTTCCTAAAGCGATTCTGTCCTCAAATTTCACCGATTCAAACAACTCATCGGTTGTAAGTAAATGCTCTCCGATAAGTTTTCTCGACTCTCTGACGCCTATTTCGCTCGCAACGGAGATAAGCGTTGCGTTTTTATATGCCTTTGAGTTGTTTTTTAAGAACGAGAATACTTCAATTACCTGGCTTCTTGCCTCTATTTCAGCCTTGGAAATTTCCAAAGGATCAACGGGATTAAATTTAACTACTCTCGTTGTGTTGTAATGTATTATACCGTCGCCAAGACCGTAAAATTGCAAAAGATTTTCTCTTGGATTTTTGATCTTGCCCGAGCTTCTGTACTCCTTGTAAAGCTTTTGAAGCTCCGGAAGCTCTTTTTTGTATAAATCGGTATCGATATTGCAAACTCTAAAGCAGGTTGTCATCGGTTGGGTGAGATTGTCCTCCTCTCTGCCGAGAAGGTGATCGCAGCCTGCGAGGTAGAATAAAGCACCGTCACCCGTACCGTCAACAAAATAGTCGGCTTCGATTTCGAACATTCCGGATTTCGTTGCAAGGCTAACGGATTTTATTTTCCCGTTCTCGCAGTCAACCTTGCAGAGCGTGGCGTGGAAAATAACGTCAACTCCCGCTTCGCTTACCATATCATCAAGCACTGCCTTGAAAAATTCAGGAGAGAAGAAACGGAGCTTGTTGTCGGTTGCTCTAATGTCTATCGGAGCATCAAAAAGCTCAAAATTGCCCTCGGGGAACTCCTTTTCGAAGGCTCTCTTACGCATTTCGGAGAAAATTCCCGAGTTTATTATTTTCGTTGCGAAACGTCCGTCGGAAGTCCAATAAGGGCAGAAGGGATATACCAACCCTGATGACATTGCGCCGCCAAAACTGCCGTTTTTATCAACGATAAGGACTTTTAGTCCTTCTCTTGCCGCAGAGATCGCCGCGCTTACGCCGCCAAATCCGCCGCCTATGACTGTTAGATCGTATTTTTTCATGTTTTCTTCCTTAAATTTTATGGATTATGTAAATTATAGCATTATACTCGGATATATACAACGGATTATACCGATATAAACTTGCACATTGCCGTAATATTAGAGGCAAAATACGCCAAATTTATGTTTTGTACAAAACACGCTCTGTTTTGTCCTAGCTGTTTTCAGATAAAATATATTATAATACAAACAGATGATATATTTTTTACAAGGAGTGTATACAACCGTGAATAAAGATTTTCTTTTGGGACTTGATAGAAAATTTGCAGACGCTCTTGAGGAATTCGTATTTTTGCTTAATATGGACGCCGTTCGTTGGATGGCAAGACTTTGGGATCCCCAAAGCGGAGCTTTTTACTATTCGGAGAGTGCGAGGGATCACGAAGGCTTTGGCGTAGACCTTGAAAGCACAGCACAGATTTTGCGCTTTATAGACGACAGAGGAATGATCGAATCCTATGGAAGCATGGCAAAGGCTATGCCTGCCGATATAGCGGATAAGCTTGTTGGATTTGCCGACTCCTGCCTTTCGGATGACGGATATTTCTATCATCCTCAATGGGGAAAAAATATAGGAACGTCGAGAAGAGGTCGCGACCTTCAGTGGGGGAGAATAGTCTATAATATGCTTGGCAAAACCCCGCCGAGAAAAACCGCCGTTGAGTTGCTTCAGGGAAGCGAGCGCCAAAGCGCAAAAGCGATTCCCGACCACTTAAAGAGCAAAAAGGTATTTCGCGAATATCTTGAAAAGGAATTTGAGCTTAAAAGCTCTTTCCCCTTCGGAAATGCCCTCAATTCCCAAATGGTACAAATAAAAGCAGCAGGACTACTTGATGAGTGCTGTAAATTCCTTGATTCAAAGCAAAATCTTAAGAACGGTCTTTGGGAGGATGAAATATCCTACCGAAGTATTTCCGGCTTAATGAAGCTCAGCGCTATATATATCAACGCCGGAAGAAAGATCAATTATTCCGAAACGGTAGCAAACAGTATCTTTTCATTGCTGAAATCCAAGGATAAGGTAGACCAAATAGTTTATATTTATAACCCCATATCTGCATTGAGCCAGCAGATATATATGTTAAAGCTCGTGGATGAAAGCTACGACGCGTCAAAGCTTATCTCAAGGTTGCACGAAAATGCCTACGATATAGTACGCTCGGCCACCGATAAGGCAAGGGTGTTTGCAAAGCCGGACGGAAGCTTTTCCTATTCTCCCGATTTTTCAGCCGCAAGATCTCAAAATGTTCCTTCCGCTCTTAAGGAAACGGCAGAAGGTGACGTAAATGCCACTACGATAGTTTCGGGCGGTGTAATATCAATATTGCTTACAAATCTGGGAATCTCTTCCAAAACCTTCGACAAGGCTGATTTTGAAGAATTCATATCAATTATAAGAGCTCAAAAGCCGGTAGTAAAAGCGCCCGTTCCCGAAGGAAGAATGCCTTAAGCACGAGCTTTTGCTCCGCAAACGCTAGTGCTTTTGCCGGTATTCTCTCGGTGACATTCCAACGATCTTTTTAAAGCACCTTGTAAAGTACGCGGAGTCAAAATAACCGCATCTTGAGGCTATTTCCTGAATGCAAGCATCGTCGAATATTTCAAGCATCGTTTTTGCATTGTTTATTCTGACGTTCATCAGATATTCAACCGGCGTCATTCCCGTTATCTTTAGGAATTTCGCTCTAACGTAGTCGGTAGCATATCCTTGACTGCTTATCAGCTGCATAAGGTCGAAATATGGATCGCTGTAACTGTTTTCAATTTTTGTCGTTATAGAGTGTATTATTGAATTAAAGCTGTCAAAAGCGGTGACGTTAAGCGAGATATATTTCAAATATGCATCGAAGAGGGTAACGGTATAATCCTTGTTTTCACGGCTGTGTCGAAGCATAGCCTCGGCAAGCATCTGTCCTTCTTTGTAAAGGTTGTCAAGAAGACAGTAAACCTCTTTTAAAAAGTATAGCCTTGAGAAGTTGCCTTCCATAGAAATCAATCTGCTTTCAGCGCTGAATGACAAGGTGTATTCAAGCTTTGGCGGAATTATTACTATAAGACCGGGGAACAGATCGTAAGAGGATCTTGCTGTTTTGATTTGACCTTTGCCTTCGATTATTTGGATGATTCTATGCTCCGGTGCTGTTTTAGTGGTTTTTGAAGCTTCACTTTCGATTAATTTTACGTTAATCATAACAAACTCCATTTTTATGTTTTGTTATGATATTATAACATAATTTTATGTTTTGTGCAATAGGTTTTGCATTTTTCTGTTATATTTGAAATTTTTAATTTAATGTCAGTTTTGCTGTTGACTGGAGTTTGATGCTGTGCTATAATAATTATGCGCGTGTGCAAAATAAATTTTAAGGAGAAAATAAAATGTTAAAGCGTATGCCTTGGGAGCATAATCTCGAAATAATAAAGTCCATGGAGCCTTCAATGCGATATAAAGGCGGTGACTTTGCTGCGTGGCAGAAGGAAGCGAGAGCAAAGCTTGCCGAGCTTCTCGGACTCCAGAATATACATAGAGCAAAAAACAACAATTTCACAATTGAATATAAGAAGGAATGTGAGGGCTACGACGAATACCGCTTCACTCTTGAAAGTGAAGAAAATTATGTATTCCCTTGCGTTATGCGTGTTCCCCACGGCGTAAAAGCACCCATTCCCGTAATGCTTACTCTTCAGGGACATTCAACCGGTATGCACATTTCTCTCGGTAATCCCATATACGCAAGAGATGTTCAGTCAATATCCGGCGGTGACCGCGACTTTGTTGTAAGAGCGGTTAAGGAAGGCTTTGCGGCTATCGCTATCGAGCAGCGTAACTTTGGCGAGCTCGGATACAAGGAGGCGGTTTCTAAGAACCCCGGCTGTCACGTTTCCTCAATGAGCGCGATCATCAACGGCAGAACTACCATAGGCGAGCGTGTGGTTGACACCATGACCGTTATCGACGCCCTTGAAAACTTCGACTTCCTCGACAGAGAAAACGTAATGCTCATGGGTAACTCCGGCGGCGGAACTGCAACCTTCTATGCAGCGGCGATCGACGAGCGTATAAAGCTTGCTATGCCCTCCTGTGCAGTCTGCACCTACAAGCATTCTATTGCGGCAATGGAGCATTGCGTCTGCAACTTCGTGCCTAATATCGCAAGATACTTTGATATGGGCGACATCGGCGGACTTATCGCTCCCCGTAACCTTATCGTTGTAAACGGAAAGTATGACGATATCTTCCCCGACGAGGGCGTTGTAGAAACAATGGAGATTATAAAGCCCCTCTACGCGGCTGCAGGCGTGCCCGATAACTGTGCGCTCGTTACAGGCCCTGAGGGACACAGATTCTATGCCGATGCTTCCTGGCCTCTCGTTCACAAAATGAGCGGAAAATAATTAAGTAACCACAAACTATAACGAAAAGGACTGCGAATTCGCAGTCCTTTTCGTTATTTCCATATCCAGTTTTTCAGATCAAAGCTCCAGGCAACGCCGATACCCGCGTGAGTGTCAAATATAACTTCCTCGTCCTCGGGTCCCGTGCCGTGGAAAAACATAAGATAAAGCGGTCCTCCGTTTTCCGAAAGCTCAACGATAGCTCCCGCGGTAAGTCTGCCCATAGCCCAAGGCCATCCGCTTTGACCGAACACGAGAGGCTCTCCGACATCCCTCCAATTACGCAGATCCGAGGAGAATTTAACTCCGATGCCGTTTCTCGGCGAATGGAACATATAGTAGCCGCCGTCCGCTTCGATAACGCTCACGTTTTCACCGCCGTCGATAAAGCCCTCGTAATTAAAATGCTTCAAATCGTGCGAGGTGGAGTGGCTTACGCCGTTTTGCTTGTAGAAGAGATGCCAAACGTCAGCCTCTTCCTCATAAATAAGGTATGGGTCGATCATTCTGCCAAGCTCGGAGAGCGGAGTGGCTCCCTTTGCCAAAATAGGGTAGGGAGTATCCCAGCTCTCAAGGTCCGCGCTTTCCATAATGAAGATTCGGCTGTTGTCGTTGCCGAACTTTTCGCCGTTTTCTCTGCAATAGGTCTGCAGACACATCTTGTATTTCCCGTCGTGAAAAACAACGTTACCCGGACTTGAAAAATTATATCTTCTGTCGCGTACTGTAAGCTTTTTTATCGGAGTGAAATTCGTAAGGTCTGCCGTGCGCGTTTCAGCGGTATACATATACACCGTGCCGTCCGCCTCGGTTTCGACCAAGGTGAAATAAATGTAAAACACACCATCCTTATAAAGCACCGCAGGGTCGCGGTAGGCATGTCGCTCGTCACCCTTGATTATGTGTGAGGATTTTAGATCTTCTAAAACAGAAAGCATCTTATTCTCCGTAAATATCACGCTTTGCCCAGCCGAAGGTATATGCATCGTTGTAAAGGGCGTGGAGCTTGCGCTTGCAGGTAAGCATCCAGGAGGCGGTCATATATCCGATAACCGTACCGTTTTCGCAATACATCTTACAGTAATTCATAGTGTCCTTGGTGTTGCAATGCCAAGCCCAGGTAGAGCTTGTGGGGATCTGGTCGTAGCCGTATTCGTCAAGCTCCTTGATGTAATACGCTTCTTTGTCAACCTTCTTGGGATCGCCGTTGTTGGGGATCATTCCGTAGTGCCAGGTCGAAATAACGACGTCCTTGGGAATTCTTTCACAGAACTTATCCCAACCGCCAAAGCTTTCAACGTCGAGCCATATCCAAGGACGAACGCCCTTTTTACGGCAGACGGCAAAGAGGTCGAGAGCGTCTTCGATCTTCTTTTCGGGAGAACGGCAAATGCTGACCTCGTCGTTCTGGTGGGGGACTTCCTCCTCAAGACCGAGGTGGAAGAGCTCGGGAGTGTCGAATACGTCGATAACCTCTTCAACGATGTCACGGCACATCTGATAATACTCGGCAGAGCCTACTCTGTAAGCCCACTCGCCCATCCAAGCGTTGTGACGGCAGGAGAAGTTAAACTTGGGAAGACAGGTGATTCCCATTTCCTTCAGCCTCTTGATTTCCGCGCGAAGCTCTTCCTTTGTCCAAGCGCCCTTGGTGGCAAGCTCGGGGTGAGAGTCAAGCTGCAGACCTTCGCCGATGTCGATAAGCAGGGTGTTGAAGCCTTGTTCGGGAAGGAAGTCGACGACCTTGCGCCAAACCTCTCTGTCGCAGAACATCTCTTCCTTGTAGCCAAAGTCCTCTTCGTGTATTTTTCTTCCCCAAGTAGTTCCTTTTTTAGCCCACATATTTGAGCCTAGGTGTATGAGGAATGCCCAAATTCTTTCGTTTCTCATTTTTTATTTCCTTTTTTCAATTTATTCGCCGAAAACGTCTTTTCTTGCCCAGTTAAATATGTAGGCATCGTTATAGAGTGCGTAAAGTCTGCGCTCGGTAGTAAGATACCAAGACGCGGTCATATGACCGATGATAGTACCGTTATTACAGTATTCCTGCCCGAACATCATCGTTTCCTTGGAGTTCAGATGATACTGCCTTGATGAGCTTGTGGGGATCTGCTCGTAGCCGTATTCGTCAAGCTCCTTCATGTAATAAGCCTCTTTAGGTGCGCTTTTGGGATTGCCGTTAGGGGGGATTATTCCGTAGAACCAGGTCGATACTACGGTTTCCTTGGGGATATTCTTACAGAAATTATCCCATCCGCCAAAGCCGTCAACGTCAAGCCATATCCAAGGGCGCACGCCTCTTTTTATGCAAAGGTTGATAAGGTCGAGTGCATCCTCGATTTTCTTTTTTGCGGAACGGCAGATATTTACGCTATCGTTTTGGTGAGCTATCTCCTCTTCAAGACCAAGATGGAAAAGCTTCGGAGTTTCAAAGAGGTCAATAACCTCTTCAACGATGTCGCGGCACATCTGGTAATATTCCGGTGCGCCGACTCTGTAAGCCCATTCTCCCATCCATGCATTGTGTCTTGTGGAGAAATTAAACTTCGGAATACAGGTAATTCCCATTTCGCGAAGCCTTACGATTTCTGCCTTTAATTCTTCCTTTGTCCAAGCACCCTTGGTTGCAATCTCCGGGTGAGAGTCAAGCACAAGTCCCTCGCCTATGTCGATGAGCAGGGTATTAAAGCCTTGAGAGGGAAGGAAGTCAACGACCTTTTTCCAAACCTCTCTGTCACAGAACATTTCGTCTTTATAACCAAATTCTTCTATGTGCAGTCTTCTTCCCCACGTTGTACCTTTTTTTGCCCACATATTAGAGCCGAGGTGAATGAGGAATGCCCAGATTTTCTCGTTTTTCATTTTGGATTCTCCGATTTTTTTGTAGATGTTTTGCTAAAATAACGACTCCCGCTCTTTAACGGGAGCCGTTTTCTTGTTTCGTTATTCTTCAGTTTTCTTGTCGCCGAGATAGGTGTTGTCGAAGTAGATATTACCTACAACGCCTGCGTTATCTCCGCTCCTTCCGGGGAGCTGGAGCTGAAGTCCCTGAGCGTTTGAAATGGACTTTTGCAGGGTGGCTTCGGCAAGAAGCTCACCGTTTACGTAGATGCAGAATCTGTCGCCCATACTAAGACCGTCAAATTCAACTCTAAGGTTAAACCACTTGCCCTGGGTTACGGTATACTTGCTTTCGCTTGCATCGTTAAGGTAGATATCGTATCCACCATCGGAATTAGGCATAAGCACGATATACGCAGCATAGAGCGAGGCGTTTGCCGAGAGATTCGAGGTAGGCATGATGTAGAAGTATCTTGTAGCCGAGCTTGAGTAATCCTCGATCATCATATCGGTCTCAAATACCATATTAGCGGCAGTACCTTGCTTCTTGATGCTGTATCTTGCCCAGGACGAGCCGCTTGACGATACCTTTACAGCATTGTCACCCGACACATCAACGATAGAAGCAGGGGCAGAGGAGGCGTTGACGGGCGTAATAGCGCCGCTTGTTACAAGATCATCGAAGGTCACGCCTTCAAAGCCCGCAGCCAAGTCCTTGTATGCGCCCTCGCCTCTTGAGCCTTGGTCGACAAAGATGCTTCCGCAATAGGTATTGTCAAGCGTGATAGTACCGTTTGAGAAGCCGAGATCTGCGCCGTTATTGGACGAATGAAGCATTTCAACGCCCTTGATATTGGATATAGAGTCGCTTGATACGGTCTCGATAACAAGCTCGCCGTTTACGTAGAGCTTAACGCTTGAGCCGAGAGTAAGAGTCTCAAACTCATAGCGGATGTTTACCCACTTGCCCTCGGGAATTGCGATCTGCTTGTCGCTGTCCTTGATCTCAATGATATAACCGCCGTCAGCGTTTGAATAAATAGAAATACGGAATGCGTAAAGTCCCGCGTTTCCGGTACCGTTGTTTGAAGTACCGACAAACTGGGTGGCTCTGTTCTTCGAGATATCGGCTCCGTCGATCTTTATGTCGGTTTCGAATACCATACCTTCGCCCGAGCCGCGCTTTATGAAGTTTATAGCACTCCATGAGGATTTTACTCCGGCGTAAACCATAGCTCCGTCAGTGAAGGAAAGCGTTTTACCGCCAAGACCCCTTGGTGTGTTTTCTGCCATAAGGCCTGCGGAAATAAGAGATGCGTGAGTTGCGCCTGTGTAATTGATCGCCTTGTCGTAATATACGCCCTTGCCGTAGTAATCATCGCTTGAAACGGGAGGATCTACGGGAGTTTCAGGCTCTGTGGGGGTATTTCCGCCCTCACCGCCGCCGGAAGGAGGAGTTGGTGCAGATTCGGTCAATACGCCGCACCAGGTATTGTCAAGCGAGATAGTGCCTGCAATAAATCCGACACCGCCGCTCGTTGACATGGTAAACAGCTCAACGCCTGTTATATTTGAGATTGCGCCGGTAGACGTTGCTTCAAGAACGGCAACGCCGTTTATAAGAAGTCTTGTAGCTGCTTCGGATCCTGTTGTATCAAACTCGTAGCGAATGTTTACCCAGGTAGCTTCGGGAATCCAGGCAACATCCTCGGTATTACCCTTTATGGTTATAAGGTAACCGCCAACGTTCTTGTCGGAGTAGGGGAATATTGAGATGTTGAAGGGATAAACCGATGCGTTACCGCTTCCGTTATTGGAGCTTCCCGCAAACTGAATAGGTCTGTCCTTCGAAGCAACAACTCCCGAAAGCTTGATATCTGTTTCAAATACAAATCCCGTGCCGTCAGTTTGGCTTACGAAGTTTATCGAGCCCCAAGAAGAGCCTCTGGACTTGTAGTGCAAAGCTCCGTCGGAGAAGGAAAGGGTTCTTAAATCACCCGTGCCTCTGTTGGTATTCATCGCCATTATGCCGTCGGCAATAAGAGCTTCGTGGGTTCTGCCCTCGTATTTCTCAGCTTTTTCATAAAGCACGCCGTTGCTTATATTGTCACTCTCGGTTCCTGTGGGAGGATTTACGGGTGTAGGAGGCGGAGGCTCAATGGGAGCTCTGAAATACGTGTTGTCAAAGTATACTTTACCGTCCTTACACTGTGACATAAAGCGTATCATCATATTAGGAACGTAGGTGGAGTTTGAAGTAGTGTTAAAGGTTGATACAAGAGTGTTGTTAACGTAAATTCTTGCTTCTGAGCCTGTCTTTGAAGTATCATCAACCTCTATACGAATAGTATTCCAGGTTGCAACAGGCAATTGAAGCTTAAGATTTGTTCCGCATAGATAATATTTTCCGTCAATATGTTGGATCGAAAGACCGAGTCCGTACCAGTAGGAAACACCCTCTGTTTTAGAAGCGTAAAGCTGCATTACGAGGTTGTCTGATCTGCCCTCTGCCGTTCCCGACATAAATGCAAAGTCGGTTTCAAAGACCAAGGACTTGTCGTTTTCGTCTTCGTTTCCTTCAGCATAGAAGAACAGATAGGGGTCGCTTGACGTCGTAGAACCGAATACCATAGCCTCGCCGGTGTTTTTTATATGCTTGATTTGCGCATAGTGACCGGAGAAGGCCTTGTCAAAGGTGATTTTTCCGTCCTGTGAGCCGATTTTTCCGATAAGACTCAGGTAGGTAAGGTTGACATCTGCATAGGTTTGAGCGTCTTTTGCGTAAACACCCGTTCCGCGAATTTGCTCGTTTTTGATATTCTCGTCAATCGTGCCTATTTCGATGTTATCCGGAATAAGCTCGGTGTTGTCTGCGGGAATGGAGTCAAACGAACCGAGGAACATATTGTCAAAGAGAACAACGCTGTCAATGCCGCTGTCACCTCTGAATCTGAGAGTAAGGTGGTCAAGCGAGGTGTTCGCGGTAGAAACGTAGCTTCTGTTTATAAGAACGTTGTCAAGGTAAAGTCGGATCTCAGCACCGACAATTCCCGAATTCTGTACCTCAAGGCGAATGTTGTGCCAGGTTTGGTAGGTAACCAGATGTTTTTTCATCGTGGGAGAAACCGAATATTGCTGTATCGGATCTTCGCCGCCCAAAATGGTTTCTTCCTGCTTTAAGGCGAATGAGCCGTTCCACCACATTTCGCTGTTTGTGATATTTGCATCGTCAAGCCAGAACTGCAGTACGGCACCGTCAGAATACTCGGTAGAACCGCCTATAAGGCAGATATCCGTTTCAAAAACAATTGCGTTGCCATTTTTGCCGTTCATAAGGTTGATGTAAAGGTAAGGGCTTCCGCCGATAAGCTTACCGTACGCCATAACCTTGTCCTTATTTACCGTGGTCGTGCCAACGTATGCGCCAACGTTCAGTCTGTCAAGGTTGATAATATCGTTTTGCGAATAGAAGAGTCCCTGGTTTACAAGGTCTGAAAATCTTCCGTCAAAGTGAAGAGAATCCTCGTAATATTTTCCTTTGCCCTTGTTTTCGTCGCCGGTGGCTTCTATTTCAAGAGGAGGAATCTCGTCTTTTATAACCTTGTCGAGATTTTCAATGATGTGAATAAATCGCATATAGTCAACATCGGTATAGATCTGCGGTCTTAGCTTCGTAAGTCCGAGGGCGTTGAACATTGTGCTGATAGTACCGGTACAACAAATGGTCGTTGCGTTAACATCACCCTCCTCGCTCTGCGGAACGGCAACGGTTGCAGATTGGGAGTTAGAGGATGAATATTTCGGGTGATAAGAGAACGAACCGTCGGGCTTCAAGAAAATAACAAGCTTTTCTCTCGTAGCGTCAATAAGAGTTACCGCATTCGCAAGAAGCTCTTCCTGGAATGCCGCAAGATGCGCTTTTGCCTCTTCGCCTCCGTAGCTTTCAATGTTACCCTTTACCATAGAAAGAGTGTACCAAACGTTGTAAACGTCAACAACTGCACCGGGAGTTGCGGGGTCAAGAAGAGTGTTGACTGCATTGGTTACCATCTTTGTGTAGTTAGGTAACAAAACGCCGGCATTGCTGTAAACCATAGAGATTTTAAGCACGCCGTTGTTTGCGTGGTAAGCTCCTCTGGTATCGTTTTCCATAGGCCAGTCCCAAGCACCGGTGTCGGGATTCTGGTTTTCGTTTAAGAAGTTTATAAGAATAGATACAAGCGAGTAGTTTTTGCCCTCTGCTTTAAGAACCTTGTCGCGCTGTATAATTTCGGACATTTGTGCAGCAAGCTCGTTGCCCGCACCATAGGAGTTTTCTCTTATGTTAAGTCCTTTAAGATAAGCTTCAAAGGATTCTTTGTCAACAAGATGTGCGGGAATTGCCGCCGCGGTGGGCACAACCTTTGAAACTGCAACAGCGGATGAAAGACCAAGCCTTTCGGTAAGGCGGGATGCGGGCGCTGCTTGTTCAACGGGAGTTCCGTCTGCTAAAATTCCGTCACCCTTTGTTCCGTTGGGAGCATCGTATGTAGGTGCAGAGCCAAAGGCAACAAGCAGGGTAGTACAGTCGCCAAGGTCGCGTCCGCGTCGGGAGTTTGAAATAGTGTCACCCCATTGCGGATGATAAAAATATCCGGACTCGGGGTCTTGAAGGCTCTTTAAAAAGCGAACGATACCGGCCTTCATTTCATCGGGAATTTGCTTATAGGTCTTTAGCATACCCGAATTTTCAAGGAAATAAAGAATCTGTCTTGTTGATTCCGAGTCGGGAAGGAAGCCTTCGGTGTTACGGCCGGAATTGGAGTAATAGAATGCTCCGCCGCCGCAGTAGGTTGAAGAATGCGTACATTCCTCGGTAGTACATACACAGGTGTACGGCTCCCAAAGGTTAGCCATCCATTCGATCATTCCGTCAGAATAAATTCCGTAAAGATTTTGCAAAGCTGCCGTAATGTCCTCGCCGAGAAGCTCCTTAAGACGGAACCATTGCTGATCTAATTGCTCTTGATCCTGTTTTTCATAAACAGAATAATAGTCTGCTACGCCCTCGGCAAGAACTCCGTCTTCAAACGAAATAGCACCGCCGGAAAAATATCCGTCAATAAGAGCATTGATCGCGCTTGAAGCTGCGGCAAGATGCTCGTCATCATCGTAAGCTATGGCAATAGAGCCGCCCTCGGCATAAACGATCCATCTTCCGTAACCGAGAAGATAATCGGTTTCCTCTTCTTTTGAAACTTCAACTCTCGAAAGTCTTTTGTAAGCGGTGGTTGAAATTGAGCGATTGGATCTACCAACGATGATCTCATACTTTACGGGAGAAGAGGACTCCTGACCGTAAACGGCATCGTAATACACATCGCCGTAAAGAAGCGCGGTTTGTATTTTTGAAAGAAGGGTGCTGTATTGGTTAGCCGTTTCTTTGCTTCCTTCTTCGTTTGAGTAAATAATGGTAATTTTCGAGCCCTCCGAAATAGCTCCCGAAGCATCGGTGCTTGAGTTCGGGGGATTTGTCGTGCTGTTGTTTGAAGCAGAATCGTCAGTTTTATCCTTATCATTTTTTTTGGAATTGCAGGATGAAAGACTAAGCCCCAAGAGCAAAACAAAAATAGCAAGTAATAAACTTAAGCTTTTTTTCATTAAACTTTCCTTCCTTATTACATAATTTTTATTAAAACATTACTTTTATCAGAATCTGCCGGGAGAGCTTTCTCTTCCTTCGGGGACCGGTTTTTTCCTTACAACCGTTTGAGCCATAAGCACCGAAATAAATTCAGCAAAATCACTGCTGTCGTAAATCTTAAACGGCATATCAAGATTGTGGAGAAGCATTCCGACACCGCCGCTCATAGCAATTGTCGTAGCGTTAACGTCGCCCTCGTTTTCCATATAGATAGCAACGGGCGCGCCCTGCGACTTGCAAGCCGACCTGTCGGGCATATATGAGAACGAGCCGTCCGGCTTTCTAAAGGTTAAAAGCTTATCTCTTGTTTTTTCAATAAGCGGAACAATGTTGTCAAGATACCTTTTTTTGCTGTATGCAACAGCATCTTCGTCACCCATTTTTTTCATACCGCCGGTAAGGCTTGAAACCGCCGAATGAGGGTTGTACACCTGAACTACCGCTGCAGCGGGAAGATCGGAAAGGGTTGCATCAATACAGGAATCTATTGCTCGATTAAAGTTCGGAAGCTTCATTCCCGCGTTGCCGAAGAATCCCGCAACCTTCATAAGTCCCGAAACGCTGTCGTAGCTTATCTCTTCTTCCCAAAGACCGTTTTTCGCGTTTTGGTGAGCTATGAGATATTCGCAGGTGGCATCAAGAAGTCCTGCCGCTTTTATCTGTGGATACTGTGCGTTTAGCGTGTTTCCTGCAGGATAGGATTTGTGTGCAAAATCAAGAGAATCAAGATAATCTATATATGCGCCCTTGCTCTTGAAATAATCGGGAAGGGCAGAGCTTGCATCGTCTTTGTTCTGCTCGCCCTGTGCCAAAAGCTGGGTTGCGGTGGGATAAGGCGGCTTTGCATCAAACCATTCGAATATCTGTTCTGCCCAAGTAAGGTCGCGGCCTCTGCGCTGAACGTATATGTTTTTGCCCCACTGCGGATGATAATAATATCCGTCGGGATCTGCACAGTTGATCGTAAAGTTAAGGAGTTTGTTTATTATATCTTTAGGCAATGCGTCTTTAAGACTGCAGCCGTAATTGTCAAGCATACCGCGGTTAGCAACACAGCGCAATCCCTGCACCGTGCTTTCAAGATCGGGACCGAAGCCCTCGTAATCTCTTCCGCTGTTAGAATAATAGAATGCGCCCGTTTCGGGGTCGTATAGTCTTGCGAACCAAAGCATGGTTCTCATATCAAAAAGTGAAATAAGGCTGTCAAGAGCCTCTGCTAGCTTAGGCTCAACGCCTATGAGTAAATTCTTGTTCATAAATTTATACCTCAAAAAATGAGTGGTTAAAACTGTTTGATTTGAACTTTTAAGCTTTGTAAGAATTTTAAATTTAAAACAGCCGCCGCACTTTTTTTAGAGAGCGTTGCTCGCCGTGACTTGAGTGCGGCGGCTGAAACAATTAATTAGCAGTTGTTTTTTTGCTTATAAATTACTTTTTTGCGCCAACATAGGTGTTATCAACGTAAACTTCACCGGTGAAGCCTTCTGTGCCGCTGTAAGTAGACCAGCACATAAGCTGAACACCCATAATGCCGGTGAGAGAGTTTGTGAAGTTGTATGTGTCAACGACAACGTCGTTTACGTAGAGATACATGGTGGAGTTGGAAATAGCGTCAACTTCAACTCTGATATTGTACCACTCGCCCTGGTTGATAGCGTAAGGAGTGTTCTTGGAGCTGTTAAGGCGAACGCCGTATCCGCCGTCATCAAGCTTTACAAGTGTGAAGCCGAAGAAAGAGAGTCCTGCATCTGCGGAAAGATTGGAGGTACCGTAGAATGCGAATCCACGACCTGCGGGAATAGAAATATTGTTGAAGCAGATATCTGTTTCGAATACGTAGCTGTCGGTAACCTCGGTAGCGTTCTTGAAGCTGTATCTACCCCAAGTAGAGTTTGCCTTGTAGTCAAACTTAAGAGCAGCGTCAGACTCGGGAGTCTTTTCAGAAACGGTTGCGCCGGTCTTAACTGCGGTGATAGTACCGTCAGCCTTAAGGGAATCAAATGTAACGCCGGTGTAGTTAAGAGCGGATTCAGCGTAGTCACCCGTTCCGCGCTCACCTGCAAAGGGAATAGAACCGAAGTAGGTGTTGTCAAGCTTCATAACACCTGCGGAGAAGCCGTTGCCGCCGGAAGTAGAGCAGTGGCAGAACTGAAGGCCTGCGAGAGATGCGATGGATGCAGAAACTGTTGATTCGGCAGCAAGCTCACCGTTTATGAAGAGCTTCATAGCAGATCCGGTAGCTGTACCGTAAGCCTCAAGGCGAACGTTTACCCATTTGCCTGCGGGGATAGCAACGGGAAGATCGCTGTTTCTTATCTCAAGCATATATCCGCCAACAGTTGTGTCGGGATTGGAATAGATCTGAAGTGCGAAGCCGTACAGAGTACCGTCTGCTGTACCGATCTGAGAAGAAGTTTGACCAACGAAGTAGCTTGCGCGGTTCTTATCTATGGTTGCGCCGTCAATGAAGAAGTCGGTGTCAAGCACGAAGGTGTTGTCGAGGTTATGACCGTAGAAGTCAACAGAACCCCAGCTTGAGCCGGTACTTGTAAATACGAGAGCACCGTCAGAGAAGGTGACCTTTTTAGCAGTGCCGAGAGGTCTCTTTGTGCTTGTGGTAACGTCCTTGGAAGCCATAAGAGCGTCCATTGTAGCGCCTGTGTAGTTGATGGTATCCGCATAGTTTGCATACTTACCTGTACCTCTGTATGTAGCAACTGCAACAGCCTTAACGTGAGTATCTGCCGCGAAGCTTTCGCCTGCGTTTATAGACTTGATCTTTGCGCCGGTAGTAGCATCGTAGAGATCCCAGCTTTCGATAGCCTTGTCTATCGCAAGAGTAACGCTTGCGCCCTTAACGAAAATGCCGGAAGCGTAAGTGCCGTCAACAGTTCCTGCGCCATCTGCAACGTAAACGTACTTCATATCGGTAACGAAGGTATCTCTGTCGTTATCGGGGTTAGCGTCGTAGTTGAAGAGAACGTCCTGTGCCTGCTTACCGTAGAGAAGAATGGTGTTGTAAAGCTCTGCACGCTTAATGTCACCCTCTGTGGTAGAGAATGCAACGCCGTTCTTGTAAAGACGCTCGTAAAGATACTCTGCAACGCTGTATCTCTTAACGGTCTCACCGGTGGTGGAAGAAACCTTTACGTAGAACTGGGTGTCCATATCCTTTGCGGGGATACCGTTGGTGGTGAATACGTAGCACTGCACGCCCTTAACGGTCTGCTGGTTAGCTTCGGTAGCGGCAATAGTGCCGGTCCACAAAGCATTACCCTCGCATGCTGCATTGTCGTATACCTTAAGAGTTACGCTCTCGGAAACCGAGTCTGCCTTAACGGCATACATAAGAGCGTAGTTTCCGCCGTATTCAACGTTCTGTGAAACGATTACGGGAGCTTCGCTATCGGTAGTAGCAGAAGCGTTGATTCCAACCGCTGCACCGATCATAAGGGCAAGGGAAAGAACCATAACTAAGATTTTAGTGTTTTTGCTCATTTTTTTGTTTTCCTTTCAAAAATTTGTTTTTTTGTAATGCCCCGCGGGGCGTTTTTTTGATCCTTTCGGATTTTGCGCTTAGCGCTTAGGTCCAACCTTCGCTGTCGACGTTGCCGTCCGGGTTCAGCCAATCACTCACGCTCGACGTAGTAATAATGTCCTTGTTTTTTAAGTCGACGATTTCAACGTCTGCATTTTGGTAGACCTGTTTTTCTTTTGGCATACCGTTACTCCTTTCTTTCGTTTATCTAAATGTTTTTGCGAACTGCTTTATATTTTTGCCGATTGCTCGGTAAAAACCAAAATATAATAAACCGCCTAATCGCCATTAACCAACTTGGTTGGTTAATGAGAGGTACCTCTCATTGTTTTTATTCAAAAACCGTCAACTCTCCGATCTTAAGTCCGAGGCCTTCGTATTTCGGGTATCCCGTCATTTTTCCGGCGTTGGATTTCACGGTGAATTTTACGAATCTCGCCTTGGATCGTTTAAATCTTATGATTACCTCGCCACCGTAGACTCTGACAGCACCCTCGGCTACTGTAGTGAAGTTTTTGCCGTCGGTGGAAATCGAAACCTCGTATTCTCCCGCAAACGATGCAACTATCGGCGCCGCATCGACCTCTTTTTTTCTGATCAAGCGGTAAGGATAATGCCCAAGAGCAGAGATCTCGTGAATTTTCTTCATATCTATAAGAATTTCAGCTTGACCAAGCTCGCTTTCAAAGGCTTCGCAGGGATTGTCGTTTATGATAACCGAAGCGTTCGTTCCCGAAATAAGCTCTTTTGCTTCAAATTCGGATTTATCAATAGGATTTGGCTCGTCCTTCAGGATCGGATCGTATTCTCTCGTGCAATAGATGGGTGGGGAGAGCGTTTTGCGGTGCTTTCTGTCCTCAAGTCTTAGGTAGAACCACCTTGCACTATCCGATTCAATTTCGAAATCGAAGGAGGAAAAATCTGCATTCGTAATTTCTTTAACGCATTTTCCGTAGTCCGAAATAACTGCGCATTTTACGGGAACGCTGTCCTCGTCCTTTTCAAAATAATCAACCTCAACGTGGAATCGGTATTTTTCGTTGGGTTCAAGGTCGCAGGGAAGTGCCTTGCCGTTAACCTCGCAGTAAAGCTTTATGTTTCCGCTATCCGAGCAGTAACAGCGACCATTTCGCAGAGCGTCAATAAAGGCTTCTTTCGTTTTTTCGGGAGCCATGACGATGGTCTTTCCTTCGCAAGCCTCCTTGCCCCAGGGAGCTTCGTGCTTGTCGGAAGAGCAGGTGGTTGAAACTCTGTAACCGTTGTCCAGCGCCACGGAATATATAAATTCGTTGATAATATCGTCGTCGCGGCTTTCGACTCTGGCATCGCCCATTTCAATAAGCTTTACAACGTCCCTAAAGCCGTCATCCCTGTGTTTTTCAAGAGAAAAGTTCCAAATACCGTTTTTGTCAAATCCGAGAACCTGGGGATGGGCAAGAATTGCAATGATGTGGGGGCTTGTGCTCATACGATCAAGGAATTCACCGTAATCCTTAACGGCGGCAATATCGTCAGCGCAGAGAACGACGATCTCTCCTGCGTTTTTGTGGCTTTGACCGTAACGGTCGTCCTCGATCAAGGTTATTTCCGATTCCGAACCGGGTAAAATTATCGGGTTCATGGGTTTTGCCGTATCAACGTCAATAAATCCCTTGAAAAATTCCCAACGGTCAATAACGTCGGCATGGTCGGAAATTACCGAAAGATCAATATCGTCCTTTTCCTTGATATACCGTACGTAATCCTCTTGAAAGTCGCCGTTTCTTAAGTGAAGCTCCTCGTAACGGTGGATCATAGTCGTGTGGTTGTGAAGATCGGCGGTGTAATAATTCATTCTTCCGCTCTCGGTATGCACCGCTTCTCTCACGAGAATGTCACAGGAGTATTTTTTGTCTGCGTATTCTGCACTGACAACTGCTTTGCCCGGCTTATCCAGCGTGACCAAAACTCCGTGGGTAAATCCGGGGCGCGGATCGGGCTGGCGAAAAGCGTAATCCTCTTTTTCAAATGTGCGCATGTGCGCCGCTTCGCCGATGATAGTCCACTTTATATCCTCTTTACTGACGTCATCCTCGCAAATCAACCAAACGGGAAGAATATCGCCGACGAATGACGTGATTTTTTCACTTGAAATTTCAGTTTTCATACGCTACCTGCCGTGCAAAATGCATGTATTAAAAAATCAACAAAAACAACAATTCAAATTTGTAACCTTTGCACAATGTTTTTGCAAAGGTTGGAAAAAACATACTTGGATTGGTAAAAAAATCCCACCTTAACTCAAGAAGAGATCCCTTCCTATATATTATATTAGCACAAAACTTTGAAAAAAGATATAAAAAAAACTACAAATACTTGCACAAAAGATAGTTTTGTGTTATAATTTTAAAAAACATATATTTGAGGAGAGGGCAGAGTTGATTTACGCAAAGCTGACAAACGATGGCGAAAACTATTATCGCTCCCATACACACGGCCATTACGAGATAATGGTAGTCCGCGAGGGCAACGGAATGATGTGCAGCGGTGATAAAAAATACGCCTTTTATCCCGGATGTATTTTTATTGCTCCTCCCGGAGTTGAGCATTCGGTTTATTCCGAGCACGGTCACAAAATCATAAATATTGGCGGCAGCTTTGACAGACTTGCGCTCTCTGCCGATGACCTTCATAAAATTACCGACAACGATTACGGTGAGGGCAGACTTCTTGCCGAGGCAATAATGCGCAATATCTATATAAATGAAGAGTATGCAAGGAGCCTTTGCGAATCCTTTATTCAGTTTTTGCTGCTTCATATAGACGTTCAGCCGAATATGTACTCGGTTATACATAAGATCAGTGCCGAGATTGAGAAGAATTTTGCAGATCCGGATATTGACGTTACTACTATCCTCAATTCAAGCGGATATGCCGAGGATTACATAAGGGCGAAATTCCTTTCTGTAACGAAAATGACACCTATAAAGTACCTTACTTCCGTAAGAATGAAAAACGCGAAGGCACTGATGAACCTTTATGATTTCAGTATTAGCGAGGTCGCAGGGCGGTGCGGTATCCTTGATGTTGCATACTTTTCGAGAATATTCAAAAAGTATTACGGAATATCTCCAAAGGAGTATAAAAACGGGCTGAAAAATTAGTCCCGACCGCAAAGCCGAAAAAACAGCCCGACAAAAGCTGTCGGGCTGTTAAACTTTGACGATTTTATTCAAGTTTAACTATGTTTTGTTATAGCTTTGCCGATTTCTTCTATGCTATAATCGATTTGTTATATTGCAAAGATGAATTTTCCGCCATTGTCGGATAATTCTATTGAACTTTTAAAAAAATCGTGCTATAATCAAAAAATACTATCTATGACCTTGTTAAGGAGAAAATAAAAGTATGAGAATTTTGTTTCTGGGTGACAGTATAACCGAGGGCGTGGGAGCCAGCGCCCCCGAGAAAAATTATGTAAGCCTCGTTGGCGAAAAAACGGGACACGAGGTAATAAATTACGGTATCAGCGGTACAAGAATTGCAAGGCAAAAGCGGGTTTCCGCATCGACAAAATGGGATTTTGACTTCAGACTTCGTTTGACAATAATGCCGAGCGAGGCAGACCGAGTTTTCATTTTTGGCGGAACAAACGACTTCGGCCACGGCAATCTCCACCTTGGCAGGGTTGGCGAAAGGGATGAAAACAGCTTTGCGGGCGGACTTTATCTGCTCATTGACGCCTTGATCGAAAAATACGGTAAGGAAAAGCTCTGCTTCCTTCTTCCTCTTCGCCGTTTTGACGAAGAGCCAAAGGCCTGTAAGGGCGAAAATGCTGACGAGTGTGGCGCAAGCCTTGAGGAGTATGTCAATGTAATGCGTAAAATCCTCTCCGACTATGCTATCGATTATATCGACCTTTATTCCGATGGCTTTGCAAAGCCTCTTGTCAATACGGGCGACGAGTTTACCGTTGACGGACTTCATCCTAATGACAATGGCTATGAATTTCTTGCGGGTGTTGTCTGCGACTATCTTTTGAGGAAATAATTATGAATTACAACAAGAATTTCAGAGTAACCGACAAAAAATTCACCGAATCCGCCTTTTTAAACCCCGAAAAAAGCTACTCTCCATTTTACAGCTGGGTATGGAATGCCCCCGTTACCAAGGAAGAAACAGACCGTCAGCTTGACGAGTTCGTAAGTCTTGGAATAAAGGCGTTTTACATAATCCCCGAGCCGAAAACATTCCGCCCCTCCACAATGCCCACAATGCTTGAGCCCGACTACCTCACCGAGCCGTATTATGAGGCGTATGCCTACGCCTTGAAGTCGGCATTTTCGAGAGGACTTGCGGCTTGGATATATGACGAGGGCGGTTGGCCCTCAGGCGGTGCCTGCGGAAGGGTGCTTCTTAAGCGCCCTGATCTTGCAAGGCGCGGTCTCGGTAAACGAATTTTGACCTTTAAGGCAGGGGAGAGCTATACCCCATCTGCCGATGCCTCCTCCGCATTTTTACCAAACGGAAAGATGATAGAGAAGGGGTATATCTTCGACTCGGATACCGAGATTAAAGAGTATTTCTCCGAGCGTTTTTACTTCAAATGGCCCGCAACTCCCGACTATCCCGACCTTACGAGAGCCGAGTCCACCGATGCCTTTATCGAGGAAACCTTCCCCGGATATGTTCGCACCCTCTCCGAGCATTTCGGCAAGGAAATTACCGCCGTTTTCTCCGACGAGCCTTGCGCTCCGACCCCCGTACCGTTCAGCCCTGAAATAGAAGCCGAATACGAGCGCAGATACGGCGAATCCATAAAACCGCATCTTGATGTTTTGGGCAAAATTTGCGACGGACTTTACCTGCCCGAGGAGGACTATTCCGTCCCCGAGGATTCCGCGCTTGCAATAATAAAATGGTACGACCTTTGCAGCGAGCTTTTCTGCAAGAATTATTTGCAAAGAGAGAAAAAGTGGTCTAACGATCACGGTATGTCCTTCGTGGGCCACCTTAACGGAGACGACCACCCGAGAGGAAGCATAAGGAGTGCAAGCTACCATGTTATGCGCTCTCTTCGTAACTTTGATATCCCCGCCGTTGACGCAATCTGGCGTCAGATTTTCCCCTCCGAGCAGAAGCTTGTTGACGATATAATTACTGCCGAAAACCGCTTCTTCCCAAGGTATGCGTCCTCCGCCGCAGCACAGATCGGCGTTGACCTTTCGGCTAGTGAAAGCTTCGGTGTTTACGGTCAGGGAACCACCTATGACCAAATGCGTTATACCATAGGCTTCCAGGCTATCCGAGGAATCAATATTTTCAATTATATGGTGATAAATTATGGCAGAAAAGGTTTCTTTATGACAGGCGAGCGTCCTAACTATGGCGCCGAGCTTCAGGAAAGCACCGATCTCAAAGCCTTTAACGAGTACACCGAAAGACTCGCATATATCACCTCTCTCGGCGAAAGAATGGTTGACTTAGCTCTCTATTATCCTATGTGCGACATCTGGTCGGGAGCGAATGCAAAAACCGTTTGCGACGCCTATGAAAAAGCAGGCTTTGAGCTTGAAGCTGACGGTACATATTTCGATATAATTGACGATGATGTTTTCGATTTGTGCGATGAAGATATGCTCAACAAGGGTGTTATTTCAATGGGTAAAGCAAGCTACAAAACGGTAGTTGTTCCCCCCTCAAAATATATTCCCGACCGAGTTGTCAAAAAGCTTGAAAAATTCATTGCCAAGGGCGGCAGGGTTGCCGTTGTCACATCTCCTCTTACCCCCGCAATTTCGGGAGCAGAAATGGTGGAAAATTGCAGAGGAATTACCTCTCCCGACATTTCTGCCGACTTCTCCTCCGGTAATCTGCGCACCTATTCAAAGTCGCTTGAAAACGGCAGACTTGATATCATCTTTAACCAAAGCTTTGCCCCTGAAAGCTTCAGCCTCTCGGTTTCGGAAAAAGCACCCGTCCTTGTGGATATTACCGCAGGTAAGCTCCGCGCTCTCTGCGTAAAAGACGGCAAGGCTGAGCTTTCGCTCGCCTCGGGCGAGACAGTAGCCCTCCTCTATACAGACGAGAGCTTCGAGCTTGAAAACGATCCCGAAAACGAGATAACCCTTGACGGAGAATTTCTTTTCAAGAGGCATTCTCAGTTCATTCTCGGAGATATGGAAATTTACCGAAAGAGCTTTGATGAAAATCCCTCGCCTGTCTCTCTCGGCGATTGGAGAGCGAGGGTAGGCGAGAGCTTCTCGGGTACGGGAGCCTATATAACCGAGTTTGCCCGTCCAAAAACCGACTCAAGGTATATTAAAATCGACCTCGGTAAGGTAAACTATTCGGCGAATCTCTTCCTTAACGGAAAACATATAGGCACTTTGATTGCATATCCCTATGTAATCAGTATTCCTTGCGAGATGCTGGAGGATAAGAATACTCTCGAAATTCGAGTGACAAACACCGCCTCGAACGAATATAAGTATACCAAAACCTTTGAAAAGTTTGCAAAATGGCAACTCTCCCCCTATCACGATAAGCAAATGGCGTTTTGCGAAAGCAACCTTGAGGGCGGACTTTTCGGTCCTGTAAAAATCTACTATTGAGGAACAAAAAATGGACATTATAATCTTTGGCGGACAAAGTAATATGCAGGGAGCAAGCTACACGCTCCCTGCCGACAACGCCCCCGTAGAGGGAGCCGTTGAATATAAATGGAATGAAAATTGCGTAAAGCCTATGCAGCACCCCGCCGGTGAAAACTTCTCGGAGTATATTCTCGCCGCAGCAAAGGAAGGTGGCTCACTGCTACCCGATTTTTGCAAAAATTACATAAAAAACTCGGGCAGAGAAGTCTTCGCTATTCCTTGCGCCTGCGGTAACACTACTATCGGACAGTGGCTTTACGGCACTCAGAGATACCATTACGCAAGGCAAAAAATCAAAGCAGGCATAGAATACGCAAAAACTCTCGGCAAGGTTGATAACATCTATTATATATGGCTTCAGGGCGAGTCGGACGCGGTTATCGAAACCACCGAGCAGGAGTATACCGAGCGTATTATAAGCTATAAAAACAAGCTTAAAGAGGATTTCGGTATCGATAAGTTTTGTCTTATCAAGGTCGGATATTTCTGCGCAATAAATGTTTGGTATAAAAACTGCGTTGCCTCCAACGAGTATGGAAAAACGCGTGACGAAATTATAATGGGAGCGCAGGAAAAGCTCCCCTCCATAGACCCCGACTTTATTATGCTGACCGATGCCCCCGCAAGGCTCAGCCTTAACGATGAATATAAAAACTTTAATGCAATAGGCCACTTTAATGATAAAGGCTATGAAATTATAGGTAGAGAAGCAGGCGAAGCGCTTGCAAAATATACAAACGGAGAATAAAAAAATGAAAACAGTTAAAGAAAAGTATTTGGTAGTAGGCGCGGATTTCGCAGGATATCCCCTTAAAGAGGCAGTTTGTGACCACCTTCGTGAAAAGGGCTGGAAGATAACCGACCTTGGAGTAACTAAGGACTCCGACCCTAATGATACCGAAAATATGTTCCATAGAGTAGGACTCCGCGTTGGTGCGCAGATTTCCGAGGGCAACTTCGAGCGTGCGCTCCTCTTCTGCGGAACGGGTATGGGTATCCATATCGCAGCATCCAAGTGCCCCCATGTCCACGCAGGCGTTGTTGAGAGTGTTCCCGCCGCCCTCAGAGCTATCACCGGCAACGGTGTAAATGTACTCGCAATGGGCGCATTCTATGTAGCACCCGCCATGGGTTGCGATATTGCCGATGCATATCTTAACGCAGACCTTGGCACAGGCTACGAGTGGTGGTATAACTTCTATGAATTCCACAAGCTTGCAATAGACGAGCTTGAAGCGTTTGATTACGAAACCTATAAAGCAAACGGCTTTAAAATGGAGCACCTCGGCGACTATCCCTTAAAGCTTGAGAAAAGGAAGGACTAAACGGCTATGTCACATTTAAGCTCTCACGATAATCCCTGGGGCAAGCCCTTTACCAGTAAAAGATATATTCATCCCCCTCAGGCAGAAAACATTGTAACAATGTGGCCTAACTCTATGATAATGATAGGCGAAATACCGCCCGAAAATCCTCAGCACCACTATGAGCACCCGAAATACGGTATGTTCTGGGGTGTTTGCACCGAGGATTCCGCAGCGGTGGTGTTTACCTTAAAGCGCGAGAGTGACCTGCGCTTTAGACAAAGAGGAAACCCTAATTATCAGAATTACACCTGGTCACACGAGCTGATGCCCGCCGAAAATGTCAAATATAACACCCGCAGTGACGGAATTCCCGTCCACTCGTTTAAAAAGGATTTTGATGCACTGACATTTTTCGAGGAAGCCTTTTGCGATAATAAGCGCATACCTACCGCTTATATCAAGGTAACCGTTGAAAATAACTTCGGCTTTGAAGAAACAGTAGAACTTTCGGGTCTTGTAAGACGCGGCAAGGAATTTTTGTTTACGGGATGTAACGAGCCCGACGGCTATGACGGCTACAATCCTACACGCGAGCGTTTTCTTGAAGCAGAAAAGCTCGAGGTAAAGGGCAAAGTCCTGACCGACGGAAAATATAAGTTCTATCTTGATAAAAAGGCAGACCTTTCTTTTGATGACGAGAGCGATTTTACCATAAAATTAACCCTCTCCCCCTATGAAAGGCGCACCTTTACCTTTGCCTTTACAAGAAGTGAACAAGAGCCGAAAAGCTATAACACAGCAAGAAAAGAGTGCATCGACTTTTGGAAATCCGAGCTTTCAAAGGCGAAAAATATCCCCGATATGAAGGGCGTAAAACCCCTCTTCTATAACTTCCTTGCGCAAATGCTCCAGATGTTTGCCCACCCCCACGACAGAGATTACACAATAATGCGTCAGGGTGCAACTCAGCGCTACCATTGGCCCGAGGCGGTTGAAATGGTTCGCGCGCTTTGCTATATAGGCGGCTACGAGGATTACGTTGATAGGGGTATTGCCCACTATTTCGGCGAGCTTCAGGAAAAGAGCGGGGAAAATAAGGGCAGAATTTTCTACACCCACGTTCCGTGGAACACGCGCACCTCCACAGCGCTTTCCATGTTTGCAGCGGCGGCAAGATGCAATTCCGCACTCTTCGATAAATACCTTGACTCGGCAATGCTCGCCTTCGGATATTGCGAGCGCGAGCGCGCAAAGTCAAAGAGCATAGAGGGAATCATACCGGGACTAATGCCGCCCGGAATATGCTCCGACCACCATATTTCCAAGGCTCAGCAGTGGATGGGCACCGATTGCGGTACTCTTTCATGCTATAGTGAGTTTGTAAGCCTTTTGAAAGCTTATAATTCTAAGTATTTGAAGGAAACGGAAGAAGCATATCTTGAGTATTTCTCGGTTGTAAAAGGAATATTTGAAAAATTTGCCACGGAACAGCGTGACTCGCAGTTCCTCTATCTTCCGAGAGATCCGAAAAATATTCCCGAGATAGAAGCCGAGCTTAATAAGGATCCTTTCGGATATGTTTATCCTTACGTTCTTCTTGAAGTAGGCGCGGCGGGATACGGTACGTCTGATGCGGAAAAGCTTCTTCATACCTATTCTCACGGCGGTCAATCGAAAAACTGCCTTATATGGCCGTGTTATCGCTCGACAACTGGTACGGGAAGAACCTGGTATACCACCTCCGCTGAGCTCCATTTGTTCAGATATTATGAAAAGATCGGTAATAAAACAGAACAAAAGAAGCTTATCGACGCGCTTCTCAAATACAATGTAACAACCGAGTATCTTCAGCCCGAGCGCATAGATGACCACGATGCCTATGTTGCCCCCTGGATGCCGAACGCCTCCGGCAACGGCAGACTTTTGCAGATGCTCTTTATCTATTACGGAGCAAAAAAGATTTGTTGAGGTAATAAAAATGTCATACCTACTTATGGTTTCTGCCACACTTTTTCTTTCGGCTTGTGGAATTAGCGCAAGCTTTTACAACCGTAAAAACGCCGACAAAGCCTCGGCATCTCCTATTTACAACGTCATTCAAATGGGAGCCGTGTTTTTACTTTGGCTCGTAAAATTTCTCTTAAATCCCGAAATAAATCTTGCGGTATTGCCGTACTCCTTCCTTTTTGCGTTAGGCTACGTTGCGGCGATGGTTGCTTCGGTTTACGCCTATCGCGAGGGCTCGCTGGTGCTTTCATCGCTGATAATGCAGCTTTCGATGATAACCACGAGTATCTGGGGATTTTTCGTTTGGAACAGCCCCGTTACGCCCACGGTAATAATAGGACTCGTTTTGGTCGTTTTGACTCTTTGGCTCTGTCTTTACCCCGGTAAGCAAAAGGAAAACGAGAAAAAGAAGATAACCCCGAAGTGGATACTCTTTATTTCGATTTACTTCGTCGGAAATTCTCTTGGCTCAATAGTGCAGAGAACTCAGCAGTTAGACTTTAAATCGGAGTTCGGAGATTTTCTTATGGTGGTTGCCACGGGTATCGGATTTGCCTTCGTTTTGTTCAGATTTATCCTTGCGGACAAGCGCGACCTTAAGTCTATCGTAAAAGGCTCCTGGTATCTTCCCGCCACCGCAGGCTCGCTTAACTTCTTTATCAATTTTCTCGTTATAACCCTTGCGACCTCGGAGCTTTCTCCGACTCTTGTGTATCCCTTTATCGCGGTCGGCTCTCTTGCACTCAATACCCTTGCATCTCTCTTGATTTTTAAGGAAAAAATGCGCTGGTGGCAGTGGGTTGGCGTTGCTGTTGGCACGGTTGCCATAGTATTGCTTTCTATTTGATTTAAGGAGAAAACGATATGAAATTTATGAGCTTTAATACCCAGCACTGTCTTGCCTATCTCGAAGGAAAGATTAATTTTGACGTTATTGCCGATGCAATAAAAATGGTCAACCCCGATGTGGTCGGCTTTCAGGAAATGCGCGGAGCAGGTAAAGGCGAGGATTACACCGACCAAACCCGCATTCTTTCCGAGAAAACAGACCTGCCTAATTATTACTTCGGCAAGGCAATAGATTTCGAGCTCGGCCCTTACGGCAACTCAATTATCTCCCGCTACCCGATTGTATCTGCCGAAACAATTTCAATCCCCGACCCCGACCCCAAAACGGGCACAAAATATTACGAAACAAGAGCGGTGCTCAAGGTTAAGCTGGAACAGGGAATTACAGTGCTTGTAACCCACTTCGGCCTCAACGCCGACGAGCAGATAAACGCCGTAAAAACCGTAGTAGCTAACCTTGAAAAAGAAAAATGTATTCTTATGGGCGACTTTAACCTTCGCCCCGACTCGCCGCTTCTTCTGCCTATAAGAGAGCGTATGAAGGATACCGCAAGCGTCTTTTCCGAAGAGCTTTTAAGCTTCCCCTCAGATAACCCGAGAGAGAAGATAGACTACATCTTCGTAAGCCCCGATATCGAGATAATTTCGGCAGACATTCCCGCGATAGTCGCCTCCGACCACCGCCCCCACACAGCCGAGCTTAAACTTTAATCATTTATACCCAATCCACAGCAGTATAAAAAAACGAACTTTAGTCCTTAACCTAAGATATAGATTAATTATGATACGGCATATCTTGTAATAGGTGTGTCGTATCTTGTTTTTCATTCATATATATTTTTGATATCGCATGACGAGAAAAAACCACGGCTCATTTGTGCCGTGGTTTTCTGTTTTATGCTATATCACGTAGCCTGAATTTGGTTTTGCTTTGTTTGCTTAAATTACTGAGCATTAATTGCCTTCTGCTGTTTAATGATATTAATTACTTTTTGCTCGCAATTGGGAGTGCGCACTACATAATAACCACCGTTACAATAAATACGTACTGTTTCCGATGCAAAATCACATCGAGCAACTTCGTTGTATTGAAGTTCAAACGATACTCCCTTGATATCTATGCCGATAATTTTATCACTGTGTAACTCAACATAAGATTTTTGTGTCTGTTTGATTTTAGTGAAACCGACAACAGTAATTCCTATTGCAAATCCGCTTAATATTGATGCCCATAGTATAGGAAAAACGACAAACGCCATAATAGGAAAAACAATTATAAAAACCCATATTCCCCACACAGGCTTTGACTTGATGTTTTGCGTGCTGAAAATTAAATCGTTTGTTTGCATTTGTATCCTCCAATAAGAATGTGTGTAGTCAAAACTGCTCACTAAAACATGGCTTCTCGCATTGTTATTACACAATTTAACGTTTATAGTGATGTGATAAGGAAGTCTTGCATTTTCATCAACATAAATCTATATTGATAGAACTAGTGTGTAAAATTGTGCAACATATTTATTATATCACGAATTAGGTATATTGTCAATCTAAAATGAATAAGACGACTTGAGTTTTCACTAAAACCGCCTTGACATCAAATATTCCTTACAATATTCGAAGCATATGAGTTCTTGCCGTTTTTTTATACCCCCTGCATCTCCTTGCGCTTGTGACGCCTTACTCGGTTTATATGCCTTTCAAAATCTCCGTTTTGTATCAGCCTCGCAATAACAAATTGCTCAAAGGTCGGCACAGTGCAGGAGTAAAAGCCGAGTCGCTCGTCAAATGCCTTAACAAGCCCCTTTGGCAAAACCATATACCCAACTCGCAAAGAGGGCGAGATAGTCATAGAAAATGTGTTAAGATAAATAACATTTCCCCCCGATAGTGAAAACAGAGTGTCCTCAGGCTTTGTGGAAACCGAAAACTCCGACTCAAAATCATCCTCAATAAGGAATCTGCCGTTAGAATTTGCCCACCGAATATATTCGTGCCTCTTACTTGCCGAGGCAGAAACACCGGTAGGATAGCTTCTGTAAGGGGTGGTGTGCAAAACATTAGCCCTGGTGTTTAAAAGCGCGGTGCTTTCAATTCCGTCAGCCGAAAGATTAAGCGCCTCGAGCGAAACCTCGTAAGCCTTGTAAACCTGCTCGATTTTCTTGTAAGAGGGATTTTCTATTCCGTAAATCCTCTCTCTGCCGAGAAGCTCGATAATAAGTCCGTAAAGATATTCAGCTCCCGAACCGATAATAATCTGCTCGGCATCCACCGAAATTCCGCGATTTTTTGCAAGATATTGCTTAATCGCAACCCTTAACTGTATGCATCCCTTGCTCGGTGATTTTTCGAGTATCTGCTCAGCATAATCGCTGATAACACCTCTCATCGTTTTCGCCAAAACCGAAAAAGGAAAGCTCGGTCCGCTCCTTTTCGTGTGCAAAACCTCAGCGGTGGGTGCGCTCTGCTCCGACGAGAGTGCAAAGCCGTCGCAAACGCGGAAAATAACGAAATATCCGCTCCTCTCCCTTGATTCAACATATCCCTCGTCGCAAAGAAGAGCATAAGCATGCTCAACAGTAACCGTGCTGGTCTCTGTCTCGTCAGCAAGAAGGCGCTTTGAGGGTAGTTTTGTGTTGTAGGGGTAATTGCCCTTTATTATATCCTCCTTTATTTGTCTGTAAATCTGCAAATAAACAGGATGTGCGCTTTTGTCAACTTTGTATTTCATCTGGTTATATAATATTCTCCGTTTTTGACCATTGTAATGTTATCAGATGTATTATACAATAAACTAAACAAAAATTCAAGGAGAAATTAAAATGTCCTACAAAAAAATTCTTACAATCCAAGATATTTCCTGCGTTGGTCAGTGCTCGCTGACCGTTGCGCTCCCCATTCTTTCGGCTTGCGGACTTGAAACCTGCATTCTCCCCTCTGCTGTACTTTCTACTCACACCGGTGGATTCAGCGGATTTACTTTCCGCGACCTCACCGATGATATGCCCGCAATTCAGGCTCATTGGCAGAAGGAAAACATTAAGTTCAAGGCTATCTACACCGGCTATCTCGGAAGCATAAAGCAGATTGGCTATGTCCGCAGTATTTTGGCAACAATGGGTACCGAGGATTGCGTCCGCATTGTTGACCCCGCAATGGCTGATAACGGAAAGCTTTATTCTATCTTCGATATGGATTACGTTGAGGCAATGAAGCCCCTTTGCGGTGAGGCAGACATCCTTGTCCCCAATATCACCGAGGCAGCATTCCTCACCGGATGCGAATACCGCGAGAGCTATGACGAGGCTTATGTAACCGAGCTTTGCGAAAAGCTCTGCGCACTTGGTGCAAAAACCGTTGTAATGACGGGCGTGGGCTACCGCGAGGGCAAGACCGGCGTTGCGGTTTATACTAATGGCAAAATGAGCCATTACGAGCACGATAAAATTGGTAAGGGCGCACACGGCACCGGTGACATCTACGCCTCTGCTTTCACCGGCGCGCTTATGAATGATAAGGACATCTTCACTGCCGCAAAAATTGCCGCAGACTACACCGTAAAGTGCATTATCAATACTCAGGGTGATGCCGACCATTGGTATGGCGCAAAGTTTGAGACCGCACTTCGCGACCTTGTGGATATGCTTGCATAATTTTTGATAAAATTCAGGGCTGACTTTTCGTCAGCCCTTTTTCTTATTTTGTATATTTTCCCGAGATAACATCCGCGCTGTAATTTACCGCACCCTCAAGGGACTCAAGGGGATTTTTGCCCGAAAGGCGCGCTGTAAGCCACGCCGCCCCAAAGCTGTCTCCCGCTCCAACGGTTGATACAACCGTAACCTTTTTCGCAGGGCAAAACAGTGACACGTAGTCCTCGTTAAAGCTGTAAGCTCCCCGCTCTCCGTCAGTAAGCAGTATTGTATCTAGGTTTTTGAAGCTTGAAAACAAAACCTTTGCCAAAGTGTGCGGAGTGTTTGGCTGAGGAGTAGGGTATATTCTAAGAGAAGTAAGATAAGGCGCTTCTTCAAGGCTTACTTTTAAAACTCTTGCGTTTTCAAGGCAAAAAAGAACGCTCTCCTTGTCGTAATTTCCCGCTCTTAGGTTTATATCGCAAAAGATAGTTTTAAAATCTACCGCTTTAATAAGCTCTTTTAAGGTCTCTCTCGTTTTTTCGCTTCTTTGCGCCAGCGTGCCGAAGCAAACCGCATCAAAATTTGATTTTGCAATTTTCTCGGTCTCTTCGTCGCAAAGACTAGTAAAATCGTATGAAGCATTAGTCATAAGATTGTATGAGGGCAGCTTGTTTTCATCAAGAGTAACAAGGCACCGCCCCGTAGGATAGGAGTTTTTGCCGATGTAGTCGGTATAAACACCGCATTCCTTGATTGCAAGAAATGCCTCCTTGCCAAGCTCGTCATTTCCAACCGCCGAAACAATAAACGAGTCAGCGCCAAGCTTTGCAGAGTGTATCGCGAAGTTTAAGGGCGCGCCGCCGAGAGCCTTGCCGTCAGGATAAACATCCCAAATAATTTCACCAAAAGCCAGTATCTTCATTTTTCAATTCCTTTAAATTTTCAGCGCCTTAACACAAAGCTCTGCCTTTTCCGGCTCACCCTCGCGCCTTACCGTCAGGTGAGTAAAGTTTTCGTCCATATCAGGGCAGGCAGTAAAGAAGAATTTGCCACCGTCACAAAAGATTTCAAAGGAGTATTTGTCAACGATAATTCTAACATCAATATTCTTTCTGTCAAACGAAATAGGGCAGGAGGCCTCTCCAACAAAAACAGCATTCTTTTTTGTATCGATAACTATATCGTGACCGAAAATGTTGAGCGTTGTCTTGCCCCCTGCAGGATATTTTGCAGAAAGCTGTATCTCGTATGCCCCGGGGTTAATAGGAATTTCCAAATCCCCACTGAAGGTATAAGACTCTACGCTCTTAACCAGCGAATTAAACTGCTTTACCGTATCTCGGCAAAGGAAGTAACGCCCGCTTTCGTAAACGAGCGAAAGTCGGTAAGGAAGGCTGAAGCTTTGTGAAAAACGCGCATCCTTAACCTGCGTTTTCATCCAGTCAATAAGCACAACCTCATTCTCCGTCCCGCAAAAGATTTGCCCGGCGTAGTTTGCACTCGCCGAACAAGGACGAAAGGCGTTCTGCTCAATAATAAACCCATCTTTATCAAAATTTCCGACGATATATGTGCCAAAAGCACCGAAGATTACCCACTTGTAACCAACGACTTTTCCACCCTCTAGGACGGGCATTTTTTCAATATTCGGGCACTCGCTGTCACCCGTAATTTTGAAGTCGTAAAACCTCTCCCAGCTCAAAAGGTCAAAAGAGCGCAAAAGGCAAAAATCTCCGTTTATCAAAAACAGCGCCATAATGTAGCACTCCATCTCCTCGCACCAAACAACCTTTGGATCGCGGTTGCAGGCAACCATATGCTCCACAATGGTGTTAGGATAAACCTTAAAGGTCTGCCCTCCGTCTGCGGAGTAAACAAGCCTTTGCGTAGTCTTTGTCCCGCGCGAGAGCTCCGAGGAATTTGCGCACGCAGTGTAGTAAAGAAGAATAGGCGGATGCTCCCCCTCCTTTAGTCCCGAGCGGTTTTTCTCGTCAATAAAAGCGCACCCCGAAAAAACTGTGCCGTGCTTGTCAGGGAATACCGCCGTATCAAGCTCCTCCCAGTTAAAAAGGTCTCTGCTTTTCGCGTGACCCCAGTGCATATTCTCCCAGTCGGTGGAGCAGGGGTTGTACTGATAAAAAAGATGATATTCTCCGTTGTAAAAATATAAGCCGTTTGGGTCATTATTCCAGCCGTTTTTTACAGTATGGTGAATGTAAGGGCGCTTTGCCTTTTGTTCCTCTGTGTCCTCGGGAATTTCGTCCTTGGCGCTGTATTTAAAAAGCGTCTGCTGAGGAATAGATAAGGTAAGCGTCTTGCCCATAAATCGACTAACATCAACATAAGCCGTAAAATTCGGCGATATAACATCAAGGTTCATATTAAGGTCATAAACAAGCTCACCGCCGTCAAAAAAGAGCAGATTTTTGCTCTTTGCCGATTTGCTTGTTGGAAAGCTCAGGTATTTGTGCTCTATTTTTACAGTCTCTTTTACCATCGTGTTTTTTCCTTTTTCAAAACTTTTACTAAAGATGCACTTGAAAAACAAAGTTAGGTGTTATATAATAACTATAACACATCATTTGCGAAAAATCAACGGAAAAAATACATCTCGAAAGGAAAAAACACGACTTGATAAAATTTTGCTTTGAAGACGGCGCCTATCACAGAAATAAAAGCTTCACCTCGCTTAGCCTGAAAAAATGCGAATACTATACCTTAGATAATAAATCCCCCCTGCGTGAGAGCTTTACCTCCGACACGTCTCTTATCTTCGTTGCCGACGGCAGTATTGAAATCGAGCTTAGCGGAGAGTGTGCAACAGTGCACCGCGGTTATGGCGCAATAGTAAGCGCCGATGTTTGCAGAAAAATAACCGCAAAAGAAAAAAGCGCGGTCTATAAAATAGACTTTTCCTGCCTGCCCGAGGTATTCCTTGACTCCGAGTCGCGGATTAATCTTCTTTTTCCCGAGAGCGGTGAAGATCTGAATTTCGTAAGAGTTTACGAAAAATTTGTCTCAGGCGCCCCGGTTGAAAGGTGCGAGGTCATACTGCTCGATTTGCTTTTTGGACTTCTTTGCTCGAAAAAATACGATAAATCCGAAAGGCTCTTCGACAGCTTTTGTAAGTATTGTAAGGAACACTCCGCAGAGCCTCTTTTGGTCTGTGAAATAGCCTCGGTGCTTGGTTGCACAAAGGATCACCTGAGCCGAATTGTAAAAAAATCCTGCGCCATGACCGCAAAGGAATATATCGACAGCCTAAGAGCCTCCCAAGCAAGCTCGATGCTCCGAAAAGAAGAGCGCAGTATAGAAGAAATCGGCAAAAGCCTCGGCTTTCCCACCGTCGAGCTCTTTAACAAATTCCTTAAATACCATTTGGGAAAAACAGCTTTGGATATAAGGAGATCCCTATTTGACATGAAATAAAAAAGACGTTTGACACTGTTTGACAAACGTCTATTGATGGTCGGAATGACAGGGTATGCTACGCAGATACCGCAAGCGGTATGCGAACCTGCTTTCGCTTTGCAAAACAGCTTCGAACAGGCACATCAAAGTAAAAAAAGAGAAAATAACCACAAGGGCTAATTTCTCTTTTTTGGTCGAAATGACAGGATTTGACTCTCGCCTGCGGGCTCGGTCACGCTCGGGGAAAACAACACTTAGTTGTTTTCTAACACCTCGCGCCGCTACGCTACCTTTGACATCGTGCTCCCAAAGACATTCTAAAATGCAAAATAAGCAAATCTGCTCTAAAATAAACCGTATATTCCGCAATTTTTCACATTTTTGACCAATACGTCCGTCCGTTGCCACACAGAAAAATTCTGTAAATGGTCAAAAATGTGGTCAAGCCGATTTTACCAAAACTCGAAAGAAGATTCAACTCCACATATATTTTAACTCTTCATACTCAAAAAGTTAAGTAATTTTTTTATGCGTGTTATTTTTAAAACCTCAAAAGAATCCCGGAGATCGCTCTTCGGGATTCTGTCATTAACAACAATTTTTTACCACTGAAAACAAAGAATAAACGCTAAGGGTCGAATGTTCAAAAGATTATAGATCAAGAATGAATAAACCTAGAAGAAAAACAATTCTTAAAATTTTAAGTATTTGTATTAGTTTTAGTTGTTTACATTTTTTCTTTGTTTGTGCTAAAATTATTGTAGGCAAAACTCTCAAGTGTTATGTAAAAAAACTTATGGAGAACTACTGATGTACATACTATTTGGAATACATTTCTTATCTAGAATATTAAGCGACGTAATGAGAAAAAAGAACAGCACCGCTTTTTCGGTGAACGGTATTACGGGTTCTTTATTCTATGTGTTTGAAACAAGCTTGTTTGCACTATTTTATTTTTGGGCGTTAAACGGATTTAATCTTGAATTCAACTGGACTGTAGTACTTTACGGATTGATATACGGTATTATAGTTATCATTTCTCTCATACCGTCGGTATTCGTATACAATTATGCTTCCTTTGCTTTTATAAGCTTTGTTTCAGGTAGTATGAGCTTAATCCTTTCACTACTGATGGGAATGTTTCTTTTTAGTGAAGTCGTCACTGTCGAGAAATTGTTAAGAGTGGTGATGATGCTTTGTGCTACTGCGGTTATGTTTATTGGCAGGAATAGCAACAAAGCTAAAACTGAAGCTGAAAACGAAAGCAAAACTGAAAAAAGAAAAAAGCTCATAATTGTTTTATCAACACTTGCTTTTATGTCTCTTATTGGCGCTGCGAGTACGGCGGTTTTAAAGTACTACTCTGCTGACACGAATGTTACTGACCAGAATTCGTTCTTCTTTATTACGAATATATTCAGTGCATTTTTAGTTCTGCCCGTTCTTCCGTTTACTATGAAGCGAGATAAAATCAAGCCTTCCGATTTATGGAAAATGGTAAAGAGCAAAAAAACAATTTACTCAGCGGTTACCACGTTAAACTCAAACATTAACTCTGTTGTTCAGTTGCTTTTGCTTGGTATGATGGACGTTTCGATATATACTCCGCTCTCTTCCGCATTTGCCTTTGCGGCTGTTGCCGTCGCAACTCCGATTATAGGGGAAAAACTCAACAGATACACTATTATCGCCACTGTATTCGCCATTCTTTCGGTAGTTCTTCCCGCAGTTGTTTTTTAATATGAAAAGGGACTGTCTCAAATGCAAAATTTGAGACAGCCCCTTTTTTAGTTATGTATTATGTTGTTCCTAAGTACGGCACATTTTCCTGCCTCTGTATCAAGAGCAAGAGGAGTTTCACAATCATCTATAATGTTATCGTGAATATTCCAAGGAGCGCTTACGTCGGAGTAGATCATAAATTCATCGCCAACCTCGATTGTTTTAGGCTCTTTAAGATTAAAGGTGAGCTTTTCGGCATCAAAGAAATCAATTTTCGACTTTGAGCCGTCCTTAAGCCACTCAAGCGTCCATCCGCGGTAAAGATGAGATCTGCGGCGGAGAAGCATCGGCTTGGTTTCGTCGCCTTGGCGGCCTTCCTCACGGTAAAACGTTTTTTCGTCTGCCACTCTTCCGACCTTTCCGATAACCTTTTCAGAAACGATTGCTTTGCCGCAGCCTGCAATAGTGTTATCGTGTATCTGAAGTCTTGTTACGTCGTCGGATATTTCAATTCCGTTAACGTTTTTATCACATTCGCCTCTTACGTATATCTGGTTATCCGATACGGTTACGAAATTGTTCGTTATTCTTATTGCACAGCGAGACTCTGACTCATTTTCTGTTGCAGTCATATCAAAAGCATTCGACGATATTATGACGTTCTCGGACGGAAGATCAACTACACCGCCTTCGCCGAATGAATGAATTGCGTCTGAATTAAAGTTGATGAAGCTATTGCCTGTAATAATAACCTGAGCTGCGGCTGCTCCAACTCTTATCATAGCTTTGCTGTAGGAACACCCGCTTTCGAAAAAGTTGCCGGAAATATGATGCTGACCGCAGGTAAGATATTCGTGGAATATATTACGTCTTCTGGAGTTTCCGATTCCTATCGAGCCGGCGTTTCTGAAATAACAGCCCTCGATATTAGTAAATCTTGACGATCCCTCCCAGGCGCATCCGCCAACGTCTTTTATTCTGCAATAAAGCAGAGAAGTGCGTTCCGACTGTATAGCGGTATTAAATGCGTTTCTGGCGCAATCTTCTACCGAACAGCGCATATAAGTTATGCTTTTCGTGTAAAACTCCGGATCGGGATCGGGAGGAGTACGTCTTTGACCTACTGCGTAAAAGCATTCGCCGGACATACGTCTTGCGTGACAATTTTCAATGTAGACTCTCTCGGTATCGATCACGCAGGTTGCGTTGGATTTATGAAAATAGAAGCCCCAGACACTATCTCCGCCTCTCGGACGAAGATTTGTGCATTGATCGCGCTCTTCGAAGCCTGCGCAACCTACCATAAAGAGATTCTTTATATTAACCTCTTTTCCTCGTTCTACGTACAAGCAAGAGCCGACGTAGGTTTCGGCTCCTACAGCGCCGAGGGAGTTGTCGAGTATAGTGTTTACTCCGCTCTCACCCTCAAACGTAAATCCTTCCGCATCCTTTATAACAAGCGAAGAGGTCAGGCGGTATCTTCCGTTAGGGAGAAATACCCCCTTGTTTTCTTTGATTGCCGCATCAATCGCTCTTTGAATTGCCGCTGTATCGGAATGGCGAATAACGCACTTGGAATCAAGATTTGCTTCCTTTGACAGATAAAGCGAATTTCCATCGATGCGTTCTATTGTAGCAACAAGCCTAGTAGAACAAACGATTATAGCCGTGCATCCCCACTCCCTCTCCGCAAAGCTTCCTATTTTGACCTCAACGTCACCGTCAAGATCTATCCAGCCCTCGGTAATGGGAATGCTCTCGTGCCAGGTTCTGCCGTAATCTTTGGTCCAGCGAAAAACATTAGGCTCTTCCGGGTAAAGGTCTATAAAATAGGCCACCCACTCATCGGAGGGCGTTCCGCGCATTTCAACTCTGCCATTAAGAAGAGCTCCGTGCTGCCACGGTCTTGGATTTATCGGTGAAGTATCGCGTCTGTCCATAAACATTTCGCAAACGTGGTGAGAATATCCGTTGTTGAGAATCACCTCATCACCCACGGAAAAATCACCTATGTTATCAACGTCTATTCTACGCCTTCCCGAAACAGTAGTTGCCACCGCTTCGAATGTAGAACCGGATGCTCCAAAATCTTTGGCATTAAGCAATTTTACGGAATGTTCTTTTTCACACATAGTTCTCTCCCTAACTTGTTTTTTATATAATTTTACCATGAAGTTTTATTTGTGTAAACCGAAAATATAAAGAAAAAAGCCGAAAATAATAAGCAACTATTTATAAAAGCGATTGCAATGTCCGAGCTGGAGTGGCAATCGCTTTTATTTTATAACAAAAGTTAATAATCGGTATTGATATTCATCAGTAAGTGCTTCATGTGGTTCTTTGGGGTAACTCCCATTTGAGCCTTGAAAACGGAGGAAAAATAATCGGCATTATCATATCCGCAAAGATAGGCGATTTCTTTGACAGAAGCAGCTCCTTGCTCCATAAGAAAACAGGCGTGCCGAATACGCTGGATATTTATATATTTTACTACGCTTAGATTAAATTCCTCAGTAAATACGGAAGATATATAATTAGGATGGTAGGATAATTTTTCACTTATGTAATTAAGGTTAAGCTCGCTATCTGTGAAATTGTTATCAATAAACGATTTGATTTTATGAGCGGTATCGGGGGCATCCTTCGCCGCCGAATCGCTGGCGGTAAGGCGTTCTATTTCCGAGAAGGTATAGTATACCAATCCCTTGCATCTTATGACTGCAATGTTGTTAGGTAGCTGAATACAAGGCTCCCACAGCTCGGCAAGATCGGTAAGTCCCGAATAAATTTTAACCGTTCTTTTGATTCCGAATTGATTTGCAAGCTGTTTTGCTTCGGTTCCAAAATAAATAACGCGGATGTATTTCAATCCACCGATGTTTTCAACACTCCAATCACTGGAAGGTGGGATAATGGCAACGCTGCCCACTAATAAATTCTTAGAAATCGATTTTGTATGAAGAAGACCTTTGCCATCGGTAACATATATCATGGAATAGCGTGAAAAACTCTTTTGCGCCTTATGCAAAGTACATTCTGTCTCATACATAATTCCGGATATTCCAAACGAATCAAAAACCGCATATTCCGCTCCATAGTCAAATTCGCTCATGAAACCAAAAGTCTCCTTTCATCTTTCGAGTCTACAATCATTGTAGCGGTTTTAGGCTGAAAAGTCAACCCCAATCTTTAAAAAACAAGGCTTTTTCTTTGTATTTTTGCGGTAATTTGAAAGTGATGACCAAAACACCTTAAGAATTTTGGCTTTTTGATTAAAAATAGCAGTTGACTCTTTTTCGATATTTATGTACAATTATGTTAGAATACCAAAGCTTCATTTTGATTTGTTTATGAGTTTGTTACAAATTTACAAACATTAGTCTTGATTTTGTGCAAATCGAACAATCTAAATAGAACTTTGAAATTCTAAGATTTTATAGGATAATAAATCGGTATAAATACGAATTCCGATCGATTATAAAATAACACGTTGTGTAGAAAGGAGAAACCTCGTGCAATCCGCAAAAAAGGAAAATAAGCTTGACTACGAAAACCCCAATCTGTTGATTACTTTACTCAGCTTTTCGGACGTAATATCGACGTCCACCGACGATGAAGTAAATCTCGAATCTGATGGATGGACGTAAGCTATGCTCAAACAACAATTTTTATGAAAGGTGAAAAAAGAAAAATGAAAAAACAAACAATCAAAAAAACATTAAAACCGGCAATTGCTATTCTTTCAGTTATCCTTATTTTGGCAGCTTCAATGTGCGTAACCGTAATGGCAGAAGACACCTCGGTTACACCTGAGATTGTCAGCAAGAACGTTTCCTTTGATGATAATCTCCATATGTATTTCGCAGTTCCCGCGGAGGGAATTGATGTTTCGAACATCACTCTTAGAGTTTACGAGGATGCAGCGGGACAAAACGAGCTTCAAACTCCCAGAACTCCCGCCGTTAACAAAGATGACGGAACATATATTTATAATGTAAACGGTACGCCGTGCTACATATTCAGAACTATCGGTATAGCTCCGAAGCTTGCGGATAAAACCATATACGTTCAGGCGGTAAACACCGTTGACGGTGAAGAATACAAGAGTGAAATTATAGGCTACAACATAGTAAGCTATCTTAATGAGATGCTTTACAAAAAAGGCTTTATCACAAAGACCGAGGGCAAGGGACTCGTGCAGAAAAATCTTTACCTCGACACCCTTGACTATTGCTCGAGAGCGCAAGATCTCTTCATCAATTATAATGATAACGATCCGTCAAACGACGTTCCCCTCTTCAACGAATATAACTACGTTTATGTAAACGGCGGTACTGTTGACGGAGAGGCATACGGCTTCTATCTCGATGGCGAAACCGCAAACCTTGCTGCGGAAAATACCGATAACAAGATGTGGGAAGTAACCAAATACGTTAACGGTGTTGCGGTAGTTTCGGAGCTTGGCATAGGTGATCCTCTTACCGTTGATGAAAATATGACCGTAAAGCTCGTTGTTGATGAGAGTGCTGCCGAAAAGGGAATTATCAGACTTAATTCCGCAGATGAGCTTGCCGATACCTCAAAGTTTGCAATGCGTGTGGGTACGTCTTGGGAAAATGGAAAGATAAAGGTGGTTTGCGATTCTACGGCAAATACCGAGCGTGTAAGAATTTATCCCACAGGTACTCAGAGCGGCAAGAATACTCTTGTTTTCGAAGCTGACATTTCCGTTGATCCCAGCCAGCTTAACGGTATACTTTACTTCCGTCCTCTTCTTGCTACCACCTCCGGAAGCACCGGTACGGGAGTACAGATGTCCATGCAGGCACAGTCCTCGAGAAACCAGGTTAACCTTTATCTCAGCGGCTCAACCGTTACGGGATCAGCTCTCGTAGGTGAGGCAGGCAAAATGCTTAACTTCACCATTCGTTACACCTATGAATATACACCCGCTGAGGGTGAGGCTGCCGCAAGCGCACTTTGTACTCTTGAAATAGTTAACTCCGAAACCGGCGAAACCATTCAGTCGCTGTCCAAAGCAACCGAAACCTGCGTTGCGCCCGATTCCGTTCTCACCTTTGAAACCTGGGCAAACGGCGCACTCTCCGGAACCTTCTATATAGACAACCTTGCACTTTACCAGAAATAATCTTTTGTCGGGGGATCGATCCGATCCCCCGCTTTTCTAAAAAAGCATAAGCGATAGCCCATTTTATTAAGAAGTGCGGCTATCCCGTATGTTTTGTAAGTTTTGCATATGTACGAAAGGAGCCCTTTATGAAAAAAATATTTACATTACTAACTCTCGTTTTATGTCTTTTGCTTATCGTCTCGTGCAAAGCAAAGCGGGATAACGCACAGAACGCGAACGCAGGTAATAATGCCGGCGAAAGCACCGATAATAACGCAAACGATTCTTCGGCGGACAAGGGGGATATCTACCTGTTCGTTGCCGGTAATGAAAATTACGAGCTTGCAGAGGATTTATCGTTTGCGCTGATGAACGAGAACTATTATACGCGTTTGCTTACCGACGGAACTAAAACCGCCGAAAAAGAGATAATCCTTGGCGACTTTAAAGAAAAATCCGCTTCCGATAAAGCGTATACCTATCTTGACAGAATCGAAAAAAACGATTATTTTGATGCAAGATATCTCGTATATTCCGACGGTGAAGGAACCGTTGCTATCGCATACGACAGCTTTAACGAGGATTACGTTGAGGTTTCGGCTCTTGAAGACGCCATAGAAAAGCTGGTTCACGAATATATTGAAACCGACACGCTTTTCACCGTCGGTCGCGGTATTCTTTTTTCCGGAACCGTAAATCTCGTTGAGAAGCAGCGCGCGCTTGACGAAGAAATGCTTGAAAAGCAGTGGAATAACGTTTTCGTTAAGGCGGGCGGAGATGAAAATGCCAAAATATTAGTCAACTCCCTAAAACAGCATTACGAGCTTTATACCGACGGATTGTTAAGCTGGCTCGCGGATCTTTACGATCCCGTTGCCGGAGGCTTTTACTATTCCAATTCGGCACGAAACACCGAGGGTTATCTGCCTGATATAGAATCCACGTCGCAGATAATGGATATTTTGAGCGAATCCGGAATATTTGCTTACGCAGACAACGATTTTAAAAAGGCATTCCCGGACTTTATAAAAGACGGAATCATTAAATTTATTAAAAGCCGCCAAGATCCAAACGGCTTCTTCTACCACCCGCAGTGGAGTCACGAAATGGTCGATTCAAGCCTTTCAAGACGTGCAAGAGATCTCTCCAAAGCTGTAAGCGCTTTGAAAAAGCTCGGTGCTCTCCCGACATATCCCAACGCTATCGGCTCGGATTACGACGGAATCGACGCTGATGGAAATCGCGTTCTTGAGGTGTCTTCGGTATCTCTTACCGAGCCGCTTCGAAATACTTCCGTTTTAGCCGTATCAAAGGTTGTGGCAACCGCTACCGCCGTTCCCGACCATTTGGTAAGTGACGTTACCTTTAAGGCGTGGCTTGATACGCTGAACATTAACGGAGATTCCTATACCGTAGGTAACGGCTTATCTGCTCAGGCGGGACAAATCGTTGCAAGAGATAAGCAACTGAAAAAAGAGGGGAAAAATTATCTTCTCTCTCAGATACTTATTGATTGGCTTAACGAGCATTGCTATGAATCAACGGGGCATTGGAGCAGAGTAGCCGACTATGAAGGTATAAACGGATTACTTAAAATTTCCGGCGCTTATATCGAAATAGCAAAATCCGGGCTTGGCGTTAACACAAGACTCCCCTATCCCGAGCAGACCCTAAACTCTCTGGTTGACGCTCTGAGAACCGAGGAATACGCAAGAACCGATTGCTACGCATACAACGTTTGGTTCAGTATTTGCAATCTCTTCGAGCTTGAAAAGCACTCCGACCCCGTGGCAGGCGAGCAATTTATAAAAGATACCAGAGCTATGCTGCTAAAATACGTTACCGAGGACGTCGCGTATGAGGGCGATATGCTTAACGCGATTGAGATAACGACGAAGAAGACTGCTAATTTCAGAAAGACTGACGGCAGCTTCTCGCAGACAGCTGAAATGTCAGCGGCAAATTCGCAAGGACTCCCCGTAGCAGTTCCCTACACCAACGAGGGAGACGTAAACGCCTCCGCGCTCTCTTCTACCGGTATCACCTCCAGAATGTTTGTAGCGTTGGGACTTTCTGCCCCCGACATCTTTACTCACGCGGACGCTATGGTATTTCTTAATCAAATAGAAAACCTCGGTGCTGTAATTAAAGATAAAGAGGTGTTTGAAAACACCGGAACTCTTACCTTTGAGGATTATGAGATTGATGAAGAACCCCGAACGATTAACAACAATTCTCCCGCGCAAACGACATTCGGCGTTGATTACGATCCTCAAGATCCTCAAAACAAGGTTCTCAGGTTCACAAAGATCGAGGCGAACGGTCAGACCGGTCAGCTTGATTTCGGAACTACCGAGCGTATTGAAAAATACAACGCATTTGTGTTCGAAACCGATATAATGTTCGACTTTGCAGATGATGAAAACTTCCTGAGCAATTACTTCTACCTGCGGCTTGGAACTTCTCGCGAAACCTTTGGCTATTATCTTGCCTTTTCGCCATCTCGAGCAGGCACGATAAGGTATCAGGATACTTCCAGCACGAGCGACCCCATTCGTTCGCCCGATCTTGTAGATACCGGAATAGGGCAGGGTGAATGGTTTAACCTTAAGGTCGAGTATTATATAGGCGACCAATATACCACAAGAATACTTATTTATATAAATGGCGGACTTTCTTACGTCAGCAACAATTTCTACGGTCCTAAAAAAAGCGATCCCCCAGGAACAAAGTATGAGCCGCTGTCAACGTTTACTACCGCACGTATTCACACCGATAAGAATTTCAACGGTGAGCTGTATTTTGATAATTTCAATCTCTATCAGGCGAAGCTGAATCTTCCTGAATACGATCTTGGAAAACAGGAGCCTCTTCCTAAGGATGTTCCTAGCGATGTTCTGACCTTTGAGGAATATGAGATAAACAGAAAGCCCGGCAACATAGTTGCATCACAAAACACCGAGCTGTTTACCACAACGGTCGTAAACGATCCCGAGAATGCGGCTAACAAGGTTCTCAAGTTCTCAAAATTCAATGACGGAGCAACATATGGCGCTAACGTAAAATTTGTTCCTCATAAGATGGAAAACGTGTATAATGCTGCCGTATTTTCAACCGATTTGTACCTTGATTATTGCGATAAAGTGCCTTCGACACTTATATTCTCAATGGGTAATCATAAGAAAACTGCCTTTATGCTTATGATAAACCGTCTCAGCGACGGAAAAATCAGATTCCGCGCTATTTCCAACAGCTCCGGCGGTACTTCCGAATACTACACAAGCTACGCAGAGGAAAAAGAGTGGTTTAATCTTAAGCTTGAATATTACAAGGGTGATAAGGATACCGTAAGAATTAAGGTTTATATAAACGGCGAGCTTCTCTTTGTTACAAAGAACTTCTATGGTCCGAAAACCACAGATCCCGAGGGAACAGAGTATACCTTCGTAAATCAGTTCACCGGCGCTACTCTTGCTACCTACGGTGATTATCAAGGCATTGTTTATTTTGATAATGTAAGCTATATTCAGACTAACCTTACTTGCAAGGACGATCCTCTCGGACTTCAGGAGCATAAGTGTTATAACAAGGACAGCGATAACCTTTGTGATGCCTGCGATAAAGAGATGCCCCATGTATGCGAATCTGTCGACGGAGATGTTTTTTGTGACAGATGCGGTAAAACGGTGGAACATGCGCATAATGACGCAGATCACGACGACATATGCGACCTTTGCAAAGTAGATCTACCTCACGTTTGTTACGACGCTGACGGCGATTATATCTGCAACAAATGCAAAAACATCCTGCCTCATAACTGTATCGACGAGAATAACGATTACGTCTGCGACAAATGCAAAAAGGTGATCCCTCACGAGCATATCGACGAAAACAAGGATACCTTCTGTGACAAATGCGGTATAAATCTTTCCGATGAATACGACGGCGGAACCGAAAATATGACACCCGACGGATGGAGTTAATCACTAAGGAGAAAAACAATGGCAACAAGCAAAAAAGAAATAGCCTCTCTTTGGGAGAAGCTGAAAAATCAGGTAAACGAAAGGGGCGCTGACGGCGAAGCCTTCGTTGAAGCTATGCAGGATTACTACTCAATATATACCGACGGTTTTTTAAGCTGGCTTGGAGCGCTTTTTGATCCGAAAACAGGTGGATTCTATTATTCTAATTCCGCAAGAGATAACGAATGTGCCGAATACAGAGGCGAGATCTGTTATTTCCTGCCGGATATAGAGTCTACAAACCAGGCGCTTAATGTTCTTCAGGGAACAAAGCTTATTGATTCGGTTGATGAACTTCCCGAATGGATGAGAAAGAAAATTGCCGATTTTGTATGTTTGCTTCAAAGTCCCGATGACGGATATATCCATCATCCTCAGTGGAAGGGCCGCCGCGAGGTTCCGTCGAGAATCTCCCGCGACCTTGCCTGGGCGGTGGATCTTCAGAAGAAGCTTGGGTTTAAGCTTCCTTATCCAACAGCATATGAAAGACTTGAAAAAATATCAAAGGGAGAAGCAAGCGAAAGTGAGCTTGAGGCACAACCCGAGGAGCTTCGCTCAAAAGAGTCGTTTCTTGCGTTTGCTTCTTCGATGGATTGGCAAAACAACGCATATGTATGCGGTAACCGGTTATCAGCTCAGTCAAAGCAGATTATGGCGGCAGGGCTTACAGATGTTGCGGTAGACTTTATGAACTCTATCCAAAACGAGCACAACGGACTCTGGGGCAAACAGGAAGGATATATGGGCAATAACGCTCTTATGAAAATTACCTGCTTTTACGATACGGTAAAGCGCCCTATTCCGCGTGCTACGCTCGCGGTACGCGAGGCTATGAAATGTCTTGTTACCGATGAATTTGCAAGAACCTCTTGCTACAATTTCAACGTGTGGTATTCTATTCTCAACATTATGGCTAATTTGAGAAGATTCGGAGGAGAAGATGGCGCTAAGGAGGCTCGTGCGATCTCTGATGAGATACTCAAGGATGCTCCCAAGTATATAAGAGCGACGAAAGAAAAAATTCTTACATTCCGAAAAGAAGACGGCTCGTTCTCGATTCTGACAAACAGCACTTCTCCTATATCTCAGGGAATGCCGGTTGCGGTAGAGGGAACCAACGAGGGCGACGTGAACGCAGCAACACTCAATTCCGGAGGCACTTGTATGCGAATGTTCTGTTGCTTCGGATTAGATATGGTACCAATATATTCCGAAGACTCGCTCAGCGTATTTCTTAACGCCGTTAAAAAATAAAGGAGAATTCTATGAATTATATAAACAAGCTCAGATGTGAAAGCCCCATAGATTTTGCGGCAGAGGAGCTAAGAAAATATCTGAGAATGATGATGCCCGATGGAGGTAATTATCATATAAAATATGCCCCTGAAGCAACCGAGGGATTTAAGCTGGGACTTATGCAGGATTTCGGACTCGATGTTTCGGATGCTGAGGATACCGAGCTTGATGATATACTTTATATTGACTGTGACGAAAGCGGCGGTATTATCGCAGGCTCAAATCCCAGAAGCGTGCTTCTTGCAGTTTACGAATACTTTAGACAAATGGGCTGCCGCTGGCTGTTTCCCGGTGTTGACGGTGAATATATTCCTCTTAAAGATATTACACCTGTAAAATACCGTTTTAAGCCGTCAATGCGTTACAGGGGGCAGTGTAACGAGGGCGCGGAATTTCAGCAATGTATGCTTGATGCTATAGATTTTTCGCCCAAGGTAGGTTTGAACGTCTTTATGATGGAGTTCAAAAATCCCAACGCATATTACGACTTTTACTACGACCATATTAACAACGAAAATAACCGCCAGCCTGAGCCTGTAACACCGGAGCAGGTCTTGCAATGGAAAAGACAGTGTGAAGCCGAAATTTCAAAAAGAGGTTTGCAGTTCCACGATATTGGACACGGATGGGCTGCGAACTCTTTCGGAATTGATACTTCAAGCGCCTTCGTCGATGATTCGAAAATATCTGACGAAGCAAGAGAATTTTTAGCGCTTCGCAGCGGAAAACGAGAGTTATTTAACGGCAGACCGAATCACACGGAATTTTGTATGTCAAACGCAGAGGCTCGTAAACAAGTGGTTTCTCACATCGTCGATTATGCCGAAAAGCACGATAACGTTGATTATCTTCACGTATGGCTTGCCGATGCAAGAAACAACCATTGCGAGTGTGATGAGTGCTGCAAACGCACTCCTTCGGATTGGTATATTTTGATGATGAACGAGCTTGACAAAGCTCTCTGCGATGCCGAGCTTTCTACCCGAATTGTATTTATCGTCTATACGGACACAACCTTTGCACCCTTGACAGAGTATATAAAGAATCAACCGAGGTTCACGCTTCTTATAGCACCGATAACAAGAAGCTTTACGCAGTCATTACCTTTGGAAATTTCCGAGGATTTGACCGTTCCGGAATATAAGCGTAACGACATTATACTTCCGTCAAAGGTCGAGGAATATTTCGTACACCTTAACAATTGGAAAAAGACTTGGAAAGGCTCTTGTATAGCTTACGAGTACCACTTCTGGCGTCATCAGTATTACGACTTGTCTGGCATAAATATTGCAAGGGTAGTAAATGAAGATGTAAAGGCGTATGCAAAGCATAACATCCAAGGTATTATTGAGGACGGCTCTCAGCGTTCATTTTTCCCGAACGGATTTGCTTTTTATTGCTATGCGAGAACGCTCTTTGACATTTCCTCAAACTATGATGATCTCCTCGAAGACTATTTCAGAATAGCCTACGGAGAAAGATGGAGAGAATTTTATAATTATCTCGAAAAAATCAGCGAAACAATTGATTTCAAGCTCGTAGAGCAGGAAAGATCGATAGACTACTCTATTTCACGCTTTTACAATCCCACAGAGGCTGATAAGCTTCACGGAATCCGCGATGTAACGTCGGAGGGATTGAAGCTTATTCGCGAGAATTACAACCATCAAAACAGAATTACAACGTTTTCGGTTCGTCTTTTAGAAATGCACGCTGAATATTGTAAGCTATTTGCTGATGCAATGATGTTTAAGGCAAAGGGAATGGACCAGTCTGCGTGGGAAAAGTTTAATCTTTTCCGTGATACGATAGGTAAATACGAGGCTGAATACCAGGGAGTTTACGACCACGGTTTAGCAATGAATTCTCTGAAAAACAACGTATTTTCCTTAAAAACCAATCGTCCCGAATCGGTATATATGTAATGGCACAAGGTAGCTCGTAGTCCTTTTTAGATTGCGGGCTACTCTTTTATAATCAATGAAATTCTCAAAAAAGGGAAAGGCATAAAATTATATGGTAAACAAAACTATAACTCTTGAAAACAGAGACAGATTCTCAAAGCCTCACGTAGTTGATATAGCAAAGCTTCGCAAAGCGGCTTTGGCAGCTTGTAATAAGCTCAAAGCAAGAGTGCAAAAAGATGGCATAGGCTTCCCGTCTACCTGCTCAAAGGATTATAAATATTCGCAAGGCGAAAATAACAACTGGGTGTGCGGTATGTATACGGGGTGTTTTTGGCTTGCATATCAGTTGACCGGTGACGAATTCTTCAAGAGCGTTGCTCTTGAACAGCTAAAAACATATAAAACGAGATGGGATAATAAGGTTGGAGTGGATAACCACGACGTTGGCTTTGCGTACCTTATCGGCTGCGTTACAGCATATAAGCTCGCGGGCATCGAGGAAGCAAAGAAGCTTGCTCTTGAAGTTCTTGATTATTACTATAATACGAGCTACTCCAAGGAAGGTAAATTCATCATACGCTGTCATAAAGGATATACCGGCACGATAGCAGGCTACAGAACTATGATGGATTCCTTAATGAATGCGCCTTTCTTGTGTTGGGCATCCGAGGTTACAGGCAACCCCGAGTACAAAAAAGCTGCTATCGACCACGTTAAAACTACCGCGGATTATCTCATTCGCGATGACGGCTCATCTTTCCATCACTATCAGTTTGACCCCGAGACCTCTGCACCGATGTACGGCGTAACTCTTCAGGGAAATTCCGACGACTCCTGCTGGTCGCGCGGTCACTCTTGGGGTGTTTACGGCTTTCCTATAGCTTATTCTTATGAAAAAGCTCCTTTTATAAAGGCAGTACATAAAAACGTTTCCTACTTTATGCTTAACCATCTGCCTGATGACTTTATTCCATATTGGGATTATGATTTTGTCGATGGAGATGAGCCGCGAGACTCTTCTGCCGGTGTAATCTCAGCCTGCGGATTTCTTGAAATGGCAACTTTGCTTGATAAAAACGATCCCGACAAGACAATATTTGAGTCTGCGGCTGCACAGCTTCTTGAAGCTGTTATTGACAGATGCACCGGAGACATCGGTATAGACTATGACGGTCTTATCTGCACGTTACTCACGCAAAGCCCCAAGGACAAGGAATTGATGAATGTGCGGTTTACGGCGATTTCTTCTACCTTGAAGCACTTGCGAGATACCTTGTTCCGGATTTTAAAAAATATTGGTAAAAGAAAAATATTTTTTCTGACTTCTTTCCCTAAATTTTGCGTGTAGAATAAAATATAATACTGTCAAAAAGAATAAAAAACTACACTAAAAACCTAGAGAAAAAACAACGAAAAAGCCTTGCAAACAAACTGCAAAAAGTGTAGTTTTGTTGCAAGGTTTTTTCATCCGAGTATAAATATTTTTACCGGTGTAAACAAAGAAAACAACTCAAAATGCACGCAAAACCGGTGGCATGCTCCTAGGGCCCATTTTTAATGAAGAAAATCCAATTTTGAACAAAGCATCCGATATACAAAATAAACAAAAAACAGCCAAAACCTTGCGAAAATGACTGCTTTTTTTGTGCATAAAGTACTAAAAATGGTCGGAACGAAACATTCGCCAAAGGCGAAACAAGATTTGGTTTGCGTAGCAAACGTCAAAGAACGGAATCTGAACAAAAACAAAAATAGGACTTGATCTCTGTGAGACAAGTCCTTGTTTTTGGTCGGAATGAAACATTCGCCAAAGGCGAAACAAGATTTGGTTTGCGTAGCAAACGTCAAAGACTGGAATCTGAACAAAACAAAAATAGGACTTGATCTCTGTGAGACAAGTCCTTGTTTTTGGTCGGAATGACAGGATTTGAACCTGCGACATCTTGCTCCCAAAGAAATCTAAAACTGAATTATACAGTTTTTTACGCTTTTTTAGTGCTTTTTAGTCCGCAAAATATCGGTATTTTACACAATAAAAACGTATTTTCCG
>JAZORT010000027.1:0-32996 GCA_045656745.1 Eubacteriales bacterium | reverse complement strand
TAATATCATCTAATTTTTGAAAGGATAGGTATTAAAAATGAAAGTTAAGCCTTCCGTCAAAAGAATTTGCGAAAAGTGCAAGATTATCAAGAGACACGGTAAGATCATGGTAATCTGCGAGAATCCGAAGCACAAGCAGCGTCAGGGCTGATTTTTCGGACACTTTAGCAATTCGGACGACATAAAACTAACAAAGGAGTATATATCGAAATGGCTCGTATAGCTGGTGTTGATATTCCCAATAACAAGCGTGTGGAAATCGCGCTTACCTATATCTACGGTATCGGTCTTAAGAGTGCGCAGGATATTCTTGCAAAGACAGGTGTAAATCCCGACACTCGTGCAAAGGACCTTACCGAGGCTGAAGTTGCGGCTCTTCGTGATGAGATAGAAGCTAACTACAACGTAGAGGGTGACCTCCGCCGTGAAGTAGCTCTTAACATCAAGAGTCTCGTAGAAATCAATTGCTATCGCGGTGTTAGACACAGAAAGGGTCTCCCCGTAAGAGGTCAGCGCACCAAGACCAATGCAAGAACAAGAAAAGGTCCCGCAAAGACCATAGCAAACAAGAAGAAGTAAGGAGTGTTGTAAGATGGCAGTAGCAAAAAAAGTTGTTAAAAAGCGTCGTGAGCGTAAAAACGTTGAAAAAGGCGTAGCTCACATTCGTTCCACTTTCAACAATACTATCGTTACCATAACTGACGTTCAGGGTAATGCAATCGCTTGGGGCACAGCAGGCGAGATGGGCTTCAAGGGCTCCAAGAAGTCTACTCCCTATGCAGCACAGACTGCTGCTGAGCACGCAGGCAAGATCGCCGTTGACCACGGTATGAAGAGTGTTGAGGTTCTCGTTAGAGGTCCCGGAGCAGGCCGTGAGTCTGCAATACGCGCACTTGCAACCGCAGGTCTCGAGATCACAATGATTAAGGACGTTACACCGATTCCTCATAACGGTTGTCGTCCTCCTAAACGCCGTCGCGTTTAAATCTAAGGGAGGTAAAGTTAAAATGGCTAGATATACAGGACCTAACTGTAAAATGTGCCGTCGTGAGGGCTGCAAGCTCTATCTCAAGGGCGAGCGCTGCACAAACGGCAAGTGCGCATTTGACCACAGAAGCACAGCTCCCGGTCAGCATGGCGCAGCTCGTAAGAAGGTCGGAGAATACGGCAAGCAGCTTCGTGAGAAGCAGAAGGCAAGACGTTACTACGGCGTACTCGAGGGTCAGTTCAAGCACTATTATGAGATGGCTGAGAAGATGGACGGTATTACCGGTGAAAACCTCCTCACCCTTCTTGAAAGACGTCTTGACAACGTAGTATACAGAATGGGTATGGCAGCATCCAGAAAGGAAGCTCGTCAGCTTGTTCTCCACGCTCACTTCACCCTTAACGGTAAGAAGGTAACCATCCCCTCTATCCTTATTAAGGCCGGTGACGTTATTGCTGTAAAGGAAACCAGCAAGGAAAGCGCAAAGATCAAGGCTCTTATCGAGGGTCTTGCAACCGTAGCAGCTCCCAAGTGGCTTGAGCTCAACGCTCAGGATGCAGCAGCTAAGGTAGTAGCTCTTCCCGCACGCGACGATATCGACTTCGAGTTCGAAGAGCAGCTTATCGTCGAGCTCTATTCCAAGTAATCCCTCCGATACTGTGCGTAAGAATATGGCAAGGAACCCCCTTCATATTCTTCGCCGTATCAATTACTTTTCTCGCAAGAGAGCAAAATTAATATAAATAGGAGGTATCTTAAAAATGATGAACGCAATAGAGAAATTCAATATAGTCGTGTCTGAAACTTCCGAAAACGGAAATGAGGCAGTTTTCGTAGCTGATCCCCTTGTAAGAGGCTACGGTATCACTCTTGGAAACTCGCTTCGCCGCGTACTCCTCTCCACTCTCCCCGGTTATGCTGCAACCAGCATTAAGATTGACGGTGTTCTTCACGAAATTTCCGCTTGTAACGGTGTTAAGGAAGATGTTCCCGAAATCGTTCTTATTGTTAAGGGTATTGTAGCAAAGCTTGAGTGCGATGAGCCTAAAACCGTCGTTATCGACGTAACCGGTCCCTGCAATGTTACTGCAGGCGATATTACCCCCGACGCTGACCTTACCGTTCTTAATCCCGAGCATCACATTTGCACGGTTGCTGAGAACGCTCGCTTCTATATGGAGATCACCTTTGATGAAGGTCGCGGATATGTTCCCGCTGATGTTAACAAGCAGAACTATCTTGCAAGCGTAGGCGCTAATGTTGGCGCTCCCATCGGTCTTATTTTCGTTGACTCTATATTCACCCCTGTTTACAAGGTTGAGTATAATGTAGAAAATACCCGTGTAGGTAATATCACAGACTACGACAAGCTTACAATGAAGGTTCTTACCAATGGAACTATCGCAGCTAAGGAAGCAGTTTCTCTCGCTGCCAAGGTTCTCAACGAGCACCTCAGGCTCTTTATCGATATGTCCGACATCGCAAGAAACGGCGAGGACATCATGGTTGAAAGAGCAGAAGTAAAGAAAGAAAAAGTACTCGAGATGACCATTGAGGAACTTGATCTGTCTGTTCGTAGCTTCAACTGTCTGAAGCGCGCAGGCATTGATAATGTCGAGGATCTGATTAACCGTAGCGAAGAGGATATGATCAAGGTTCGTAACCTTGGCCGTAAATCTCTTGAAGAGGTTATCCAAAAACTTAACTCCTTAGGCCTCGCCCTAAAGAAAGACGAAGAATAATTTTTAGGAGGAATTTAAAATGAGAAAGCTTGGCAGAACTACTGCACAGCGCAAGGCTATGCTTCGCGGCATGGTTACTCTTCTCCTTGAAACCGGCAAGATCGAAACCACCTACACCAGAGCGCAGGAGGTTTCCGCAAAGGCTGACGAGATGATCACCCTCGGTAAGAAGGGCGACCTTGCGGCATACCGCGCAGCTCTTGCTTATATCACCAAGGAAGATGTAGCAAAGAAGCTCTTCAGCGTTATTGCTCCCGCTTACGCAAACGTAAACGGCGGTTATACGCAGGTTTATAAGATGGGTCCCCGTCGCGGCGACGGAGCTGAAACTGCAATTGTTAAGCTCACCGCTACCGCAAAGGCAGAGGACGCTGAAAACTAATTAGTTTCTTTAGATTGCGAACACATTGTGTTCGCAATCTTTTTTTGTTAAATGCGGTAAAAATGACAATAATCATTTGCATTTTATTGCATTTTTGTGTAGTTTTTGAAGAGATTTGGTAGGTAAAAAACTTGGAATTTAAAAAGCTCGGCTGAAGAAAGTTTGGTTAAAACGCAAAAAAAGGCCTTGGACAAATTCCAAGGCTTTTTATATAAAAATTGTTGCAAAAATAATCCCTTAAACCGCGGTTTTTCGGTATTCTGTGGGCGTTTTGCCGGTGCTTTTCAAAAACTCTCTGTGAAAGGTTCTTGTACAGCCGTAACCGCAGGCCTCGCCAATTTCCCTTACCGAAAGCTCGCTTTGCAAGAGCAGTCGGCATGCCTCGCTGATTCTTAGTCCGTTCAGGTAGTTTTTAAAGGAAATTCCCGTCATTCGCTTAAAATACTTTGAAACGTAGGCGTAATCGTAGCCCGCTGCCGATGAAATGCTCTCAAGGGTGCAGGACTTTGTGTAATTCTTCGCAATATAGGTCAGTAGCCTGGTTAGCAGAGTTGCCTCGCCTTGTGGTTTTTTAATATAGTCCGCTCCCTCGTCAAAAATTCCGCAAATTTCATAGCAAAGAGCCTTTTTTAAAAGAAGTGATTTGGGCTGCGCCGTCGGGGGAGAGAAGGAGAAGCGGGCATTTTTTGGTATGCTTGAAGCGCACTTTTTGTCAAAACTCGGAACAAGGTCGGGCGAAAATATACAAAACCAGGTTGCGGTGCCTTCCGCGGTCTTATATTCGTGGCTTTGGTAGGGAAAAACCAAAACCGCCTCGCCCTTTCTCAGAATATGCTCGCGCCCGTCTATTATTACCCTTGCCTCGCCTTGCATAACCGCATAACACTCATAGGCGCGGTGGATGTGCAGGGGGAATCCCTTGTTGTTCTGGGTCACATTAATTTCAAAAAAGTTGCGTTCGGTAGAGTGATGTCCCTCAAAAAACATAAAAAACCTCGAAAAAGACTAATTTTGTCTATTATTATACTATTTTTACCATTGAATGTCAATAGATATTCTGTTATAATGTAGGTAATATCCTAAAATTAGGAAACTTGTGCTTAGGTTCTGTAAAATTCGAATAGAACCAGAGCCTAGGGTCGCTGTATGCGACAGAATGGAGATTTATATGAAATACGATCTTTCTAAGTTTACTATCGAAGAAAAATGCCGTCTTTTGGCAGGAAAGGACACCTGGCACACCGACGATCTTGACGGCAAGGTTTATAGAGTTAAGGTTTCTGACGGACCCGTCGGCCTTCGCACACCCGAAATCAGCAACGGCTGGGGAGGTAAGACGATTCCGGCAACCGCTTTCCCCTCTTCTGCGGTGCTTTCCCAGACCTGGACCCCCTCTTTTGCATACCGCACCGGTGAGCTTTTTGCCGATGAGTGTATTGAGCGCGAGGTTGACGTTCTTCTCGCCCCCGGCGTTAATGTAAAAAGACTTCCCGAGTGCGGAAGAAACTTTGAATATGTTTCGGAGGACCCCCTTGTTTCCGGAATTTTCGGCAGAGAGTTTATAAAGGGCGTTCAGGATCACCATATCGGCACCTCCTTAAAGCATTTTTGCGCTAATAATCAGGAGTATTCCCGCCATACTCAGTCCAGCGAGATCGACGAGCGCACTCTCCGCGAAATTTACACCCGCAATTTCAAGATTGCCCTTGAGGCAAAGCCTTGGACTGTTATGTCCTCTTATAACAAGCTTAACGGTGTAAAATTGTCGCAGAATAAAAAGCTTAACGATATGCTCCGCGATGAGCTTGGCTTTGACGGACTTATTATGTCCGACTGGGATGCCGTTGTTGACCACGTTGCCTCGGTAAAGAGCGGTCTTGATCTCGAGATGCCCTTTAACAAGAAGCATCTTGAAGAGCTTATTGCGGCGGTTGAGAGTGGCGAAATCACCGAAAAAGAGCTTGACGAGAGATGTGAGAGAGTTCTTTGGCTCTGCGAAAAGTGCGAGAGCGAGAGAAAGCTCTGGAAGGTTGAATCCACAATTGAAGAAAGACTTGCAGCAGCAGAGCAGGTTGCCGAGGAGGGCTTTGTTCTCCTTAAAAACAACGGCATACTTCCCCTTGCAAACGGCGCAAGCGTTGCCGTAACGGGTGACGGTGCTACGAAGAATATTGCGGGCGGCGGCTCTTCCAAGGTTGTTCCTCTCGGCGACATTGCAAAGCTTGACGAAGAGCTTAAAGTCAATATGCCCGCCTCCGAGATCGTTTATACCGAGGCGTATAAGGGCGGTCTCAGCAGGGCGGTTGTTGCCTCCTACGCTAAGGATGCTTCTATAGTCTGCGTTCATAAGATAGACTCGGAGGGCGAGGATAGATTCGGTATTCGCCTTGACACCTGGCAGGAAAACTTTATCCTTGATATAGCAAGGAAAAACAAGAACACTATCGTCGTTCTTTACTGCGGCTCCGTTATTGATATGTCCGCCTGGGTTGACAGCGTTGCTGCCGTAATTTCTGTCGGATACCCCGGTGAGCGCGGTAATGCCGCTCTTGCTAAAATTATTGCAGGTAAGGTTAACCCCTCGGGCAAGACCACCGAGACCTATCCCATGACCGAAAAGGACTGCCTCGCTATGCATTGTATCAGAACACAGGAGCACAGCCTTTACTCTGACGGACTCCTCGTTGGCTACCGCTGGTACGACACCGCAAAGTATATGGGCAAAGAAAACGAGGCAAAGGTTCTTTATCCCTTCGGCTACGGCCTCTCCTACTCGACCTTCGAGTATTCGGGACTTAACGTCACCGCTAACGACGAGAATATCACCGTCGAGTTCGATGTAAAGAACACCTCTGCCATAGACGGCAAGGAGTGCGCGCAGGTTTACTATCGTGATCCCCTTTCCACCGTTTTTCGTCCCTTCAAGGAGCTTTGCGGCTTTGAAAAGAAGCTTGTTAAGGCAGGCGAGACCGAGCATTATACCGTAACTATTCCGAAGGAATACCTGGCATTCTACTCCACCGCCTTCGACAAGTGGGTTGTTGAAGAGGGAGCTTACGAAATCTTCGTCGGCGCAAGCTGCGAGGACATAAGACTCGAAGGAAAAATTGAGATTTAAGAGTAGTTGGAATAATAGTTAGAATAATGGTTAAGGGGGACTTTTTGCAAAAAGGTCCCCCTTTTACCCCCTCAAAAACTCTTATAATGGGGTAAATATATTTTTTGTACACCGTAGGCAGGGGCTTGCTCTCGCCGCGAAAGCCTTCCCCTCAAGGGTAAGCCTTTTCGTGTCATTCCGAGCGGTAGGCACATCTTTCGAGGACGCAGAGCATAGAGCGAGGAATCTCCTTTTCCGAACCGCTTTCGGCTAAAATTCTGGCAAGGATAGACTTCTTCTTGTTTCTCACTTGCCAAAGTCTGTACCGCTAAAGGCTCCGAGGGGGAGATCCCTCAGTCAAGCTCTGCAGCTTCGGGTTGTGGTATTGCTTTCGGGATGACAATTTTGAGGGAGCAAAAATGGAGTGCAAACTTTCGATATGACAAAACCAAAGGTGTCATTCCGAGCGGTAGGCACATCTTTCGAGGACGCAGAGTATAGAGCGAGGAATCTCCGTGTCGGAGCCTCTTTCGGCTCGATTTTTTGCAAGGGCGTTTTTTGACCGGCACAATAATTGAATGTACAAATTTGTCATTCCGAGTAATTGGAATTTTTTATTGACAAGTGGTTAATTGTAATTCCCGACAGTGTAACAAGCATAGGTGTTATGGCGTTCTCTGGTTGCATAAGCCTTACCGACGTATACTACACCGGAACAGAGGATGAGTGGAGAAATATCACTGTAGGTTTAAACAATGATAACCTCACCTCCGCCACTATTCATTACAACTATATTCCTGAATAAAAGGACAAAACCCCAGAAAAAAGAGTTTTTGAGGGGTATGGGGGAACTTTTTGCAAAAAGTTCCCCCAAAGTCTTGAATTTTTCGTTATAATATGGTAAAATACTTTATTATACATATAATTACAACTCTACGGAGAAACTAAAATGAAAAGAGAACTTATAAGAAAAATCTATGAAAACCCCGAAGCCTTTGGCGGCAAGTCGGTTACCCTTGGCGGTTGGGTAAGAAACCTTAGAGATTCCAAGGCATTTGGATTTATCGACCTTAACGACGGCTCTTACTTCAAGAGCATTCAGGTTGTTTTCGAGAGAGAAAATATAAATAATTATGACGAGATAGCGTCGCAGAATGTTGGCGCGTCCCTCGTTGTTACCGGTATTTTGGCGCTCACTCCCGGTGCAAAGCAGCCCTTTGAGCTTAAAGCTACCGAGATTGTAGTTGAGGGCACATCAACCCCCGACTATCCTCTTCAGCCCAAGCGTCATAGCCCCGAGTTCCTTCGTGAGCAGGCGTATCTTCGTCCGAGAACAAACCTCTTCTCGGCAGTTTTCAGAGTGCGCTCGGAGGTTGCTTACGCGATCCACTCCTTCTTCCACGAAAGAGGCTTCGTTTACGTTCATACTCCTAGAATCACCGGCTCCGACTGCGAGGGAGCGGGCGAGATGTTCAGAGTTACAACTCTTGATATGGAAAATCCCCCGAGAACCGAGGACGGCAATATCGATTGGTCCAAGGACTTCTTTGGCAAGAGCGCAAACCTTACCGTTTCCGGTCAGCTTGAGGGCGAGACCTACGCTATGGCTTTTGGTAACATTTACACCTTTGGCCCCACCTTCCGCGCTGAAAATTCTAACACCGCGCGCCACGCAGCAGAGTTCTGGATGATAGAGCCTGAGATTGCCTTTGCCGACCTTAACGACAATATGCAGCTTGCTTGGGATATGATAAAGTACATCATCAACCACGTAATGGATAACTGTAAGGCAGAGCTTGAGTTCTTCAACAGCTTTGTTGACAAGGGCCTCCTTGAGCGCCTTACCGCCCTTCGTAACGCAGATTACGCAAAGGTTACCTACACTGAGGCAATTGACGTTCTTCTCAAGTCGGGCGCAGACTTTAAGTTCCCTGTATATTGGGGCGTTGACCTTCAGACCGAGCACGAAAGATACCTTACCGAGCAGGTTTACAAAAAACCCATATTCCTTATCGACTATCCCAAGGAAATAAAGGCGTTCTATATGCGTCAAAACGACGACGGCAAGACCGTTGCGGCAATGGACCTTCTTGTTCCCGGTGTTGGCGAGATTATCGGCGGAAGCCAGCGTGAGGAAAGAATTGATGTTCTCAAGGCTCGTATGGCAGAGCTTAACCTTTCTGAGGAGGACTACTGGTGGTATCTCAACCTCCGTAAGTACGGTGGCACAAAGCACGCAGGCTACGGTCTCGGCTTTGAGAGAATTATTATGTACCTCACCGGTGTTTCGAATATTCGTGATGTAATTCCTTATCCCAGAACGGTAGGTAATGCGGAATACTAATCGAATTCGAAATTTCGAATTCGAAATGAGGAATGAGAAATGAGAAATGAGAAATTTTGGATTTGGAACGAGGAATGAGAAATTTTGGATTTTGAATGAGAAATGAGAAATTCGGGATTTTAAATTAGGAATTAAATAAGATTTAAGAGCCGATAGCATATAGCCGTCGGCTCTGTTTTAAAAGGAGAAAAATGTTAGACTCTCTTTTGTTCGCAATAAACGCCGTAACGCCAATTATCGGTATGGTCGTTATCGGCTATCTTTTAAAGAGAATAGGCTTTATCGACCAAAAGTTCTCAAAGCAGGCAAACAAGCTTGTTTTCAGAGTATTTCTTCCCGTTATGCTCTTTTTAAATGTGTATAAGGTAGAAAACCTTGCCGAGATGGAATACGGATATATACTGTATGCGGCGGTCGCAACGCTTATAATCTTTATTTTAGCCTTTCCGATGGCGATTTTGGTTACCGAGAAAAGAGAGCGCAGGGGTGTTATGCTCCAAGCGGCATTCCGCTCAAACTACGCCCTTGTGGGAATAGCTCTTGCGGGGTCATTGTTTGGCGAGGCAGGGGAGCTTACGGCTTCGTTTATGTCCTTGGTTTCTGTTCCGTTAATCAACATTCTTGCGGTAATTTCGCTTACGGTATTTAACAAGGAGGGAAAGCGCCCGACTCTTTCTGGAGTGCTTCTCGGTATAGCAAAAAATCCGCTTATAGAGGCTATTGTCCTTGGAATTTTGGCGGTAATTTTGCGAGAGGCGCTTGGCGGCGCAGGGGTAAATCTTGACATAAGAAATGTGGAGCCCCTCTGGAAGATTATGGGGTATATTTCGGGCCTTGCAACTCCGATTGCCCTTATCGCTCTTGGCGGTCAGTTTGAGTTTTCGGCTCTTCCCGGAATGAAAAGGGAGCTTATAGTCGGCGTTACCGTCAGAACCTTGATTGTACCGCTTCTTTCGCTCTCGGTTGCGTATATTCTTTTTGGTGAAGTTTTTGGCGGAGCTGCTTTCGCGGCTCTTGCGGCAATGTTCGCAACTCCAAACGCAGTTTCAACCGTTCCGATGACTCAGGAAATGGGCGGTGACGCAGCCCTGGCAGGTCAGCTTGTGGTTTGGACAACCCTGTTTTCCGCATTTACAATATTTATGACAGCCTTTGTTTTTAGACTTCTCGGCGTCTTTTAAATAAAGCACTCCCTCGGCGCAAACGGTTTTCTTGAGCGCCGAGGGAGCTTTGTCTTTTTATTTTATAAATTCTACCCTCGTTACGGTTAGGGTGTCATCGTTTACCTTAAAGAATATTTCATAGTCCGAAAACTTAAATCCGTACTCTCTTTTGGCGTCATTTTGATAGGAGGGTCTTGGATCGTGTTCAAGAATTTTTAACAGCGCATTTTGCTTGGATTTGTGTATTTTTGACAACAATTCTTTGCAAAAATCTACTTTTAAGCTATAATCCTTTACGGGATCGGCAAATCCGCCGACTGCATTTTGGTGGCTGTCGGTAAAGGAAAGATAGGGCTTTATGTCATATATGGGAGTGCCGTCGAGCATATCCGCGCCCCGAACAACAAGCACATCTCCCTCGCTGTCGGTATGCTCAACTCGCACAAGAGCAACCGAGGAAAGTCCTATGGGGTTGGGTCTAAAGGGAGAGCGTGTTGCGAAAACACCGACGCGCTTGTTACCCCCGAGCCTTGGAGGTCTTACGGTGGGCGAAAAGTCCTCCCTTATAGCCTCGGAAAACTGCCAAATTATCCAAAGGTGTGAAAAATCCTCAATTCCTCGCAGCGCCTCGCGCACTCTGTATTCAGGCTCAAAAACTATTCTTGCTTCAAGCTCCTCGGCAATTCCGCTTTGCCTCGGTATTCCGAATTTTTCTTTAAAATCGGTACGTATTCTTGCAATTATCTTCATAAATTTTCCTAAAAGCTTTTTTAGAAATTATACCACCTTTTTGCCCGTATGTCAAACTATATTTTCACTTTAGGCAAAACCGGGCAGTAATTTTGCCCCGAAAGGTTTTTTAGGTGCCGTTTTTTGAAAAAATATTTATCTATCGACGGCTTTCGCTCTTATTTTTTCGTCCTTTTTGGTATAATTTTGGTTGGAAAATTTTCTAAAAAGAAAAACGCACTCCGAAGAATGCGTTTTTTAGGTTGAAATTAAAAATCGAACAGTCCGAGGATTCCCATTCCTGCCTTGGCATCCTCGTATGCGTATTTATCACCGTAGTACACGATAGTGCCGACTCTTTTTACAACATAGTTGTTTACTCGGGCAAGCTGCTCCTCGTCGTTGATGGTTTTCTTCATCTCATCAAGCATTGATTTAGTAAAATCCGCAACGTCTCTTGCAGCGGCAACGTTTTTGCAGGAGAAGATCATCCCCTTTACATCGGCATAATCATCCTCGGGTATAAGGTAGTAAAAGCAATCGATAGAATCGGGGTCAACCTCCGAATCGAAAAGGAATGTAGAAAGCTCCTGGTCGACTATAACCTCAATATTGTAGCCGTTTTGGTCAAGATGTGCCGCAACATTCATAGGGTCGAGCTTCCAAAAACGACCGACAAAGAATATGATTACGCAAAGCAGAATAATTCCGAGAAAGGCTAAGAATTTTTTCAAAACCGTATCCTCCAAAAAGTCTAAAAATTTCTAACAAAAACATTTTAACATATTTTTTCGTACCTGTCAACAGATTGTAAACAACTTTTTAACAGAACAAATTAACTCTTATGTATGACAAAAAACCAACTTAACAAAAAGTTGACAATTTCGCGGTTGACATTAATGCTATATTGTATTATAATATATTTTAACGAAAATAACCCCCCGAAAAGTCGGAGAAAGGAGAAAAATGAAAAAAAGACTTATATCTGTTGTTTTGCTCTTATGCGTATTCACCTCTGTTTTTTCTGTTTTCTCTATGGCGTCCGAGCGGGGCTACAATTCTGTCGGTAATCTTGAAATCAGCTTTAGGTCTGCGGGAAGCACTCCTCGCTCCGACAGTATTCACGATGAGTTTAACTTTACTCCCAGCTCGGGAAATGACCGCAGCGGTGTCTACGATTACTATTACCGCGATTCGTATTTTTCATCGTCGGCTTATAAATACAACGAACATCTTTCAACGATGTCTCTCGTTATGGCAATGTCTGCATTCCCCGGAGGCGGAAGCTTTTATACCGATATGTATGCAAACTGCGAGGATCTTTTGACCGATGTTGGTTTTGACAGCTTTGAGGCTAACACCGAGACCGACCTTGTAACGACTCCATATACTATGGGTGTCGCTTTGGCGAAAAAGACGGTAGTTTACGAGAGCCGTCCCTATACCCTCGTTGCAATTGCCTTCAGGGGCAGCGGTTACGGCAGCGAATGGACTAACAACTTTGTTGTCGGCTCCTCCGCCGAATGTCCCGAGGGACATAAGGGTTTTATGTATGCAAGAGACCGCGCTCTCGAGTTTGTTCTTGACTATCTTGAAAGAAATGTAAGCGGTGACACAAAGCTTTGGATAACCGGATACAGCCGCGGCGGAGCGGTCAGCGGACTTACGGGCGCTTGGTTTAACGATAACGCCGCAGAGCTTTCGGAAATGGGAATAAATCTCGCGCGCGAGAATATCTTTACATACACCTTTGAGGCACCCGCCTCATTGATTGAGAGCGAAATTGCAGACAGAAATTACGATAACATTTTTAACATCGTAAACCCCAACGACTTTATTACCCTTATGCCCTTTGAAAATTGGGGCTTTGTCCGTCCCGGTATAGACCACATTTTGCCTACATTTTACCGCGAAAAGGCGCAGCAGCTTAACGAAGTAGTCGCCGCAATAAACGACCGCACGCGCTACGATTCACATAATTTCACTCCGTATATTTCAAGCGTCGGCGCAAGCCAGGCAGAATATCTTAGAAACTTTTATGCAATGTTTGCTTCAAGAATTTCGAGAGATGAGTATGCCGAAAAGCTTGAAAACATCTTTTCACAGATTATTTCAAAGCTTTTGAACAGCGGTGACAGGGAAGCCTCGCGCCTTGTGTCGGTGTTTGCGGAAAATCTTCTTGGCGACCTTGGTATCGACACCTCCGACAGCACCCTCGGTGTGTTTACAATGCTGATAAAGCTTCTTGACGGTCAGGAGGCAACCCTTGAGCGCTTGTGCGATGCGGTTGGCAAAAACCTTAAAGAGGCGGGCTATATCGAGAGCTTTGATGCCGAAACCCGCGATGCAATGTATGTTTTTATAAAGGTTATGTTTGGCAAGGATGACGGAAAGTCGATGATTCCTTACTTTATAACCCTGCTTTCAAACTTCCGAAATTATAAGGATTCTCAAGGCGAGAGCTTCTCGGTAAACTGTATTATAAACTCCCACACTCCCGAGATAATTCTCGCGGCGCTGACCCTTGAGGATAATTATTACGTGACCTCGGGCGGAGCGCTTACCTGGAGCGAGGGACGCTCGGCGAAGGAAGACAGTGTTACCGTTGTGGTAAATGACGGAAAGCGAATTTACAGCGTTGTTTATGCCAAAGGCTCAACAGTAACTCTCAGCGCCTACGCTACGGGATGTGTAAGCTTTGCGGGCTGGTATGTGGACGGTGCTTGCGTTACTACCGACTCCGATTACACCTTTGTTGCTAAAGAAAGCGTTACGGTAAGCACAACCTCGGTAATAGAGCATAAGGCGGTTACCGATTGGAGGGTAGATAAAGAGGCGGTTGGACTTAGCGAGGGCGTTGTCAGCCGTCACTGTGACGAGTGCGGAGCCGATTTTGTACAGTCGGTGGAAGCTCCCCTCAGTTACTCTCAGCTTAACTGCATTGTTGCCGCCTCGGGCGGTGTGCTCCTCGTTTTGACGACAGTTATCGTCACCCTATGCGTAAGGAGAGCAAAAAAGAAAAAACGGACAAAGGAAGCGGAGCCTGCTGCCTCTGCCGCAGAATAAAAAGACCTGATTTGTATCAGGTCTTTTTTATATAAAAGCTCTTTCAATAGCCTATCGCAAGGCCGAGAAGCAGAAGAAGCGAGGTGAGCAAAAGGTTTGCCACCTGGAACTTCCAGCTATGCTTAAACCATTTTGAATAGGGCGTTTCCGCGATTCCAAGGCTGATAAGCAGGGCGGGGTTGGTAGGATAAAATACATTGGAAAATCCGTCGCCGAAGGCAAAAGCAAGAATGCAAAGCTGTGACGAAATGCCAAACACCTCAGCCATAGGAACGATGAGAGGAATGAGCATAAAGGCCTTTGCAGAGCCCGAGGGAATGAAGAAATTCATTACCAAAACGATAAGGTAAATAAAGATTATAACGGCAGCGGGCGGAAGATGCTTTGCAACGCTTATTGCCTCGTGAAGTATTCTGTCAAGAATATTAGCCTCTTCAAGGGTGTATTTTATAGAAGAAGCCATAAGTATCATAAGTACGGCAGGGAGCATTTCCAAAACTCCGCCGAAAGCCGCGCCCAAAAGCTTTGAGCCACTCATCTTAGACACTAAAGTGGAGCTGATTCCCGCTATAAGGAACATTACCGCAACGATTATCATTGTGTAATCCTGAAGAGCGGTGATAAATCCCGAGCTGATTATAACAAGAATACCAATACCCATAACCGTGGAAAAGCAGATAAGCGCTCTGTCCATTTCGGGCCTTTTCTCATAGGTGTGCTCGGCATCGTTTAGAATAGGCTTTTCAATTCTCTTAGCGTAGAAATAAATAAATCCTAAAAGCAGGGCGTAAATTAAGGCGAATGACAAAAGACGCATTGAAACGCCCGAGAACATAGGAAGTCCCGCAAGCTCTTGGGCAACTCCTACCGTAAAGGGGTTGCAAACGCCTGAGGCAAAGCCGCACCCTACCGAAAGAAGGCTCATAGAAATTCCCACCAAAGTGTCCCAGCCAAGGCTGATAGACAGAGCAACAACGATAGGAACAAGCGGAACACACTCCTCAAAGGAGCCGATAAGCGCGCCAAGAGCCATAAAGAAGAAGGTAATCAGCGCCATAAGGCGGTAGCGCACTCCCTTAAACCTTGACACTATCTTCTCCAGCATATAGCGCATAAGTCCGCAATTTTCAAGGGCGTTGAACACAGCCCCGATAACCAAAAGGAAGATTATTACCGCAATAAGCGTGCCGCTGCCCGAGGCGCCTAGCACGAGTATAGGCGAGAGTATCCATTTATAAAAAGGAATACCGCCCTCCTCATCGGTAAAGCCCTTGGAGGTATCGATAACGGTGTTGCCGTTTTCGTCCGTAACTCTTGCGTAAGAGCCGCCCGGAATTGCAAGGGTCAGGGCGTATGTAATTATCATAAGTATAAAGATTATAACAATGGCGGTAACAAAGGATTTTATTCCTATGTTAAGCCCGTTTTTGTTTCCTGACATATCTATCTCCGTTTTCTTTTTTGCAAAACACGATAGATATTATATCTTTTTTACCGCCATAAGTCAATAGAAAACAAAAAATATGGTTCGCTTTTTGCCAAAACAAACCATATTTTTAATAAAAATTACTTTTTAGATAAAATGTAACCGAAATTCCTGACCGCATAGAGAATAAGCGAAAGAGCTATCATCGCGGTGCTTAAAGAAATTGCTACCACCGATACTACCGAGGGAATATCGTACCAGAAAAGGTGTAGCGCCATAGTTGCGGTAAGAAGCAGTGTTGCCGCCTTGCCGTGCCAGTCTGCGCCAAGGACGATACCGCACTTTTTAACTACCATATATCCCGACAGTGCCATAAAGCTCTCTTTAAGAATAAGAAGAATTATAGGCAGCCACATAATGGCAAAGCTTGTAAGCAGGCAAAGGAGCATAGCGCCCTGAGTAGCCTTGTCCGCAAAGGGGTCAAGCACCTTGCCCACATCGCTTATCATATTAAAGTGTCTTGCGATGTAGCCGTCAACAACATCGGTAAGACCCGAAATCAAAAGGAATATTCCCGTTAAGAAGTAATCACGCTTTCCAAGGTAGAGCCAAACAATGAGAGGTATCATAAGCAGTCTTACCAGAGAAAGTATATTCGGTATAGTAATTATTTTATCCTTGTATTTGTTTGCCGCGATTTCCTGTTGCACCTTTAGTCCTCCAAAGCATCATAGCAATTTTAACGAGTGTAAGATTATTATAGACCGAAAAAATGACATTGTCAACAAGGTTTAATGAATTTTAACAATTTACTGCCGAAACGGTCGATTTTCAGGAAAAATCGCATCTAAAAGCTCAAGGGTTTCTTTGAGTGAGCCTTCTGCCATACGGTTTTCGGCATCAAATACGATAAGGCGGTCAACTGCCCCCTCGCTTTCAAGCGGCGTTGGCGGAGTGAAGTTGATCTTGCTCACAAATTGCTCAAAGTTTTCAAGCTTCAGCCTGTCTCTTGGAGAATTTCTCTTTTTCATTCTCTCATAGCAGGTGGCGGGAGAAGCCTTTACCCAAACGAGAATAAGGCGGGCTCCAAGGGCGTTTGCCCTCTCTTTAAGAGATTTCATATAATCGGAGGAGCGCACCTCCTTGCCAAAGGGCGCGTTGAGAATTACCGTCTGCGAAAAGCGCAGGGCAGAGAAGGCTATGTTAAGTATAGTCGAATATTCGGCATCGCGCAGATTGTCTATATAAAAACCGCCGTCCATATCCACCTCGTTGCCCGAGACCCGAAACGCCGCACGAAGAAGGTCCGCAAGGTCGTCCTTGTCAAGATAAACGCTGTTTTCTATGGACTTTGCCAAAAGCTCGGAAACGTAGGTCTTTCCTGAAGCGGGCGGCGCAGCAACCAAAATAAATTTTTTACTCATAAAGCAGGTATCAGCTCCTTTTCGAAAGGGTTTGGCATTATTATAACACAGCTCGACACTTTTTTCAAGAACCGAGAAGATGCAAAAAGCAAAAAACTCCGAATTATTAAGCGCAACGCCATTGCGAAGCACATCGTTTGCACAAGGTGCAACTTCATTTACGGCAAAGCCGTAACTTCATTTGAGGCAAAGCCTCAACCTCGTTCATTTGTGCCGTGCGGCAATGATGTTGAGCTAAAGCTCAAATGATGTTGCGTGTGCCACGCAAACGATGTTGCGCCTTTGGCACAAATGAAAAAAGAACGAAGCAACCGCTTCGTTCTTTTTTGTCAAGAGGCTTCGGAAAAGATATTTTCCGGGAATTGCATTAAGGATTCGAACTCAAGGAAAAACTAATCTATAAATCCGTTTTCCATGAGTTCTATTTCGAATTCATCTGTAATTTTGTAAAAATCCGAATCCCAAACGTATTGCAGATAAAGCTCGCCGTCGACCGGAATAATACTGACACAAAAACTGAAAGCGGGATAATCTTCTAATGCAGTCCACTCAAAGCGAGCCGTGTGTCTTATATTTCCCAATTCGGAAGAATACGGAATGGATTTATCGGTTATAACATCGCATATCTTAAACGAGAAAGAATCGCTAACGACGCAATTGTTATTCATTATTAAGTCGTCAATGTCCATTCCTTCTCTTATCCAAACATCTCCTGATCTTTCACAAGAAATGATAGTTGGGTTTTCTAAATTATCACCATAAAACACAGAAACGGCACCGAGCAAATAACTATATGGCATCGTTGCGATTTTTACGCAATGCTCCGAATCATAATCGGTGCTTATTTTGCCGTTGGAATTATTTGTATTGGTGTATTTAATTCCGTTGTATGTAATGCTATCATCTTCTTCATTCCATACAATCGTGTCTTTTGGAGAAATTTCTCTATAAAAAGTTATATAATCGGGCAAGTACGTTCCACACGAAGTCAGTAAAAGGCAATATAATACTACTATTCCAATAAGTGCAAGAATCTTTTTCATATCCCCACCGCCTTTCTGTGATTAGTATAGCATAAAATCAGGAAGATTGCAAGTGAAATATTCGGCGTTGCCGAATGTGAAATAATTTCCTTACGGAAATTGTGAAATATCTCCCTTTGGTCGATGTGAAATGAAATAAATCACCCTCACGCGCCGCAGCGCATTTTACACGCGAAGCGTATTTCACGCACGAAGTGCACATCACGTTCCGCTTGCGGAACACATCGTTGAAAAAATCAAGAGGCTACGAAAAAGATATTTTTCGGGAACTTCCACTAGGATTCGAACTCAAGGAAAATATAGAAATTTCAACCGAGAATCTAAATTGATAGATGCCGCTTAAAATTTATTATTTATCAACTCTTGAGATTATAAGTTGCGACACTGTACCCTCATAAAACATTTGGTTGGTTATATTGGGTAGATGATAATCGATGTCTTCAGATATAAGATTCACGCTTAAAGTATTTTCATCTGTAAGCTCACCCCAAGCACCAAGTATCAGCTTTTCCTGTTCCGATGAAACGTCATAGATGCTTAAATGAACGGAAAGAGAAGTAACGCCTGAAAATTCCATTCTTATCGGAACAATTTTATCATTTGTTTTCCATTCGCCTTTTTGGCTGTCAAAGTCATACCAAAAGTTTTGAGATTCTTCTTTGTAAACCTTGTTATTCATATTGAAAAATTCAATATAGGTTTGAGAAACCCAACTGAAATAAAAATCCACATTCTCATCAAGAGATAATGTAATCGGGATTTTTTCTTTGGTTTTGGGATTGATAAGATATGATGAATTCATAGCGCCTTTCTCAAAGCTGTAGGTGTGGTTGCAAGAGCTTGAATGAATATGTTCTTTTTCAGTTGGATCAAATATTTCAATATCGCAAACAAGTCCACCGTCGCCACCTGCAAACATCGATGGTTTAACATAGTGCTCCAAATAAACCGCGTCTGTTCTATCTTCCTTTACCCATTCCCCGTAGTAATTAAATTGAGAATTACTATTACATAAAATACGAATATATTCGTTTTCGGATATAGTGTAAACCATTACACAATCCTCACTCGGCATTTTCAAATCCTCGGCAGGCGTTTTGTGGCAAGATGTAAAAGCACACACAAGCATTATTAGTGAAATAATTATAGCAGTTAATTTAAGCTTTTTAATTTTCATATCCTCACCGCCTTTCGAGGTTATTTATTGCCTTGATTTGCCTTCGTTGTATTGAGCGAAGAAATCAACATTCTGCGAATTTGACCGCAATGATTTTGCAAGGGCTTGTAAACATTTTCGGGAATATATCCTGTTTCAAAGAGCAATTCCATCCAATATTCGGTTTCATAGCATTCTTTTTGCGCTATTTCTAATTTGGATATGAAATCCTTTGTTCCTTGCGCATATTGTGCCTCGTGGATATTTGCGCCGATAGACGTTCCTGAGCGCAAAAGCTGATTGGTCAAAACAGACTCCTTCATATTTGCCTTTATATCACGGCAAAGAAAAACAATCTGCTTTGCAAACTCTTTGGATTTATCTCTTAAAATGCTTTCTGCCATTGTCATCACCTCAAGAATATTATACCATAAAACTTATGAGTTGTAAAGAGCTTTAGTGATATGCTGACTTCGTCAGCGTGATATTTTTGCTTTGCAAAAGTGATATTGCTTCCTGCGGTCGCAGTGATATTATATTCGCCTCCAAAACTCGCGAAGCGAATATCACTCGGCGATAGCCGAATATCACTGCGAAGCAATAGAACTCGCCGCAGGCGAATATAACTGAAAAAAGACCAACTCACAAATGAGTTGGTCTTTTTTCTGGCAGGGGCGCAAGGACTCGAACCCTGGACACCCAGTTTTGGAGACTGGTGTTCTACCGACTGAACTACACCCCTATGTCACGCACTATATTATACCAATCTTTTCGTGCTTTGTCAAGATGTTTTCGTTAAAAAGATTTCCCCTTTTGATAAAAAAATACCGCGCGTGTAAAAAACACTTGAATTAGCGGAGACGTTGTGGTATAATAACCGCGAGAAATTCTTTTTGAGGTGCTTATGCCGAATTACAAGTTGACTAAATACGCCTGCTATATGTCGAACGTGACCGGGGCAGTTGTTGCAAATCTTTCGCCTCTTTTTTTCGTGATATTTCGCGAAACATACGATGTTTCTTATACTTTGCTTGGACTTTTGGTCGTTATCAATTTTGCAACGCAGCTTCTAATCGACCTGATATTTAGCTTTTTTGCAGAAAAATTCAACATTCACAAAACTATAAGGCTTATGCCTGTAATAGCCGCCCTCGGGCTTTGCTTCTATGCGATAATGCCGATGATAATTTCCTCTCTTGCCTACCTTTGGATAGCCGTCGGAACGGTCGTTTTCTCGGTTTCCGCAGGACTTGGTGAGGTGCTGATAAGCCCTGTTATAGCCGCAATTCCCTCCAAAAATCCGGAGAGGGAAATGTCAAAGCTCCACTCAATATACGCCTGGGGCGTTGTTTTCGTGGTAATTTTAAGCACTCTGTTTATTTTCGCCTTTGGCGGTGAAAACTGGGGTATTCTTGCTCTCATTTGGGCGTCGGTACCTCTTCTTAGCTCGATATTATTTGCGTTTTCTCCCCTGCCCGAAATGAGCGGAGGTGAAAACGGCGGAAGACGTGAGCGCGGCTACGGCCTCGGGCTTGTTCTCTGCTTCGTGCTGATATTCCTCGGCGGAGCAACCGAGTGTACAATGGCGCAGTGGGTTTCCGGCTTTGCCGAAAAGGCTATTGGAATTCCAAAGCTCTTGGGAGATTGCGTTGGCGTTGCCGGCTTTGCGGTGATGCTTGGCATCGGCAGAACGCTTTATGCCAAGATTGGAAAAAATGTTATAAAGGTTATGCTCCTTGGTATGATCGGCGCAACCGTTTGTTATATTGTGGCGGCTATTTCGAATAATTCGATAATAAGTCTTGCCGCTTGCGCCCTTACCGGTGTTTGCGCCTCGATGCTTTGGCCCGGAACGCTGATATACGCAGAAGAAAAAATTGCAGGACTCGGTGTTGCGGCGTACGCTCTTCTGGCAGCGGGCGGAGACCTTGGCGCCTCGGTTGCACCGCAGCTGGTCGGTATTATTTCTGATAAATCCAATATGCGAACCGGTATTCTTTCTGCGGCGCTCTTTCCCCTTTGCGGTGTGATTCTTATCTTGATAGTGCAAAGGTATTTTAAAAAGGGAGACAAAAAATGACCAAAAAAAGGTATTCCCGCGCCTACGTTGAAATAACCAACATCTGCAACCGCTCCTGCTCGTTTTGCCCCGGAACAAAGCGCGAGGGCAGGCGAATGACCGAAGCGGAGTTCGCTCATATTTGCAACGAATTAAAGCCCCTGACCGATTATATTTATTTCCACGTTATGGGCGAGCCTTTGACTCACCCGAGCCTGCCCGAGTTTATACGGTTTGCAAGTGCGCAGGGCTTTAAATGCGCCGTTACAACAAACGGCACCCTCCTCGACAGAGTAGGTGATGCCCTTATAGAGTCGGGAGTTTATAAGGTAAACCTCTCGGTGCATAGCTTTGAGGAAAACGACCCCGAAGGACAGAAAAAATACCTAGCCTCTCTCGCAGATTTTGCCGACAAGGCCTCGAAAAATGGCGTTTTAACCGTTTTTCGCCTTTGGAACAGAGGTTTTGACGAAGGCAAAAACGATATAACCCTCGATTTTCTTAAAAACCGCTTTGCCGAGGAGTGGTCGCTCGGCAACCGAGGCGCAAGAATAAGAAATAAACTCCACCTGGAGTACGGAGACCGCTTTTCCTGGCCCGACAGAGAAGCCGAGGAAGGCGGACAAAGCGTCTTTTGCTACGGACTTCGCGACCACTTCGGAATACTTGTTGACGGCAGAGTTATCCCCTGTTGCCTCGACCGCGAGGGCGTAATCGACCTGGGTAACGTTTATAAAACACCCCTGTCCAAAATCCTCGACTCCGAAAGAGCAAAAAGCATCCTCCTAGGCTTCGATAAAAGATGCGCCACCGAGGAGCTTTGCCGCAAATGCGGCTATGCCCGCCGGTTTTAAACTAAAAATCGAACATAACAAAAGGCAGGATGCATTTGCATCCTGCCTTAACTTTTTATAAACAATTGTTTACATAATAGAAGTTTTTGCGGGTGCAGGAGCTTTTTTCAAAAAGCTGCCTGTGGGAAGGTATGTGGCTTTTCGTGGTAATATCATCCTCATCCACCACTAAAGTGGTCCCCCTTCCCCTATCTTGGGGAAGGCTTGTTTTATCTGCCAAGCTGTTTATCGATATACTCCATATAAACGAGCCAGTCCTCGCGGCTAAAGTAGTGGTTGCCGTGACGGATATGGTAGAGGGCGTCACCTTCACCGAGGACGGTTTTTGCCTTGGGGATTTCGTCACCGTAAACGAGTCCGCGCTTGCCGTAAAGGGCGTAGGCTTCATTTGTCGACGCACAGTTGAGGAATTCACTTTCGGGGTCGGACCAGTCGTCGGTCTCCGCACTTCCTATCATAAGGTGACGGGGAACGGAGAGCGCAGCGAGGAAGTTCTGGTCATAGGGGAGGTCGATGCCTGCCTTAACCTTATCGAGCCAGCGGGGGCAGAACCAGAAGGGAATAACATTGGACATCCACTCAAAGGTCTCGCCAACCTTGCCTCTTGTTATAGCCGCGCCGCCGCAGCCGGAGTCGTTGGAGATTATGTACTTAAATCTTTCGTCGTATCCGCCGGCAACCATAGCTGTTTTACCGAGTCTTGAGTGACCGATAACCGCAACGTTGTTCTTATCGATAGAGTCGAGAGTTTCTATATAGTCCATAACGCGCATAGCCGCCCAAGCCCAAATAGAGATTTTGGACGAAGCGTTTTTTCTGCGTCTGTTGGAGAGATATTTTGCGCATTTATCCTTGAAGTTTCCGTCATCGGAGGAAACGTCGGTATAACAGAAGGAGAATACCGCATATCCGCGGTCAACAAGCTCCTCAGAGGGCATATATCTGTCGGGAACTGCGTCGCGGAAGTTAATGTGCACAAAGGCGGGCAGGGGCTTGTCGCTCTTGGGGATAACTGCCGAAACGGGGAAGGAGAATTCCTTGTCACCCATAGTGCAGGTAAACTTAAGCTGCTGCCAGGGAGCCTTGCCTGCACAGAAGTTGGGCATAACGTGAACTTCTTCAACCTTTAAGTGGTCGGGCTTTGGAGGCATGGTGCCGTAGGCCTCTTCTTCAAGGATTTTTTTGATTTCTTCGCGGCGCTTTTCAAAGTCTTTTACGGTTTTTACGCGTTTGCCGGATTTCATAATCATAGCGTCCGGAACACCGCGGTCTGCAAGAATTTTTTCAATGTTGAGCATAACGCATCTCCTGTGAATGTGTTGGGTAACTTAATTATAGGAAAAAGGACCGATATTGTCAACCCTTTTTCAAAATATTTACGATATTGTACCAAATCGTTGACAAAAAATAAAAAGAGTGTTACAATATTGTACCAAAGGAAAAAGAGAGGAGGGCAAGCGCGTGATTCTTACGCCCCAGGTGGAATTTATAATCAAAAAGCTTAACGAAAACGGGCATAGAGCCGATGTTGTGGGCGGTCCGGTCCGCGACTTTTTGCGCGGTGTTGCTCCCTCGGATTACGATATAACGACCTCCGCCCTGCCCGCGGAAACCAAAGCCGCCTTTGCGGAATTTAAAACGGTTGATACGGGTATAAAGCACGGAACGGTAACGCTTGTTTTGGAGGGCGTGCCTTACGAGATTACAACCTACCGCATAGACGGTGAGTATAAGGACGCAAGACATCCCGAGTCGGTGCAGTTTACCAAGGCTATCGAGGAGGACCTTGCAAGGCGCGATTTTACCGTCAACGCCATAGCATATAACCCCCGCGACGGAATAACCGACCCGTTTTTCGGCAGAGAGGATATAAAAAAGGGAATAATCCGCGCCGTAGGCGACCCCGAGATCCGCTTTTCGGAGGATGCTCTGCGTATTTTGCGCGCTTTGAGATTTTCTGCCACACTCGGCTTTGAGATTGAGGAAAATACGGCGCGCGCTCTTAGGTGCAAGGCATATCTTCTCCGCGAGATTTCGGCAGAGAGGATTTTCACCGAGTGGAAAAAGCTGCTTTCGGGTGAGTTTGCATATTCTGTTCTTTCCGAATATGCCGACCTTATCCCCGCGTTTATTCCTAATATTGAAGCCTTGAAGCTCCCCGAGAGGGAAAGCTTTGCCAAAGGATTCATGCTAAGGCAGGCGCAGTTGTTTTATCTCTCCTGCGAAAATCCAGCCCTTTCCTGCGAGGGAGCAATGCGGGCGCTGAAAACCGACTCATATACCAGAGAAATGAGTGCAAAAATTTTGGGAAATGTCGGGAAATACCGAATTGCGGAGCTTTCCGATGCAGGGCATATGCTTTCGGCTCTCGGCGAAGATGCGTGCGAGCTTGTTTTGCAGTTAGAGGCGGCTCTTGGAATATCCGAGGGAAAATCGCTTGAAATCCTTAGGGAATATTTAGAAAAAGGACTGCCCTATAAGCTTTCTGACCTTTCGGTCGGGGGCGGAGAAATGAAGGCTCTCGGGCTTTCGGGCAAGGCTGTGGGCGATGCGCTCTCGGCACTGCTTTCGGTGGTTATCTCAGGCGAGGTAAGCAACTCGTCCGAGGAGCTTTTGGCGTATACCAAAGCCAAAATAATGTGACAAAACAAAGAAAAAATAATAAAATGGTAACAGGTTGCAGAAAGTGAGGTAGCCTGTTATTATTTTTTCAAGAATTTTATCGCTCGGTCAGGAGTGTGATGTTTTTTCTTTTTCCGCAGAGCCGAAGAGCGCGGAGGGGCTTGGTGATAAGAGCACTCCGTTTGTTATTCTTTTGCCCTCTGCCATAGCAGACCTTAGAATAATGCTCTCGCCAAATGCAGACCCCATAGCCTCCGCTTTATCAGCGGCAAGATTTTTGCGCCTTGTGCGCGGACTTCCGCTTGATGAAATCGAGGTGGAGTGCGGCGAGAAAATATATAGGATAATTGCAAAAAATAACGGAAAATGCTATGCCTTGTTAAAGAAGCCCTGTTATGTCGGTGAGGAGGATGCCGAGCTTTTCGGCTGCCGGGTAAGGGTGAAAAATATCCGGACAGACTTTGGCGTGGTGCGCCTTGTTAAGGCAGAGAGCCTTTTGGGCTTTTCGGAGGAGGCTCTCCGTTCCCTTTGCCTTAGTCAAGAGGGCGGGGATGTTATCGGGGCGGTTGCCTTTGAAGCCGAGGGGGAGAAAATTACCGCGAAGCACAGCTTTTCAAGAAACCGCGGATTTTTGCCTCCTCTCCTTGCGGCAGAGGTTGCCGCCTCTTATTCCATAGAGCCTTTCGAGGAAATTTCGGTTACTGTCGGCGAGCTTGAATTTTTCTTTTTGAGGAGTCAGGGGCGAATGCTTGTTTCCGACCGCCAGCCACGCCCCTTAACTCTATATGCTCCCAATATCACTTAGAGCTTTGAATGAAGACACTATTTGCGTGTCAATATCGATTTCGCGCGCGACCTGTTACGATATGCAAGCGGTGAAAGCGATTGCTTTTTCTTGAAAAAGCGGCAAAATGATGCGGAGGATGAAAATCCGCAGGACAGTGCTATATTTTCGACAGATAAATCTGTTCCCGTGAGTAATCTGCAACTCTTTTCAAAAAGCTTTTCCGAAATAAAATCGGTAAGGGTTATCCCCGCCTTTTCTTTGAACAGATGGCAAATATAATGTTTATTTATATGCATCCTTTCGGCTATTTCAGAAAGCGTTATCAATCCCTCGCTTTCCGCAATTAGCATCAGCACGCCGTCAAGCGTGCTTTTTTGTTCGCTCTTGTTACACAGCTCCAAATTTGAGTAGGCAAGGTGCATAAGTTCGATAATGTAGCCGTGAGCCAGCCCTACGTCGGCAGTGCTTTTTGTGGAAAGCAGCTTTGATATCTCGAGAAAAAGTTCATCAAAGCGTGAGCTTTGCGCTGTTGGTATAGGCGGAGAGTCAAGCAATATAAGCAAGAGATCATAAAGACCAAGCCGCTTGCAAAAATCGACTAAGGAATCCGCGCCAATCACTATTTTATTTCTGACGTAGCCGGCGCAGTCCTCAGGCTTCGGATACACGATGTGAGCCTCTCTGGCATCTATAATATAAAGATGGTGGCTTTGCATAACGTAAGTTTTACTGCTTTTTAGAATGTTGCCGCTTCCGCGTATCACTTGAATAAATTCTATCTCGTTATGCGAATGGTTCTTATGTACGAAAAGATCTTTTCCTTGAAGTTTGTAAAAGCTTTCGTTTATCTGTAACACAAAGCAATCCTCCGTTATCGATATATTAATAATTTTACAGCAATTTGAGTAAAAAATCAATACAATTCGGCTATTTACTTTACCGAATATTCATGTTAGAATGTAAACAAAAACATTTTATGGGAGATAGTGAAGTGATATCGTTTACCGAAGAACAGATTTATGACATAAGGTCAGCGGGGATAATTCCCGTAGTATCCCCTGAAAATCCGGGTGAGTTAAAAACTCTTATGGCTGCATTGTCATCCACCGCAGTACGGTGTATTGAGATAACTCTGCGTTGCGAGTTTGCTCCTGAGGCTATAAAGCGGATAAAGCAAGAATATCCTCATATTACGGTGGGTGCCGGCACGGTTAAAAATATGGAGTGCGCAAGACTTGCAATAGATAGCGGCGCTGATTTTTTGGTATCACCCGGAACTGTTGATTGCGCTTTAACCGGGCAGGAAAAAATAAATATTCCGTTTTTACACGGCTGTATGACACCCGATGAGGTGATGCGTTTGGAAAATGCGGGACATAGATTGATTAAGCTTTTTCCTGCGGAATGCGCGGGAGGAGTTAAACTGTTAAAGCTTTACGAGGGGGCTTTTTCTGATGTGAATTTTGTTCCGACGGGAGGTATTACCGTTGATAATCTTGCAGACTATCTCGGGTGCAAAAACGTTGTCGCTTGCGGAGGAAGCTTTATGGCGCCTAAAAAATATTTATTAGACGGAAAATCGGAAGAAATATACAATTTGGTAAACAAGTGTTTACATATAAGGAGAAGTTTGCTATGAAAGTGATTGGCTTTGGCGATTTTTTAATACATTTCAGCCCTATAATGGATGAGAGACTTATGCAGGCAAACCTTATGCAGATGAGCTTTACGGGAGCTGAGGCAAACGTGTGCTCGGCGCTTGGACTTTGGGGAGAGTCCGTGGGATTTGTTACCAGACTTCCCGACCACCTTCTTGCAAAGCGCGGAATTAGTTTTTTAAGGAGTCTCTCGGTAAATACTGATAATATTCAAATCGGCGATGGGCGAATGGGTACATATTATCTTGAAAAAGGCAGGGGCATACGTCCCTCTGTGGTGATATACGACCGTAATTATTCTGCTTTTACACTTTCCGGCTTTAACGATTACGATTGGGAGAGTATTTTTGACGGATGCGAGTATTTTTATCTTTCGGGGATAACTCCGGCCTTATCCGAGTCTGTCGCAGAGTGCTGTGTTAAGGCTGCCTCTCGGGCGAGTGCGCGTGGCATAAAAGTTATATATGATGTAAATTACCGTCCTAAGCTTAAGTCTTCTCGTGAATCGGCTGATATGCTCATGCGCTTGTCACCGTATTTGACGCATCTTGTAGGTAACGAGGAGCATTTTAAGCTGCTTTTGGAGCTTGGCTCGGAATTTGGTGAGGCTGAGCGAGACAGTAGGCTTTTTGATATTGCTGAAAAGGTAAGGCGCAAAACAAAAATTGACAATGTTTCAATAACCGTTCGTAGAACTCCGTCAGCAAGCGCTGCTGTTTTTTCTGCCGCTTATATGTCGAACGGAGATTTTGCGCTCAGCGATGAATACAAGCTTGATGTAGTAGACAGAGTGGGAAGCGGCGATGCCTTTTCTGCGGGGCTTGTATATTCTTTGCTTCACGGCTTTGGTGTAGAAGAAACCGTTAGATTTGCTGCCGCCTCATGTGCAATGAAGCATGCGATAACAAATGACGTGAATTTTAGTTCTGTTAGCGAGATATTGGCAATAATCGAAAAAAACTCCTATGATGTGAAAAGATAGACAACACTTGACTATCCGGCTTGTTTGTGCTAAAATATCATAGTAAATATCATAATAAATAAAAGGAAAGGAGCAAAAATGGCATTCGACGCTTGTATGATGAGGGCGGTGCTTTCGGAATTTTCCTCGGAGTTCCCCGAGGCGAAGATAGAAAAGGTGCTTCAGCCCAGAGTTGATGAGATAGATATGCTTATTCACTACGGAAAAAGCTCCCGCCGTCTTGTTTTTAATGTAGGCCCCAATGCTCCGAGGCTTCAGCTTTCGGATATTGCGAAGGAAAATCCCAAGGAAGCTCCAATGTTTTGTATGCTTCTGCGTAAATATTTCGTTGGCGGCAGAATTGTGGCGGTTGAGCAGCCCGGCTTTGACAGAATTGCCGATTTCACCGTTTCCTGCTATGACGATATGGGATTTCCCACCGAGAGGCATATAATTTGCGAGATAATGGGCAAATACGCAAACCTTATAGTGCTTGATTCCGAGGGAAAGATACTTACTGCGCTGAAAATCATTGATTTTGCCGCAAGCACAGTGCGTCAGGTGCTGCCGGGACTTAAATATCAAATTCCCGCAAAGCCCGAAAAGCTCTCTCCCCTCGTTATCGACAGAGCCTTGTTCTTTGAAAAGCTTGCAGAGTTTTCGCCTGAGCGCTCGGTAGAGAAGTTTATTACATCAACCTATTCGGGAATTGCAACGCAGATAGCCCACGAGCTCTGCTACCTCGCAAGCGGAGAGGTGGATACGCCTATATGCAATATAGATTTTGATAAATTCTATTCTGTTTTCAGCAGTTGGCAAAGCCTTCTTTTAAATCAAAGCTACACCCCCACCGTTGCTATAAACGCGGAGGGGAAGCCGATAGATTATTCCTATATGCCCATAACCTATCTCGGTGACAGCGTAACGGTTAAGGAGTTTTCCTCCTTCCGCGAGCTTTTCGACCTCTATTTTGCCGAGAGGGACAGGCTTGAGCATATTCACCAGAGGGCAAAGGATATTACCACCCTGCTTGCCAATGCCGAGGCGAGGACAGAGAAAAAGCTCGGTATTCAGCGCCGGGCGCTCCTTGACGCGGATAAGGGCGAGGAATACAAAAAACAAGCCGACCTTATAACGGCAAATCTCTACCTGCTAAAGCGGGGTATGGAGAGCTTTAAGACGGTGGATTATTATGACGAGGGCTGTCCCGAGATAGAGATAGCTCTTGATAAAAGGCTCTCTCCTTCACAAAATGCGCAAAGGCTTTATAAGCAGTATAACAAGTGCAAAACGGCAAAAATCGTCCTTGCGGAGCAGATAGTGCTTTGGGAAAAGGAGCTTGAATATCTGGCATCTGTGCGCTCCTTCCTTGAGCGCGCCGAGTGCGAGCAGGACTTGATCGAGATACGCGACGAGCTTTACCGCTCGGGCTATTCTGCAAAAATGAAGGGCTATAAGCCTCCAAAGCAGATAAAATCAGCACCCCATAGGTTTACTACCTCGGGCGGTTACACCGTCCTTGTTGGCAGAAACAATCTTCAAAACGACCAGCTCACCTTGAAAACTGCCGAGCGCCACGATATCTGGTTCCACACAAAGGATGTTCACGGCTCTCATGTTATTCTCGTTACGGGAGGCGAGGAGCCGAGTGCTGAGGATTATACCGAGGCGGCAAGGATAGCTGCCTATTTCTCGCAAAGCCCCTCCGATAGCACAACGGTGGATTACACCCGAGTTTCCAACATAAAAAAGCCCGGCGGCTCAAAACCAGGCTTTGTTATTTACAAAACAAATTATTCAGCCTTCGTTAAGCCGATGACGAGGGAAGAGATCGAGCAAAGGAGATATAAAGGCTAAAAATGGTCGATTTAGTAGGACTTCATAAGCATTTTATACTTGAACACCTTGGCGAGGGTGATGTTGCCGTTGATTTCACTATGGGCAACGGCGGAGATACTCTTTTTCTCTCGAAAACGGTGGGTGAGCGCGGAAAGGTTTACGCCTTTGATATTCAGGAGCTTGCTCTCGAGTCCACAAGAAAATATCTTGAAGAAAACGGCGCCCCCGAAAATTACGAGCTTATCTGCGCCTCTCACCATAGGGTAAAGGAGTTTGTAAAGGAGCCCATAAAAGCGGGAATGTTTAATCTCGGTTATCTTCCGAGAAGCGGCAACAAGGCTCTTTACACCATGCGCGAGACAACTATGCCTGCCGTTGAAGCGGCAATAGACCTTCTTGCACCCGACGGCGCATTGATAATAGCGATCTATCCCGGCCACGAGGAGGGAGCGCTTGAGGGAGATATGCTCCGCGAGTATTTTAAAGGGCTCTCAAGGTTTAGAATTTGCGCCTCCGAGTTCCATATTTTAAACTCGCCCTCGTCTCCTTATTTTTACCTGATAGAAAAAAGCCCCCGTTGCAAGGAATAAACAAAAAACGCACCAAATGTAATGTATAATTTACAAAACGGTGCGTTTTTCTATTATTATTCTTCGGTAATGTATCGGGATTTGTTCTTTATACTGTTGCAAACTGCGTGAGAGAGGAACAGCATAATAAGCAGGAAAATATACCTGAAGAGCATATATGCTATCTCCTCCGGACGGTAGGTGCCGGCGGCTTCGTTAAGGTAGGCTGCCGTATTAGCAATCTCAACTCCGAGATAAAAAACAAAGGTTAAAAGCGAGGCGAAGAATACGCCGAGAGTTGCGGGACTTGTAAAATCAAGAGCGCGGCTTTCCGAAAAATTAGCCGAAAGATAGCTGTTTGCCTTTTTGAAGTTCTCTTTCAAGAGCTGCTTTGCCTGCTCTTTTTTCTTCTTGGGGGGCAGGGTGTTTATCTCTTCCTTTGCAACAAAGAAGCAAACCGCCGTTTTGATTACAAGAAACAGTATCAGCGAGCAGATAAACAAAATAAGGCAGTATACAAGCGAGGTGCCGACAGACCATATCAATGCCTGGGTAGAATAGGCGCCCTCCGACATTGCAACCAGGTAGTAGAAGGGAATTGTGTAAACAAGGTTTGCCGCCGAGAGGCGTATTGCCGAGAAAACAGTTTTCTTTGTGCCGAAATTTGCGTATCTGTGGGTAAGAAGCACCGCAGAGAATATAGGCGCTATCCAATGAATGATTTGCTCAAGGTAGTCTACGAAGTAAAAGTAGTTTGCATAGTCGCCAAATCTATATATGAAGTAGTAAATGTTATTTAACTCACTCGTAACATAAATCGGAATAAATATCATCAAAAAAACCAAGAGATTTGCGCCGAATATAATATGCGAGCCGCGGGCTATGTTGATTTTCGAATTCACCGAAACCGTCCCTCCGTTATCTTTTTTTAACATTGTAACACAAAAAAACCTCCAAATCAAGGGCTTTGATACAAAGTAAAATATGAATTTTTTGTAAACTTTAAAAAAATGCTTGAAATTTATTTTATATTATGATATTATATTAAGGCTGCCCTCGGGCAGACAAGATTATATCTCACATAGCGAGTGGGTTTACTGCCGGTGCGTGTTAAAACGTCGCAGTATTGTGTCGCTATGGCGGAAAAACCAAAAGGAGGAACATTAAAATGTTCGAAATTACAATCAAGCAGTTGCTTGAAGCAGGTGTTCACTTCGGTCACCCTACCAAGAAGTGGAACCCCAAGATGGGCGAGTACATCTTCACCCAGAGAAACGGTATTCACATTGTTGACCTTCAGAAGACCGTTAAGAAGTTTGAGGAAGCTTTCAACTACGTTTCCGAGATGGCACAGGAGGGTGGCACTATCCTCTTCATCGGTACTAAGAAGCAGGCTGCCGACACCGTTAAGGAAGAGGCACAGAGATGCGGACAGTACTATGTAAACGCTCGTTGGCCCGGCGGTATGCTTACCAACTTCAACACCATTCGTAAGTCTATCAGACGTCTCAAGGAGCTTGAGAAGATGCAGGCTGACGGAACCTTCGATCTTCTTCCCAAGAAGGAAGTTGCTAAGAAGCTTAAGGAGATTGACGACCTTGAGAAGTCTTACGGCGGTATCAAGGATATGGACAGACTTCCCTCTTGCGTATTCATCGTTGATACCCGCAAGGAGAGAAATGCTGTTCTTGAGGCAAAGAAGCTTGGCATTCCCGTAGTTGCAATCGTTGACACCAACTGTGATCCCGACGATGCAGATTACATCATTCCCGGTAACGACGACGCAATCCGCGCTATCAAGCTTATTGCAGGCGCTCTTGCAAACGCAGTTATCGAGGCACACGGCGGCGTTCAGGAAGAGGTTGCTTCCGAGGCAGCTGAGGAGGTTGCAGTTGAAGAGGCTGCAGCTGAAGAGGCAGCAGAGTAATTTCTGCCACTTTTAAATTTAAAAATTAAAGGAGAATAAAACCATGGCATTTACCGCTAAAGACGTAGCCGAGCTTAGAAAGCAGACCGGCTGCGGTATGATGGATTGCAAAAAGGCTCTTACCGAAACCAACGGTGATTTCGAGGCAGCAGTTAAGTACCTTCGTGAGAAGGGTATGGGCGCAGTTGCAAAGAAGGCTGACCGTATCGCTGCTGAGGGTCTTGTTGATGTAATGACCATTGACAATGTTACCGCTATCGTTGAGGTTAACTCTGAGACCGACTTCGTTGCTAAGAACGCAACCTTCAAGGAGTTCGTTCAGGATGTCCTCAAGTCTATAATCGCAGCAAAGCCTGCTGACGTTGATGCTCTTCTTGCAGCTAACTTCGTTGGCACTGAGGGCACTGTTGCAGACGCTCTTGCAGAGAACACCTACAAGATTGGTGAAAAGCTCTCTATCCGCCGTTTCGTAATCGTTGAGGGCACTGTTTCCTCTTACATTCACGGTATGGGCGCTACCGGCGTTATCGTTTCCTTCGATACCGACCTTGCTGACAAGGCAGAGTTCGTTGAGTGCGCAAAGAACGTTGCTCTTCAGACCGCTGCTATGGACGTTAAGTATCTTGATAAGGAGTCTGTTCCCGCAGAGGTTCTTGCTGAGGAGGAGGCTATCCTCATTAAGCAGATGAAGGAAGACCCCAAGATGGCTAACAAGCCCGACAATATCCTTGCTAACATCGTTAAGGGCAGACTTGGTAAGTTCTATGAGAACAACTGCCTCCTTGAGCAGGCATATGTTAAGGACGACTCTATGAGCGTTTCTAAGTATGTAGCTTCTGTTGCTAAGGAGCTTGGCGGTTCTATCAAGGTTACCGGCTATGTTCGTTTCGACAAGGGCGAAGGCATCCAGAAGAGAGAAGAAGATTTTGGCGCTGAAATCGCAAAGATGATGAAGGGCTAATTCTGATAAATTTATTTTGGAATAACCAAAAAGGTGCAGATTACTCTGCACCTTTTGCTTTGTGTCAACAAAGACAACCCCCGGTTGTACCGGGGGCGGGAAAAGGCTTCAGCAACAATAAAAAGACGAGCTAAAAGCAGAGAGATTGAAAACAATTAAACCTCCAAGTATAATAGTAGTGGTTTGGCGACCGCATTAC
>JAZORT010000026.1:0-51108 GCA_045656745.1 Eubacteriales bacterium | reverse complement strand
CGACTTCTTACGAAGCTCACGAAGGTCAAGACGGAGACGGCAGCACATGGAACGAACGTCGGAAGGCTCCATATCGGAGTTAATGTAGTTAGAGAAATAGGGAGTACCGTACTTTGCGGTCATCTCGAAGAGGAGCTTGTTGTTCTCGGTCTCCGACCAGTCAAAGTCGCGGGTGATAGAATAGGTGGGGATAGGATACTGGAAGCCTCTGCCGTTTGCGTCACCCTCAATCATCGTTTCGATGAAGGCGCGGTTTACCATATCCATTTCCTTCTTACAATCCTTGTACTTAAAGTCCATTTCCTTGCCGCCGATAATGCAGTTAAGCTCTGCAAGGTCTGCGGGAACGGTCCAGTCAAGGGTTATGTTAGAGAAGGGAGCCTGAGTACCCCAACGGGAGGGGGTGTTTACACCGTAAACGAAGGACTCGATGCACTTCTTAACCTGGTCATAGGAAAGGTTGTCTACCTTAACAAAGGGAGCAAGGTAGGTATCAAAGGAAGAGAACGCCTGCGCGCCTGCCCACTCGTTCTGCATAATACCGAGGAAGTTAACCATCTGGTTGCAGAGGGTTGCAAGGTGCTTTGCGGGTGCGGAGGTAATCTTACCGGTAACGCCGCCGAGACCTTCCTGAATAAGCTGCTTCAAGGACCAACCTGCGCAATAACCTGTGAGCATGGAAAGGTCGTGAATGTGAATGTCGGCATTTCTGTGAGCGTTTGCGATCTCGTCGTCGTAAACCTCAGAGAGCCAATAGTTTGCGGTTATAGCGCCCGAGTTGTTAAGAATAAGTCCTCCGACAGAGTAGGTAACGGTAGAGTTCTCTTTAACTCTCCAGTCGGTAACCTTAACATAGCTGTCAACGATAGACTTATAGTCAAGAACGGTGGATTTTACATTACGGAGCTTCTCTCTCTGACGGCGGTAAAGGATGTATGCCTTTGCAACATCGTCATAGCCTGCCTGAACGAGAACAGACTCAACAGAGTCCTGAATATCCTCAACGGAAATATGTCCGTCCTTAATCTTGGGTTCAAAGTTCGCAGTAACCTTAAGTGCAAGGAAATCAATTATGTCTGCGTTGTAATTTCTTTCCTGGGCATCGAATGCCATGGTAATTGCTTCGGAAATCTTCTTGATGTCAAAATCAACGATTTTGCCATCTCTTTTAATGACTGTATACATTGCGCTTTCCTTTCGTTTTTTGTTATTTATTGTAATTTTTTGTTGATTCAAAATTGTTGCCCTTATAGCATACCACAAATTGTAGTGTTTGTCAACACCAAAACACAAAATATTGTGAATTTTCCGTTTTTTGGTACAATATCTAGGTAAAGGCGACAAAATTTATGCAATAATGACAAAGAGGGCGTTTCTGCCCTAAAATAACTTAAAAACTGCTTTTTCCGCCCAAAAAACAAAAAAATCGACACCCTAAAGCCCACATTGTAGACAATAGTTTGCCGATTTTGAAAATCTTCCTTTAATATATAAATTGTAGTTTACAAAAAGAGATGCGAGGGGGTAATGAGGGGTCGGATTTTTGTAAAGAAGCATTAGTCGTTTTGGATCAAAACGACTCGCAAAAACTTTAATATTGGATTCGTTTCGCGGTTTTTTCGGGGTTATCCGTTATCAGAAAAGCTGAACAAAACCGTTCCCGCTTCTCCCCGCTCCGTTTTTTTAAAAAATAAGGTATCCGTTTTATGGTTCTAAAACAAAGGGCTGTCCTGAAACAATATTATAGTTTCCTTGAAGAAGCGCATCGTTTTCACTATAGTATACAAAGCTAATTGTAGCCCAACTTCCCCACATATAATACTTGTTTTCATTCGTTTTAACGTATATGCAATTGTCTTTAGAGGTGCAAGCACTGACAGCACCATCGTTAAAAAGCTCTTCTAGAACAACCTCGTAGCTGTTGTAAACTTGCAAAACTTTCACAAGACCGTAATACGCACACGACGTATCTTTTCTAACAAATACTGTTCCCATATAAGATAAATCAAAGGAGCTTACATTTTCGGAAATAAGAGACCATTCCTTATATTCAACCGGTTCTGGCGATTCTCCAAGTCCGCGTGTACAGCAAAGCAGATTATAAAATCCTTTAACGTATAACTCGCCGTTTTCTGTCAGAACATTAAACAACGGAGTGTTAATTGCGGTGGCATCGTCATATACCAATTTTTCTCCGTCATGCCTAATTGACGTGTCTAAAACATCGAAATCAGCAACGTTCTTGTACAAGGGCTCAGACAAGATATATTCGTTTGAATTTGTTTTCTGTAATTCGCACAAATCACCGTTAGTACACAAAACGAATACTCTATCTCTGTATGCTTTAACGATTTCTACATTGTTGCAAAGAAGTACACTTTCCCTTTGCTTACTTATAGAATAAAGATTATTCGATGTATCAACGGCATAAATAATCTCGTCAGCTCTCCAGGTTGCATGATCGGCATAAATTATGTTTTCACAGAGGTATTCCGAATTTTCATCTATAGCTAAATAAAGATTGTTACTGTCGGTAATAAACAGCACCCTATCCGAATAAGGAAACAGTTGTTTTATTTTTTCGTCAGTGAATCTTACCGGGGATACCACAATGCCGAGTTTTTCGTTTTTATGGAATTCCGAGTTGAGGTACATACGCGACGAATCGGGGTCGTATCCTCCCATCACGTATCCGTGTCCGTCCTCTGTTATTAAATAAACACGCTTTCCACAAGGAATAATCTCCGAAATAGGCTCGTCTTTGTACAAATCCAATCCGCTAACATCGTAAAATGTATACCAAAAAATGAAAGCTGCAATCAAGATTAATAAAACCATCAAAGTGAGTGCTGTAACAAAAATGATTTTAAAAATTTTCCCCATTTTTAGTATTCCTTTCCAAAAATTATTCTCATTAATTTATCAGACATTCCCAAAGCTCTCCCATCAACAACGCTGATAGGATTATTAAAGCAATATACATACAGATTAGAGCCTTGTAAGCTTCCGCTTGCCCCCGACATAACAGAATCCGCATTTATGAATCTGCCGGTATTAGAATCGTAATATCTATTTTACTTCTATTTTACCTCTGCAAAATAGGCTTTGTCAAGGAAATTTGTGCCATTTTCGGAGCGGAAAAAGAGAAAAACCGCGTGTTGCACAAAAAGTGCGGGGCGAATTGTTGAAGATTGCTAAAAAAACGGAGGCACCCGAAATGAGCGCCTCTGCTTTGCATATATTTTGTAGTAACTATCCTCGAAGATTTGCGTTGGGAATGTTTTTCTTTAGGATTTCGAGAAGCTCTTCCATTTCCTTTGCAGAGTAGCCGGAGTAGCCTGTGCCGATAAGGTCGCCCGAGTCCTTGAAGGTTTGAAGGAAGAATTTTTCGTCACCCTCGAGCCATTTGCCGATGTTTTCTATATCCTTTTCGGTATGAAGCTCTTTTACAACGGTGGTGCGGAATTCAAAGTCGGTCGTTCCGTTCATAAGAATTGCGGCACTTTCGGCTATGGGCGACGGGTCAAAATCGGAAATTCCCACCGTTTCGGAATAACGGAAGGGGGAATTTTTTATATCCATAGCAACATAGTCTAAAAGCCCTTTGTCGATAAGGCTTTTTAGCACCTCGGGGCGAGTGCCGTTGGTATCAAGCTTTACAAGGAAGCCCATTGCTTTTATTTTACCCAAAAATTCGACAATATTCGGATAGAGCGTCGGTTCGCCTCCGCTGACACAAACACCCTGAAGCCTGCCCTTTCTTGACTCGAGAAAGGCGAAAAATTCCTCGTCGGATATAGTATCCCCGAACTTTTCGGGAAGCACCAAAGAGGCGTTGTGGCAAAAAGGACAACGCAGGTTACAGCCGCCGAGAAATACGGTTGCGGCTATTTTGCTCGGGTAATCAAGCAAGGTTAATTTTTGTAATCCTTTGATCATGGTGTTTTACCTCATCCACCAACTATGTTGGTCCCCCTTCCCCAAGGGGAAGGCTGTGGATAATCAAGCAAGGTTAATTTTTGAAGTCCTTTGATCATAGCTATCAGCCGACACGCTCTTCAAGATAACTGCAAACCTCGCCAACCGTTTCAAACTTTACCATTTCTTCAAAACGGAAGCCGAAAGCCTCCTCAATCTCAAGAGACATCATCATCATAGAAAGAGAGTCAAAGTCAAGGTCCTCTACAAGCTTTGTTTCAAGAGTGACCTCGTTCATATTAACTCCGGGAACGACCGTTTTAAGAATTTCCTTTAATTTGTCAAGCATTTTTGTTTACCTCGTTTTTTTAATTAAATTGATTTATGATATGCGCGGCGGCGCTTATGCTGTCTTGCGGTGAAGTGCTTCCACTGTGCCATAACGGCAGTATTATATTCAAGGTTAAGGTTTGTTTCGCACTTTTCAACCTCGCCGCTGCAAAGCTTTTCAACCATAACGTTGATTATTGCGGCGTTAAGTCCCGAGTTTTGGTATTCGGGAAGAATTGCGATAAGGGCTAGGTCATAGCACTTAGGCTTTCTTAGAATTTTAAGTAGCTTTATAAGGGCGCCGGGGGTGAGTTTTCCGCCGCTTTTTTTCAGGGCGTCGCCTATGGCGGGGCAACCGAGACCGAAGGCAACGACTCTTTCGTTTTCGTCACAGATACAGATAAAGCAATCCTTTTTTATAATAAGCCCAAACTGGTCTATTATCTCTTTTCTCTGCTTCATGGTAATCGGCACTGTGCCGTAGAGCTTCGAGTAACATTCGTCAACGCAGACAAAGGCATCGTCCATATATTTTTTAACGTATTTCGAGTTGGAAATACCCTTGGTAGACGCAATGTGAAGCTTGTTTATTTCAAGCGAGCGAGCGGCAACCTTTGCGAGCATTTCGTTCTTTACCTTTGGCGCGGTAAGCTCAAACTCCAGCCAGTCAACCTCTTTTTCAAGCCCTGCTGCCTCGCAGAGCCTACCGTAATATTCGTAATTATACTGCTCCTCAAAGGTATTGTTTTCTTCAAAGCCCTCGATAAGCAGACCCTCTCTGTCAAGGTCGTTATAGCCGAGAGGACCGCACATCTCGTTCATTCCCTGCGCTCTTGCCCATTCTTCAACGGCAGAAAACAGCGCGCCCGAGACCTCGGTGTCGTCTATACTGTCAAACCTTGTAAACCTTACTCTTTTTGTATCGTGAATTTTGTTATAGGCGTGTTGGATAATTCCCTGAATTCTGCCAACGGTTTTTCCATCCCTCTCGGCAAGGAAGAAGACCGCGTCTGCCTCCTCGGTTTTACCGCCCGAGCGAAGGAGCTTTTTCTCGTCCGAATACATCGGCGGAACGAAGGAATAAACTCCCTTATACAGCCTCAGGGGAAAGTTTATAAACTCTTTTTGGTCCTTTTTCGTTTTAACTTCTCTTACGGTTACCACGAGTTGCCCTCCGTTGATTTTAAAATTGTCTTATAGGCTTTACGGCAAGACCTTCTTCAAAGAGCCTTACCTCGCCTAAAGCAAAAAATCCTTCGCTGTCACAGAGGCGAAAACGCTCCCCCTCGGTGGCGGAAAGTTTGATTTTTTTAAGATATATTTCAAGCCCCGCCCTTGCAAGCCTTGCAAAAAATGGGGGAAGAATTATTTTTTCGTATTTTTCAAAGATAGTTTCGGTTTCGAGAATACGGGAGCTTCTTTCCTCCGCGCTCATATTTTCAAGCTCGGTAAGGGTTACCGCATCCTCAAGGGTAAAGCCCGAGGCGCTCTCGCGGCAGAGGGTTTTCATCACTCCTCCGCAACCGAGCTTTGCTCCTATGTCGGCGCAAAGGGTGCGGATATAGGTTCCTTTAGAGCATTTTACATCAAGGAAATATTCCCTCTCGGAGAGTCTTTTTGCCGAAATGGAAAGAATTTTTACCTCTCTCGGCTCGCGCTCTACCGTAACGCCCTCTCTTGCAAGGTCGCAGAGCTTTTTTCCCCCGATCTTCAGCGCGGAATACATTGGCGGCGTTTGCAGATATTCGCCCACGAAGCTCTCTGCCGCAGCCACAACCCTGCCCTCGTCGGGAATTTCATCACTGCTTGATAGTACCTCGCCCGTAATATCCTCGGTGTCGGTAGTAATGCCGAGAAGCAGAGTTGCCGAATAGTGCTTATCCGAGGTGAGCATAAACTCGCTCGCCTTTACCCCCCTACCCACAAGGACGGGCAAAACGCCTGTTGCCATAGGGTCGAGCGTTCCCGTGTGCCCCGCTTTCGGGATATTAAGAAGCCTTTTCACCCTTGTTACAACCGCCTGAGAGGTAAGCCCCTCTTCCTTATTTATAACTATTAAACCGTCGGTCATAGAGCCTCCGTTTAAAAAACAAGTCGTTTTTTGTCATTTCACATACATTTTATCACATATCGTCCTCAATTTCAATAAAAGTATTGCAAAAAATATTAAAATATGCTAAAATACAGAAAAAACACACCCACGAAAGGATTTTTTATGAAAGCAGTGGTAACCGTTACGGGTAAAGACAAGGTCGGTATTATCGCAATGGCGAGCGCTGAGTGCGCAAAATACGGCGTTAACATCGTTGATATCAGCCAGACCGTTATGAAGGAATATTTTGCAATGATCATGCTCGTTGAGCTTGACGGAATGAAGGGCTCGTTTGCCGACTTTGCAGGCGAGATGAAGAAGTCGGGCGAGAGCCACGGCGTTGATATCCACGTTATGCACGAGGACATCTTCAACACGATGCATAAAATTTAAAAATGGATTTTGATATTATAGATTTTCACACCCACCCCTTTGCCGAGCCCTGTGAAAATATGTGCTTTTACGAGGGAGTGGTAGAGAGCATCTCGGATATGTGCGCCGACATGGAGCGCGCAGGGATCTCTCGCTTTGCAGGTACGGTGCTTGACAAGAGTGACAAGGGAATTTCGGGAATAATTTCCTCAAACCGCCGCGCCCTTGAGCTTCGGGACACTCTCGGTGAAAAATACATCCCCGGCTTTCACATTCACCCCGACTTTCTTGACGAGTCGGAAAAGGAAATAAAGCTGGCAAGAGAGAGGGGCGTGCGCCTTATCGGCGAGCTTGTGCAGTATATGCACGGCTACCGCTTTGACCACCCGAAAATGCACGAGCTTCTCGACTGCCTTGACGGCGGTGACGAGGTTATAAGCCTGCATTCAGCCGACCCCGACATTGCAGATATGGAAGCTCTTGCAAAATACCGCCCCGACAAGACCTTTGTTTTTGCTCATCCGGGCGACCTTAACCGCCTGCCGAAGCACATCGAGGTTATGAAAAGGTGCGAAAACGTTTATCTCGACCTTTCGGGCACCGGGCTTTTCAGATACGGAATGTTAAAACAGCTTGTTGACAGCGTTGGAGCCGAGAGAATAATTTTCGGCACAGATTACCCTATCTGCAACCCCGGAATGTATGTTAACGCGGTGCTTTTTGAAAAGGTAAGCGACAAGGACAAGGAGCTTATTTTCTCGGGCAACGCGAAAAGACTTTTAAAACTATAAAGGAAAAAACTATGCTTAATACTTCGGATATTCTTGAAACAATAAATATGATACAAAGGGAGCACCTTGACGTAAGAACGGTCACGATGGGTATTTCGCTCTTTGACTGCATTTCCGACGACCCTGCAAGGCTCGAGCAAAAGATATACGACAAAATTACGAGATGTGCAAAAAATCTTGTTTCGGTCTGCGAGGAGCTTGAGGGCACATACGGTATTCCTATCGTAAACAAGAGAATTTCGGTCACCCCCATTTCCTATATCGGCGCGGGGCTTTCTCCCGACGGCTTCGTAAGACTCGGAAAGGTGCTTGAGAGAGCGGCAAGAGAGCTTGGAGTAAACTTTATCGGCGGATTTTCCGCTCACGTTCAAAAGGGAGCTATCAAGGGAGCGCAAAACCTTATTGAGGCAATTCCCCAAACCCTTACCGAAACAACGAGAATATGCTCCTCTGTCAATGTTGCCTCCACCAAGGCGGGCATAAATATGGACGCTGTTAAGCGCATGGGCGAGATTATAAAGGAGACCGCGTATCTCACGAGAGATAACGACTCTATCGGTTGCGCAAAGCTTGTTGTTTTTGCAAATATTCCCGAGGACAACCCCTTTATGGCAGGCGCGGTGCACGGAATGGGCGAGCCTGATACCGTTATAAACGTTGGTGTCAGCGGTCCCGGCGTTGTTGCGGCGGCAATCAAGGAAGCGGGCGACTGCGACTTCTCTGCCCTTGCAGAAACCGTAAAGAAAATTGCATTTAAGATCACCCGCGTAGGTCAGCTTATCGCGGCTGAGGCGGCAAAGAGACTCGGCACTCCCTACGGCATCGTTGACCTTTCCTTGGCTCCCACCCCCGCGGCAGGCGACTCGGTTGCCGAGATACTTGAAAATATGGGTCTTGAGCGTTGCGGCACTCACGGCACAACGGCGGCTCTCGCGCTCCTTAACGATGCGGTAAAGAAGGGCGGCGTTATGGCATCTAACCACGTTGGCGGTCTTTCGGGCGCGTTCATCCCCGTTTCCGAGGACAAGGGCATGATTGAGGCTGCCGAAATAGGCACTCTTACCCTTGACAAGCTTGAAGCTATGACGGCGGTTTGCTCGGTTGGTCTTGATATGATTGCAATTCCCGGAGACACCCCCGCATCCACCATTTCTGGCATAATTGCCGACGAGATTGCAATCGGCGTTGTTAACACAAAGACCACCGCCGTAAGAGTTATTCCCGTTTGGGGCAAGGGTGTTGGCGAATCTGCCGAATTTGGCGGACTTCTCGGCTACGCTCCAATAATGCCTCTCAAAAAGGAATCCTGTGAAAGATTCGTAAACCGCGGCGGAAGAATCCCAGCACCCATTCATTCTTTAAAGAACTGATAAACACCAAAAAAAGTTTTTGGCACCGCCGCAAGACGGCTTGACCAAAACCCATAAAAAAGACGAGGATACTGTGTGAAAGCAATATCCTCGTTTGTTTTTTGTTAAATTTTATGGAACGTAGTTGTAATGAATAGTGGCGGAGGTGAGGTAAGAATTATACCATCCTATGTTGATTGCCTCCCACTCTTCCTTGCTTCCGGTGTAGTATACGTCGGTAAGGCTTCTGCAACCATCGAACGCTTCTTCGCCAATGCTTGTTACACTGTTGGGAATTACAATGCTCGCAAGGCTTTCGCAATCATAGAACGCACGATAGCCGATGCTTGTTACACTGTCTCCGATTATCACGCTCGTAAGGCTGTCGCAACCAGAGAACGCATATTCGCCGATGCTTGTTACACTGTCGGGAATTACAATGCTCGTTAGGCTGTAGCAATAAGAGAACGCAGCACCGCCGATGCTTGTTACACTGTCACCGATTACCACGCTCGTTAGGCTGTCGCAATTATAGAACGCATCAGAGCCTATGCTTGTTACGCCATCGGGGATTTCTATGCTCGTAAGGCTGCTGCAATTAGAGAACGCAGCATCGCCTATGCTCGTTACACTATCGGAGATTTCTATGCTCGTAAGACTGCTGCAACCAGAGAACGCACGATAGCCGATGCTTGTTACACTGCTCGGGATTTCAAATGCGGTATCAGGTTTACCTATCGCATATTGAACTAATGTTTTACCGTCTTTTGTATAAAGATTTTCGTTAATGGATTTGTAGTAACCGTTGTCTTCGTCGACGACTATGCTCGTAAGGCTGTCGCAACCATAGAACGCAGAATCGCCTATGCTTGTTACACTGTCGGGAATTGCAATGCTCGTAAGGCTGTCGCAACTAGAGAACGCATAAGAGCCTATGCTTGTTACACTATCGGGAATTACAACGCTCGTAAGGCTTTTGCAACCATTGAACGCAGAAGAACCTATGCTTGTTACACTATCGGGGATTTCTATGATCGTAAGGCTGTCGCAATTATAGAACGCAGAACCCGCTATAACTTTTGTGCCATTCTTTATAACGTATTCACCGGAAATTGTATCTTTTGCTTCTATAAGATATTTACCAATATAAAGTACGTCATTTTCCCAATTACTACTATTGTTGTAATATCCGGTATCAGAGAACGCATCATAGCCTATGCTTGTTACACCGTCGCCGATTACCACGCTCGTAAGGCTGCTGCAACCATAGAACGCAGAACCGCCTATGCTTGTTACACTGTCGCCGATTACCACACTCGTAAGGCTGTCGCAATCACGGAACGCAGAAGAGCCTATGCTCGTTACACTGTCGGGAATTACAACGCTCGTAAGGCTTTCGCAACCATAGAACGCATCAGAGCCGATGCTTGTTACACTGTCGGGGATTTCTATGCTAGTAAGGCTTGTGCATTTATAGAACGCATAAGAGCCTATGCTTGTTACACTGTCTCCGATTACCACGCTCGTAAGGCTGTCGCAAAAAGAGAACGCATAAGAGCCGATGCTTGTTACACTGTCGGGGATTTCTATGATCGTAAGGCTGTCGCAATTATAGAACGCATAATCGCCGATGCTTGTTCCGCCTGTAATAATGACAGTTTTTAAACATGAAGGAACGGAAGAAGAATTATCCGAAGACCGGGATGCTCCGAATATATATCCAAAGTGTGTTTCGCTCGTTCCGTCTTTCGTTGCTCCAACAAATGGGATTGTTATACTCTCAAGGCTTGTGCAATTATAGAACGCATCAGAGCCGATGCTTGTTACACTGTCGGGGATTTCTATGCTAGTAAGGCTTGTACAGCCGTAGAACGCAGCATAGCCTATGCTTGTTACACTGTCGGGAATTACAATGCTCGTAAGGCTTACGCAACTAGCGAACGCACCCCCGCCTATGATTGTTACACTATCGGGGATTTCTATGCTCGTAAGGCTTCTGCAGCCACAGAACGCATAATTGCCTATTTTTGTAATACTGTCAGGTATTGTTATACTGACAAGGGGTCTTGCGGTATTCTCGTCGCCAAATCCCATGGCGTCAATTTCTGTAACGGGGATTCCTTTGTAGGTCGAGGGGATAACAATTTCTGTAAGGAGCTTCGCATCTCCTGCGGCAACGGTGTATGTGCCGCCTGCGTTAAGGAAGAAATGTAATCCTTGGGGATTTTCGTCCTGGATAGAATTGTTATTATCGCTATTATTGCCATTGTTGCCATTATTGACATTATTGTTATCATTGCCATTATTGCCATTATTGCCGTTATCGCCTTTGTTACCGCCTAAGGTGAACAAAAGAACAAGTCCAACTGCAAGAGCAACAATCACTGCCAAAAGTGCTGCAACTGTGATTATAAAGCTCTTTTTCGAAACGGTCTTTGTTGGCTTTTTTTCAATGTTTTCTTCCATTTTTTGCTCCTTTTTAATTAAAAAGATACCACAATTATACTACCAAAGAAGGGGTTTTGTCAATCCCTTGATCCAAATTGCCCGGAATGACACCTTGTTGATGGCATATCGAAAAAATCATTGTTCCCTCAAGTCTGTCATCCCGAAAGCAATACCACAACCCGAAGCCGCAGAGCTTGACTGAGGGATCTCCCCCTCGGAGCCTTACGCGGTACAGACTTTGGCAAGTGAGAAGCAAGAAGAAGTCTATCCTTGCCGAAACTTAAGCCGAAAGCGGTTCGGAAAAGGAGATTCCTCGCTCTATACTCTGCGTCCTCGAAAGATGTGCCTACCGCACGGAATGACACCTTTGGGTTTGTCATACCGAAAAAGCCTCTCCCACGAAGAAAAGCTATGTTCACTGTAGGGCGGTGCCTTGGTGCCGCCGCATATGCCGTGTATTCAAATTAACGCATATTAAGGTTTTTGGGGCGGTTTTTAGAAAACACCCCCCGATTAAAGTTTTTGCGAGTCGTTTTGATCCAAAACGACTAATGCTTCTTTACAAAAAGCGACATATCCACCTCATCACCGCTTCGCGGAGCTTCCCCTCAAGGGAAAGGCTTGGACGAAGGCTTTTCGATACGGAGCTTCACGTGCATAACGTTGACTCTTGCCGCTTCGTATACCTCGGAATACTGAACGAGGAGAAAATTACCCTTTTCGTCTTTAAGGTTTAGGTTATTGGAATAGTGGCAACTGCCGTGGATATGGCTGAAATAAGTGCCTTCGTCCCAGTTGTAGCCGTCAAGGGAGGTGTAGAACACAAAGCCCGAGTGATTTTCGGCTCTGGCGTGGAGGATATAGACTCCGTCAATGAGGGCGGTTTGTGGATTTCTTGCCGCGTATTTAACGGCGCAGGGGTTGGATATTTCCCAGGTGAAGCCCCTGTCGCGGCTTATCGAGTGGCTGAGCTCGTGCTCGTTTGCCTCGTTATAGGCGTAGGCGTGGAGAGTGCCTTCGGTGTCAAAGAGAAGCGAGCAATAGCCGTGGCGTCTTGTGGTTTCGTATTTTACGACACTGCGCTCCTCAAAGCTCTCGCCCTTGTTTGTGCTTACGTAAAGACGGTATTTATGCTCGTCGGTGGTGCCGAGGAAGTTTTCGTTACAGTTTATCATAGCGTAAATTGTGCCGTCTTTATAAACCATATCGTATACTCTGCCCTTATAGGGAATACATTCGTAAGGCTCCGACCAGCTCTTGCCGCCGTCGGTGCTTCTTATACACATCGGGGAAAGCCACGGCTCACAGCAGTTAGGCTCTAGGGTAGTGTTTCGGTGACAGATAGCAACTATCGTTCCGTCGTCACACGCCACCGCCTTTTCAACCGAAAACGTCCAAAGTCCCTCGTTAAAGCACTCCTTTGAGCATTCAAGCTCGTAAGGCTCGGAATAGCTCTTGCCCGAGTCGTTTGAGATACGGTATTCAACCCAGCCGAAAGCCGAGTGTCCGTTTGCGCGAGTGCCAGAACAGTTGGAATTAAAATCTATAAAGCTGTTTTCGCCAAAGCGCGCCATTGCGTGGGTCATGTGACCGCTTCTTTTTCTTTTTTGGTTATCAACATAAAGCTCGGGGGTTTCGAAAACCACCTTGTAATTTTCGCGGACTATTTCTTTATAGCTCATATCACTTCTCCGTCTTGCTTTGATTTATCTTTAGTATATCACTAAATTGCGCTTTATTCAATAGTCTTTTGGTCTAATTTGAAATTTTTGCCGTTGCTGAATTTTACCGCACCCCTCGAGGAAAAAATTATTCCAAAAACTTATCGCAAATTGCGACCGAATTTAAGATTTTATAATCAAAAAATCGGCAAAATATGCCGTTTTTGTATATTTCGGTTTACATTTACACCTTTCGACAGCGCTTTTGCGACCTTTTTCTTCGGGGTCTTGTATTAAAATGTAGACAAGGCTTTTTAAGAAAGGATTTTTACAAAATGGACAAGCTAAAGAACAAAGAAGCAGAGCGCGAGGGGGCAAGAAAAAAGAGCTTTTTCGCAAGGCTTACACAAGAGAGGGTCTCCTTTGGAGAGGACCTTTTCTTCTTTATTCTCGGGGTGCTTTTCTCCAGGTGTCATATAATTTTCGGAGCGTATCCCTTGGGGGTTGCTCTGCTTTCGCTTTTGCCGACCAGCGTTGTTCCCGCTCTGTTTGGCGCCGGTGCGGGCGCTTTGACAATGGGGCGCGGGGGAATAGTTTTCGCGGCGGTTTATGTCGTCGTAATTCTTTTAAGAATTATTATCTCTTCGGGAAAGGAGAGCTTTTTCGGCGAGGCGCTGATAACGCGAATGGCTGTCGCGGTTATTGGCGGTTTTTCGGCGGCGGTTTGTGAAATTATTGTCCGCGGAGTAGAGATGACCTCGGTTTTCTTTGGCCTTTGTATGGTGCTTCTCTCCCCTCTTGCAACCTTTGCCCTCTCGGGCCTTTTCGGTGAAAAAACAAATCTCAGGGCGGTTGTTTCCTCGACGGAAAATCTCCTCTCGCTTAAGGACGCAGAGGAAAAGGACAAGTTTGACATTGTATTTTTTGACATTTCTGCGCTGGTTGCCCTTTTTCTTATTTCACTCTCGCTTGAGAGGCTTGTTTTCTTCGGAATTTCTATATCCTATGTATTCAGCTGTGCTATAACGCTCCTTGTGGCAAAGCGCTTCGGCGCGGTGCGGGCTATGGCGGTTGGCTTTGTTTCTTCGTTCGGCATAGCGGGGATACACTCGGTCTCCTTTGCCCTCTCGGGTCTTGCGGCAGGGGCGTTCTTTTCGCTGGGAGCGGGGTACGCAATTGCCGTCAGCTTTATGGCAATTGCCGCCTGGAGCTACTATATGTCGGGGCTTTCGGGACTTCTTGCCACAGCACCCGAGTGCCTTATTGCAATAAGCCTCATTTCTCCGTTTTTAAAGAGCGTTAAGCCTCCCGAAAAGAAGGAAATTATTCCCGAGAAGGACAAAACTGCTCAGGACATGGTGGGCACGGTTGCCCTCTCTTACCAGAAAAAATATTCAAAAAGCCTCGACTCTCTCGAGCTTTCGCTTTCTTCGCTTTCCTCGGTGATAAGCGAATATTCCTCCGTAAAGGTGAGACCCACCGCCGAGGAATACCGCCCCTTGATTATGCAGGTTGCGGAGGAGCATTGTAAAAACTGTACGGGGCGAAAATTCTGTATGATAGAAAACATCCGTCCCTGCCTTGCAAACATTGAAAAGGTTTCGCAAAAGCTCGCCTTTGGAGCAAAGATTTGCCCCGAGGACGTAAACGGCGAGACCGAATTTTGCCAAAAGGCAGAGGCTGTTGCCGAGAGCATTAACGAAAGGGCGGCAAGGTTTGAAGAGGCGCGCTTCAGAATTAAGGATGCCGATGCGACCGCGGAGGAATACGCCCTTATCTCAAAGCTGATAAACGAGGCAAGATGCCGCGACGAGGCGGAGCGGGCGGTAAATTCCTCTCTCACCGAGCCGCTGACCGAGGCGCTGGAGAGCGCAGGGATAGAAAACGGAATGATACGCGCCTTTGGCGAGCGCAGAAAGCACATAATTCTTGCGGGCGAGGACCCCGAGGGCGAAAAAATCAGCTCCCAAAAGCTCCGCCGAGAGATTGAAAAGGCTATCGGGGTTAAGCTCGGCACTCCCGAATATTTTAAAAAGGACAAAATGGCGCTTATGGAGTGCGGCACCGAAAGAATTTTTGCCGTTGAATACGCGAAGGCAAGCGCGGCGGGCACCGCCGATGAGATTTCGGGCGACACAGTAAGCCTCTTCGAGTCGGAGGACGACTGCTTTTATTCGCTTATCTCCGACGGAATGGGCAGCGGCGAGGTTGCAAGGGACACCTCCCTCTTTGTTTCAAAATTTCTCCTTCGCGCGCTGAATTTTGGCTCCTCAAAGGAGACGGTGCTTCATATGCTGAATTATATTATCCGCCGCAGAGGCGAGGAGTGCTCGGCAACAGTAGACCTTTTCGAGCTTGACCTGCTTAACGGCGAGGCAACCTTTATAAAAAGCGGCGCAGCGCCCTCCTTTATCAAGCGGGCAGACTCCCTCTTCCGCATAAAATCCCAAACCGCACCCATAGGACTTATGAAAACCATAGACACCGAGAGGATAAAGGTTGAGGTGCGCGAGGGTGACTTTGTTATTATGCTCTCCGACGGAATTGCCGAGACTATGGAGGACGCGCCATGGCTTATCGAGCTTATAGCAAACTCCGACCCCAAAAGCCCCGCTGAGCTTGGAACGGCAATTTTAGAGGAGGCAAAAAGACGCCCGGGCGCAGAGGACGATATGAGCGTTGCGGTAATAAAAATAAAGGGCGCATAAGCACCCGTTTGTCACTTTCTCATATAATGATTACGGAGGGCAATTCCCCCTCCGAAAGGAAACATATTTTATGAAAATTGTAGTAATCCGCTCACCGAAGGCGCTCTCTCCCATACTTAAAAAGCTCTTCGGCTTTGAGGAAGGCAAATAAAATTTCGGGCTCTCCCGAAAAAGCTTAATATTAAAACGGCAGGGGTAAAATAAAGCCCCTGCCGCTTCGTTGTTTTTCAAAAATCATTTGCCCTGCTTTAATCTTTTTACAAATCTTTCGATTTTTTCAAGAGCCTCGGTAATATGCTTTACCGAATAGGCGTAGGAAATTCGGGCAAAGCCCTCTCCGCACTCACCAAAGGCCGTGCCGGGGACGATAGCGCACCTCTCCTCGTAAAGAAGTCTTTCGCAAAACTCCTCGGAGGAAAGTCCGAATTTTCCGATATTCGGGTAGATATAAAATGCGCCCTCGGGCATAAACGAATCTATGCCGATTTGGCGAAGTCCCTCGTGTATCATCACGCGGCGGCGGTTATACTCGGCGCGCATTTTCTCAACCTCGCCGTCGCAGCTCGTCATTGCCTCAATAGCAGCCACCTGCGAGACGGTGGGCGCGCACATTATAGCATACTGATGAAGCTTTAACATCTGCTCGATGAGGGGCGCGGGAGCGCAAAGGTAGCCCAAACGCCAGCCGGTCATTGCATACGCCTTGGAAAATCCGGAAACGAGTATGGTTCTTTCCCGCATCCCCTCGATGTTTGCAATCGAGGTGTGCGCTCTTCCGTAGGTCAGCTCGGCATAAATCTCGTCGGAAAGCACCAAAACATCGGTGCCCGAAAGCACCTCCGCAAGAGCCGAAAGCTCCTCGCGTGTGAGGATTGCGCCGGTAGGATTGTTGGGATAAGGGAGTACCAGGAGCTTTGTTTTTTCGGTTATTGCCGCCCGAAGCTCCTCGGGTGTCAGCTTAAAGCCGTTTTCGGGCTTTGTGTTTATTCTTACCACCCTGGCGCCCGCCATTTTTGCGATAGGCTCATAGCAGACAAAGGCGGGAAGAGGCACTATAACCTCATCGCCCGGGTTTATCACCGCGCGCATTGCAACGTCGATAGCCTCGCTACCGCCAACGGTAACAAAAATCTCCTCCTTTGGCTTATACGAGAGGTTAAAACGGCGGCTCATATAGTCGGAGATCGCCGAACAGAGCTTCGGCATTCCCGCGTTTGCGGTATAATAGGTTTGGCCGCGCTCAAGAGCCTCTATCGCCGCCTCTCTCACCCTCCAGGGGGTAACAAAATCAGGCTCGCCCACAGTAAGGGCGGTAACATCCTTCATTTCGGAAACAAGTCCGAAAAATTTCCTGATACCCGACGGCTTTATTTCCGTCAGGCTTTTAGATAACAGCTTATTATATTCCATTTTCAAAAATCACCAAAAAATTTACAAAATAACGGTTTCTCTCATATCCTTTTTAGGCTCGCCCCAAATTACGCCCTCGTCCTTATAAGTTTTAAGCACGAAGTGGGTTGCGGTTGCGGTAACGGCGTCTATGGTTGCAAGCTTGCGGGCAACGAAAAAGGCTATTTCCTTCATTGTTTTTCCCTCGATCATCACCGCAAAGTCAAAGCCGCCCGACATAAGGTGAAGGCTTTTTATCTCGGGGTTTTGGGAAATGCGCTCAGCAATTTTGTCAAATCCGTCATCGCGCTGGGGCAATACCTTTACCTCAATAAGGGCAGTAAGGTGCTCGCGGTTTACCTTCTCCCAATCTATTACCGTTCTTCTGCCGAGAATGACACCCTTGTCCTCAAGCTCCTTTATCATTCTCGCAATATCGCCCTCCTCCTTGGAGAGCATAAGGGCAAGCTCCGCATTGGTGAGCGTTGCATCCTCTTCTAAAAGTTTAAGCATTTTTTCCATTTTTTATACCTTTTTTCTAACAATTCTTTACATTTTATTCTTATTCGATAACTTCTCCGCTATGCGTTACCCATACGGCGCGCACACCCTCAAGGCTTTCAACAAGGGCCCGGCCCTCCTCGAGAGTCATATTGAAGAGCGCCGTTGAAAGAGTGTCGGCAAGAGAGGAGTCGGGGGTGATAACGCTTACCGAGGCGAAGTGCTCGGCGGGCATAAGGGTTTCTTTATCAATTATATGATGATACCTTTTTCCCTCTACCTCATAAAAGCGCTCGTATCCGCCCGAGGTGGCAACCGCAGAGTCCGAAAGATAAAATCTATACACAATGCCGTTTGGATTTAAGGGGTCCTTTATACCCGTTTCCCACTCAGAGCCGTCGGGCTTTTTGCCGATTATGCGGATGTTTCCGCCCGCATTTATAACGTAGGAGTCACAGCCCTGCCCTATAAGAAGCTCGGCGAGCCTTTCAACAGAGTAGCCCTTTGCAATTGCGCCGACATCTAAGGACATTTCGGGGTCTAAAAGCTCTACTGTCAAATTTTCCTCGTCGAGAACGAGCTTTTCAATATCTGTATGCTCTGCGGCGGCTGAAAGGATCGCCATATCGGGAAGAGTCTCACCGATTTCGCCCATTCTGTAATCGTGCCAAATCGAAAGCACAGCCCCCATTGCGATATTGACCTCGCCCCTCGTCAGATAATACATCTCCTTCGAGTATTTAAGAAAGGCGAAAAGCTCGGGACTTACCCTGATTGCGCCGCCCCCTGCGTTATCGTTTATGGTTTTTATATTGACCACGCCCTCATAGAGGTTGTATATATCAAAAAGCTTGTGGAAGTTATCAAGCGCCGCATCGGCTAAAGCCAAAATGCGCGCAAACTCCTCCTCGCTCCCGCCCGAATAATCGCTTATTCTTACGGGGCCTGCGTTAAAATAACCGTCTATATAAGAGCTGAAAAGGTCCTTGTGTTTTGGGTCGGGATTTTTTTTACCGCTGCCCTCCCCGCCGCCTAAAATTAAGGCAAGTGCAATAAAAACAATAAGCGCAGCCCCAAGGGCGGCCGCAAGAATTATATATTTTCGGTTTTCGGTTTTGGTTTTTTCTTCCATATTGACCTCCCTCTTAAAAATAATAAGACAATTTTAGCATACTTTATACCGAAAGTCAATAATTTTTTTACCCCCACAAAACGAAAAGGTCGGACGAGCCGACCTTAAAACGCTTTTGAAAAACTCCTACAAAAACATAGCCCTTACCGATTTGAGCTTTTTTGAAAGGAATGGGAAAAGCAGGGGGAATACCACAGCGTTGGTCAGTACTTGAGCAACATAAAATGGTATGCCGCGAAGATAGTATATTGAAAAACGGTACCAAAATCTGTCGAAATATCCCGAGAACAGACCGATGTCGATAAAGGCGGAAAGAAGCCCGAACATAACCGTTAAAAGGACTGCCGCAGCGGTTAGAACAAAGCGGTTTTTTAACCTCAATTTTCCGAAAAGCATAAAAACGAAAGCAACGAGAGGCCAATAAATGAAATACAAAACCACCCAGCTGTTTACACCCCAGATAAGCGGCTCAATGCAAACAAACACCACTGCCGAAAGAACACCGAGCATTCCGAAGGCATAGCCGTAAAGGGCGCAAAGGAGAGTGACAACCTCGATATTAGGTAAAAAGGCAAGCGCGCTTTTGCCGCACTCAATGGTAGCAGCCGCAATACCAACGAGTGCGATTTTTTTAGCAACGCTGCCACTATGGAAGCGTTTATTCATATTTTATCACCAAACGATATAGCCGATATATATTACACAGCCGTCCTCGATGTGCATATCTTTTGAGCCCACACCGGTGCTGGTGAGAGTTTTGCCCTCATACTCCACAGTCATCGCATACTGCGAAACGTCCATATCCGCCTCAACAGAGGTGTATATGTAGATGTATTCACCGGTTGCCGCGTTGTTTTCAAGAGGGCCTACCTTGTCAAGGTAGCCCGCCGTTTCGGCATAATCGAGCTTGTTTTCGCTTTTAAGATAATCAAGCACAGAGATAAGGCCGTTTTTGATTTCCAATCCGTCAAGCTCCACCTCATAAACCAAGGTTTCCTCTCCCGCTAAAACAAGAGTCATTTTTCCCTCAGCGTCCTGCTTTTTGTTGCAAGACACAAGGAGGAGCATTATGCCGATAGATAGCATAAATGCCAGGATTTTGTTAAGTTTTGTTTTCATTTTCTTTGTTTTGCCTTTCGTTTTTTCGAAAAATTAGGCAAAAACCAAAAAATCGCCCTGCCGGGGCAGGACGAAAAATGCGCGCGAAAAAATCCCCGCGCACACCTTTGGCTCATCCCCTCTATTGCCCAAGGGATGTTTATCCAAAAAATCCGTTTGACAGGTCTTCCGACTTTGGGGGCGGCTGCTCCCCGTTTACGGTAATGGCTGTTGCGGCGGATTTTCACCGCCATTTCCCTGCTTAAATGCAAACGGTTCGGGATAAAGATATTATACCACCCTTATCCCGATTTGTCAATATTGTTGTTACTTTCTTCTCGCCGTTCTTTTCGGCTTCGTTTCCGAAAAGGCGCAAACGTAGAGCTTTATGGTTGCCTCAAGGTTTTCCTTCAGAGCGAGTCTTGCTCCCTCGGGCAGCTCAACGCTTTTTCTGTAAAGATTTAAGAGCGAAAGCTCGTCGTCCGAAAGCTCGGAGGTGTCCTTGCGGAGGGGAATGTCGAGAATTTCGCCGATGTTTACCGCAAAATGCTCGGAAAGGGCGGGGAGCATTTTCATAAAGGATGCCGAGCGGCCTCTACGCCAGTTGTTTACCGTTTTTTCGCTAAGGCCCATCTCTCTTTCAAACGCCGCGTCGCTCTCGTATTCGGAATTTATAAGCCCGAGAACTCTTTGTCTTATTTTTTCAATTCTTTCCTGATCCATTTAACCGCTCACTCCCTTCCTTCTTTTGCCGTGAGGTTTTCCCTTGTCCTTGTTTTGCGAGGGTCTTTTTTTCTGCTCGCCTCTGGGGGCGTTTTTGTAAAAAGGCTCTTTTCCCTCGGTGGGCTTTGCCGCAGGCTTTTCCTTTTTCGGCTTATCGGTGCTAAAGCCGAATCTGCCTACCCTTTCGCCGAGCTTATAATATTCACCGTGGGCATAGGCAAGAAGGTCGGCGTTCTCAAAATGGATTTTTCCCTCATTGTCGATAAGCTCCTCCTTGCAGGAAACGCTTACTATATCAGCCATAAAAACATCGTGCGACCCCATAGGTATAACCTGAAAAACGCGGCACTCAAGGGCTATGGGACACTCGGCAACCGTAGGAGCCGAGACAACTCTGCTTTTCTTCGGAGTAAGTCCCGTACGCTCAAACTTATTCATTTTTGCCCCTGTGTAAATGCCAACAAAGTCTACCTCGCGCGCTAAAGAAGCCGAGGGAAGATTTATAACGAACTCCTTGCCGACTCCCAGCATATTATAAGAGTACCTTGAGGGCCTCACGGATATATAGGTCCTTGGGGGTACGGTCGAAAGAATGCCAGTCCAAGCAACCGTAAGCATATTGTTTTTCTCCATATCTCCCACCGTAACGATACATGGCGGAAGAGGCGCGCTGAGCGCTCCGGGAGATAAGTCCTTTCTTTTCATAGTCTGCTCCTTGCTTTTTTAGACTATTTTATAACATTTTCTTCGTAAAGTCAAGCGGTGTTTCGTAATTTTGGCGAAGCGTGCTGCAATTTTTTTAAAATTTTTATATTATCTGTTTTTTATTAACAACAATTTAACATTCTTATTGTATACTTGACTTGGATAAGCATTTATTTTAGCTTACGAGGAGATATTTATGTCTAACAAAAGGATATTTACTTTAGTAATAGTTCTTGCGCTGGCGGTTGGCTGCGTTTTCGCCCTTTCGTCGTGCATGTATGTTGCCGAAATAGTTACAGACACCGACACGAGCGAGAACACAAACACGCCCTCGGGCGGCTCGGGCAGCAACACACCCGCAGGTCCCACATCGGGCAGCGGCAGCGGTCAGGATACAACAGATACGCAAAACGGCCTTGTTTTCCACCCCGATGCAAGTACCGACGGAACAAATGCAAGCCCGGACGCAAAAGCAATTCTTTCCACCGTTGCAATCGATACAAGGTTTGATATTTTAGGCTCTTATCCTTATTACGATCAGGTTACCGAGTACACCTCGTTCAGCTCGGGCGTAATATACAAGCTGGATAAGGAAAAGGGAGATGCATACATAATCACAAACTACCACGCCGTTTATAACAAGGGCGAGGTTGCGGTCGGCGGCTTCAGCGACTCGATTACACTCTACCTTTATGGAATGCAGCAGGATCAGTACGGAATTCCGGCAAAGGTTATCGGCGGCTCGCTGACTCACGATCTTGCAGTATTGAGGGTTGAAGGCTCCGAGGTGCTTAAAAACAGCATGGCGTGCGAGGCAGACCTCGGCAACTCCGAGGCGGTGCGTGTGCTTGATGAAGTTATGGTTATCGGAAACCCCGAGGGCTTTGGATTTTCTATTACCGAGGGTACGATAAGCGTTGAGAGTGAGAATCTTTCTATGACGGGCGCTGACGGCAGAACCGGCATCACACTCCGAGTTATGCGTACATCTGCGGCAATAAACGATGGCAACAGCGGCGGCGGTCTTTACTCGGTTAACGGCGAACTTGTTGGTATTGTTTGCGCAAAGCGTACGGGCTCCGAGGTTGACAACTTTGGTTACGCAATCCCCGTTAACCTTGCGGTAAAGCTTGCCGAAAACATTATTCGCAACTGTGACGGCGAAAACAACTTCTCGCTTAAAAAGTGCATTATCGGTATCGGAGTTGACGTGGCGTCATCGGGTCTTGTAACCGACAGCGAGGGCAATCTCATAATCATTGAGCAGGCTGCCATTTCCTCTGTTGAAACATACTGCATTACCGATAAATTAAAGGTTGGCGATATTATCACCGCTATGACTATTGACGGAAAGAGGACCGAGATTACAAGGGCATATATGGTCTCCGAGAGCTTGATTGACGCAATAGCAGGCAGCTCCGTCATCATCTCGGTTAACCGAAACGGCGAGACCTTTGATATTTCCCTGACTCTTCCCGACTCTTGCGTAACGGTTATAAGGTAACATAAATTTTTGCAAAAAAAGGCTTTCTCTGCCGCAAATTTCGCGGTTTTCGAGAAAGCCTTTTTTTGTTTTGAGAGTTTAATTTGATTTTCGTCTTCCCACGCGGCGCACGCTTTCGGAAGAGAGGGGCGCTCCTTTTTTAAAGGAGGATACTGCACGCTCTGCCTTTTCTGCCCCCTCGGTAGAGAAGATGAAATGGTAGGAGCTTATGCGGTTTTTGTCAAGCTGGGGGCGTTTGTCGCCCATATAGGTAATTTTCGAATTAAGAATAAGGCTTCGGTGGTCGAATTCTCTTATCATCGGGAATTTTTCACCCATTCTGTCCTCGAGTCCCACAGTTGAGCAACGGGCGCAGCCGCCGTTATCCTTCATAAAGCAGCGCTCGGTTATCATAAGAGGAATTCTGCCGTAAACGATAACGCCGCCGCCGATGTCGCGTGCCTGGGGCAGGGTTATTTCGGGCGAGAGAATTATATGAGAGGCTCCCATTTCCGAAAGAGTCTTATATGCGGGGCGATTTGTGACGTTAAACCTAAAATCGCAGACGAAATCAAAGGAAAACTCTCTTGCGAGAGCTATTTGCCCGATGTTTTCGACAAGGAGATATTTTATTTTCTCGCGGTCAAGCGCCGAGAGTGCTTCGCGCACTGCCGAAAGCTCCGACTCCATAACTACGGGCGGCAGATAAACGCCGCCAGCCCCCGTCTTGTTTTCGGCAAAGAGGGAAACGAACACCAAATCAAAGCCGTCTATGCTTGGTAGGTTTGGAGTATAGCCGAGGCAGGTGGCGGTTCTCATTTTTCTTCCCGAAAGAGAGAATTTCGGCAGAGTGTAATCTACTGCAACTTCCTCTCTCGATGTGTCCTCAAATGCCTCTGCCGCAGCTCTTCGGAGAGCGTTTAAGGCAGAGGGCGGAAGATTTAACCCATCGTCAAGTGTGAGAGCTATATCCTCCGGGGCAAGGGCAAGGAAGGTGTTGCCCATTTTTGAAAGTCTTTCCTTAACTCCGCTTTCGGTAAGTGGGGAGTTTTCCGCCGCGGCAGGAATTTGTCCTGAGACTTTAACCTCCCTGACCTCACCGTCGTAAAGCGTCATTTCGGCAGGGGTGTTTCTTAATATTTTGACGGTCGAGCAGACCTTTTTCTTTTTTGGAATAAAATCTTTTTCGTTTTCTCGGCTTTCCGCCTTGTTTTCTTCGCTTCTTATTCCGAGTGTAACGCTCTGGGGCTTTCCTTTAAGGTAGCCGTCGGTAAATCCGCCGCGGGAAAAGGCTTTTTTCAAAGTCTCCCACTCTTCGGCAGTTGCCGCTCTGCCCTCGTCGAGAAGGCGGCGGAAGATAGATGTTACCGTATATACATACGAGGGAGATTTCATTCGACCCTCGATTTTAAGAGAAGCAACCCCCGACTCGATAATGGCGGGAATGTGAGCCGCATAGGACAAGTCCTTTAGGGAAAGGGGATACTTGCCTCCCGCAAAGGGAAGTCTGCAAGGCTGGGCGCACTCGCCACGATTTCCGCTTCTGCCGCCGACCATAGAGGAAAAGAGGCACTGTCCCGAGTGACAAACGCAAAGAGCGCCGTGTAAAAACATCTCAATTTCGGGCTTTGAGTCGGCGGTTATCTTCTTAATGTCGGCAAGGGAGCATTCTCTCGCAACCACAACGCGCTCACAACCCAAATTGTAAGCCCCGTCAGCTCCGAGGCTGTTATGCACCGACATCTGGGTTGATGCGTGAAGAGGCAGATTCGGCACGTGGCGTCTTATTTCACGAACCGCTCCCAGGTCGGCAATTATAAGAGCGTCAACCCCGATTTTCCAAAGAAATGCGGCATATTCAACGACATCCTTCATCTCAAGGTCTAAAACAAGGGTGTTTACGGTAACGTAAAGCTTTACCGAATGAAGATGGCAGTAGCTTACCGCGCGTGTTAGCTCCTCGTTATCGAAGTTTTTCGCAAAAGCTCTCGCTCCGAAACGCTTTCCGCCAACGTAAACGGCATCAGCACCGCCCTCAACGGCGGCAACAAGAGCGTCAAAGCTGCCCGCAGGGGCAAGAAGCTCGGGTAAGTTGTTTTTTCTTTTCATTGATTTGCCCCTTTCGTAAAAATTCGGGTTTAATCCTCGTAGTTGTAAATTATGTTTGCATAGATGAGATTTCCGTTATAACCGTCGATGCTTATTCTCTTCCAATCGTCCTCGCTACCCTTGTAGTAAACGGTTGTAAGATCGGTGCAATCAGAGAACGCAGAATAGCCTATGCTTGTTATGCTATCGGGGATCGTTATGCTTGTCAAACCGGTGCAACCAGAGAACACACGCTGACCTATGCTTGTTACACTGTCAGGTATCGTTATGCTTGTAAGTCCGGTGCAACCGGAGAACGCATAAGAACCAATGCTTGTTACTCCGTCGGGTATCGTTATGCTTGTAAGTCCGGTGCAACCACCGAACGCACCGCTGCCAATGCTTGTTACACTGTCGGGTATCGTTATGCTTGTAAGTCCGGTGCAACCATAGAACGCATACCGATCAATGCTTGTTACGCTGTCGGGGATCGTTATGCTTGTAAGTCCGGTGCAACCAGAGAACGCATCAAAGCCAATGCTTGTTACACTGTCGGGTATTGTTATGCTTGTAAGGCCGGTGCAACCCCAGAACGTAGATGAGTCTATGCTTGTTACACTGTCGGGAATCATTATGCTCGTAAGGCCGGTGCAATCCCGGAACGCAGAATTGCCAATGCTGGTTACGCTATCACCGCCGGGCGAGGTGGGGGGGATTACAATGACGGAGTCGGTGCAAGTTCCAATTCCGCTTACATAGCAGGTACCGTCAGCGTTTGATGTGAATGCAAGACCTTCGCTGTAAACAACACCATCTTGATTATCATCGCTGTCGGGTTTGTCCTTACCGCCGAGAAGAATGCAAAGAAGAACAATCGTTGTTGCAACGAAGAAGGCACCTATCGCACCGAATATTATTAAGAGCTTGTTTGTTGCCTTTTGCTTTTTCTCAAGAGAGGAAACTCTCTCTTCCAGAGAAGCGGGGTTTAAATTTTCTTCTTGCTGATTGTTCTGTTCGTTCATTTTTAGCACCTTTTGTTAGAATTTTGTAAAGAATTGTTGTCTTTGATGGGTGATTCTTGGCGAAATTACCTCATCCGTCAGGCTTTGCCTGCCACCTTCCCCAAGGGGAAGGCTATAACGCTCCGAAGCCGTAGTTACGACCGAAAACTCTGCGGCAATTCGCAAAAATCACCGCTGACGAGGAAGATTTTGAGGATAGAGCGTTGTTTTTGCCCCGAAGCTGTAGTTACCTACTGCGAGTTTGGGCAAAAACGGCGGTATATACCAAAAGCTTTCCGTCAGATCATCTGCGCCAGTATTTGCGGTCTAAAGTTCGATACATTATCGCCTCGGCAATATGATCCGCATTTATCTCATCCATTCCGTCAAGGTCGGCAATCGTCCTTGCTACCCGCAAAACTCTGTCGTGGCCTCTAGCGGAGAGACCGAGGGTTTCAAAGGCTTCGCGCATAAGGTCGGAGCCTTCCTTTGTGGGAGTGCAGTATTTACGGAGAAGCTCGGTGGACATTCTGGCGTTAAGGACACCCGGCTTATCACCGCCGCGCTTTAGTCTGTCATCGGTAAAGGCGCGGGAGGCGTTTACACGCTTTCTTATCTCTGCCGACGGCTCACCGGGGGCGGTCTGTCCCGAAATTTCGTTATAGGACACCGAGGGAAGCTCTATTTCAATATCAATTCTGTCAAGGAGGGGTCCGCTGACTCGCTCAAGATACTTTGAAATTGAGGAGGGCGTGCAGGTACACTGCCTATTCGGGTCGCCAAAATAGCCGCAGCGGCAGGGATTCATTGCGCAAACCAGCATAAAGGTTGATGGATAGGTGATCTTTGCGGCGGCTCTCGTTACGGTTACGACTCCGTCCTCGAGAGGCTGACGAAGGGACTCGGTGACCGCCTTTGAAAACTCGGGAAGCTCGTCAAGGAAAAGCACACCGTTATTGGAAAGGGAAATTTCGCCCGGACGGGGTACTGTTCCACCACCCACAAGTCCCGCAACGCTTACCGTGTGGTGGGGAGAGCGGAAGGGGCGTTCGGTGACGAGGTTTGTCCTTAAGGTGCCGGTTACAGAGTGGATTTTCGTTGTTTCAACCGCCTCGTCAAAGGACATATCGGGCAAAATGGTTGCGAGTCTTTTCGCAAGCATTGATTTTCCCGCACCGGGAGGGCCTATCATAAGGATATTGTGACCGCCTGCGGCAGCAATCTCCATTGCGCGCTTCGCCTTATACTGTCCGCGCACATCGGCAAAATCCACACCGCCTGCATGGGAGGAAAGGTCAAACTTTGAAGAGTCAAAGCGTATAGGCTCAATGGGCGAAAGTCCTTTTATATGGTCAACAAGCTGGCGAAGAGTCTTTACACCGTAGACGGTGACACCGTCAACAACGGCTGCCTCGCCTGCGTTTTCGGCGGGGACGAATATCTCTTTTCTGCCGTTTTTCTTTGCGGAAACCACCATTGAAAGCACTCCGCCGATAGGTCTTACCTCGCCCGAAAGCGAAAGCTCGCCGATTACGCATTTATCCGAAAAATCGTAGTCCGCGGGGATAATGCGGTCGCACTGCATTATCGCGAGAGTTATGGCAAGGTCGAATGCCGAGCCTTCCTTTTTAACATCGGCGGGAGCAAGGTTTATCATTATGTCGATAGGCGGAAAGGCAAAGCCGCTATTTTCCATAGCGCTTCTTACTCGGTTTTTTGCCTCTTTTACGGCGGTGTCGGGAAGTCCGACAAGGTCAAAGCGCGGAAGTCTGTCCCAGGCACTGCACTCAACGGTGACCTCAAAGCCTTCTATTCCAAAAACTCCTGAGCTATATATCTTAGAGAGCATAAAATTCTCACTTTCTTGGTGGATTTTTACTACTAAATTATATTATACATAATTTTCGCGCGTAAATCAATAGTTTTTGTTCGGTTTGTTTGTTGACAAATTGCTGCTCTAAGTCTATTTGTGAACAAAAACTATTGCAATTTTGAACAAACTGTGATATAATACAATAGAAATCCCGAAAAACTGCCAAAAAAACGGAGAACGGAAGGTTTTTTATGAAAATCAAGGTTATAAATACAACTTACGAAAGGGCAATGGCAATCCCCTCAAAAAGGCACAAAAAGCCCATAAAACCCTCGCTTTTCTTCCGCTGGCTAATGAAATTTCTCGGCAAAAAGAACATAAGAAGGACTCATTTTAAGCACGAAAAAATAGGAATGGAGCGTCTTGGCAAAAACGAGCCCGCCCTTTACCTTATGAACCACTCCTGCTTCCTCGACCTTGAGATAGTTCCGACGGTGTTCTTCCCCCGTCCGTTCAACATTGTTGCAACCCGCGACTCCTTTATCGGCAAGGACCTTTTGATGAGGCTTATCGGTTGCATTTCCACAACAAAATTCGTTCCCGACACCTCTTTGGTAAGGGATATTATTTACACAATAAGAAAGCTGAAAAGCTCGGTGCTCATCTTCCCCGAGGCGGGTTATTCCCTTGACGGAAGAACAACCGTAATCCCCGACTCTGTTGCCAAAATGATAAAAATGCTTGGCGCGCCCTTGGTTATGATAACCACCGAGGGAGCTTTTACAAGAGAGCCCCTTTACAACAATCTTCAAATGCGAAAGGTAGATGTTAAGGCTACCGAAAAATACCTTCTCTCGCCCGAGGAAATAAAGAAGATGTCGGTTGAGGAGATAGACGCCATAATCCAGCGCGAATTTTCCTTTGACGGCTTTATGTGGCAGAGGGAAAACAAGGTAAAAATAGACGAGCCCTTCCGCGCAGACTTTCTGCACCGCGTTCTTTACAAATGCCCCCACTGTATGACAGAGGGCGAAATGGAGGGCAAGGGTACTCTTCTTACTTGTAAAAAGTGCGGTAAGGCTTACGAGCTTGACGAATACGGCGCACTGAGAGCCACCGACGGCGACACAAAATTTGACCATGTTCCCGACTGGAACGATTGGCAAAGAGAGTCTGTGCGTAGGGAAATTCTCGAGGGAGAATATTCTATGGACGTTGCGGTGGATATTGCAATGGTTATCGACTCTAAGGGCCTTTACTCCGTTGGCGAGGGCAGACTAAAGCATTCAAAAGAAGGCTTCGTTCTCGATGGCTGCGACGGCAAGCTCCACTATGAGCAAAAGCCGCTTTCCTCATACACTCTTAACTCCGAGTATAACTGGTACGAAATCGGTGACGTTATGAGCATTGGAACTCTTGACCGCCTTTACTACTGTTTCCCCAAGGAAAACGGCGGTATAGTTACCAAGGCGCGTCTTGCGACCGAGGAAATTTATAAAATCGCACACAATGAGTTACAAGAAGCAAAGGCAAAAAAGAGCGAAACCCCTTGATTTTGTAAAGTTTTCTTGTCATATTATAGCAAAAAGCCTTCCTTTTCAAGAGGAAGGCTTTTTTATTTTCCTGCCGGGTTTATGTTATTTTACCCCGTTTGATATATCCTTTATTACCTCACCGCCGAGGATAAGACCCATAACCGAGGGAACGAACGAAATGCTTCCGGGCGCTCTTTTGCCATCGCATTTTTCGGCATCTGCTTCAGGGGAGAGGAGAGAGGGCAATTCCTTTGAGTAAACCACCTTTAGGTGATTTATTCCTTTTTTTCGAAGAGCAACTCTAACGGCTCTTGCCAGGGGGCAGACCTCCGTTTTTGAAATATCCGCTACCTCAAAGCGCGTAGGGTCAAGCTTGTTACCTGCTCCCATTGCCGAAACTATCGGCACCCCCGCCTCCTTTGCAAGAGAAATGAGCAAAACCTTTGAAGAAAGGGAGTCTATTGCGTCGATTATATAATCGAATGAAGAAAAATCAAAGCTTTTTGCGGTGTCCTCGCCAAAGAAAAGGTTATAGGTGAAAACCCTTGCATCGGGATTTATTTCAAGAATTCTATCCCTTGCCGCATCGGTCTTATACTGCCCTACGGTTCTGTGGGTGGCGATGATTTGGCGGTTGATATTTGAAAGAGAGACTCTGTCGGCATCAACGAGATGCATTTCCCCGACGCCCGCTCTTGCCAAAGCCTCAACGGCATATCCGCCGACACCGCCTATTCCAAATATGGCAACGCGGGAGCTTCTTAATTTTTCAACGCTTCCCTCTCCCAGCATCATTGCCGTCCTTATATCCTGCTCTCGCATAACAACCTCCAAAATAACCGTTTTCTACTATAATTATATATCCACAAGTCCGAAAAGTCAATACGGCAGACCCGCATAAGCTTATTTTTAAAACATTCTTCTTGACTAGCGCGATTAAAAATGCTATACTATAAAAAACAACTTTTGGAGCAAAAGATGAAACTAGAGCTTGTTGCGACCTGTCTTTTCGGGCTTGAAAAGCTTCTCGGCGAGGAGATCGAGGCTCTCGGCTACGAGAGACTTTCTACAATAGACGGAAGAATCACCTTTCTCGGTGACGAGGAGGCGGTTGCGCTTTCAAATATATTTTTGAGATACGCCGAGAGGGTGTTTATTAAGGTTGGCTCCTTTCGCGCGGAGACCTTTGATATGCTCTTTGAGGGTACAAGGGCGCTCCCCTGGCCTGATTTTATCGGCAAGGACGATGCTTTTCCCGTAAAGGGTCACGCCATAAAATCGGCGCTCCATTCCATACCCGACTGTCAGGCTATTACGAAAAAGGCCGTTGTTCGGGCTATGAGCGAAAGATACGGAATTTCCGAATTTCCCGAAACGGGAACGAAATATCAGATAGAATTTTTTATTCTGAACGACGAAGCAACCCTTATGATCGACACCTCGGGCACAGCTCTTCACAAGCGCGGCTACCGAAAGGACTCTCTTGGCGCACCTATCCGCGAGACTTTGGCGGCGGCAATTGCGGCAACCTCAAGACCGAGGGAGAACGTTCTACTCTGGGACCCTATGTGCGGAAGCGGCACGATTGCAATCGAGGCGGCTATGATGATGAAAAAAATCGCCCCCGGAAAATCACGCAAATTTGCGGCGGAGGAATTTTCGTTTATCGGCGAAGACGTATGGAAAAGAGCGAGAGAAGAGGCTATCGACTGTGAAGTCAAGACCGATTTTGAGGTGTTTGCCTCGGATATTGACCCTGCGGCGGTGGAATTAGCAGAGAAAAACGCCCGTCTTGCAGGTGTTAGCGATACGGTTAAGGTCTTTTCGATGGACGCGCGTAAAATCTCCGCACCCGGCAGGCGCGCAACCATAGTCACAAATCCCCCATACGGCGAAAGGCTCGGCACTCTTCGGGAGGCAGAGGCTCTTTATCGGGAGATAGGCGTTCATTTCCGCTCGCTCTCCCCCTGGCAGGTTTATGTTATAACCTCTCATCCCGCCTTTGAAAAATTCTACGGCAAAAAGGCAGACAAGGTTAGAAAATTATACAACGGAATGCTACCCTGCTATCTTTACCAATACTTTAAAAACAAGTAAGGTCTAACGAAAGGATATAAAAAATGAGAAAAATCAAGGTTGAAAATCTTACAAAAGAAGCATTCGCTCCCTATGGCGAATACTACAAAATGGACGCACCCACAGGCTACCCCCTAACGGGTGAGATCCACCGCTTTTTCCCCGACAGAGTGACTACGTACTCCTCGGGCAAGCTCTCCTTCTCTCCCATTCTCGTAAAGAAACCCGAGGTGATGAAGATTACCGCCGCAGAATACCACACGACCACAGCCGAGCTTATTCTTCCCTTAAACGACGATATGATAATTCACGTTGCCGAGCCTTCGGCGGGTGTGCCCATTCCTCAGTATACAAAGGCATTCCTCGTTCCAAAAAACACTCTTGTAAAAATGCACGCCTGCGTTTGGCACCTTGCTCCCCTGCCCGCAAACTGTGACGAGCTTTGCGCTATGATAATTCTTCCCGAATGCACCTATATTAATGATTGCATCGTGGTTGACCTTAAAGAGGACGAGCAGTTTATTATCGAAAAATAAAATATAAAAAAGGTTGACTTTTCGGGTCAACCTTTTTCGTTTATGCAAACACGCCGTAGAGTATAACCTGGCAGCTTCCTGCCATAGGATAGGCGGAGAGGTCATCGGGCGGATAGAATTTTACTTCCTTTACCGCAACATCGGGTCGGCGGTTTTTAAGAGTTGTGGCGTAAAGGGTGCGCACGCCGTCGCGGGTCTTTACGGGGTAGGCGTCGGCAAACGCCAGGGTGCCTTCGATCCACTTATCCTTAAACTCGCAGATCGCCGCAGGCTGTACAAGCTCGTTTTTATGCTCGACTCCGCTCTCGTCCTCTACTCGCTTTACAAATCTCTCTTGAGGCAGGGGCATAAAATCGCACCTTACATCGCCTATATTATAGCCGTATTCTACGGGATAGGTGCAAACAACGCCGTCCTCGTATTTTACCGAATAGAAGCCAAGCACCTTTTGCTTGTCATCGCGGAAGAACCAGGTAAAATAGCGGGTCGGGGGCTGCGAGCCGTCAAGGTTGGTTGCGTGGAGAAGCGTAAATTCCTCGCACTTTTTGTTTACGGAAACCGCGTTATCCTTAGCGCTCGCCCCCGTAAGGGTAGCCGAAAGACGGCTGTGGATAATCTCGGAGCGCTCGGATTTTTCAAGAGCTTCAAAGCTCTGCGCCTTGCCGCCTGCGGGGAAGAAGTCGCCGTTAAGATACTCCGCCTCTTGTCCTCTCTTCAAAAAGGCGCGAAGGGCGGGCATACGGTCATTTGTGCGCAGGGTGTATTCCTCGCGCTTGTGGTCATCGTAATCCTGCTCCCAAAGCACCGCCGAGGAGAAGAGGAAGAGGTAAAACCAGCCGTTCCTGCCAAGCTCGTTAAAGTCGGTAACGCACCAGGTTGAGACCTCTGCGCCAAGGAAGCCCTCATTTTTAACAAGAGTTTGCCAATGGGTGACGCAGTTGCCGTAGAAATTGCCGTAAAGGAAGGAAATTCCCCTCTCGGAAAACTCCGAGGTGGAATAAATGCTCTGTCCCCACTGCCAATCGAGCATAGTAATATCTCTCGGTATCATATCTATGGCGTCGTGGGTCTCGGGCAGGAACCAGCTTCTGCCGTAGGCTCTGTCGCGGTAAACGCTCTCGCCTACTCGGCTGCCGTTTACGTTAATGTAATTTTGAAGGCTCTCGCCCCACATAAACATTTTAACGCCCATTTTCTCATAAATCGAGTGGAGGCGGTTCAAATCGTGGGCAACAAGCTCCGCACCGCTTTTATCCTTACAACGGGGGCATTTGCCGAGAATTCTTATCTCATCGTGGCCTATCGACACCTTATCAAAGTGCAAAAGCTCATAAAGCTCCCTTGCAACATCCTCGTAAAGCTCGTAGCTCTTCTCGTTCATAGGACACCAGGTGTCGGGATACTGCTCAAAGCCCTGCTCTGCAATTTCGGGGTGGGCGAGGGTGAGGTAATAGGCGTGGGAGAGGCCCTGAATTTCGGGAATAAGCTCCATTCCGAGAAATCTTATGTGCTCTGCTATCCTCAAAAGCTCGCTCTTTTTCAGGCAGCCTCCGCCTGCAAGCTCAACGTGGGTGGAGTCCTTCCAATGAGCCTCGGACGCCTGAAGTCCCTGAGGTCCGCCGTAATAATCCTTTGCCTCTCGGCAAAAACGCTTCCAGGCATCGTTTATCTCGGGGTGGCTCTCGTATTCAACTCCGCCGCCGATTTCAAGGAAAACTGTGTTGTATTTAAGGCGGGCAACAAGGTCCAAAACACGCAAAAACTCGCCTATCGCATCGCTGGGGGGAAGGTACATATGTACGCCTCTGATTTTGCAAAGAGGCTCGTCGTAAACCTTGATATTCGGGACAGAGCCGCCCTCGGTCAGCTGGGACAGCGTTCCTGCGGCAAAAACAAAGCCCGAGAGGGATTTTGCGCGGACTGTGACCCCGCCGTCCTTTGCCTCGATAGAATAGCCCTCTTCGTTTTTAATGCCTTTATCGAGGAGGAGCTTTACATTTCCCTCTTCATTTTCGAAAAGTCCGCTGCCCTCCGCCGCGTAAACAAAGCTTTTCAACATAGGCATAGCCTCTGCCTCAGCGCAAACGCCCGAGAGCTTTACCGAGCCGCCAAAAAGCTCGGCGTGCAGGGGTGTGGGATAGATTTTTTCATGAACGTTCATTTTATAAAAGATCCTTTTTCTCGTATTTGTGATATGCAAAGAACACCGCGAGGGCAGAAAGAATAACGCCTACTGCCATATACTTAAAATCAAGAGTCCCCTCGCTTATAATATAAGCCGTGTCGGTATAGCCAAAGGGGGTGATGAATTTAAGGAATTCAAGCTCCTCCATAAGATTTGCAAAAATGTTGATAAAATAGAAGCCGAATGCCGCGCCGATGCCGATACCGACCGCACCGCCCGAGCGAAGAAGCGCCGAGAGGGCAAAAGTGAGAGCGCCGATCTCAAGCTGCATTATATAATAGGCGAGGAAAATAAGGAACATTTTGCCCCAAGATACCTCAACGCCGATCGCAACCGTGCAAAGCGAGCAAACGAGGACAACCGCAAGATTAAGAATAGTTATCTGCGAGGCAACCGAAGCGAGCTTTTCGGTAACAACTCTTCTGCGGCTTACGGGGTGGGTAAAGAGAAATTCGGCGGTGTGGTCCTTTTCTTCCTTTGCAAGGGAAAGAACTCCCGCAAGAGCGGCAAAGAATGCGCCCCCAAGGCCGAGAACGTTACCGCACTCGGTGCCGAAATAGCCCATAAATTCACCGAAATTAAGCTGGTCCATACTGAAAGCCTCGGAAAAGCTTCCCATATTGGAAAACATTTCGGAAAACTCGTCCATTGCCGCCGCCATTTCGGGATAAATAATAATGGTAATAGCCAGCATAAAGGAGATTACGCTCGACCATATAATAAGAGACGTATTGCTTCTGCGAAGCTCGTGTAATACTATCGTCATTTCTCTTCCTCCCTGTAAAAGTGCATAAACACCTCGTCAAGCTCGGGGTCTGTAACGGTAAAATCATCAAAGGAAAGAGACGCCAGCGTTTTCGAAAGAGCCGAGCCGCCGCCTCCGTAAAGGAAGCTTACGGTATCGCCCTCGAGCTTAACATTGCTGATGTTTTCTATTTCGGGAAGAGTGCCTATACCTTTTAGTACAACCCTTTTTACGCCCGTATGGCCAAGCTTATCCACACTGCCAACCTTTAAAATTTTGCCCTCCCTGATAACGGCGGCGCGCTTACAGTGCTTTCCGACCTCGGAGAGAATATGAGAGGAAAGAAATACGGTTGCACCTTCGGCGCACCTTTCCTCGAGAGCCGAATAAAACTCGTTTTGCATAAGAGGGTCAAGACCGCTCGTAGGCTCGTCGAGAATATAAAGGTCGGGGCGGTGGGCAAGAGCGCAAACGATACCAACCTTTTTGCGGTTACCGAGAGAAAGCTGCTCAACCTTTTTCGAGGTGTCAAGCTCAAACCTCTCGCAAAGTGCCTTTATCTCGCTCTCGGAGCACCCGCCCCTGAGCTTTGCCGAAAGGTTTATAATTTCTCTTGCTCTCATACCGCGGTAATAATTCACCTCGGAGGGCAGATAACCCACTCTTTTCAGTATGTTTTGACTATTATTGTTTACATTTAACCCAAAAACCTCGGCTTCGCCGCCGGTTGGTGATATAAGACCGAGAAGAGTTCTTATAGTAGTGCTTTTGCCTGCGCCGTTAGGGCCGATAAAGCCGAAAAACTCGCCTTTGCCGATTTCAATATCAACATCGATGATACCGCGCGACTTGCCGTAATATTTGGTCAGCTTACGCGTTTCAATAACATTCATTCGGTTTTCTCCTTGTTTTTTCGCTTTAAGAAGCGTCTTTTAAATCATTATATCACAGTTTTTTGTTTTTTGCAACCGACCAAGGGTTGAAAATAATAATTTTTAACCCCGCACAGCCGAGTGCTGCGCGGGGCTTTTTTACGAATACATATTATTGCAGGACATATAGCTATAAAGCATTTCGCCGTGGTTTTGCTCTTCCTTTTGAATATGGGCGAGAGTGTCGCGGAGGGTGGGAGAGGTAAACTCGAAGGTTGCGGTGTTATATACCGCCGAAACATGCTTTTCCATAGCGAGCGCGTCGGAGCAAAGGTAGGCGTCGTTTTTCTTCTGCTCCGGGGTGCAGCTTGACATCTTGCACTGAAGCTTTGACTGTGCGGCGGAGGGGGCGGCAGGCATTTGTACCTCTGCTCCGCCGAGAATTTGGGTCACTGTATCAAGGTGCTTTTGCTCGTTGGCTTTAAGATTGGTGAAAAGCTGCTTTAGTTCGGGATCGTGCGCCGCCTCGGCATACTTTCCGTACTTTTCGATACAGATACTCTCCTGGGATTTAAGGTCGTTTAAAAGACTTGTTTCTTTCTGGGTTAGCGTCATAAAAATTCTCCTTTTTAAGAAATACAACTAAATTGTTGCCGAAAGAGAGAATTTTATTCAGCTTTTGCCTTTAGTTTGGCTTTTTTATCCCGTTTAGCCTCTCGTTTATTTCGAGAAGCTGCTCTTTTGTAAGATTTACGCCCATAGCGCTTATCATTCCCGCAAGGCGAATGAGGGTAAAGCTGCCCATCATTGCCATCATTCCCTCGTTCATTTCAAATCCCGCGCTCTCCTTTGGCATAAGAGCCGAGAAAATCTCGTCGCAAAGCTCCTTTCCCTCGGGAGTTGCCATAATGTCGGAGAGCTTATCGTTTATAGAGAGGTAGCCGTCCACCTCGGTTATATCAAACCAATTGAGTATTGCGCTCCTCTCGCGGAGACGGTATTTTTCGCTGAAGCGGTCAACCTTTCTTATAAACGAGGTATCGGTATGCCCGCCCGCCTTTGCAACAAGGGTAGTCTCGCCCTCGTTTTTCACATCAAAATAGAAGAAGTGGTCGGGGGCGGTCTTTTTGCCGAGAGATACGCCGTTTGCGAAAAGCTCAACCTCGGGAAGATTTGAGTAAACCGTAACCTTGGTTATATCCTCGGCTCTGTCAACATATCTCTTTGAGCAAAGGTGAACAAAGGGGGCGTCCTCGGGAGAGCGGAGCCAGGCCTTGTAGGCATAAAAAGAGTCCTTTTTATATTTTCTGTCAAATGTCACAAGCCCCTTGTGGTTTTGTGCGTTTTCAGCGCCCTCCGCTCTGGCATCAGCGCCGAAGTCAAACATATTCCAAACATGGGTCGCCCAAAGATATTTACGGCAAAAAAGCTGTTTTATAAGCTCCTCGTGGTAATATGCCTGATATTCCTCGGTGTAATCTCCCTGCTCGGGGTTTGATGTGTGCCAGTTAAGACCCTCACAGCCGTATTCCGAGCAACCGATAGGAATATTCGGATGCATAGCGTGGAATTTATCGAACCAGGGGCCGTTCATCGAGGTCTCTCCGCCGTACCAACCAAAGTAGTGGTTATAGGATACTACGTCGGGAATTTTAATATAAGGGCTATCCATTGGGCAGGGAGAGACCGCCGCAACCGCAGTAAGACGGGTCTTGTCAATTTCGTGGCAAAGCTCGTTTAAAATTCTGTGGTTTTCAAGAAGGTCGGGGTCTTTGTCGCCATTCATGGTTATCTCGTTTGAAAGCCCCCAAACAACGATAGAGGGGTGGTTGTAATTTTGGATTATAAGCTCCCTCATCTGAGAAATCGTGTTATCACGTCCGTTTGGCAGGTGCTTTGAGATATACGGAATTTCTGCCCATACCACAAGCCCGCGCTCATCGCAAAGGTCATAAAAACAGCTGTCGTGCTGATAATGGGCAAGGCGAACGGTGTTTGCGCCCATCTCGCAAATTAAGTCCATATCCTCTCTGTGGTGCTCGGGCAGGAGGGCGTTACCGATACCGAGTCTGTCCTGGTGGCGCGAGACACCGCGCAGGGGATATTCCCTGCCGTTAAGGATAAATCCGCGCTCGGGGTCTATCTCAAAGGAACGGCAACCAAAGCGTGCGCTCACTCTGTCAAGGGGCTCACCGCCCTCGAAAAGCTCTGCCTCCATAGTATAAAGGTAGGGGTCGCGGACTCCGTCCCAAAGGTGCGCCCCCTTTATTTCAAACACCGCCTTTGTGTAAGCCGACTCGGCTCTTGACAGTGGCTTTTTTTCGCCGTCGTAGAGGGTATATACTATCCTTTGCCCCGATTTTTTGTTCTTAACAAAGACCTCCGCCTCCACAACCGCATCGGCTCCCGAAACGGCAGGGGTTACCATAATTCCCGAGCCTCCGAAATATTCAAGGTCGAAGTGGCTCTCGCTGACGCATATAATATTCACATCTCGGTAAAGTCCGCCGTAAAAGGTAAAATCGGCAGTTTGGGGATAGACCCTATCGTTTGCCGAGTTGTCAACCGCTATGGCAAAGAGGTTTTCCCTCTCGAGATGCTCGGTAATATCGACCCTGAATGTGGAATAACCGCCATCGTGGCGGATAAGATTTTTGCCGTTAAGGTACACGTCAGCTGAGGAGTTTGCGCCGTTTATTTCAAGATAATATCTGTCCGCGTGGGGAAGGTCGGCTCTGTCAAGCGCCTTTGCGTAATAGCCTACCCCGCGGTAGTAATCGTTGCCTCCGTCCTGGCCGTCAATATTATTCCAGGTGTGCGGAAGATTAACAAAATTCCACCTTGGCGAGATTTTATCGGGAATTTTTTCTGCCTCCTTTGAAAATGCCCACTTTGAATTAAAATTAAATATTGTTCTCATTTTTTCCCTTTCCTTGTCTGTTATAGTCTGCTTTATCTATTATAGTCAGCTTTTCAAAATAAAATACGGCGCTCGATTTGTCTTTCGAACGCCGTAAAAGCTATTTGTATCTAATTTTAGTGAACGAGATTATCGTTGTCCTCTGCGGTGGTAACAACGAAGAGGTCGTCTGCCGTAACATCGCGGCCAAGGTCTGCGCTCATCTTATCGAGAGTCTTCTTATCAATGTTGTAAACAAAGGCAAGGCCAACGAACTGAAGAACTGCGGAGAAGAGGTAAAGTCCCGCAACGAGCCAGCACATATTGTGCGCGGTCTGAATGGTCTGACCTGCAACGCCCTTTTCGGAAACATAGCCGAGAGCGCCCATCAAAAGAAGCGCGATAGTAGGACCAACGCCCTGCGCCAGCTTTCTGAAGAAGGAGTGGAGCGCGTAAACGGTTCCCTCCTCGCGAGTACCGAACTTCCACTCGTTGTAGTCGATAGCATCACCCATCATAGCCCAGGATACGCAGGTGTAAACGCCCATACCGACGCCGAAGAACACAAGTCCTATCATATAAACGATAAGAGCCACGCCGGAGTCCTTCACCAAGGGGAATATCATCATAACGAGACCGCCAAAGAGAGATACGGCAGTACCCATAACCGATGCTTCCTTTTTACCGTACTTTTCAACGATCTTCTTAATAAAGGGAATGAAGAAGAGCATGGGAAGGAAGCCGATAATCATAACAACGCCCGAAAGCTCAGCCTTGCCGAAATAGGTAGCAAACATAATGGTGTTTGCGGTGGTGGCAGACTGCATACCGAGGAACATACCCATAGCCGCAAGAGTAACGCCTACTGCGGGGCGGTTTCTCATAAACTTGCCGAATGAGGAGATAATGTTTATCTTCTCGGCGTTTTCGCTTGCCTTAACAGAGTTTTCGTCAACGCGGAGGGTAATCTTCTTAATCATAAAGATAAACGCCGCAAATCCGAGAACACCCATTATAACAGCCGCAAGGAATGCGTTTGAGCCGATAAGCTCCTGAGACTTCTCGAGAGTCATGGGGTTGACCATCTGCTCGCCGATTTCGTAAGCCTCGCCGGTCTTGGGGTTAATGTGGTGAACGCCCTCAACGCCGGGGATAATTCCGCTGCCGTCATAATTGATGCTGTTCCAGATAAGGAAGGGAAGGATTATACCGGGAACCATATTTCCTACCATAGAGCCGATAGAGCGCCATGTGGAAAGCTGCGCCTGGTCACCCTTGTCACTGCTGATAAGAGAAAGCATTGAGCCATAGGGTACGTTTGCAATAGTGTAGAACGCGTCCCAAATTACATATCCAACGATAAATATCGTGGACTTAAGTACTACAAAGAAGGTATCCTGGCTCATTCTTACCGCCTCGGGGAGGGGAAGGAAAACCAGCGCGCCCGAGAACAAAAGTCCGCAAGCACCAACGAGTATGTAGGTCTTGAATTTACCCATCTTGTACTTTCTTCTGTCATTGTCGATAAGAGAGCCGAGAAGGGGGTCGTTGATAGCGTCCCAAACCTGGGTCACAAGAACGAGAGCGGAGAGCAAGCCTATCTCCATATACATGTACACGAGCCAGAAGGTCTGTACTGTACTTTTAAGAGCAAAGCTCATATTGCAACCAAAGTCGCCTGCGGCATAGGCAATGTTGTCCATTATGCCGAATTTTCGCTTGCCGTTTTTGTCAAGCTGAGGTGTTTTTGCCATTTGATTTCTCACTTTCTAAAATATTGTGACATTTATTTTACAGCTTATTATAACATATTTCAAAAGGAGATAGCAATAGCCCTGCAACTTTTTAAAACAAAAAATTTCTTCCAAATCTGTTAATTATACACAAAAAAAGCGCCCGCACAGTATAAAACGCGCAGACGCTTTGGTATTATTTAACAATTCGCATATCGTACTTTGAAGCCACTTCCCTGGTTATAGAGATAAGGCGCTTCATCGGTATGGTCAAAATCTTATCGGCTTTTACCGAAACGGCAAGCTGACGGGCGCACTCGGGCACTATGGGAACAAGCTGAACATCCGCTTCCCTGCCCTGCAGGATAAGCTCGGAGAGCATGCTTATTCCGAGATTGTGCTCAACCATTGAGATTATGGCAGGGTCGTCAACGTAGGTCTGGGTAACGAATGGGCGAATGCCGTACTCCGAAAATACCGCTCCTATATCGTCGTCAAAGCCGAGACCGGGCATAAGGAATTTTGTGCCGTTAAAGCCGCTTATGGGAAATTCGCCGTTGGTTACGGGGTAGCCTTTAGGCAATACCGCATAAAATCTGTCAGCACCGAGGGGAGTCCACTTAAAATCGTATTTCGAATTTTTAGTACCGAAGCAGATGTCAAACCTGCCCTCGTCAAGACCGCCGTAAAGCTCGGTCAGGGTACCCGTCTGAATATTGACGGTTATCTCGGGAAATTCCTCGGCAAGCTTTTCAACGACCGGGGGAAGTATCGTTCCCGCAAGGCTGGAAAAGGCGCCGATCCTTATAACATTGTCACCGTAGGATTTAAGAAGCTCGATTTCCGAGGCGAGGGCGTCCTCGCAGGCAACAAGCTCGCGGATACGGGAGATTATCCTCTCGCCTCCGGGGGTAAGCTTTACACCGAAATAGCCTCTTTGAAGAACGGGAAAGCCAAGGTCGTCCTCAAGGGCGTTCATCATATGAGTGAGTCCCGACTGGGTGTAACCAAGCTTTTGCGCCGCCGCAGAAAAACTGCCAAGGTCAACAGCGGCAAGCAGCGCTTTGTATTTAGAAATATTCATTTAACCACCGTTTTGTAAACCTTTGTTGTCTTTTCCGTAGAAATTATCGACCTAACATCTATAATTTCTCATTTTTCATTTCTCATTTTTCATTTCTAATTTAGTTAAAGTAACCTTCTCTGTAAAGAAGCTCTGCGATAAGAACCGCACCGCCTGCAGCGCCTCTGAGGGTGTTGTGAGAGAGACCTACAAACTTGTAATCATAGAGGGTATCCTCGCGGAGTCTGCCTGCGCTAACGCCCATACCGCCGTAGATGTCGCGGTCGAGCTTTGCCTGAGGACGGTTATCCTCCTCAAAATAGGTGATGAACTGTGCGGGAGCGGAGGGAAGCTCAAGAATCTGGGGCTTGCCCTTGAAGTTCTTCCAATCCTCAAGGATCTGCTCCTTGGTGGGCTTATTCTCAAACTTAACGAAAACAGCCGCGGTGTGACCGTCGGTAACGGGAACTCTGAGACACTGGGTGGTGATAACGGGAGATGTGGCAGGAACGATCTTGCCGTCCTCTACCTTACCCCAAACTCTGAGAGGCTCCTTTTCGCTCTTCTCTTCCTCGCCGCCGATGAAGGGGATAAGGTTATCTATCATTTCGGGCCATTCCTTAAAGGTCTTACCTGCGCCCGAGATTGCCTGATAGGTGGTTGCAACGACCTCCTTAATGCCGTACTTGAGAAGGGGAGTAAGCTCGGGAACATACGCCTGAATGGAGCAGTTAGGCTTAACTGCGATAAATCCGCGCTTGGTGCCGAGTCTCTTTCTCTGCGCCTCGATAACCTCAAGGTGAGAGTCGTTGATTTCGGGAATTACCATAGGAACGTCGGGAGTCCATCTGTGCGCGGAGTTGTTGGAAACAACGGGAATTTCAGCCTTTGCGTATCTTTCCTCAAGAGCGCGAGTCTCGTCCTTGTTAAGGCTTACTGCGCAGAATACGAAGTCGCAAAGCTCCTTTACCGCGTCAATATCCTCAGAGGAGATAACGGTCATATCTGCAATTTTTGCGGGGCATTCGGTCTGCATCTTCCATCTGCCCTCAACCGCCTGAGAATACTTCTGTCCTGCGGTTCTTGCGCTTGCAACGAGCGCGGTTATTTCAAAATAGGGGTGGTCGTTTAAGAGCATAATAAATCTCTGGCCAACCATACCGGTGGCGCCAACGATACCAACTCTCATCTTTTTGTTTTCCATAGTAAATACCTTACCTTTCTTTGCCTTCGTTAAAAACGAACCTTAAATATTTTTATTAATTGCCTATAATTTTATCATATTACTTTTTTCAAGTCAATGCTTTTTTCGGCAAATTTATGAAAAGTTCTCATATTCGTAACATTCAACCTAAGCTTATTAGAAAAACCGCGCTTATCTTGTGCGAATTGCTATCCTTATTTTTTCTGTCGGCCCTTTTTTTCATATGCAGGCGCCGTTCCGTAAAACCTTTTGTAAGCCTTTGAGAAATTGAACTCGTCCTTATATCCTACCATATACGCCGCGCTTTGCACCGAATATCCCTCGCAAATAAGCTTTTTCGCCTGCTCCATACGCACTGAAACTATATATTCCTTTGGCGAGCAGCCGTAACGCTCTTTAAATATTCTGTAAAGGTAGGTGCGCTCAAAGCCGAATTCGCGTCCGAGCCTGCCTACCGTAATATTTTCCATATTGTAATTGTATTTTATATATTTTTCCACCTCGCCAAGCCTATCTGCATGCTCTTTCGTGGAATAAAGCTCGTGCATAAGCGTATATATTAATCCCGTATAAGCAAAGGGGGCGTTTACTCGCTCGTTTACAAGCTCACAAAGCCGCTTTACGATAAAGCTCGGCGCTTTTCTGACCGCATCACCCTCGCGGAATATCTCGGTTGCCTTACCCACGAATCCGACCCAAACGTAATGCCAAGGGTCAAGGCAGTCTGCGGTATAAGTGGTTTCCTCGCCCTCGCGGATTATGAACAGCTCTCCTGCCGAAACGCTATACTCGCCGTCGGCGCGCTTAAGCACACCTCTACCCTCAAGGCAAAAATGAACTATAAAATGGTTGCGAACGTGGGGTCCCCAGCCGTGCCCCGGGACGCAGACGTGCTCCCCTGCGAAAATCGGTACTATATCCTCACCGCCGCCGTTACTTATAACAAAACTGATCATACGCACCTCCTATAAGCAACATTTTAACATAATATAACCACAAAAATCAATGGTTTTAACAACAAAAATATGTTAAAATGAAGAAAAAACCAAGGAGCTTGGCAGGATGACTCTTGAAACGAAAATAGAAAACGGCGAATACTGGTGGGGCGTTTCCTCGGCTGAAGCAAAGCACCAGCCGTTCACGAAAGACTCCGAATACTTTTACGATATGTACCGCGGCTATAACCAGACGATGCCGCTGCTCTTGTCTAACACGGGCAGATATATTTGGTGCGAAAAGCCTATGCGCGTACGGTTTTCAGACGGAAATATCTTTGCCGAAGCGGAGTGCGAAATCATTCTGAAGCAAGCGGGTAACACGTTAAAAACCGCTTACCTTGCGGCGTCTAAAAACCACTTTCCCTTCACGGGCAAGCTTCCCGAGCCGAAATTTTTTGAAACCGCGCAATACAACACCTGGATGGAAATGGACTACAACCAAACCGAAGAGGGCGTTTTAAGGTATGCGAGAGGACTTATCGAAAACGGATACGAGCCGGGCGTTCTTATGATAGACGAGGGCTGGCACACAAGGTACGGCCTTTGGGAGTTTGACAAATTCAAATTTCCTCACCCAAAGGAGATGATCGACGAGCTTCACAAAATGGGCTTTACGGTTATGCTGTGGGTTGTTCCCCTGGTAACGAGCGACGGCAGAGACTTTATTCTCGCGACCGAGGAAGACAGAATGCAGCTTGAGGGCGGCGGATTCGGTAAGCAATATTTTCTCCGCACCGACGAGGGCAAGGTCGCTATCGTAAAATGGTGGAACGGTTACAGCGCAATACTCAATATGTGTTGCGAGGATGACAGAGAATTCCTTGACTCAAAGCTAAAGAGGCTTATGACCGAATACGGCGTTGACGGCTTTAAGTTTGACGGGGGAAATATCTCTATGTACAACCCTGCCAATGTGATAAACGGCTCACAGACGAAATATTCGGCAGACGAGCTTAACATTGCCTGGAACGAATTCGGCGCAAGATACCCCTTCCACGAATATAAAGACACCTTTAAGGGCGGAGGAAAGCCGGTTATCCAAAGACTTCAGGACAGGAACCACAAGTGGGTTGACCACGGTCTTGCTACGGTTATTCCCGCGGCTCTCGTTCAGGGACTTCTCGGACATCCGTTTATCTGTCCGGATATGGTCGGCGGCGGCGAATGGAGCTTTAACTACAAGCCCGACTTCGTTTGCGACGAAGAGCTTTTCGTAAGAATGGCGGAATGCTCCGCGCTCTTCCCTATGATGCAGTTTTCCTGGGCGCCCTGGCGCATGCTTGACGAAGAACACGCAGCCCTCTGCCTTAACGCAACCAAAATACGCGCAAAATTTAAAGACTATATTATGCGCACCGCAAAAGCGTCGTCAATAAGCGGCGAGCCGATGCTCCGAAATATGGAATATTCCTATCCTCACTGCGGTTACGAAAAAATTACCGACCAATTTCTCCTTGGCGAGGAGGTGCTGGTTGCCCCCGTTATCGAGCAGGGCAAAAGCGAAAGGGAGGTAATTCTTCCCGAGGGGCAGTGGTTCTATCTCGGAAACGAGGAATACAAGGGAGGCGTGACGGTTACTGTGTCGGCGCCCCTCGGCACTCTTCCCTACTTCACTAAATCCAAAATGTAAATAAAAAAGAAAAGAGTAAAGAAACCCCGGGTCATACCTTGTTTCTTTACTCTTTTAGCTTGGCAAAGCCAATGGCAACTTGGCAATGTTATGAGAGCGCTTTGCGCTTATACCTTATTAACAATGCTGATGCGCTCGGGAGAAATTCCCGTAGTTTCATAAACAATGGTGAATATCTGCGCTGCCTCTGCCGCTTTAAGGCTTTCTGCCTTTACGATAACGCTGACGGCACCGTCGGAAATTACGGCAACGCACTCCTCAAAGCCCTTTGCCTTAACGAGAGACTCGATATTCGCCTCGTTCTGAATGTCAACGGCAATCTGGGAAATCTTTGCGGTTGCCTCGGTCTTTGCCGCCTCGGTGGACTCGTCACTCTCTGCAACGAGCTTAAGAACGTCGAGAGCCTCGTCTCTTGCTTCCTCGCGGCTTAAGGCGGTTGCGGTAAAGTAGTTTGAGCCGTCTGCCTCGCTGCCCGCGCTCTGGCTGTCCGAATAACCGTTTTCCATATTATTCTCGCCGTAGCCTAAGGATGCTGTCGGGTCGTAGAACCAGCGGTAGTTAAGATATACCGCAAGACCGATGAGCAGAGCGCAGGATGCGACTATTGCGCCCTTTGCGCCTTTGGTGGAAAGAAACTGTTTGATTTTTTCGTTTGTCATTGTATGATTTCTCCTTGAATTTTGATGCTTGATAAAAGATATGTCTGCTTTGGCAGATATATTCCCTTTTTATTGCGAGATTTTTAATACCGAAATTCTGTTATACCCGATGCCGTAAAATCTGCTGATCAGTCCGAAGAGAGCCGAGCGCACCTCAACGTCGTCAGCGCCCTCGCAAAGAACGGCTACCGAATAAACGTCTCCATCCTCGGAGTAATTTACAACCGTTTCGCATCTGCCTACCCCCTCTACGGCAGAGCATAGCTCATAAAGCTCGGTTTTTGTTCCCGCCTCGCTTGCCCTCTCGCCCCCTCTGCCCGAAAGAAATATGAGCACAGCACCCGCAAGGGCGGCAAGAAGCACGCCGAGGGGCTTTTTCTTTTTTAAAAATTCACCGATACCGCTATCCGAACTCAATTTCAACCCTGCATTCTCCTATATTCATTTCATTAACATATTTTTCTATCTCTTTATAATCCTTAGATACCGCCCCGCCCGAAAGGACTACCCTTATCCTCTCGGCAGAAAAATCCGCCGCCGAAAAGCCCTCTGCCAAAACTCTTATTTCTTCCTTATTTATAGAAAACTCCTGACAGAGAGCCGAGGCGATCCCCTCGGTAAAGGAGTCCTTAAATATCTGCTCCCCCTCCTCCTTTTCCACCCCGCCCACGTCGGGCAAAAAACTCTCAAAATCCCCGTCAAAGGTCAAAAGTCCGCCGAGTACGGGTGATGCTACCACCGAAAAGAGCAAAACCCCGAAGGCAAATCGGCGCACAGACTCCATTCGCGAGGAATAGGAGATATGCGAGAGGAGGGAGAGAGTTGCCGAGACCGCAAAAACCGAAATCATATATTCCCTCACGACAAAACCGCGCCCCCTTTCATAAACATCACTATCTCAACCGTATAAACAAGGATAGTAAGGCTGTACAGGGCAATCATTGAGTCGAGGGAGAATTTAAAGGCGGAGAGCATTGTCCCGCCGCGCCCCGCGCCGATAAAGTCGGCAAAGGAGGATACCGCCGCTATGCAAAAACGGTAAAGAAGAAGCATTATCAGCGGAGAGAGCGCTATCGCGCCGAAAGCCCATATTGCACCCGCACCGACAACCCCCTTTGCATAAGCCATACCCGAGGCAACGGTGGAAAGCGCGCCCGAAACCGACCCTCCCACAATGGGTATAAGTCCGCTTGCAGCATATCTTGCCGCGCGCATGGCGGCTCCGTCCGCCGCCGAGGCAACAACCGTCTGTAAGGCAAAAACCGCACTGAGAATAGCCGAAAGCGCACCAACGACGAAGAAAAAGAATTTCTTTATTCCCTCGCAGGTTTTAAGGCACCCCTCGTCTCCAAAGGAGCTGATAAGAGCCATTGCCAGCGAAAATCCGACCACCGAGATAAAGAATTTTGACCCCACACCGCCAAGAAGCCAAAGGGTAAGGGTCATTCCCGAATTCTGCACCATGGCGGTAGCGCCGCTCCCCGAGCCAAGGCTTATTCCCGTCATTATGGGGACGGCGGCAGAAAAGAAATTTGCCATTTCCGTAAGGCTATCGCAAATCTCCGCAAAAAGACCGCCTATCTTTGAAAAGACGAGGGTCGTGCAAATAGCGCCAACACCAACGCGGCAAACATCCGAAAGCTCCCCCTCGCCCACCACGGCAAGAGAGGAGAGCACAGTGCATCCAACGAGAAGAAGAAAAAAGCCGAAAACCTCTCCCCCGCCCCGCAAAGCCAAGACTATCTCGGACAAAAGAGCGTCAAAGCCAAGCCTGCCCGACAGCTCGTCCTCTATCGAAATTTTAGCTCCCTCGGGCATAACCTCCTCAAGCTCGCCTATGTAATCCTCAGGCTCTTTTGCCCCTGCATTTATGGAAAAAACAGAGAATATGACAACTATTATTAACATTTTAACTAGTTTTTTCATTTTATAAGTGACATCCCGAGCTTTAGTATTTCATCAAAATACGGCAAAACTATAAGAAGAATTTCTATCTTTCCCGCAGAGATCAAAACCTTTGCAACCATTCCCTCGCCCATTTCCGACGCCATATCCGAGCATATTCCGAACAGGTACCCTGCCCCGATAATCTTTGCGGCAGAGGAGGCAACGCTCCCAACCCCCGCTCCGTCAGCAAAGCCGAGAAAATCCCCCATAAGTGTGCCGACACTCTTTGCCATTGCCGAAAAAAGCACCGCCGAGCATACAAGCGAGACCGCCCGTTTTCCCCGAAAGCCTGCCTCCGAGAGCAAGGCGAGGCAAAAAACCATTATCAGCGAGGCTCCCGCAAGCTTGATCATAGAGAAAACACATCCCTTAAAATTTTTATAAGCTCTCCTATCCTCTCTGCCAAAAGCATAAAGATAACCACCATTCCCACAAGAGAGACAAGGGTTGATTGCTCATCGCGCCCCGCCTTTGAGAGTATTTGGCAGACGACGGCTATTATCATTCCTATTCCCGCCGCCCGAAGCACAAGCTCTACTTCCATAAAAGCTCCTAAATGATTAAAATTATTATCCCTACGGCAGCCGCCGCGCAGACAACGCCCGTAATCTTCTTTTCCTTTTCATTCTCCTCCCTCTCGCGCAAGAGTGTTTTTTCAAGAGAGGCGAGAGCCCGGTCGATTTCCTTTACCGTCCCGTCCTTATAGTCCTTGCCGAAGTCATTAAGGAGCGAGTGCAAAATTTCCTTTGCCGAAGAAGAGAGCCGAAGCTCCCTTTCCATTGAAAAATAAGCGTCCTTTACTCCGACCTCTCTTGCCAGGCTGAGAAATCCGCACATCTCAAGAAGTTCATCGCAAAAGCCCGAAAGAAGCTCCGAGGCAGGGGTAAGATAACAGTCTATCTGCCTGCGAATATGCCCAAGGAGCTTAAAAAATCCCTCGCAAAGTCCCTCTCTGTATTCAAGGTGTTTTTTATATTCTCTGTAAAAGGTGAGGGCGGCAAAAAGAATAAGCCCCATTCCCGAAAACCGAAAAATTTCTTTCATATCTGCCTTACCTCGAGTCTTCTTTTGCCGTTTTCTTTGAAAATTCCCGCAATTCTGTCAAAGGCGCCTGCCTCGAAGAGCGGCTTCAGTCCTGCTCTTGACAACAGCTCGTCCCCGCAGCCCGCGTGGGCGGTTGCAACTATCTTTATTCCGCACCTTACGGCGGGCAAAAGCTCCGAGGCCTCGTCTGCGCCTATCTCGTCCACCATAATCACCTCGGCAGAAAGAGACCTTGTTGCTATCTCAATTCCCGAGCGTTTTTTGTAGCCCGTCAGAATATCCACCTCGGCATCTTTAAAATCCTCGGGCGAAAACTCGCCTCTCTCGTCCACAACACACACTTTTTGGGGCGTTTTTCCGCCCCCGACCGCCAGAGCAAGCGAGCGCAGCGCAGCCGTTTTTCCTCCCCCGGGGGCAGAGTATATAACAAGCCCCGAGCGCACTCCCGAAAAAGCCGAAAAAAGCTCCTCGCAAAGCTCCGACTTGCGTGAGGGAAGCCTGAAAACCAGGGAGCTTATTTTTTCTATTCCTGCGATTTTTCCCCCCTCGTATCTTGCCGAGCCGCAAACACCCACTCTTATTCCGCCCTCATAGGGGATATAGCCCTGGGAGATAGTGTCTCTGTAAGCATAGACTGCGCCAAGGCAGAGCCTTTCTGTCACTCCCTCGATTTCATCGCGGGTAAGTCTGTATTCCGCGCGCACTCTTCCTCTGTCGGTTATAACCGAGCAGTATCCGGGGTGGCGAAGCCTTATTTCGCTTATTTCCTGCGCTCTGACACCGCGCGCCCCAAGTACACGCAAAAGCTCTGCGCGAAGCCCGCTCGGCAGGGTTTTTGTAGCAATGTCAAGGACTTTTTTCGCATTTTCCAAGGATATACCTCCTTTTAAGTTCCGCAATATTTTACACTTTTGACCTTTTGTTTAACATTTGAAAAATAAAAAGGTTTGCTATTGACATTCTATTTTCTTTGTGTTACAATGTAGTAAATTTCGCTGACAAGCCTGCCGGCACAAAATCATTTTAGAAAGGTTTAGCACGATGAAATCCACAGGCATTATAAGAAACATTGACGAGCTTGGCCGTATCGTTGTCCCCAAAGAAATCCGTAAAAAGCTGGGTATCGCAAACACCGATCCCGTTGAAATATATGTTGAGGGTGACAAAATCATTCTCACAAAGTACATAGCCGCCTGCCACTTCTGCGGCAGCACCGAGGGTGTTCGCGACTTTAAGTCGAAGAAGATCTGCGTGGCTTGTATCGAGGACATCAAGGAGAATTAAACATCTTTTTCCGCAGAGGCGAGAGTGCTTCTGCGGATTTTTTATTGTAAAAATATATTAAGGCTCTTGATTTTCCACTTATCTTATGCTACAATGTATGCGATAGGAAAATAAATTTATAACCTGAAAGGAAAAATAAAATGAAAGTTGTAACTTTTGGTGAGCTTATGCTCAGACTTCAGCCCTATAATTACGAGAGATTCGTTCAGTGCGACCACGTTGAATTCACCTTCGGCGGCGGCGAGGCTAACGTTGCAGTTTCTCTCGCTAATTACGGCATGGATGCAGCTTACGTTACCAAGCTCCCCGCGCACGCTATCGGTCAGTCTGCCGTTAACTCTCTTCGCAGATACGGCGTTGACACCACCAAGATAGTAAGAGGCGGTGACAGAGTAGGTATCTACTTCAACGAGAAGGGCGCTTCCCAGAGAGGCTCCGTATGTATCTACGACAGAGCCAACTCCGCTATTGCAAAGGCTTCTCGCGAGGACTTTGATTGGGAAAAGATATTCGAGGGTGTTGATTGGTTCCACTTCACAGGTATCACTCCCGCTCTTGGTGCAAACGTTGTTGAAATTTGCCGTGATGCTTGCAAGGCTGCAAAAGCAAAGGGCATCAAGATTTCCTGCGACCTTAACTACCGCGGTAAGCTCTGGACAAGAGAACAGGCTCGCGCAGCTATGACAGATCTTTGCCAGTACGTTGACGTATGTATCTCCAACGAGGAGGACGCAAAGGACGTATTCGGTATCGAGGCTGAGGCTACCGATATCTACGGCGGCAAACTCAACCACGATGGATACAAGTCTGTTGCAAAGCAGCTTGCTGACAAGTTTGGCTTCGAATACGTAGCTATCACTCTTCGTGAGAGCCGTTCCGCATTCGATAACGGCTGGTCTGCTATGCTCTATGACGTTAAGGCTAACGAGTATTGCTTCTCCAAGAAGTATGATCTCCACATCATTGACCGTGTAGGCGGCGGCGATAGCTTCGGCGGCGGTCTTATCTACGCTCTTATGAACGGCAAAACCGCTCAGGGCGCAGTAGAGTTCGCAGTTGCTGCATCCGCTCTTAAGCACTCTATCGAGGGTGACTA
>JAZORT010000025.1:0-58406 GCA_045656745.1 Eubacteriales bacterium | reverse complement strand
ACGGGGATTTTCAGTCCCCTGCTCTACCAACTGAGCTACAGAGGCATATCGGTGGCGACTCGGATGGGGCTCGAACCCACGACCTCTAGCGTGACAGGCTAGCGCTCTAACCAACTGAGCTACCAAGCCAAACCGATATATAGAAACCTTTTCAGATTTCTTGGTGGAAAGTACAGGGCTCGAACCTGTGACCCTCTGCTTGTAAGGCAGATGCTCTCCCAACTGAGCTAACCTTCCGTGTGAAGCCATATTATTATATCAAAACAAAAAGAATTTGTCAAGTGCTTTTTCAAAAAAAGTTTAAAAAATTTTGAAAAAATATAAAAACTCTCCGTTGGCACAAGATGTAGTGTTTTTCGGAGAGTTTTATACTAAATTTATATGGACTCCAGGGCAAAGACAACGAAGCTTTCTTTCTCAAGCTCTCTTGCAATCTCGCCGGGGGTGACCGAAAGGTTGTGATTATAGATGTTTGCCTCTATTCCCACGTTGCCCGTTGTGCCGCTGCGGGGCGAGGTTATCTGAATATCGCTGACGCGCCATTTTCCATTCATAAAGTCGAGGGTTTCTCTTATTGCCTTGTCGGAGGTTATCTCGATATACATACCGAAACGGCGGTATTTTCTGTTAAGACGGCTCTCGAGCCTTGAAACTATCGTTATAGTTAGCATAGCGCAGATAAAAACTATCAGCGCGCCCTCGTAGAAGCCCGCGCCAAGGGCAAGGCCGATTGCTGCCGCGCACCAAAGTCCCGCTGCGGTGGTAAGGCCGGTGATTTGAAATCTTCCTTTAAGGAGGATCGTGCCGACGCCGAGGAAACCTATGCCCGAAACAACCTGTGCCGCGATACGGAGAGGGTCGCTCGTGTAGCCCATAACCTCGGTGGTGAAGAAGCCGATCATAGTTGCGAGAGTTGCGCCGAGACAAACGAGAATGTGTGTGCGCATACCTGCGGCTCTGCCCTGCTTTCCGCGCTCAACGCCGATTGCTCCGCCGAATATCATAGCAAGGACAAGCCTTATTGCCACTGTCCAAGGGTTAAAGTCGTGCAAAAACTCAAAGAACTGTTCCATAACCGACCTCCGTTTTTCTACATATATAATAATGATATGTATTTTACCACTAAAAATGCAAAAAGTCAAGGGGAAAAACCGCCGAGCGGAAAATAACATAAAAAACAAGATGCTGTTGTCTATTTTTCGCGAAAACAGTGCTTAATTTTTAGAAAAAATAAAGAACAAAAACGAAAAAAGGTCTTGACAAACCTATAATCCTTTGATATAATAGTAGGGCAAAACAACTTTTGGTGCAGTAGCCAAGTGGTAAGGCCCCGGTCTGCAACACCGTTATCCGCCGGTTCAAATCCGGCCTGCACCTCCAAAAGATAAAGGACACTCGAGTGGTGTCCTTTATTTTTTTCTTTTGGCGGTGTAGGCTTTGGATTTGAACTCGGTTCTGCGAGCCGTAGGTGAAGCAGGTGTCGAGGAACAAGGCGAATAAGGTGTAAAAAAGCAACGATGTCGCCACCTCATCCGTCACCTTCGGCGCCACCTTCTCCTCAAGGGGAAGGCTTGTTTTGTGTCATTCCGAGCGGTAGGCACGATATTCGGGGACGCAAAGCGCGGAGCGAGGAATCTCCGTGTCGGAGCCTCTTTCGGCTTAGGCTTTTGCAAGGATAGATTTTCGTTAACGTTCCCGCAGACCGTCTGAGAAGTCGGTCCCTACAATCCCACTTGCCAGAGTCTAAAAGATATAAGGCTCCAAGTGGGAGATCCCTCAGTAAGGCTCTGCGTCTTCGGGTGACGGTATTTCTTTCGGGATGACAGATTTGAGCGAACAAATCTCGAAGAGATGACATCTGTCGTTATCACTCGGTTTAGGGATAACGAATTTTAGCACACAAAGTTTCTTGTTTAGAAACCCGGATAGAAGTTTTTGCGAGCTTTTTTCAAAAAGCGAAAAACCTCGTCCTTTTTCAAAAAGCGAAAAATCTTCGTCCCTTTTAAACCGCCGGATTTCCCAATTTCCGAAACTTTTTCCTCTTGACAAAAGGTGCGATTTATGGTAGTATTAAAGGGTAAAAAAGTTAAAATCGCGGTGCGTTTTTTGCGCAATTTTTGCAAAATACACCGGCGAAATCCATAAAGATCGAAGGGAAAATCTTATGAAAAGGAACAAAAAAGGCATTTTTAAAAGGATAGTTTCGCTTGTCGCGGCTTTGTCGCTTCTTTTGGGCGTTTTGGCTCCGCTTTGTGTTTCGGCGGCAGGCTCTGACGGTGGCTCCAGCCTTGACAGAGACGGTAACGGAAGTATAAAATATTTGGCAATCGGCTCCTCGGATGCGCTCGGCAGTTATCCTCAGGCGGTTGCTTCGGGACTTGAAGCATCCTCTAAAAAGCAGGTCGAAAGCGAGATTTTTGCTTTTGACGGAATGAGAATTGAAGAGCTTCTTTATCTTCTTGACGAGAGCTTTGAGGCTGACGGCTACACCGCGGAGGAATTCCTTGCGGCGGGCGGCGCGTTTTCGGCTGATGTAGAAAATCTTCGCGCAGAGCTTAAAGCGAGCATTGCCGGTGCGGAAATAATTTCGCTTGATACAAGCTTTGACAGCTTTGCAACCTATGCGCTCTCTTACATTTTTGACTCCAAGTACGGCGCTGACTTCACCCGATTTGACGAGGGAATGCAGGACAGTATTCAGGAGATAAAGGGCAGATTTGACGATGTTGTCGTTGGATATTTCAGCGATCCCACAAACCCCAACAGCGCCGAGGTTGCCGACTTTATTCAGCGCGCAATTGACGCCTTTGCTTACGCCCTTGTCAGCTACTGTTACAGCTTTGACAGAGTTCTTTCCGAGATTTATACAATAAACCCCAACGCACAGATCGTTGCCGTTGGCGCAAGAAACCCCATGACCGACCTCAGTGCGAAAATGGAAGGACTTGGCATCGAAATTCCCCTTGACCTTATTTATGGAATAGTCGTTGATATTACCAATGTTTATATGGCATCTCTTTCCGAGTTTGCCGATGCGTTCTACTTTGCTTATTATGACGGAACAAAGTCCGAGCGCGGTGTTTATTCGGAAATAAAGAGCTATAACGGCAACCCCGCATCGCTTTCCGAAGATGCAAAACAAAGGCTCCTTTCTGCCTCGGGTCTTGACCTTTCCTCGGCTACCGATGCCGAAAAGCTCTCGGTTATCAACGCGATGGCATACCTTGCAAAGCTTGGAACAAAGGAAACTGTTATAGATTTTTCCTTCGCGGCTTTCGCCGAGGGTACTAATGAAAAAATTGACGAAATCCTCAAAAAGGCTCTTGCAAATCCCGAATTTAACCCCCTTACATCTGCTGAATACAAGGCAATTGAGGCAGACAAAACCTCGCGTATTCACCTTGCTGCGATCGCAAGATACAGACTCGGCGCATTTGCGACCCTCCTTGACGAGAATGACGGCAAGATACTCGGTGCGAAGATTGTGAGCGCGATAAACAATGAAACTCTCGGCTCGGATGTTGTCAGAAACGAGATGAACGGAATTTATTCGCTCCTTTCCGATTTCTTTGGCAGAGAGACCCTTCTTGACCTCGAATACGCCTTCAATCCCTACTACACCTGCGACGAGAATTCCTATTATCTCGCCCTCGGTGACGATTCGGCGTATGACGAATATGACGCTCTCGGAAGACTTAAACGAGCAAGCTATGCTTCAAAGCTCGCAGACAAGCTGGTCAGCGAGTACGGCTTTGACAAGAAAAATTCCTATAAAAACCTTGCATCAAAGACAGAAACTCCCGAAAAGCTTCTTGACCTTATCCTTAACGGAGCAAGCAGCACCGATAAAAAGGAGAGAGAAAAAGCCGAAGAGCTTTTGAATAGCCTTAAAAAAGCCGACCTTATTACCATAAGCTACACCAACCTTGAAACCACAAAGTTTATGTTTGGCAAAGCGAAGGTAGACTGGGAGGGACTTCTCGGCAAGGAGATCGCGGATCAGGTTGAGAGCTTTAAGGCTATGCTCAAAACAGAGATGGGCGCTGCGGGAATTGACAAGTCTGTTCTCGATATAATCATTCCCTTTATGGAAAGATATGCTTACGCCTACGCTTCAAGAATTGTTTCCTATGTTAAGCTTCTTGAAGAAATTCACGAGATAGCGCCCGATGCGCTGGTGGTTATTGTCGGTACTTACAACGATATGGAGGACTTCACCCTCTCCTTGGGTGACAGATCGCTTCCTGTCGGAAACTATGTTCAGTATCTTATCGACGCGGCAAACCTCGAAACTCTCGGTTACTCTATTCTCAAAGAAAAAACCGCGTATATAGCCGCGCCCGATGTTGAAACTATCCACGAGAAGAACGGCGGAACAAAGGATTTTGATGTTTTCAGACTCCTTCTTACTATGGGTACTATCGTAAACGGCGGTGACCTTCTTCCCTCGGACAGAGGCCACGCATATATTACGGATATGGTTGTTAAGACTGTAAACCTTGTTGGCGCGCACGAGTGCGTTTATGACAACGCCTGCGACAACAGATGTGATATTTGTAAAACCAAGCGCGAGATCGGTGACCACAAGTACGGCGCTCTCTGCGATACCGACTGTGACGAGTGCGGAGCAAGAAGAGTTGCGGCGCACCACGCCTACGATGCCGACTGCGATAACACCTGCAACACCTGCGGCGAGGTGAGAGAGGCGAGAGAGCACCTTTACGTTTCGGAGTGCGACGAGTATTGCGACCTCTGCTCGCTGAAGAGAGAGACGAGCGCAGACCATAGCTTTGGCGATTGGGAAAAGAAGGGCAGTGAGAGAGTGCGCGAGTGCGTGGGCTGCGGTGAAACCGAGACCGAAAGAGCAGGACTTGGCGCGGGCGCTGTCGTTGCAATAGTCCTTGGCGCGGTAGTCGTGCTGGGCGGCTGCGGCTTTGTTGCCTATCTTTACGGCTTTAAAAAGAAAGGGTTACCTACCGCGAGAGGCAACCGCGAAAACAAGTAAAAAGACAATTTGAAAAACGAGTCAGGCGAGGGTGCTTTTAGAAAAAACACCCTCGCTTTTTAATAAAAAGTGGGTTGCACCGCCAAAAACAAAGGCGTTTTCGGTAGTTTTGTGGGAGAGGCGAGCCGAAAGTAGCAAATAATGATTTTTGGAATATTATAACAAGAAAAGAAATGAATTTTTGGTGAATTTTAATAATAAGTTTGTATTTTTATTGACAAACGAGTCGTTTTGTGTTAAAATAAAATGAAAAACTGTGCGCAAAATCGATTTATGTGAATAAAATCCACGAGAGTTTTGACAGTTGTTCTTAAATTTTTAAAAACGAAAGGAAGTTACCCAAATGGGCAGAATTTCAGAGGATCGCGTTTGGATGAAGCAATTCCCCGAAGAGGAAAGAAATCTCCAAATGCCTAGAATGAAGATTTATACCTACCTGAAGGACATTAACAAGAACAGACTCAATACCACAGCGCTTCATTATTACGGAAAAAACATTACCTACGGTGAGCTTATTAAGAAAATAGACGAGGTTGCCGATGCATACGCGGCTCTCGGAGTTAGGGCGGGCGACACCGTTTCGCTCCTCTCGGCTTCTACTCCCGAGTCTATTATGACGGTTTACGCTCTTAATAAGATAGGCGCAATCACCAATGCTATCGACCCCAGACAGAACACCGAGTTCATTGAGCAGATGATCAAGAATTCCGGCTCGAGAATTCTCGTTGCTATAAACCTTGCTTGGCCTAAGGTTGAGAAGATAAAGGAGTCGATTAAGCAGGATTACATAATTATACAGACCGCAGCAACCTCTCTTCCTCCCCACCTCAAGCTTGCGATGAATATTGCAACCCACAAGAATAACAAGAAAATCAAGTACGCAAGCGATGTTATTACCTGGAAGGAGTTTATTAAGAGAGCAAAGGGCGGCACCGGCATTGAGGTTGACTATAAGGGTGACGGCGTTGTTGCAATAGCCTACACCGGCGGTACAACCGGCTTCCCCAAGGGCGTTATGCTTACCAACGACTCTATAAACTCGGTTGCTTTCAGCTTTAAGCACTGCGGTATCGTTTACGAGAAGGGTGACAGATTCCTCGGCATTATGCCTATCTTCTCCTCCTACGGCCTCGTTTGCGGTATTCACATGCCTCTTACTATGGAAATTGAGCTTGCTCTTATCCCGAGATTTGTTCCCGGCGATCTTGCAAAGCACATTAAGAAGTATAAGCCCAACCACCTTATTTCCACCCCTGCATTCTATGAGATGATGATGGAGGACCCCATCCTTCGCGGTATGGACCTTTCCTTCCTTAAAACTCTCGGCTCGGGCGGTGACACCATGAACGAGGGCCTTGAGGCAAAGCTCGGCGAGTTTATCAAGGAGCACAACATGCGCTACCCCCTCTGCCAGGGCTATGGAATGAGCGAGCTGTCTGCGGCTGCTTCCTTCTGCGTTAACGATAGATACAAGAAGGGAAGCGTTGGCGTTCCCTGCCTTACTACCGTTGTCAGCGTATTCGACCCCGAAACCGGCGAGGAGCTTGATTATAATCAAGAGGGCGAAATCTGTATGACAGGTCCCTCTATGATGAAGGGCTACTTCAACAACCCCGAAGAAACCGCTCACGTTATGCGTTTGCACGACGACGGCAGGGTTTGGGTTCACTCCGGCGATATCGGTTATATCGACGAGGACGGCTTTATCTTCATTAAGGGAAGAGTAAAGAGAATGATCACCCGTCCTGACGGACACAAGGTATTCCCCGTAATTATCGAGAGCGCAATCAGCGCGCTTCCCGCAGTACTTAACTGCGTTGTAATCGGTGTTAATAACCGTGACGGCATTCAGGGTCAGTGGCCTCTTGCAATAGTTGAATTTGCTGACGGTGACGTTGATCCCGTTAAGGAATGCCGCAAGATATTCAAGCTCTGCGACGAAACTCTTGAAGAGCGCGGAAAGCCCGTTGGCATAATTCCTGTTGACGAAATTCCTCTTACCGGTATGGGCAAGAACGATTACAGAGCGCTCGAAAAGCAGTACAAGAAATTCGATTATAAATCCCTTGTAAACGGAACTATTGAATAATTAGCAATTTTAGTGAGGTTATTTATATGAAAAACAGAATCGCGGGATTCGGCCGCGCTCTTACCTCTGTGCTCATTCTTCTTTGCCTTATGTTTGGCATTTTTGCTCCGACCGTAATTGCGGCAGAGGATAGCGCGCACACCCACGAGGAGAGTCACGAGAGTGCCGAGGCGGTGTACGGAACCGACGCATCTGATGCGGCGCAGGCTCTTCGCCGTATATATGAGGTTCTTTCCGAGAAGCTTAAGGAGGCGGTAAGATACGCCCTTAGAGTAGCTTATGAAAACGGATATGTTGATTCAGCGATCGAGGCTCTTACAGCAGCGGCAGAGAAAACCGCTATTGCAAAGGGCGATGTTGCCTCTCTTTCCGACGAGGCTATCAGTCCCGAGCTGAAGGCGGCGGTGCTTTCCCAGCTTGACGAGGCAATTAACACAATAAACAAGGCAAAGGAGCTTGTAAGCGAGACCCGCGCCGAGGATATTGACGACCTTATCGCTCTTGTTTTAGAGTTTGAAGAGGACCTTTACAGACATCTTCGAAATGCAGGCGAGATTGTTGCCATAGTAAACCCCGAGCTTGCGGTAGTTTTTGACGAGCTTTGGGACGGCTCTGTTGCCGCAGAGCTTGACAAATTCATAGCAGATATTGAGGCAAACTGGTTCGACTATCTTATCGAGGCGCTCAAGGACGGCGCAAAGGTATTTGGCACTCTTGCCTGGGAGACCCTTCTTGCTACCCCTGACGGAGCAAGAGCGCTTGTTAGGTTCATTGAGGAATACGCGCCCTATGTGGCAGATTTCTTCGAGGAATACGGCGCAGACTTTATCTCCATTTTCGGCAATATTGCCGTTGAATACGGCATTGACACCCTTGCTTTCATTATAGATCAGGGCAAGGAGGGGCTTTTGGCTCTCGGCGCTATCGTTGACAGACTTGGCGAGGAGGCTTGGGATGTTATCTCGGTGTTTGCCGAGTCGCTCGCGCTTGAAGCCGAGGTTGTTTGTCTTATCAATTTTGCAGTAGTTAACGCCAATGAGCAGATAGACATTCTTTGCGATTTGCTTTCTTATCTTGAGAGTGAGCTCGAAAACATCGAGAAAGCCCTTCTCGGCGCAACAGACGAGGTGCAGCAGGCTCTTTACAAGCAGCTTGAAATAATTAATGCAAAGATCGAAAAGGTTAACGCTCTTATCGCAGAGCTTCGCGACAGAATCTCGGTGCTTATAGACAGCGCAGAGAGCTTTGCTAAAAAAATTCAGAACATTGTACTCTCTATTAAGGAGCTTGCAAATGCCGTAATGGAAGGCACAAACGAGGCTATCGTTAACGCCTTTTACGAGCTTCGCGGTCTTCTTGAAGAGTTTGCGGGATTGTTTGATGCGCTTAAAGATGCGCTCGGCGCTCTACCCCGATTAGTAGACCAAATAATCGGACTTGCAAATAAGCTTGAGGATGCGGCGACCGACCTTACCGAAAGACTTTACGCATTTGCCGAATATCTCAAAGAGCTTTCCGATCGCGCGGTTATTGATGCGGCAGAGAGACTTACGGGCATTGTTGCAGATGTTGCGGCAAACGCAGCATATATCGTCGAAAAACTCAGCGGCGGCGCTGAAATGCTCGGCGAGGCGCTTGACAGCGCAAGGGATGCGGCAAATCGTCTTAACGAAAAGGCAGAGGAGCTTTACCGCTCCGCTCTTGCAGGTGAGTACACCTTCGACCGCGCAAGCAGCCGTTATGTTGCCATAGGTGATGCGTTTGCGGCAAACGGCGCGCTCTCCTTCGTTGATTTCCTTGCAGAGCGCTTTACTATGAACGAGACTCACTATGCCGACCTTACGGGCGGTGAGTTCGGATTTACCGAGGAGGAGGCTCTGGAGTTTATTGATGAATACCGCGACTATATTGCGGACTCCGACCTCATTACCTTTGGTTACAACAATATTTCTGTATTTAATTCGATAATTTCTATGCTTGGCGATTTGGCCGACCTTACCGAGGGCACTATTGAGGCAGATGTTGATTGGGCGGCTCTCTTCGGTGAGGAAACTGCCGAAATTATTGAGACGGTTATAGATAATCTTGAATCTGTTGTGGCTGAGGAGCTTGTTAAGGCTCTTGGCGAGGAGATTCAGTCTATGGATACCGTTGCCCTTACCGCTCTTGCGGCGGATATTCTCGAAATCTATGTTTACGCATACATTTCCCGTATGGCAACCATTCACAAGGTTATTGCCGAGCTTCGTGCGACCTCGCCCGATGCGCTCATCGTTATCGTTGGCGCCTTCAATGACTTTGAGGGTCTTGTGTTTAACAGCAAGGAGCTTGGTCTTGAGGAAGAATTCGTTGTTGATATGGGTCAGTATGTAGGCTATGTGGTAGACGCCCTTAACGCAAGCGCGTTTATCTCTGCATTCTTTGACGAAAACACAATCTTCGTTTCTACCGAGGGTGTTGAGAAGGAATTGGATACCTCTATCGAGGGCGAGCCTTCCATTATGGATTATCTCAGCATACTTTACGCGCCCGACCTTCTTCTCCCCTCTACCGACGGAAACGCCGATATTGCCGACAGAATTATGGCTGCGCTCAGCATCAGCTTTGCCGACCATACTCACGAGTATGACAACCGTTGCGACAGAATCTGTAACACCTGCGGTGATGAGAGATATGCAGAGCATAGCTACTCTAACGCTTGTGACAAGATTTGTAACGTTTGCGGTTATGAGAGAGACGATGCGGCAGACCATTTGTATGACGCTGACTGCGACGCAACCTGTAACGTTTGCGGCGAGAGCAGAGTTGCCGCGGCACACACCTTTGGCAGCTGGAAAACCGACCGCGAGTCTACCTACAATATGATGGGCAGAAAATCCCGCGCTTGTACCAAGTGCGGTTACACCGAGTATGAATACATTCCCGTCCTCGTTGCTGAGGGCGAGAAGGCAAAGGATTCCTCGGCAGGTCTCGTGGTTGCCATCACCATTCCCTCTATCTTCGCTCTTACGGCAGGCGGCTTCTCCGCTTACTGGTTTGGCGCAAAGAAGAGGACTGTTAAGGAGCTTGGCTCGGCTCTCAGAGCACTTGCCTCCTTGTTCAAACGATAAATAAAAATTAAAAGACCGCTAAAGATTTGGCGGTCTTTTTTATATCAAAATATGTTGAAACCCGGCGAATTTTGTGATATAATATAACAAAACAAACATTTGGAGGCTAAAATGCATAAGCTTCTTTTTTCAAAGACAGAGGCGCTCGCGGAGGATTTTATCAACCTTCTTCGGGACATCTGTAATATAGAAAGCCCAACCGACTGCAAGGCGGGAGTTGACAAGGTTCTTGAATACTGTCTTTCCTATGCCGAGGGGGAGGGATATAAGACGGAGAGACTTCGCCACGAAATCTCGGGGGACGCGGGAATAATAACGATGAACCCCGAGGCAAAGGGCAGAGCGATAGTTTTGTCGGCGCACATGGACACAGTCCATCCCATCGGCAGCTTCGGCTATCCTGCGGTAAGACGGGATAGTGAGAATATGTACGGCCCGGGTGTAACCGACTGTAAGGGCGGTATTGTAACGGCGCTTCTTGCTATGAAGGCGCTCAGGGAAATCGGCTTTACCGAAAGACCTATAAAGCTTTTTCTTCAGAGTGACGAGGAAAACAGCAGCGCCACAAGCGGCAAAAAAACGGTGGAGCAGATGTGCGAATGTGCAAAGGATGCCGAAGGCTTTATTAACCTTGAGGGCTGCCACAAGGGCAAGGCGGTGCTTGAAAGAAAGGGAATTATAAGATACGAGATTTCTGTACGCGGCATAGCAATTCACTCTGCAAGGTGCGCCTACGGAGCCAGCGCGGTTGCCGAAGCCGCGCACAAGATAATCGAGCTTGAAAAAATGAAGGATGCCGATGGGCTGACCTGCAACTGTGTTATAAAGCACGGCGGAGATGCACCGAACAGTGTCCCCGAGCTTTGCGTTTTCTCTGCGGATATAAGATTTGCAACAAACGAGGAGCTTCTTTTTGCAAGGAAAAAAATCGAAGAAATCTGCGAAAAAAATTATATCGAGGGCTGCACAACCGAGGCGCGCGAGGTAAGCTTTCGTCCCTCTATGCCGAAGAGCGAGAAGAATTATGAGCTTCTTGAAAGAATGAATAAAATCTTTGAAAAATGCTCGCTCACTCCCCTTGAGCCTCAATTTGTAAACGGCGGCTCGGACGCGGCTTATATTACCGGGGCGGGTATTCCTTGCGTTGATTCTCTCGGTCCGCACGGTGATTTTATCCATTCAAGAAGAGAGCTTGTAAGGCTTGATTCTATTGCCGAAGCGGCAAAAAGAGTAGCCTCTGTTATACTTTATTTGTAACTAAAAAGGGAACGGAAATTAAGACTCCGTTCCCTATAATTTTTTAAAAAAAGCGGTAAATATGTAAATAAAGGTTGTCAAAAACGCTATATTTTATTAAAATTCGTCGGTGTAACTGTAAACCTCTTCGGACTCAAAATATCTAAATTCTATACCGCTGTGCGCCCTCTTCAGCTTCTCGCACATAAGGCGCATGCCGTCGCGCTCCGAGCCGATGTGACCCATTGCAATAACCGACTTTGGAATTCCCATTTCGGTAGAGTCTCTTGCATACTCGCAGACCTGCCACTCGCAAACCTCACCGATAAGCATGGCATCAACATCCGAAGAAGAGATAAGGTCGAAAATTCCTCCCGGACTGCCGAAGCAGAGGGCAAGATTTTTTATCTTTTGGTTTATGTTTCCTGCAATACGCACCCTCTTTACGCCCAGCTTTTCTTCTATCATTCTTCCAAGCTCAAGGGGACTTATTTCCTCGTCAAGAACAAAAATTCTAGAGGCAAAATGCTCGGTTTCTATCACCTTTCCCGAAAGCCCAAGGTAAAGTAGCTCGCCCTCGGCAATTCCGTCGGGAACCTCGGCGTGCATTCGGTCGTGGTGGCGGTAAATTACCATACCGCTTTTCTCTATAAGCTCTCTTTTGGCATCCTTTAAGGGGGTGTCCTTGCCCTTTTCGAAATGGTCGTAATAGGTAGGCTCGTGGACAACCAGCATATCTGCGCCCCATTTTTCGGCCTCTTTTATAACCTTAACGGTAGGAAACATTGTAATTCCTACCTTTTTTATTTCTTTATTCGGGTCGCCCGATTTTACGGTGTCACAGGTGGGGCAGGGAGCCGCGGCTCGGCTTTGTATTTCTTCAATAAGCTCTATTGCTTTCATTTTTCTTCCTTTTTGGTCAAGTTATCTGTTTTGTCTGTATTCGGTGGGGGTCACGCCGATGTTGCGCTTAAACATCTTGCTGAAAAAGCACTGGTTGGGGTAGCCCACCGTCTCGCCTATCTCGTTTATGGGCAGGTCGGTTGAAAGAAGCAGCTCGCAGGCGGCGTTGAGCCTTAGCTGCTTTATGTAATCGCTGGGAGAAATGCCCGTAACCTCTCTGAAAACGGTGTTATAGCGGGAAAGGCTCAGGTTTTCAAGCTTTGCAAGGTCGGGTATATAGATATTAGTACTGTAATTTTCATTTATAAAGTTAATAGACTTATTAAGAGCGCCCTTGGTGCTGTGGTCGCCCTTGCTTCGCTTTGCAAGAGAGAGAAGAAGCCTGTCAAAGAGGATAGAAAGCTCTCTGTCGCGGAAGCGGTCGTTTTGCACGAAGGTGTTGAAGATGTTTGAATATCTTGCGTTAATAACCATATCGTGAGAGACCTGATTTATCTCGGGGAAAAGCCCAAAGCCGTATTGGTCGATGGCGCGCTCAACATCCGAGCCGGAAAAGTGTATCCAAAAGCACTCAATGTCCTCGCCCTGATTGTGCTTATAGTGATAAGGGGTGTTTGGCGGGAATATAATGAAGTTGCCCGATGTGCATTCCTTTGTTTCGGGAGCCTCGCCGACGAAGAGGGTGCCCGATATTACGTAAAGAAGATACCAGTCTATTCTTCCTGCTTGATTCACCGTTTTATAGGCGTCGGAGGTGGCGGTTATTCCCGCACAGTTGACAACAAAAGGGTGTGCGTCGCTTTTTCGGCTGCATCGGTTATAATGCAGGCTGGTGTTATCGGTGAAAGCGAAAAAGTTCAAAGAAAGCATATATTCCTCCAAAAACAGTTGAAAAGTACAAAACATTGTAAAATTGTTTATTGACAAAATGCACAATTAATTATATAATGAAGTTGCAGTTTTGTCAATATCTTTATAAAAAATCAATCTTTACCTTTTTTGAAAGTTAAAAAAAGCAAAGGATAGAAATGACAAAATTTTGACAATAGCAATTAAATACTACATAATTCTCAATGAAAAGAAAGGAGATATTCGGTTATGTCAGAAAGGAGAAAGCTTTACTACGAAGCGGCGGCGGTAGAACTTGTTGAAATTGATGACAAGGATGTTATCGCAACCTCAACCTGGAAAGAAAGCACAGACCAGGTGGATAAAGATGAAAATTCCTGGGTGCCTATCATTGGCGGCTGGAACTAAAATCCAAAAAGTAGTAACTAGAAAGGAAAAGCACTATGAATCAAGTAAAATCTAAAAGAACTTTGAGAATGGCGCTCGTTTTTGCCCTTCTCGTTTCTCTCGTGTTAGCGCTTGGAGTTTATTCCTCCGCAAGCGAAGAGCAGACAGAACTCTCGGTTGGTCTTACTAACCTTGAGTATAACAAGGATACTCACATTATTGTAACTCTTAACGGCGAGGCTCCCGCAGGCTACGAAAAGGGTATTGCGGTTTGGGATTATACCGTTGAGGGCGAAAAGACTCTTGCAAACGCAAGCTTCTTTAACTTTAATATGGAAACCGACGCAAAGGGCGTTGAGTTCTATGCAACTCAGGGCATTCCCGCGGCGGCGCTCAGCGAGGAGTACACCATAGCTCCCGTTGTTATGGACGGCGAGGGCAATGTTACCGTTGCGGGCGCTCTCGTTACCCGCTCCGCTTTCGGTTACGTTGAAGAAAGACTCGGTGACGAGGGTCTCAAGGGCTATCAGGTTGACCTTTACCGCGACCTTGTTGTTTACGGCACTGCCGCAGAGCAGGTGCTTGGCGATAAGGTAGCTAACAGAGACGTTGTCGTTGCAAAGAACGGTTACGTTGGCAACGCAATCACTCCTCTTCAGTTCGTTGACGGCGAAACCGCACTTCTGCGCGCAGGCGTTCAGAACGCAAAGAGCGAATACTTCTCTCATTGGGAAGATGCTTTCGGCAACTTCGTTACCGGCGAGCGTCTCGTTTACGTAGACGTTGAGAACGGCCTTAACTACTATAACGCAGTTTATACCGACAGAGCTTCTTCGGCTTGGGGTGGATTTGCAGACATCAACTCCTTCGATACCGGAAAGTATAACTTTGAGGCTGTAACCGCTAATCTTACTGCATCCAACAAGACAAACGGCGTTGCGGTTATTTACGCTCCCATGTTCGGAAGCTACGGTTTCGCTTCCAGAGTCAACTTTGACAATTCCGACCTCACTCTCGAAAAGCTTCCCATTACCAAAGAACACGACGTTCTTAACTTTGTGGAAAACTACGACGGAACAAAGTACATTAACTATGCGAGAGAAATAAAGCACACGTCCGAAACCTATCAGACTATATTTAATTACGAGAGCACCGATCTTCAGTATAAGTACGAGCGCGTTGAAATGGATATTGACTTTAACAATTCCAACAACAATGCGGCAACCCTCTTCTATATGAACTTCCACCGCGACGGCGGCGGATACGCGAAGATCTACGTTGCACTCAGCGTTACCACCGATTCCAACAACCAGAGAAGCATCTGCTTCCACTACTATCCTCAGGGACAGACGAAGAGAATGCTTATTCCCCTGAATGGCGCATCGGTAGTTACCTTTGGCGCTGAAATTGATGCAGCGGGCGTTGTAAACTTCTATCTCGACGGTGAGAAGATCGAGCTTGAAGCTCCTCAGGGCGCATATAGCGGTACCTTGAAGGAAGGAACCTGGCATCCTGCTTATATGCAGATCGCAACTCAGGCAAACGCAACCTATAATTACGACTTCTATTCCATCGGTCTTGTTGACACCGATTTGGTAAAAGAAGACTAATAACGATAAAGAAAGGGCAAAATAATGAAAACTAAAAAGATTTTAGCTATTGTAGTATCCTGCCTTCTCCTTATCGGAGCAGTGGTAGGACTTACCGCATCTGCGGCAGACGCACCCACGGTTGAAATCGTTGCTGCAAACGTTTCTTACGACGGCGCAACAAGAATTCTTTACACAGTTGACACCTCCGCGCTCGCAGCAGGACAGAAGGTACAGATCGCCTTCTCCTACGACGAGAATTGCGCAGCTCCCAGCGGTACTCTTAACCCCGCGGACTATGACTTTGTTTCTTCCTCCTTCGGTACTGTTAATGTTGGCGGTAAGGATTACAAGGCGGTTTATTCCGACGGCTTTGAGCCTGCCGAAATTAACAAAAAGGTTTACGCATTCCCCGTTATCACCGACGCGCAGGGTAACGTCGTTGCCGGCGGCGCAAGAGTTGGCTTCTCGGTTTACGATTACCTTATGACCCGTCTCGGCAGCGGAAATTACACCGACGAGCAGTATCTTCTTTACCTTGCAACCCTTGATTTCTCCGGCTCGGTACAGAACGCAGAGAAGATTACCGAGGGCAAGGAGCCTGCATACGGCTATTCCGACGCATATTACGGTCTTAGAATCGTGAACGGTGACGGCAGCGTTACTCTTAAGAACTTCAGAGAGCCTACCGACTACCAGATTGTAGCTCCCAAAAGCTCGGGCGGCAAGCTCTTCGATCATTTCGAAAATGAAAACGGCGAGATAATCGCAGATGCAGACTTTAACAAGCTTACCGTAAGCGTTAATAAGATCGGTTACGCAACCGTTAAGGCGGTTTACGGTGACATCGACGTTGTATCCGCAACCATTCCCGCAGGAAATTCCGCAACTATCCCCAACCCCGATTCGGTTACCGTTAACAGCGGCTCGGAGTTCTTCATTGAGGGCGACGTTATCCTCTCTGAGGGTGCATCTGCAACTCTTCAATTCAACCCCGACGTTCTTAGCGTTACTCTCACCGAGGGTGCGGGCAAGGTTACCGTTTCTGACGGAGTATCCTCCTTCGAGATGGCAAACGGCGAGGCTCTTCGCGTTGAATACACCGTTCTTTCCACCAAAAATCTTAAGGGCGTGGTATTCTACTACGTAAACGGCGAGTACGTTGCAAAGAGCGACGTAACCTCTACTCAGAATTCCACATTCAGCGGCGTTAGCGCAACGACCAATGCAGGTGAAGCTACCTTTGATGCGGTTTCGGTTGGCGCAACCTCCAGCATAATGACCGTTGCAAACAGCCTTGCAAACACCACCGCAACCTTTGAGTATGACGAAAACGGCAAGTATGTTGTTGTTTCCAAGTCTGCAGAAGGCACCGATTACGGCAGTATTTCCTTTACCTACGGCGGCGAAAAAAAGCAGCACGCTGTATTCGAGACCGAAATGAAGCTTACGGGCGCCCTTTATAACTCCAACTGGCGTAACTACTTCGCGCTTAACCTTCAGGGGGAGGCAGGCAGGCACAACCTTATAACTCCCCAGATAACGATCCAGAAGAACTCCTTCTATGTCAAGGGTGATGGTATTACCACAACCACAACCACTCTCGATACTCCTATCGCAGACGACGGTTGGTTCACCCTTAAGGTTGACGTAGTTTCTTCCGTTACCGTTGAAGGCGTTAGAACTCCGGGTCTTCTCACCATTTACATTAACGACCAGGTAGTTTACCAGAGCGAGCTTAATGTCAAAACTGATAATGCAGATTCCAACAACAAGCTCGGTAACGTTCAGTTCGAGCCCAGTGACAGCGCAGGTACATCCAGCATCGCATTCAGAAACGACAAGTTCTATACAGTAGAAGATTGATTATAATATAATTTAATCCAAATACTATTATAAAACACAAAAAACACTGCTAACATCCTTCGGGGTGTTAGCAGTTGTGGACAATAGGCTAATTTTAGCTAAAAAAGGGCGAATTTTCGCCCGAGCGTGCAAATCCCTTTTACCTTAGGAGGTATTATGGCAAAATTCTCTAAAAAATTAACGGCCCTGCTTATTCTCGCATCGATGCTCGTTTCGCTCCTTGCCGCTTGTACCGGCTCGAAAAAGGACAACACTCAGGCATCGGGCGCAGGCACAAACAACGATTCCTCGGGAGATAACAGCCAAGGCGGTAACGAAAATCCCTCGGGCGGTGTTGGTGAGGACGTTCCCTCGGACACTCCCGGTATGATTTTTAACTCCGAGAGCCGCTTAGACATCGTTCTTGCCGACGCGAACCTTGATTCCGCCGTTTATATCGACTTTGTCTGGGCTATAAAGGACAATCTCGGAGAGCGTGTCAAGGTTGTATACGACGCCTCCGCAGACCCTGCGGAGCACGAAATAGTATTCGGCGAAACTAACAGAGTGGTTTCCCACCTTGCATACTCTCAGCTTGAGGATCTTATGCAGAGTCAGGAAATCTCTATGGGCGGATACGTTCTTTATTCCGACGGCTCGTCCCTTGCTCTTGCTTATACCGAGGAGCTTGGTACGCAGCACCTTGAGGAAATAATGGCGCAGATGCTCGAGTGGGCGTCGCAAAAGAGCCTTGTTAAGAAAAGAGGCATCGTTTCCTCAAAGGTCTACGACATGTATGAAATATACGCCGCAGAGGACAAGGAATACAGCGACGCCGAGTGGGCAGCTCTTGAAGCGCAGGTTGGCACCGAGCTTACCGATGCGTTCAGAGAAATGTATAAAAAGCTTTACGGCGAAGGCATCGTTTCCTGGCTCGCTAACCTCTACGAGCCGAGAGAGTGTATTTGCGAAAACTATGTTAACGGTGTCCAGGTTTGCCTTCATCCCGTTGACAAGAACGGCAATGACCTTTGCAAAAACGGCGGATTTTATTACTCCAATTCCGCAAGAAATACATACGGCTTCCTTCCCGATATAGAGTCTACCTACCAGGCGCTTACTTTCCTCGAAATGACGGGAATGTTAAACCGAAAAGGCTCAAACTTCGGCGCTTATCTTAAAGGACAGCTCAGAAGCGACATTATCGCCTTTACAAAAGGACTTCAGCACGAGGACGGCTATTTCTATCATCCCCAGTGGACTATTGAACAGAGCCGCGAAAACTGGGAAAGAGTTTCGAGAGACCTTATGTGGGCTACCGCAATTCTTCAAAAGCTCGGCGCAGACCCCTATTACTCAACTCCCACCGGCAGTATGGCAGGTACGGGCGGCAGACCTCAGGCGGCAAGCACCGCGCTTACTCCCACGCTTTACGCCTCAAAGGCAGAGTCGGTTTCCTGCGTTGTTGCTACCGCTTCGGCTCTTCCCGCGCACCTTCAGTCGGTTGAGGCCTTTGAAAAGTATCTTTCAGGCTTCAAGATGGACGTTTACGGCATGGGCTACGCTGCGGCAAACGAGCTTGCGGCTCAGGTTGAACAGCTTACCACCGCAAATAAGAGACTTAACGGCGCACTCAAGCCCGTTCTCTTCGAATTCTTTGAAGAAAAGCACAATCCCAACAACGGCCTCTGGCGTGAGGAAATAGATTACGACGGACTTAATACCGTTTTTAAGGCGGTAATGGTTTACTCTGCATTCCACGAGCCTTTCACCTATGCAGAGCAGGCGGCGCAGAGCGCAATTTACGTTCTTTCCTCCGACGAGCTTCCCGGCCACGTTTGCGGTGACTACAACACCTGGTACGATATTGCGGGTCTTATCGGCAATATAAGAAAGTATCACCATGCGGCAAACAGAGGCGAGATAGCCGACGGAATTCGTCAGAGCGTAATAGATATAGCTCCTATGGCTGTCTTGAAAACCACCGAGAACACCCTTCGCTTCCTTAAAGAGGACGGCTCCTTCTCATATTTCCCCGATCATTGCTCCGAGACCTCTCAGGGTATGGTTGTAGCTCTCAGAAAGAACGAGGGTGACGTTAACGCCTCGCTTATCTGCTCGGGCGGTATGCTTGACCACATCAGCGGCGCTCTCGGAGTAACTCTCCCCTCTATTTTCGGAACGAGAGAGCTTGCTATGTTTACCGACATAATCAACTCAAACACCTACTCGATAAAGGATTCGCTTCCTCCCGATATTATCGTGGACTTTGAGGAAACCGACATCGACATCGAGCCTAAGGACGTTGGCGTTTCGATGGGAAGCGGCGGCAGCGCCGTCGTCGTTGGGGACCCCTACAACCCCTCTAACAAGGTGCTTCACTTCCAGTCTCTTGCAAAGTCGGGCACCTGGGATGCGGTCACCGTTCCCAATAATACCATCAAGGCAAACAACAACTGCCTTGTGTTTGACAGTAAACTTATGTTTGCAAAAGAAGGTACAAGCCAGGGTTATCTTATCCAGATGTATATTGGATATATGGCAAAGGCTTCGCCTTACTTTATCAACTTCACCGTAGCTGGCGAGTACGTCGAGATCTGGGAGGCATCCTCCGACAGCATGAACGACTCCTTTAACCGACTTCTCGGCAAAATCAAGCTCGACGAATGGTTTAAGCTTCGAATTGAATATTACTTCGGCTATGAGGATATTATAAACGAGCTTACTCCTCACGACACCGTAAGAATCAAGATCTACATTAACGAAGAGCTTGTTGCGGTCAGCGCAAACTATATGGACACCTCCATGGGTAAGTTTACCGAGGGTACCGGCACTCCCACCGACGAGGCAAAGCAGGCGCTCTTCTTCCCCATGAGCTATTTTGCTTGTAACATGTACCTTGACGACCTTTATCTCGGCTACAAGAACATAGAATACAAGTCTGAAAAGGACACCGAGGGTCTCGTTATTAACGAGGATGCGGACGCAGAGAGACTTGCACACGGCTTTGACGATAACCTGCTTCCCGAGGGCTTTGCCGTAAGCGGCGACGTACCCTCCAAGGTTACCGTTGTTGACGGCGAGTTGGCTCTTGGCGGAAGCAGCGGAAGCGTTAAGCTTAAAGTTCCCGCGCTTAACAGAAAATCCCTGGCAAACGTATTCGCCGTAGGCTTTGACGTCAGGGCTGAGAGCATGAACGTCGGCAGACTGTTCATCCTTAATCTTAAAGACCCATACAAGGGCGCGACTATTGCAAGCTATACCTTCTATTGCATAAACGAGAACGGACAACTTTATATCGTTCCTCTCTATAAGGGCAACACTATGATAAATATGGCGGCAATTCCTATTGACGGAGAGTCTCACCATATTGAGATAGCCTTCTTCGTAGACGCCGCATCAACTCTTATTTACAAGGATGGAGTTATGGTTGCGTCCACAGAGCAGGGCATTGCAGCGAAGCATTACTTGTACGAGATGGGCTCGGCTCAGATAGAGTACACCTCCACTTCGGTAATGTATATCGACAATCTCTATTGCGAGAGAAGAGTAGGCGATTTTGAAGAGGAGACTAAGCCTCAGGTAGACCGCGTTGAGCACAACTTCGCAGGCGAAGGCCTTTCGGGTATGACCGACGTTACCACAAACGGTACCGTTGAGAACGGTATGCTCGACATTAGCGGAAAATACCTGAACATTAAGGTAAATAACCGCTCGCCTTACGTTAGCGCATATCAGCTTCACATGAATGTTGACACCGTAGGCTCCTCCTCCGGCTCCACAAGCCTAAGCTTCCTTGATTCAAACGGCGCTCTTGCGGCGGGAATCGTAATGGAGGAAAATGACGGCGTAATTTACCTTTATGAGGTATTGAGGGGCGGAAAATACGGCGAGTGCGTTGCATCCTTCAAATATAACGGCAGAACCGAGCTTGTTGTCAACCTTTACGATAACGAAAAGGTTCTTGAGGTTTATGCAAACGGCGAGTTAAAACTCGTTACCGGCGTGTTCAACTCTGCTGAATACGAGAAGATTGCCGAGGCTTACGTGACCTCCACCAATGCAAAGATAAACAACCTTTATTTCGAGGGCGTAACCCTTACCTACTCGGCAACCGGCGCAGACGCTCAGACGAAGGACGACACCGACGAGGTTATAACCTACGAATATTCCAGCGTTGGAAATTATCCTAACAGAATTACCGTAGGCTCGGGCATTTCCGAGAGCAGCGCAATCGAGTATATAGAGCGCGACGGCTCTCTTACCAAGGTTTTGGCTTATAAGAAGACCCTTTCGGGAAATGCCAGCGGCGTGCGTTACAAGTTTGCTGACGAAAAGGCGTATACAAGCGTCGTATTTGAGACCGACATTATGCTTGCGGGTGGATTTATTGCGGGAGATTGGAAGTCTAACTTCGACCTTCTCTTCTCCACCTCCTCGGGCGGTACTCACATGTTCTACGTTCAGTTCAGAGTAACTAACGGTCGCCTGCTCGTAAACCTTTATGACGGCGTAAAGCAGCTTACAAAGTATGACTGCGGCGCAATAAGCAAGGACGAGTGGATAAACATTCGCGCAGAGGTTGACGCAGGAGATAGAACGACAAACGAGGAAACCGGCGCAAGAATTGTTATCTATGTAAACGATATTGAGGTTTACAACGGCAACGAATTCGTCGGCAGCAGTAAGGAAAATGCAAAGACCGAAACCGGCAGCGTATATCAGGTAATGTTCCTTCCTCTCAAGGACGTTACGGGAACTATTTACCTTGATAACACGTCCTTAAAGCACAACTAAAAAACAAAAGGTATACGGCTTAAAAACTAAGCCGTATACCGCAAAAAGTAAATTATTATTTACAAATAACAGCCTATGGAGGGCTAGAAAAATGACCAGAGAAGAACAGTGGCAAAAATTTGCCGACCAAATCGGAGGCGAGGCAGGACAAAAGATCGCCGAGGCATATAAGGAATTTTATGCGGTTTTTGACCAGTCACTCATTGATTGGGTAGCAAACCTTTTCGACCCGAAAATCGGCGGATTTTATTATTCAAACGGAGCAAGGGATAACGAGGGATTTCTCCCCGACCTTGAAAGCACCCACCAGGCGCTTGAGATGTTCCGCGACCTTGGACTTGCGGACGAGTTTGAGCGCAGTTATGCAAAGGCTCTTCCCGATTGGATGGGCGAGAAGATCGTAAAGTTTACAAAGGATATGCAGCATCCCAACGGCTATTTCTACCATCCCCAGTGGACGGTTGAAGATACCGACAAGCGCCCTCACAGAAGAGGCAGAGACCTTATGTGGGCAAACAGTATCCTCCGTAATTACGGCGTGCTTCCCACATACGATTGCCCCGACGGAGTAAAGGGCGAGCGCCCCGCGGTACTTTATGAAAAGCCTGCATCCGAGAAAAAGGCAGACGCGCCCAAGGCGGCTTATGCTCCTCATCTTCAGGATGCAAAGTCCTTCCGCGAATACCTTGAGGCTATGGACTTTGCAAAGCATTCCTACGGCCACGGCAATGCCCTTGCGGCTCAGGCAAATCAGATAAAAATGAGAAACGCGGAGCTTAACGGCGAAATTTTCGAGGTGCTCTTTGACTTCCTCGACTCTCACCAGAACACCGAGTACGGACACTGGGATTTCAGACAGCCGGGTACTGAGGAATTTATTCCTTACCACGGTCAAAACGGTCTTTTCAAGATTTCCTTCCTTTACAATATGGCTCACCGCCCGATACCCAATCTTGAAAAGAGCATAAAGGTGGCTCTTGACGGCATCTATTCCGATGACCCCGTTGGAATCGTTTGCGATGTTTACAACTCCTGGTACACCCTTTCTTCTCTTTTCACCAACATCTGGGTAACTCATTCAAAAGAGGATGCCGAAAGAAAGATCGGTGAGATAAGAAGCGCCCTTTACAAGGATGCGGTTATGGTCATTCGCAAGACTATAAACAAGATCAAGGCGTTTAGAAAGCCCGACGGCGGTTTCTCTTATCTTAAGGACCGTTCATCCGAGCTTTCGCAGAGTATGCCCGTAACCCTTCCCAATATGCCCGAAAGCGATGTTAACGCAACGATAATTTCGGGCCCCCAGCTTATAAACTTCTCTATGGACGTGCTTGGACTCAAGCACCGCCCCCCCATCTTCGGAAAAGCCGAATACGAAAGATATATCGGTATTCTTGAAGAAAACAGAAGAAAAGCAGGCGTATAAATCGTATAATAAAACAGACCCGCATTTTCTCCTTTCGGAGAGCGGGTCTGTTTTTTGTTATACGCGCGGTCGTTTTTACCAACCCAGCGCGCTTTATCCGTGGAATACCTTGCCTTTAAGCTCTTTGGAATTAGGGCAGAAGGAGGCTAAAAGGTTTGCAATCTTTGCCGTACCTTCAAAAATTACCGCGCACTTTGCACCCTTGTCCTCGAAGAGCAGAATAATTCTCTTGTCGGATTTTGCCGAGGAGGAAAGGTCAAAGATTACCGACGCCTCCTTTATCTTTTCAGCGTGCTCGCCCTCAAAGGGAGCGATGTAAAGCGCGTCTTTTACGTGAATATTAAGCTTAGGCTGCTTTTTCCTGCCCTTCTTGCTTCCTACGATTTTTCCAAGCTCCAGCATTCCCGTTTTGAACTCGAAATAGTAATCAAACTTTACAAGACTCCAGGTGAAGAAGACTAAAATCCAGGTAAGCAGGGGCGCCAGGGCAAATACGGGAATTACTCTTGAAACATAGCAAACCGCGAAAAACGCGCCAACGAAGAAAACGTAACCAATAACCGCAAGGGTGCGCAGCTTTTTAATCTTGCCCTCGCTTTTTACGTCATAGGAAAATTCAGCGTAATTAGGTGAATCAAATTCGTTCATGTTTATTCTCCGGTTTAGGTTTTTTTGTTTACGGTTGCGATGCCCGAATAGTGGATAAAGCCCGAGAGTCTGTTGGGAAGTCTTTCCTCGTCAAGCTCCTCAAGGGTGGGTATCTCACCGTCAAGATAAGCGTTTATAAGCATTGCCGCGGTGTCGCACCTTGAGCAAACTCCGCCGTATCTTATATCCATATTCTGCCAGCCGATAATTCTGTTGTTTCTAAACCAAGCCCTCTTGTGCGCCTTATGCACCGCCTCGGTCTTTGCCTTGAGGGCGGGAAGACACTCGTTTGCGATTTTTTCAAGCATAGCTCTGTCGCCTGCCTTGTATGCGGGCACAAGATTTTCGGCAATATAGGTCTTTGTCGCAAGGTAATCCATTGCGCGGTATGCGTAATCGTAAAGATAGCCCCATTTTGGGTCGGCACCGTGACCCTCAAACGCCTTTGCCGACGCCTCGTAGTGAGAGGACATCTTTTTGGCAAAGAGGTGAGTGTCGAAAATGCCCTCCATTATATCCTGCCAGAAGAGAGGCTTGCCTAAGAAGCGGTTAGAATAATACTCGTATTCCAAGCCGTTTTCGAAATCGTTGTGATAATAGCTCATCTTGTAGAAGAGGTCTGCGTCAGCCTCGGTGCAGGCATAAAATCTCTCCTTAAACTGCTCCTCTGTGCCCTCGGGGTTGTAGCAAAGCTCGGCAAAATAGGAGAGGGAATAAAGGTTAGCGAAGGGGTCGCACTCGGCGTTATCGTTGCACCAAATGGTGAGCATTGCTTCCTTAACATTGTTGTTACGGCAGGCGTTAAGAGAAAATCTTGTTGTTTCTCTCATATAGTTGTGCTCGGGGAAGTGGCCGATCCAGCCCCAGTTACCGCCCGCATAAATTATCTTTCTGTCAAGCTCGTTGTGCTTTTTGAGCATATAGTCATCGCACCAGGGCTTCTCGCCGTAGTGCCAGAAAACAAGCTCCACATTCTCGGGAATTTTCGATTTTACGCTGTCGGGAATAACGGTGTCCTCTTCGTAATAGCCGTAAAGATTGCCGTTTGCGATACGGAAGTACATATCGCTCCACATCATTACCCTGAGGCCGTATTTGTCGGTGATGCCGATAAGGCGCTCCATAAATTCGTTGAAAATATCAAAGGGAGCAACATAGCCGTGGCGGTTAAGGAATTCTCCTCTGCCCATATCCCACGCCTCGTCCATACCGATGTGTATTCTCTTTGAGCGGAGGGCGCCCGTTACGGTGGAAATAAGCTCCTCAACGAACTCAAAGGTCTTTTCCTCTCTCGCAAGAAGAACGCCCGCGGTATCTCTTATGGGCGCAGCCTCCTCCCAGATAAGGTATTTTTCCATATGGCCGTAGCACTCAAGGCAGGGGATTATCTCAATGCCGTATTCGTAGGCGTAATCGTCAATCTCGCGAAGGTCCTCTACGGTGTATCTGCCCCTCATATAGCCGAAATAGGGACGGCTCTCAAGCTTTACAACGTCCTCGGTGTAAAGCATCATCATATTGTAGCCCATAACCGCAAGATAGTCGAGCATTCCCTTAACGCAGTCGATAGAGGGAACACCGCATCTTGAAGCGTCAATCATTGCCGAAACGGTCTCAAAAAATCCGTTCTCGCTTATTTCAAACTCGTCGCTCTTCTTTAAATTCTGCAAAAGAATGCTGATTCCGCGGAAGAGTTGCACCTTCTCGCGGTAATAAATAACGGCTTTGCCACCCTTTAGCGAAACGCCAATGCGCTCACCCTTAACGGCAGAAACGGTAACGCCCTCGCCAATCTCAAAGCCCAGCACAGAGGAAAGTCTGGTTATACCGAGCATAAGCTCTTCGGCAACGGTAAAATTCAATTTCATAAAGAGAAAATCCCCCTAAAAAAGTCATTAAAAACATTATATCACCTTTGCACCGATTATGCAATATAAATATTTTTATTTCTACACATTTTTATATATAAAGTTTTTATAAAGTTTTTGCGAGTCGTTTTGATCCAAAACGACTAATGCTTCTTTTCAAAAAGCGACATCTTTCGTATTCTTTTTTAAAAGACGAAACAAAAAGCGCCCCCTTTCGTATTCTTTTTTTAAAGACGAAAGAAAAAGCGAGCTTTGCGGCTCGCTTTTTGTATAAATTGTAAACTATTATTTACCTTGATTTTTGGTGTAATTAAGCGTACCGCCGGCGAGGAGGATCTCGCGCTGACGCGCCGAGAAGTTAAGGATAAGCGGAATTTTTTCGCCTGTTTTCTTTACAAGGAGGGTTGCGGAGTCTTTGCCCTTTATTGCTTCGGCAAAGCCTTCAATTGCGATTTCGTCACCCTCTGCGATCTTTTCGTAGTCGTTTTCGTTTTTAAGGGTCATGGGAACGATACCGAAGTTGATGAGGTTTGCCATGTGTATTCTTGCGAAGCTCTTGGCAACAACCGCCTTAACGCCAAGGTAGAGGGGAACGAGAGCCGCGTGCTCGCGAGAGGAGCCCTGACCGTAGTTTTGACCGCCGAGGATAACTCCGCCGCCCTTTGCCTTTGCTCTTTCGGGGAAGTCCTTGTCACATACGGTGAAGCAGAACTCGGAGAGCTTGGGAACATTGGAGCGGTAGGGCAAAATCTTTGCGCCTGCGGGCATAATGTGGTCGGTGGTAATGTTGTCGCCCACCTTGAGGATAAGCTCACATTCGAGATTTTCGTCGGGGGATTTGCCCTTGGGAATAGGCTTGATGTTAGGTCCGCGCTCAACCACTACCGAGTCAGCTTCCTTGGCAGATGCGGGAAGCTCGATAAGGTTATCGTTTATGGTAAATCTTTCGGGGAGCGAGATTTTCGGAGCCTTGCCGAGGGTGGTGGGGTCGGTGAATACGCCCGCAACGGCAGACGCCGCCGCAACCTCGGGAGAAACAAGATAAACGCTGGCATCGGCAGTGCCCGAGCGAGCGAGGAAGTTACGGTTAAAGGTTCTGAGAGAAATTCCCGCAGATTTAGGCGAGAAGCCCATACCGATGCAGGGACCGCAAGCGCACTCGAGAATTCTCGCGCCTGCCGCAATAAGGTCGGCAAGAGCGCCGCACTCCGCAAGCATTGTGTAAACCTGCTTCGAGCCGGGAGAAATAGAGAGAGAAACATCGGGATGCACCGTCTTGCCCTTGAGCATTGCCGCAACGGTGAGCATATCCGAGAGAGAGGAGTTTGTGCAAGAGCCGATACAAACCTGGTCGATCTTCATTCCGCAAAGCTCGGATACCGACTTTACATTGTCGGGGCTGTGGGGACAAGCCGCAAGAGGCTTCAGCGCCGAGAGGTCAACCGTGTATTCCGCGTCATAAACTGCGTCGGCATCGGGAGCGAGAGGAATATAGTCCTCTTCTCTGCCTTGCGCCTTGAGGAAGGCGAGAGTCGCCTCGTCAGAGGGGAAGATAGAGCTTGTTGCGCCAAGCTCCGCGCCCATATTGGTTATAGTTGCTCTTTGGGGAACGGAAAGGGTCTTAACGCCCTCGCCCGCATACTCAATAACCGCGCCGACGCCGCCCTTAACACCAAGCTGGCGAAGCACCTCAAGAATAATATCCTTTGCCGAAACATAGTCGGAAAGCGCTCCTTCAAGGTTTACCTTTATAACCTTGGGGCAGGTAATGTAATAAGCTCCGCCGCCCATAGCAACCGCAACGTCAAGACCGCCCGCGCCCATACCGAGCATACCGATACCGCCCGCGGTAGGAGTGTGGCTGTCCGAGCCGATAAGAGTTTTACCGGGAACACCGAAGCGCTCAAGATGCACCTGGTGGCAGATGCCGTTACCCGGACGGGAAAATCTAAGTCCGTGCTTTTTCGCAACCGTTTGAATATATCTGTGGTCGTCTGCGTTTTCAAAGCCCGACTGAAGGGTGTTGTGGTCGATGTAAGCAACCGAAAGCTCGGTTTTTACTCTGTCAATCTCCATAGCCTCGAGCTGAAGATACGCCATCGTACCCGTAGCGTCCTGGGTCAAGGTCTGGTCTATTCTAAGGGCGATCTCCGCTCCTGCGGTCAGCTCACCGCCGAGAAGGTGCGCCTTAATGATTTTTTGTACTATTGAGTATCCCATTTTGTTTTTCTTCCTTAAAGTTAATTGTGTTTGTTTTTTGCGGCAGACAAAACGCTCTCCAGCGCCGAGCGGATATGCTCGGTCATAAGTCTGTCAGCCTCCTCTGCGTTACCGCACTCGATTGCCGAAAGTATCTCTCTGTGCTCCTCTACCGATTTTTCAAGCCTCTCGCTGACCGAGAGGGAGAGCTTTCGGTAAACGCGTATGTTGCGGTGAAGCTCCGAGAGTATTTTATCAAGCCTCAGATTTGCGGAGGCGCGGTAGATTATCTCGTGGAACCTGGTGTCAAGCTCCTTGAGGTGCTCGGCATCCTTTTTGTTTATATAAAATTCGGAAAGCTCTACCGAGTCGCGAAGCTCCGAAAGCTCCTTTTCGGTAATCTTTTTTGCCGCCTCGCCCGAGGCAAGACCCTCAAGTCTCATTCTTATGGTATAAATGTCGATAAGGTCGCTTTCCGACACGCCGAGGACGGTAACGCCTCGGTTCGCTTCAATCTTTATCAGCCCCTCCTCTGCAAGGCGGTGAAGAGCGGCTCGAATGGGAGTTCTGCTGGCTCCAAGCCTTGCCGAAAGCGAAAGCTCGGTCAGCGTATCCCCCTTTTTCAGGTCGCCGTTCAGAATCTCTTCTTCAAGCTTTAAAAACACGCTTTGTTCAAGAGATTTGGCATAATTGTCAATAATCATTTACAAAATCTCCGTTTTTTGCAGTTTTTTGGAGTTTAATCAATGTTGGGACCGCTAAGTCTGGGGTAGTAAAAATCAATGATCTGCATAAGCTCGTCATTACCCATAACGGTTGTTCTTCCGTCGTCGTAAAGGCGGTCGATCTCATCCTTTATCTTAACAACGAGAGGAGACTGCTTTGTCATTGCGTCCTTGCCCGAGAGGCCAAGGTGCTTGTTTACCCAGTATGCAATTCCCGCAAGGCCCGAAGTGTTGGAAATCGCAACCTCGGGAGAGCGGTTAAGGATTTTGTCGGTATCAAAGATGTTGTAAATCTCCATATCCTTCATAAGTCCGTCTGCGTGAATACCCGCGCGGGTAAGGTTGAAGGCAGAGCCAACAAAGGGAGTCATAGGAGGAATTTCGTAGCTAAGCTCCTTTTCGAAATACTCGGCAATCTCGGTAATTACGGTTGTGTCCATACCGTCAAGAGTTCCGCGGATAGCCGCATATTCCATAACCATAGCCTCAAGAGGAATGTTACCCGTTCTCTCGCCAATGCCGAGGAGCGAGCAGTTAACGCCCGAGCAACCGTAGAGCCAAGCATTTACCGCGTTGGTTACGCCGTGATAGAAGTCGTTGTGACCGTGCCACTCAAGCATATCCGATGAAACATCGGCATAGTGGTGCAGACCGTAAACAATACCGGGCACGCTTCGGGGAAGAGCAACACCGGGGTAGGAAACGCCGTATCCCATAGGGTCGCACCTTCTGATCTTTTCGGGAATATCAGCCTCGCGGGCAAGCTCGTTAAGCTCGTTAACGAAGGGAACGACGAAGCCGTAGAAATCTGCTCTCGTTATATCCTCAAGGTGGCAACGGGGGCGAATTCCCGCATCAAAGGCGCGCTTTACAACGCCGAGATAGTGATCCATAGCTTCTTTACGGGAAAGTCCGAGCTTTTTAAAGATATGGTAGTCCGAGCAGGAAACGAGAATACCCGTCTCTTTAATACCAATGTCGCGAACAAGGGCAAAGTCCTCTTTTTTCGCTCTTATCCAGGTGGTAACCTCGGGAAATTCGTAGCCAAGCTCCATACATTTATAAACCGCATCGCGGTCCTTTTTCGTATAAACGAAGAACTCCGACTGGCGCACGATGCCCTTAGGACCGCCAAGACGGTGGATCATCTTGTAAAGGTCAACGATTTGAGATGCGGTGTAGGGCGCTCTCGACTGCTGTCCGTCGCGGAAGGTCGTGTCGGTTATCCAAATATCGTCGGGCATACAAAGAGGCACGCGTCTGTGGTTGAAGGCAACCTTAGGCACCTCGTCGTAAGGATATATCTCGCGGTAAAGATTAGGCTCGTCAACATCCTGAAGCGAATATTTATACTGTGACTGCTCCAAAAGATTAGAGTGTTTGTTTTTAGCAAGCATGGTGTTTTCCTTTCCTTTGCTAAATTGTATACAAGAATACAATTGCTTTTTCATACATTATACTATATGAATTTGGGCTTGTCAATAGTTTTAAGAAAAAATATATATTAAATTAAATGATAGAAAATATATATCTTAACAGTTAAATCTATATATTTATCTTTTATTAACTATTATTTATCTAAAATGATGTTTTTTCGGTCTGCGATAGGGCAGAATGCAGTAAAAAAATGCAAAAACCTTGTATAATTATAACAAAAATTATTAAAAGTTATTAAATGTATGAATAATTTGTTGACTTTTTATGAAAAAAGTAGTACCATTTATACAACGAGCGGGTTTAGACTCGTAAATTAAAAAAAGGAGATTTCCAAAAATGAAAAAGATCTTATCTGCAATTCTCGTTTGTGTAATGCTTCTTAGCTGCGTGCTCGTTCTTGCGTCCTGCGGTAAAAAGCTCTCCGGTACTTATACCGATGAAACCGGTATCGTTTCTTACACCTTCAAGGGTAAGAAGGTAGAGGTTGAAGCTTTCGGCGCTACTCAGGAAGCTACCTACAAGATTGATGGCGACACCATCACCTTCACCGTTGAAATCGGCGGCCAGGAAGTTGAAGAAGAATCTTCCTTTGAGCAGGGTAAGGACGATAACGGCAAATATATCGAGATCGATGGCGTTAAGCTTTACAAGAAGTAATAAATTTGCAATAAAAAATCGGGTCGGGATATTCCGATCCGATTTTTACTTTTTTAAAAAAGAAAAATTTACGTAATATATTGACTAACCGTATCTTTTGTGCTAAAATATACTATATAATTCGGTTTTTCGGAAAGGAAACATAAAATGAAAAAGATTATATCTGTTATACTTTTGTCCGTACTTCTTATCGGAGCTATGCTTTGCTTCGTAGGATGCAAGAAAATTGAAAAGGGAACCTATGTTTCCACTGACGGAAATATCGTTGAAATATCCGGCAAGAACTTTGTTTACACCGTTGGCGACACCACCTACGAGTGCACCTACAAGATCAAGAAGGATGATGCCGACCCCAACAGACAAAAGATATACATCACCTATGAGGATGGCGAGACTGTTGACTTCTATTACACAAAGCACGAGGACGGCTTTGAGTTCGCAGGTCAAAAGTACACTAAAAAGTAATTGAATTAAAAGAAAAATAGCAATCGGTTTTTCGGGCGTTTGTGCTCTGATACCGATTGCTTTTTTGTTGCTTTTTTGTTTTCTTGTTTTTTGGCAATTTGCCGTTATAATAGGCTTTTTGACAATATTAGTTTACAAAACCAATCTTTCTTCTAACCTTTGACATAGTTTTGCGAGCGTAGTACGCAGCCTCGTCAGCGCCGTTTTTCATAACCTGCTCAAGGTGTGCCTTGTCTGCCATAAGGCGGGCAAATTCCTCTCTTACGGGAGCAAGACCGTCAGCGCATGCCTCTCCTACCGCAAGCTTAAAGTCACCGTAGCCGCGTCCGTCAAACTCGCGCTCGATCTCCTCAAAGCTCTTGCCGGTGAAGGCGCGGTAGATGGTCATAAGGTTGGAGATGCCGGGCTTGTCCTCCGCAAATCTTACGGTAGCGTCGGAGTCGGTAACGGCTCTCTTGAATTTACGCATAATATCGTCCTTAGAGTCAAGGATATAGACCACAGCGTTTGCGTTAGGGTCTGACTTTGACATTTTTGCGGTCGGCTCGGCAAGGGACATAATCTTCATCGTGTCGGTGGGAATGTAGCCCTCGGGAACAACGAAGGTGTCGCCGTAAACCTGGTTAAATCTCTCGGCAATATCTCTTGCAAGCTCAAGGTGCTGCTTTTGGTCAATGCCTACGGGAACAAGGTCGGTCTGGTAGAGCAGAATATCTGCCGCCATAAGGGTTGGGTAGGTGAAAAGACCCGCGTTTATATTTTCGGAATGCTTTTGGCTCTTGTCCTTAAACTGAGTCATTCGGGAAAGCTCGCCGAACATGGTATAGCAGTTGAGCATCCAGCCAAGCTCCGCGTGGGCGGGAACGTGGGACTGAACGAAGAGGGTGTTTTTCTTCTCGTCAAGACCGCACGCCATATAGAGCGCAAGGGTCTCGTAGGTTCTTTTTCTTAAATCGGCGGGGACCTGCCTTACGGTAATTGCGTGGAGGTCAACAACGCAGTAAAAGGTTTTGTAATCCTCGGAAAAGCGTGAAAAATTCTTAATAGCTCCGAGATAATTTCCGATAGTGAGGTTGCCGGAGGGTTGAACACCGGAAAAGACTGTTTTTTTATCGCCTGTCATTATAAGCGCGTCCTTTCGTTAAAGACAAAAAGTTTATACATCATTATACAACGAAAGAAAAAATTTGTCAAGCACCCGAGGGCGTGTTTTTTCGGGCGTTTTGCCGAATTTCGGGGCAAAAATCAAGTTTATTTATAAATTATTTAATAAAATAAGTGAAATGTTCATATTTTATTTATATTTATATGTTATAATTTTATGGCGAAATTTCGCGGAGTCTCGAAAAAGAGGGCTCTCGCAGTTGATTTTTATAAAAAATGGAGAATGAAAATGGAAGCAACTACCCCCGTTATTAAGATTGAAAATCTTGTGAAAAGGTACGGTACAAATTACGCTCTTAACGACGTTAGCTTTGAGATAAACGAAGGAGAAATCGTTGGTCTTCTCGGCCCTAACGGTGCAGGTAAGAGTACGACGATGAATATACTCACCGGATACCTTTCGGCAACCTCCGGCGCAGCGTACATAAACGGCGTTGATATACTCGAAAGTCCCATCGAAGCAAAGAAGAGCATCGGATTTTTGCCCGAGCAGCCTCCTCTTTATCCCGAAATGACGGTTAGCGAATATCTCAACTTCGTTTACGAGCTTAAAGGCTGTAAGCTTGAGAGAAAGCCCCATATTGAAGAAATTCTCTCGGTTGCGAGACTTACCGAGGTAAAGGGCAGACTTATCCGCAACCTTTCCAAGGGATATAAGCAGCGTGTCGGTATTGCTCAGGCGCTTGTTGGCGACCCCAAGATAATTATCTTTGACGAGCCTACTGTCGGCCTTGACCCTAAGCAAATTCTTGAGGTCAGAAATCTTATAAGAACTCTCGGCCGCCGTCATACGGTAATACTTTCCACCCATATTCTTGCGGAGGTACAAGCCGTTTGCGAAAGAATTATCATTATTAACAAGGGTAATATCATTGCCGATGCGAAGACCGCCGACCTTACCAAGACTATTGAGGGCGGCTACCGCTATGAGATAAAGATTTGCGCTCAGCCTAAGGATGTAACTCCGGTTATCAGCGCGCTCGGCGCGGTTAAGAAGATTGAGGCTACCGGCGTAAAGGACGGCGACGCCTTCGTTTATGTTGCGGAGAGCCAGCCGGGTATTGATATGAGAAAATCGGTATTCACCGCCTGCGCTCAGAACAACTGGCCTATCGTTGGACTTTCTGCTGTCGGCACCGACCTTGAAACCATATTCATTAACCTTGTGGACAAGTCGGAAAATCCCGCAGAGTCCAGAAAAAGCAAATTCAGAAAAGCTCACTGATTTAAGGAGATATAGAAAATGTTAGCAATATTTAAAAGAGAAATGCGCTCTTACTTCACCGGCGTTGTCGGCTATGTATTTTTGGTAGTTTTCCTTGCAATGGCGGCAGCGGTGTTCTGTTACACCACTCTGTTTTCCATGTCTGCAAACGTAACGACCTATTTCGTTATTATGCTTTTGTTCTCGGCTATCGTTCTTCCTCTCCTTACAATGAAGTCCTTCAGCGAGGAGCGAAAGCTTAAAACCGAGCAGCTCGTTCTTACCTCTCCCGTTTCTCTTACGGGTATGGTTATAGGTAAATTCCTTGCGGCTTACGCTATGTTTGCGGTTGCCCTTATCTTTACCTCTCTTTACTTCCTTCTTCTTATCCCTTACGCAATAACCTTTAAGACCGCCGTTCTTCTCGGCAACATTATTGCGCTTTTGCTTGTCGGCGCTGTGTTTATCGCAATAGGACTCTTCGTTTCCTCCCTTACCGAAAACCAGCTCTCCGCCGCTGTCGGAACAATAGCTATTATTCTCGGCTTCCTTGTTATCGGACTTCTCGGCGCGCTTATCCCCTCTAACTATAACATCAGATATGTGCTTAGCGCAATGTCTATATTCTCAAGATTCTCTTCCTTCACCGCAGGCTATTTCGACTGGTCGGCGATTATATTCTATCTGACCCTCGGCGCTCTGTTCCTTTACCTTACGGTGCGCGTTTACGATCGCAGAAGATACAACTGATCAAATCGAAAGGGAAAAATCTAAGATATGATAAATTTCAAGAAAAAGGTTTCGGGGGTAGTTCGCAGCCGCAACTTCTCGCCTTCTGTAATGACGGCGCTGATAATAGCTGCGGTTATCGTCCTAAACACCTTCGTTTATTTGCTGTATAATTACACGAAGGCAGAGGCAACCGCCAAGGCGGTAGACCTTAGCATAAGCGATGCGGTAAAAGAAGATTTCGACGCCGCCGCTGCAAAGGGAAAGCACCTGACTATAACCTTCTGTATGAGTGAGGAGGATATTCAGAATCACTCCGAGGGTAAGTACGTTTACGGCACTGTTAAGAACTACGCAGAAAAATACCCCGACTTTATAACATTAAAATTCGCAGATATATTCACTCTTCAGTATGACGGAGATACAAACGAGAAGTTTAATCCCGAAAAGTACCAGAAAATACCCCGTAAGGACGCCTCCGGCGAGATTATCCGCGACAAGGACGGCAACGAGGTATACGATGAATACAAAATCAACCGCGCAAGCGTTATCTTTGAGTGTGACACCGTAGTAGGCGGCACTCTTGTCCGCTCTAATGCAAGGGTGGTTACGGGAAACGGCGCTTACGTTGACTTCTTCACTCTTGATGCTAACGGCTACGTAACCTCGTATAACGGCGAGGAGACCTTTGCGGCAATGGCGTTCTGGGTAATGAACGACGAGCACAAGACCGTTTACTTTACCACCGGCCACGGCGAGGTTCCCAGCAGCAACCTTTATTACACTCTTCTCTACGCGGGCTATTATCTTGACGAGATAAATCTCCGTAAGGAGTCGGTTCCCGAGGACGCGGCTTTCGTTGTTATCTCTAACCCCAAGACCGACTTTGAAAAGGCGGCAAACGACAGCTATGTCAGCGAGCTTAAAAGGCTTGAGGAATACGCCGATCAGGGCGGCTCCTTCTATGTTCTTCTCGACCCTTATGCGAGCAGTCTGCCCAGGCTTGAGGAGTTTGTTTCGGAGGAATTCGGAATAAGCACGATGAGAAACGACAACGGTGAGAGCCTTTTGGTTAAGGACCTTAACCAGAGCGTTAACGCGCAGGGCTTTACCGGCTTTACTCTCCTTGCCGATTATGCCGAAAATTCCACCGCCGACACTATAAAGAACAAGATTGAGCAGTTTGGCGGCAGCGTTATAATAAACGATGCGGCGGCTCTTTACTGTGACGAGAGCAAGGGCGCAAAAGCGCTCCTTACATCTTCTCCCTCCGCTACTCTTGAGGCGGGCGGCGAAAACGATAATACCAAGGGACCCCACGCGGTTGTTGCCTGCTCCGAGAGGGAGGCTAACTTTGACCGCAAGGCGAAAATGGTTTATATGTCCAGCATTTACCTTACCGCAAGCGACGCTATGGTAAGTAACAACTATGCGAACAAAGACTTTTTATACGCGCTATTTGATGAATTTTACGAGGGCCCCGATATGCCTTACGGAATTGACTGTATCGAGATGACAGACGAAAGACTTGAAAATCTTACTCTCGGCAGATCTATCGGCTATGCGGTTATGCTCTTAGCTATCCCCGCCCTTCTCGGCGCTGCGGGAGCAGTTACAATTATAAGAAGAAAGAACAGATAAACTAATGAAAAGTATAAAAAGCATAAAAGGAAAACGAAGCGTAAGATCGATCGTGTTCAGCGCCGTAACGGCTCTTTTGATCGTTTGTGTCGTTGCGCTCAACCTCATAATGCCGGCTGTGGGCTTGAAGAAGAGTCTTTATGTGGACCTTACTCCCGAGGGACTTTACACGCTTACCGACGCTATGATACGCGAGTGCGCGTTTATTGACGACCTTGAGGGTGAGGTTGAGATAACCTTCTGCGCCGATCCCGACGACCTGGTTGCTTCGGATGTAACAAGACTTACCTACTTTATGGCATTACAGCTTGAAAAGAGGTTTGATAATATTAAGGTTAACGAGGTAAACGTGGTTTACGAGCCTACTAAGGTTTCTCAGTTTAAGCCCACCTCTCTTTCGGTTATCGAGCCGGGTGATGTTATAATCTCCTACGGTGGCAGATACCGTATACAGAAGCCCGTCAGCTTCTGGGCGGGAAGCGAAACCGCCCTTACCGCCTATAACGGCGAGTACAAAATGGCATCCTACATTCTTTCGGTTACCGCAGTTGAGCGCCCCGTCGCTTACTTTACGGTAGGCCACGATGAGACCTATTTCGTTATGGAGCCTGAGGTTGAGGGCAACCCCGAGGCGCAGGCGCTTTACGACCTTCTTACCGGCCGCGGCCTTGAGGTTAAGACGGTCAACCTTGCCGAAGAGGGTAAGGTGCCCGACGATTGCGTTCTCCTTGTTATCAACAATCCCAGAAGTGATTTTGAAATAGACCCCGACAGACTGAACGACCTGGACTATCAGTCGGAGCTTGAGATGATAGACCGCTACCTCGTTACCCGTCAGGGCTCGGTAATGGTAGCCAGAGACCACGCTCTTCTTGATGACGGCAGCTCACGCCACCCCGCTCTCGATGCATTCCTTGCCGATTGGGGCTTTGAGTTTACCGACACCGTAGTGGGCGACAGCGAAAACCACGTTGAAACCTCCGACGGCTCGGTTACCACCATTTACGGCGAGTACAGCACCGACGAGGACAGCTTCGGCGCTTTGGTTTATTCCAACTTTGCCTCTCTTCCCAGCGCAGCGGGAGTAATCTTCAACGATGCGGGTTATATAAAGACCAGCTTTGAGGAGGGTGACGCCTTCGTTGAGCCGGGCAACTCCTCAGAGAGAATGTTTATGGAGTTTATGAGCTCCTACGACTCGGCAGTTGCGAGAGCAAAGGATGCCGAGGGCAACTATCTTGCCTCCGAAAATGAAGGAAAGCTTATTCTTGCGGCAATGACCGGAAGATACCAGCTTGACAGCTATACGAACACCGCAACAAGGTCGAACATCTTCTGTGTTAACAGTGCCGACTTCTTCTCTAACGATATTCTCGGCAATTATTCCTATGCTAACAACGAGATTATGGCTTTGCTTATTGAGGAAATGATATTTAATGACAGATACGCTTCCTCCGAGCTTGGCGGTACATCTATGAACTTTGACAGCTACGGCGGTAAATTCCTTTCCGATGTTTCCCTCTCGGTAGCAGCGGGCAAGGAAGGCAGATTCAAGTTTATCCCCACTCTTCTGTTCGCGCTTCCCGTTATCGCGCTTGCGGCAGGCGTTGTCGTGCATATTAAGCGCAGATACTTGTAAGGAGGAAGACGATGATTCAGGTTAAAAAAAGAAGCAAAAAAAGCCTGCTTGCTATTATAGTTTCATTCTCCGTACTCCTTCTCTTGATTGTCGGACTTGCAATCTTCTCCGCGGTTGTGAAAAACACTCCCGCCCCCGAGCAGCAGATAGGTACAAGCTCGACACAGTATATCTACGGTCCTATTGACACAAGCAGAATACAAAGCTTTGGTATAGACGCTCACGAGGGCTTTATCGGAGCAAGACTTGTTGACGGCACCTATTATCTTTATTACAAGGATGAAAACGGTGACCAAAAGCTTTATTATCCCTCAATTTGCGCAAGCGAGCCGGGCTTTGAGTATGAGTCTCTTTACTCGGTTACCGATGACGGCATGAATGTTTATAAGCTTTCTTATGTGCTTTATGCTATCGCAAACGCAAACTATGATTCAAAAATCACCCTTGAAGTTCCCGACGGAGCGCAGAGCAGGGAAGAAAAGCTCGCCTCCTATGAGGAGCAGCTCGAGGCTTACGGCCTTGATAAAGCCAGCCGCGAAATGGTTACGTTTACTTATCTTACCGGCGAGACCAATTCCGAAACCGGCGAAAAGATAACAAAGAAAATAACCGTTTATATCGGTAACAAGCTTGTTACCGGCGTTGGCTACTACCTCAAGCTCAGCGGTGACATCTTTGAGGCAGGCGCATCTCAGGATGCGGCAGACAGCACCGTATATATTTCCTCGGGTGCTGAGAATTACTCCTACGCCCTCGAAGGCTTCAATAATTTTGTTGCTCCCAGAGTGGTTATGTCGGGTAATCTTAACAACGGCGACCAGAACGTTACTCCCCAGTACACCCCCTCTTACAGACAGTGGAAAAACACCGTTGTTGACAAGGCGGGCGAAACTGTAAAGGATAAGACCAAGGTTGTTGTTACCGCAAACATTATCACCTCTCCTTATGTTTCTATTGAGAAGGAGGCAGAGCAGGAGAGAATGTCGGTTGGGGAGAACGGATATTCCTCTATCTTCGACCGCAAAACCGAAATTGACCTTGAATATATTGCGGACACCGCAGAGTATAAGAGCCTTATCAACACTCTTACAAGCTCAAAAATCGGTGATTATTCCTCTTCTCCCATAGTTTCCACCGTTGTTTTTGACCGCAATGTTGCAGACGAGGGAAAGAATTATTCCTACAAAATTTACGAGGTTGAGTCCTTTGTTAATGCTGACGGCAGCGAGCACACCACCGCTGACGGCGGACGCAATATCTATGTTAAGGTAAGATATTCCTGTGTGGCAGACGACTCGCAGATAAAGCACAGCGGTGCCGAGGCGGATATGCTCCACGCGGTAATCGACCTTACCGACACAAGAGTGCCCGAGAATGTGCGTAACATTCTTCTCGGTGCAAATATCGGAGTGCTTACCTCTCCTCTTGAGTTCGATTTTACCTATACTGCGGACAACTCTACCGCATCGGTATTCGAATACAGAATAAAGCATATATCCCACATTTACGATAAATCCACCTACAAAGAGGTTGGTAAGATCTCGGGAAGCACCATTGTTCTCTTCACCTACGAGATGGTTTATAACGGCAAGGTTGTCAGCACAGACACCATGACCGCCGACCTCACTCTCTCGGGCGAGAATGACGACCCCCTTGAGGCGGGCATAAGAAGCACCCTCCTTAACTTAAAGCTTGAGTCAAACGGTCTTTACGAGCAGGACAAGGTTGCCTATTCCTCAAACAGATACCACCAGATATTCAAGAGCTTTACCACCTATGAGATAAAGTCTGTTGATTACTTCGTTGAGAGCGAGGAGATCGTTTCCTTTAAGTATACCGATACTCCCGACCCCTATTACGGCGGTGATATTCACGTAAACACTCTTCCCAATACCCATAAGTATTCCTCTTACCCCGTTGACTGGCGCCGTTGCGACCGAGTTATCAAGGTGTTAAGCGGTACTCTTCTCGGCACCTCCTCTCTCGGCTTTGAGGGCCTTTCGGGAACAAGGGTAGTTGCGGCAGGACTTACTCCCAAAAACATGGCGGACTACGGTCTTTACGCCTACACTATCTCCTACACCATTCCCCGTTTCGCAGACAGCTCTAATAACTATGCGGGCGAGGATACCGTAACCTTTACTATCTATATCAGCGAGACAAATTCCGAGGGCAAGAGATACGTTGGCTCGGATATGTACGACCTTATCGTTGAAATGGACGGCGAAACTCTTGACTTTGTAGAAGAGAGCTTCGTTGACTTCTGGGCAAAGCGCGATATTATGCTCGTTGACCAGGAATACGTTAACAAAATGGATGTTGAGTTCAATATGGAGGGCTTGAGAGGAAAATATTCCTTCAACGTTGCTCACCCCACCGTTTGGATCGTAACCTATAAGGATGGATCGAGAGGCAGACTTAACTATGATCCCGGCGATCTTACCGACCATCCTACCATAGTCTCCAAGCAGGAGTATATTGCGCCTACCGTATACGCTTCTGTCACCGGCGAAAATCTTACCGAGACTCTTCTCGTTCAGCGCCTTCGCGCAACCGGACAGGAAAGCATTCATATCCACGCGCTCTATAATTACAGAGACGATGACCCCAACAACCAGGCAGTCGGCTTCGACTATCTCGGCGACTCCAGCTTTAAGGATCTTCTCCTTATTCTCTACGGAACTATCTTTAACGGCACCCTTTCCGAGGAAACCGCAAAGAAAGCAATGGAGAAAGAGGCGGTTATGACCCTTAGCTACGAGGTTGAGGGCTCGGGAACGTTCAAGACTTATAGGTTCTATTACACCGATGACGGCAGAGTTGCGGTGTCTGTTTCCGAGGGTGTCAGCGAAAGCTGTTACTTCTATATTTCGAACTATGCTTTCAAGACCCTGATAAAAGCCTACTCCGAGCTTGTTAACGGTTATCCCGTTAGCGAAAAGGGCGGATATGCCGAATGATAAGAATTTTTTCTGAAAAAATTTAAAAAAACATTTGCATTTTTCGCTATTGTATGGTATAATGATGTGTAATTGAAATTATTTTATATAAAGGTATAAGGATTTTAGACATGAAAAACAAGATTATTGCTTTACTTCTTCTCGTAGCTATGGCTGTGGGAGTGCTTGCAAGCTGCTCTAAGCCCTATGATTACGCTGAGGAAAACTACGACGAGTATGTAACTGTGCTCGATTTCCTTGAGGCGCTTCAGAAGATAGAAATTGAGGACGAGGCGTTCACCACCAACGAGGAAACAAGACAGAAGAAGGTTACCGAAAAGATTATCTCTTCTCTTGCTACCTATGCTGAAAAGAATCGCGACAAGCAGACCGAGGGTAAGCTTGACGATATGGCGACTCTTTACTACGCATACTACGTAACCTACAACCACGAAAAGGACGGGGTTACTACCGAGTATGTTTACAGCGCTGACACTTATATGAAGGAAACCGCTGCTCCCAAGAGCAGTGTTAAGCTTTCTGCAATCGATGTAAATAACGATAAGGCAGACAAGCTCAGCGTTGCAATCAAGAACGCTATCCTTGCTATGGGTACTACCGGCGAGGGCGAGGATGCAGCCTTTGCTCCCGTTGATGTTAAGGGTTACAAGACCACTGCCTCTACCTCCGCGGTTATTACCAAGGATGCTTACAAGTCGGTTTATGTTTCCTTTAAGAGAGTTGATTCCGCAAAGCCCGACACCTCCAAACAGGTTGCTAACTGCGTAAAGGTTGACCTTAACGCAACCGAGGGTATTGACGCCCAGCTTGCAGCGATCATTCTCAACACCAAGAACACCGTAAAGATCGGCTCCTTTGTTGAGGTTGCAACCGAGTTTAACGAGGACGGCTCTGTTAAGACTAAGTCCAAGAACTTCAACATCACCGACGGTGAGACCACCTACACCTACTCTGATTTCAAGATTCTCTTCGCAGTTGAGGAAGAGGGCACCGAGATCACCTTTGATTACAAGACCACCGGCGAGTTCACTCTCTCCGCTTCTAAGATGAACAACCTTCAGCCCGAGAATGCAACTACCGTTGTTATTCCTAAGGAAGCTACTGTTACCTACCACGTATTCCCCGTATACTTCTACGAGGTTTCCGACATTGACGTAAAGTCTGTCATCCTTGAGGCTATCGGCTCCGGCATCTCTACCACCTACCTTGACGTTTTCGCTAGCGAGGACTACAAGTTCAAGGCAGAGGACGGCACCGAAAAGACCTTGAAGGCTCTTATTGAGGAGCTTGTTCAGATCTACAAGGACAACACCTCCACCAAGATTTCCGACCTTAAGACCGCATACGGCAAGACCACCGAGACCTTGACTAAGGCCGAGACCGCTCTTACCGCCGCTCAGTCCAAGAAGGATTCTGCCGATAAGGTTGTTGCAGACGCAGGCGAGAATGTAACCGCTGAGCAGACCAAGGCTGCTGAGGATGCAGCTGCCGCTCTTAAGACCGCAACCGAGTCCCGCGACAAGGCAAAGGAAGCTGACGACGAGGCAAAGAAGGCTTACGAGGATGCAAAGTTTGCAGCAGAGAAAAAGGTTGACGAGATCGTAAAGGTTACTAAGGAAAACGACGAGTCCACCTTCGCTGATACCGTTATCGAGCAGTACAGAGAGCTTGTTTACCACAACGAAAAGCACACCTATGACGAGGCTATCGTTAAGAAGCTTGGTCAGGAGATCTGGGCATTGATCCAGAACAAGGTTGTTCTCAAGGACGGTTACCCCGAGGAGCTTCTCAAGGAAGCTATCGCTCACATCGAGAACGAGCTTGAATATAAGTATTACACCGCAGATGCTGAAGAGGGTCTCTCTTACTTCAAGAAGTACGAGACGAACGGCGGCCTTGCACAGTTCCTTAGAGACGAATACAAGGTTTCCACCGACGCTGAGGTTAGCGCAAAGATCGAGGCACAGGCAAAGGCTTCTATTCTTCCTATTATGAAGATATACGCAGTTGCTAATGTTCTCAAGGATGAGGCAAGCGCTAAGTTCCCCGCTCAGGTTGAGGCTAACAAGTTCTTGTATGACGATACCAAGACCGGCGACGCAGAATACAGCGTTTACGACCTCCAGAAGTATTATGCAGATCACTTCTACTTTGACGCTGAGGCTTACAAGGGACTCAAGGAGCTTGTAGGTAAGAAGGCGTTCAACGAGAGCGAGCAGGGCTGGGGCGGCGAGACCAACATCCGCGCAGCTATCCAGATCACCAACATCCTCGACTACCTCCTTATGGCTAACCGCGTAGAGGGCGAAGAGGAAGGACATTACGAGTATAAGTACACCGAGGATGGCAAGCTTGATTTCCTTAACATCAAGTATTCCATCAAGAGCGAGACCAATACCGAGTCCGCAGGTGAATAATTCTTTGAATTTAAATTTTAGGTAGTGTGATTGTCCCCCATTACCGCGACCGAAAAAACGGACGAATTATTTCGTCCGTTTTTTTACCAAAACACAAAGCCAACCTAAAAAAGGATGCTTTTATGAAAGAAGTTCAGCTTTATACCGACGGCGCCTGCCGCGGAAATCCCGGCAAGGGCGGTTGGGGCGCTATCCTCGTTTGGGGAGAGTATGAAAGGGAGCTTTCGGGCGGAGAGCCTGAGACCACCAACAACAGAATGGAGCTTACGGCGGCAATCTGCGGTCTCGAGGCGCTCAAGGAGCCCTGCAAGGTAACCCTTTATTCGGATTCAAAATATCTCGTAGATGCATTTCTTCAAGGCTGGGTAGAATCCTGGCGTGCTGCCGGCTGGCGCCGCGGCAGGGAGGCTTTGAAAAACCCCGACCTTTGGGAAAGGCTTTACGCCTTAACCGAGACACACACCGTAACCTTCGTTTGGGTCAAGGGACACAACGGCCACGGTTACAACGAAAGATGTGACGCACTCGCAACCGCGTTTGCCGACTCTTTTGCTTAAATATTCGCTTCTCGTTAACCGAGAGCGACAAAAAAGGAAAAACAAAAGTGAGTAAGAATAAAAAAATTAACAAGCTTAAAAAGAAGAATTCTAAGGCAATAAGCCAAAAGAAAAAGCTTAATAGCAGCGCGCTTACAATGATAATTACGGGCGTATGCGTTTTCGTAATTGCTCTTTGCATCCTTATTCCTCTTCTTGTAAAGAATAAGCAGGAGCAGGACGACCTTAATTTCGACTATCTTACCTCCGATCTTTCAAAGTATATTGAAATGAGCCCGGAGAATTATAAAAATTATAAAATAAACCTTAATATTGCAAAGCCTAAAGAGATTGACGTTGACGTTACGATACTCAACCTCCTCGCTTCCAAGAAGGGCGGAGTGCTTAACAGCGGCGTTGCCGTTGAGTCGGGCACTATCACCCCCGGTGACATTGTTAATATCTACTACCGCGGCTATCTTGTAGATGCTGAGGGCAAGGAAGTATTTATTGACAATATGTGCAACTTTGCAAGCAAGGACTCCTCGGGCAACTATGTTTACGCCTCTCTTGAGATTGGCTCCAGCAAATTTCTTCCCGGCTTCGAGCTTGGACTTTCGGGCAAGAGCTTTAGCGCGGCAAACAAGTTTGTAAGAATAACCTCCGGCCAAACAAGTGCAGAGCAGGTCGTTTACATCAGTTATAAAAAGGTACCCGAGGGAAGCACCTCGGATAAGGATAAGTCCACCGTCAGCGCAGAGAGAGTTGACCTTACCAAGGGTAAGGAGGCTGTTGACGCAAAGTACGGCGAGGGCTTCTATGATAAGCTCCTTACTCTTACCGTTGCTTCTGCTGACGGCGCAACCTTTGACGCAACCATAAGCTCTAAGAAGTATAAGCTCAGCGAGTTAAAGGTTGACTTTGCAACCACCTGCGAAAAAGAGGGTACTTACTTCCTCATTGACTGCTATTTCCCCTACGATTACGGAGCAACCAACCTTAATAATAAGAACGCACGCTTTGAGGTTTACGTTCAGTCGGTAGTTGAGTACGAGGAGCAGCTGCTCACCAACGAGTTCATTGAGGAAAACCTCGGCAAGGACGATTTCGGCGTTACCGCAGAGGACCTTGAGGAGTATGAGGGTGACAGAGTAAGCCAGCTTCGCCAGCACGTAAAGGCTCTTCTTGACGAGGAGTATGAGGAAATATACAGAACTCAGCTTGAGGAGGCTATGTGGGAGCATTACCACAAGGCAGAGGTTTCAACCATCAACGGTTACCCCAAGCTCAAGGTTGACGCTATTTACGAGGAATACTATCAGGATGTTCTTTACCAGTTTGAGTACAGCGGCGGCGTTATTACCGACGCTCTCGGCACCAGCAAGACCTGCGAGTCGGTTGACGAGTATGCTATAATCTATCTCGGCCTTGAATATTCCACAAACCAGGATTGGCGTGCCGTTCTTCGCTCAATGTCCGAGGGTCTCGTTAAGGAAAGACTTATTCTCTATTACATTATGAGACAGGAGAATTTGCTTCCCACTCCCGAGGAGCACGCGGCTAAGAAGGCAGAGGTAAAGGAAGAGTATTTTGAAGAGTACATCCACCAGTACTGCGAGGAATATTCTATCGACAAGTCCACCTACTCCGAAGAGGATTGGGCAAAGTTTGAAGCGGACAGAAATAAGGAGCTTAACGATTATTACAACGACTCCTACTTTGACGAGGTTACCTATTACGAAATAGCCCTCGATGCATTCCTTGCCTGGCCCACCGTTACGACCATGGACACTATCGAAACCGCCACCAAATAAAACTATGATTGCCCCGTCGGGCAGGTTATGAGTTATGATACTCATAACTGAAAACAATTAGAAAGAGGAAACATTTCGGGTATCTGCTCGATTTGCTTCCTCTTTTTAGTATAATTACAAAGATACGGCAAATAATAAAACCGAATTAAAACAGGAGGAGAAAAATGTTTTTTAACAAGCATGAAAAAAAGAGCGCTCATCCTTACGCTTGGCTTGCTGTATTTTCTTTGGCGGCGGCGGGGGTAATCAGTATCAGCAAAAAGGGAATGGACTTTGTTTCGGGAAAATCAAAGTGTATCAAGGATATTATGAGCCGAAAAAACGACCGCACCTGACAAAATCCGACTGTCACCGAGAGAGAAAATGCATATACTAAAGGTGGGGTAGCTTTACCCAATTTTCTAAACGCTTTAAGATTGGACAAAATATGGAAATTATTACTTTTGGCAGCGGCGAGCGGCTTGAGCTTTGTAGGCGCGCGCTTTCGCGGTGTGTCCTCTCTCCCCTGGAGCGGCTGATAGTTTTGCCCGTTCCGTCGGCAGGGGCGCAGGGCTGCATCAAGGGGACGGACATTCCTCTTTCGGAGGCGGTAAGGCTTTCGGGCAGCGGGTCGGCGGTTGCGGGCTACGGTCTGCCCTCGGAGCTTTGTAAGGAGCTTTTTGCCGAGGGGGCGGCAGTCTATGATGCCGCAGAGGACGAGGAATTTCTCCTTGAAAACGCCCGCCTTACCGCAAACGCAGCTCTCGGACATATACTTTCGGATTTTAAAACAGATGTTTCGGAAATGAAGGTAGCCATTGTTGGCTATGGCAGAATAGGCTCGTATCTTGTAAAGGAGCTTCTGTTTCTCGGAGCGTCGGTCACCGTTTTCACAACAAGGCGGTCGGTGGCAGAGGGGCTTTGCTCGGCGGGAGTCTCGGCAAGAGAGGTCTCGGACGAGGGAGGTTTTTCGGGCTTTGATTTGGTCATAAACACCGCCCCCGCAAGGCTTTTTTCCGAAGATACCGCGGGAATTTCGGACAGAGTCGTGTACGACCTTGCCTCGGGTAGCTTCCTGCCCCCGCTTTCGAATATTAAAAAGCTTTCCGCCCTGCCCGAGAAGAACTATCCCGAAACGGCAGGCAGGCTTTACGCAAAAGGGATAATGAGAGCCTTCGGTCTCCGGGTGAAAGCATGATTGGCTATGCTTTTTGTGCTTCCTTTTGCACCCACGGGGCGTCGCTTTCTGCTCTTGAGGAGCTTGTCGGGAGGGGATACGAGATACAGCCCATAATGAGCGAAAACGCCTATTCCACCGACACCCGCTTTGGCAAGGCGGAGGAGCTTCGCAAAAGGGTTAGGGAGCTTTGCGGGAGAGAAATTATACACACTATTACCGAGGCTGAGCCTCTCGGACCGAAAAACCCCATGGAGGCGATGATAATTGCCCCTTGTACGGGCAACACTCTTGCAAAGATTGCAGGCGGAATTACCGATACCGCCGTAACGATGGCGGCAAAAGCTCACCTGAGAAGAGACAATCCCTTGGTTATTGCCCTGGCTTCAAACGATGCAATGTCTCAAAATCTCGGCAACATAGCAAGACTTATAACGAGAAGGTCGGTATATTTTGTAAGAATGGTCCAGGATGACCCTGCGGGGAAGCCGCATTCTCTCGTTGCCGATATGCGGGAGATACCCGAGGCGCTCACTCTCGCCCTTGAAAAAAAGCAAATGCGCCCTCTCTTTCTCACCGAGGGATAAAAAAATCAAAAAAACTATTGACAAACGGCGAAATTAGTTGTATAATCTACCTATCTAAACCGATGAGAAAGAGTAGTAGCTTGGCGCAGCGTTAGCACAGAGAGCCGCAGGCGGTGGGATTGCGGTATAAGGCAGCCTTGTGAATGGACTTTTGAGGGCGAACCGAAATTTTTCGAAAAAGTAGGCTTCGACGGCGGCACCGTTATATGCATGGCGCATGGTTTGTGCGTGAGAGGATCATTCCTGAATTCGGGTGGCACCGCGGATAGTTTTTTCGCCCCGAGCATATTTTCAGTATGCTTGGGGCTTTTTGTTTTAATCAGGATTTTTAAAAGGAGAAGAAAAAATGAAATTTAACGAGGTTGATTTTGATACTTATTTACAGAGGTATCCCGACATAAACGGCTACTTTGGCAGATACGGCGGTGTTTATATCACCCCCGAGCTTCGGGCGGCAATGGAGGAGATAACGAAAGCCTATTTTACTATCTGTCATTCAAGAAGATTTATTGCCGAGCTTCGCAGAATCCGTAAGGAGTTCCAGGGTAGACCCACGCCCATTTCCCATCTTGAAAGACTTTCAAACAGCATCGGTGGCGTTCAGCTTTACGTTAAGCGCGAGGACTTAAACCACTCGGGCGCGCATAAGCTCAACCACTGTATGGGCGAGGCTCTTCTCGCAAAATATATGGGCAAAAAGAAGGTTATTGCCGAGACGGGCGCAGGTCAGCACGGCGTTGCTCTTGCAACCGCTGCGGCGTATTTTGGACTTGAGTGCGATATATACATGGGTTCTGTGGATATTAAAAAGCAGGCGCCCAACGTTGCAAGAATGAAGATCCTCGGCGCAAACGTGGTTGAGGTAACTCACGGACTTGCAACCCTTAAAGAGGCGGTTGACGCAGCCTTTGAAGCGTATGCAAAGGAATATAAGGACGCAATCTATTGCATAGGCTCGGTCGTTGGCCCTCATCCTTTCCCAATGATGGTGCGCGATTTCCAGCACGTAGTTGGCGAGGAGTCAAGAGAGCAGTTCCTTGAAATGACGGGACATCTTCCCGACACAGTTGTTGCCTGCGTTGGCGGCGGCTCAAACTCTATGGGTATGTTCTCGGGATTTTTGAACGATCCCGTTGAGATAATCGGTGTTGAGCCTCTTGGCAGAGGTGAAAAGATGGGCGACCACGCCGCAAGTCTGAAATATGGCACAGAGGGTATAATGCACGGCTTTAACAGCGTTATGCTCAAGGACGAAAACGGCGACCCCGCTCCCGTTTACTCTGTTGCTTCGGGACTTGACTATCCTTCCTCCGGCCCCGAGCACGCATTCCTTCAGGAGATCGGCAGAGTGCAGTATGACACCGTCGGTGACGACGATGCGGTTGACGCCTTCTTCACCCTTTCCCGAATGGAGGGCATTATCCCCGCAATCGAAAGCTCTCACGCGGTAGCCTACGGCATTAAGCTCGCAAAAGAGCGCGACCACGGCTCGGTGCTTATCTGTCTTTCGGGCAGAGGTGACAAGGATATGGACTTCGTTCTTAAAGAGTACGGCGAAAAATACGGAATTAAGTAATAAATTTTAAATATAATTATAGCGGTAGAAGTGAAGATAAAAATTTGCTTCTACCGCTGTTTTAAAAAAGTACAAATAAACAGTTGAAAAATCTATTGCCAAACGCAGGTATATATTATATAATGTAAAAAAACCAAAGGGAGCAGAAAAATGGAGTGGCAAAGACCGAAAACAACGAGAAGATACCTTCATCCCCCAAAGGCGGAGAGAATGTTTACTCTTTGGAGAGAAGGAAAAATTATATTCGGCGAGATTGAAGCACCCGTAAACAAGCCTTACGGAGATATAATATCCCGGGGCGTTTGGTTTACCTTAAACGGCGAGCAGCTTGATTTTAAAAAAGCCGAAAATATCATCCGTGAGGACGGAATTCCCGTTCATGGGCTTAGCTTTTCTTTAGAGGGAATACTCCTTGAGATAGAGAGCTTTACGAGCTTTGAGAGAAAGCCCACCTGCTTTATTAAGCTGAAATTGAGGAACACTACGGAAAACACTTTAAAAGCCGCCCCGGGATTTTTGCTTCGGAGCGGGGTTGAGCAGACCTTGGTTTTTGACGCACCCGACGTTTACGTAAGCTACGCTCCCAATATCGGCGTTTGGCGAGAGGCTCCCGAGAGCTTTGTTAAAAATGGAAAAATCTATCGTGACGGAGAGTTTTTCTTTACCTCGGAGATCGATTTTGAAAGCAAAAACGGAGAATGTTTTTCAGATTTGACCCTCGGCGCAGGGCAAGAGAGAGAATTCCTGTTTTCCTTTGGCAAGGGAGAGGCGTCTGCCATTGATTATGAAAAAGAGAAGGAAAATTCGGTAAAATCATGGCAAAAGGAGCTTGAAAGAATAAACAAGTTGCCCGAAATAGGAAAAGAAAATAAAAAAACCGTAAGAAATCTTGCGGTTCAGCTTATGCAGTGCTTTTGTTACACCACAACGACAGACGAGCTTTACGCAAGGCAGGGCGGACTTCAAAGAGAGGTTTGGCCGATGGAGTCGATGACTGTGCTTGACTCGCTCTCGCGTATCGGAGATTTTGCCGACTATATCGAGCCGGTAATTGACACCTACTTTACCCTCTTTAAAACCGATAGCGGAGAAATAAAGCCTTTTGGTTGCGGTTGGGCAATGGTTACCGCCAACGTTTTGTACAGTTTTGCAAACTATTCTTTGCAAAAAGGCGAGGATTTTTATAAAAAATACGCTGACGAAGCATACCGTTCTTTCCTTTGGATAAAGAATATGCGAGTTAGGGAAGAGGGAGTTGACGAGGCAGGCTACCGCGAGGCAAAGGGACTTTTCCCCTCTATGCAGTGTAGCGACGACCCCTTGAAATTCCAAGCATGGAGCTTTACCGATATTTATAATATGATAGGAATTGCAGAGCTTGCCGCGGCGGCTGAAAAATACCGCGACCCTCGTGCAAAAGAAATCTCGGCAGAGCACCGCGACTACCTTGACACCATGAAAAGAGAGTGGGAAAATTACATCTCGGATTTTGCGGACTCGGATGAGCTTAAGGTGCCGTATTCTCCCGCCGTCCCCGACGAGGTTATATATCCGAATTATGAATTCGGCTCTTTCGTTTGTACCTTCGTTGACGGAGTTGATATTTCCCCGGAGGACTTTGAGCGCATAAACAATTATTACACAAGGCGCGGAGTCTTTCGCGGAGGCCTCTACTACCGAATGGCGGACAAAAAGAACGATTACGCCTGCCGCGAGAATCTTGATGAAAACGGAAAATGCGTTGTTTGGTACGTTTGCCACGACGAGTATCGAATTTTCAAGTATTTTATGCGCCATGGACTTCGGGATAAGGCTGCCGAAATACTGAGGGATAATTCTCGTTTTGCTATGACAGACGAATACTATATGTGCGAAAGGTATAACCAAAAAAATCCCTGGTTTGCCCCTTGGTCGCCTAATGCTTCCGCAAGCGGAAGAACGATAAATATGATTCTTGATTTTTATTCATAAGCAGGAGAGCAAACTTTTAACGGCGAGTTTAGCATTCCGCATAGCCATTGACAGAAACGAAGATAAAAAGACAGAGCTATCGGCATCTTGCGATAGCTCTGTTTCTCTATTTTATCACTATTTCGAACCTAAACTCGGTTTCCTTTTCCCTTTTGGGGACAAGGTCAACAAGGTAGACATCGACCTTTTTTACGCTGTGGTGGATATAGCTGTCCTCGGTGACGGTTGCTTCGAATTTTTCCTTGTCGTAGAGCAGTTTGACGCCGCTGAAGTCAACAACACCCTCTCTGGGGGTGGGCTTTTCGGTGCTTACAAACCTTTCGGTAATGCTTTCGGTCCTGCTTGAATATTCGGCGGTGTCGGTCAAGAGAATTCTGTCGGGGAAAAGCTCAAAGCGGCGGCTAAGCCTTGTGATAAGTCCTTCCTCGTATGCGCCCTCCATGTCGAAGGAGAAGGTGTTTTCGGTAGCTTTCGCATTTTTTGAACGGTATTTTTCACCTTCTATTTGGTATTTACCGTTTATTATGGGAACGCTGTGTCCAAAGGACGCGTGCTCGAGCATTTTATAGCGGTAATTCAGGTCAAAGGTAAAGGCGGTGTATTCGCCCGCGCCAAGGTCGGTAAGGGGCATACTTCCGTCTGCGGTAACGACGCTGAAGCTTCCTATGTCGTTATGGTTGTGAGGCTCGGCGTTGTGTCCTGCCTTTGCGGCAAAGCTATACTTTTTATAGCGGGCAATATACCATTCGGCGTCCTCAAGGTAGAAAATTCCCTCGTCGAGCGGGTCCTCTTTGTAATCCGAGCTGAACCACAAAAGATCCTTTGCTGCAAAGATGTTGCCCTGACGGGTGGCGTATTTAAGGGAGGGGAGCTTTACATCGTCGGGATAAAGAGTCTTTAAATAGCTTAAAAGTCCGGGGCTGAATGAAAAATCGGGAACACAGTCGGAAAAGGAGATGGTTTTCGTTTCGGTAAGCCTTGCCTTTTGGATAAAGGTTGCGATAGCCTTAACCTTATCGCGCTTAAAGTAGTTTACCTCGCCATTGGTGTATACGAGCATAAGTCTTGCAAAAATAACGAAGTATTCGAAGCCGTAATTCCAATAGGAGCAGCCCTCCATACAGCAGCCGTCATCGCCAAAGCCCAGAAGAAAATGCTCTATCGCTTGGCTGAGAGAGGGGAGAAGGGCGTCGATTTCCTCCTTCGTGCCAAAGCCCATAAGCGCAATCAATACCGCGCCCGCGCAAACAGAAGCCCAGTTCGTCTTGCAGCTCGGCTTTAACCAATGGAATTCCTTATATTTAAAGGACTCGATAATTCTGCGCCTTACCTCGTATTCAATTCTATCCTTGACAAGGAAGTGGAGCTTCTCGCCCACCAAAAGATAAATGTCGGTCAACATTCGAGCGGTTTCGCCCTGGTGAAGGTCGACCTCGTGGAGCACCTGACTCGTATTTTTCGGGTCCCAGATAAGCGAGTGAGCAGGCAGGCACCAGGAATACTCGTCACAAATGTGAAAAATCAGGTCCTCAAGGGGCGTCTTGTATTTTTCGTCATCGGTTAGCCAATACGCCATGGCGAGATAGGAGCAGTTGTTTCTGCGTGCGAAATAGGGGCGCTGAAAGGTCGTTCTGTCTCCCGTTTTCGAAAACAGCATATAGTCCGAGAATTTAAGCGCGCCGTATTCCTGACCTATTGCCTCGTCCGCCCTCTTGATAACCTTTTCAATCAGCGGCTTTGCTCCCTCAAAGGAGAGAAGAGCGGCTCTTTGCTCATCAAGATTTATTCCGTAATAGTTTTTCATTTTTCACCTCAAAAAAACGGCTCGTTTACCTTTTTTATATTTTAATTATAGCTAATGAAAGGTTTTTTTGCAATAGGTTTTTCCGATTTTAAATAAAAAAAGAGCCTTTTTAAACCAAAAATTCAAAAAAGCTCTTTAAAATTTTTCGTGACCGACTGTTATTTAAATTTTAGACGCCATCTGGTCGCAATAGATACATCTTCCCTCGTCAAAGAGCAGCTTTATACCGCGCTCGGTTTTCGAAATACAGTGAGGGTTAGCACAGATAAGCGAGGGATTTTTCTCACCGCGAAGTCTCTTGTCGCAGGCGCCCTTTGTTTTAAGGAGCATAAGGATAAGCGCCATTCTGATATATCTGCCGTACATTGCCTGGTCGAAATAATCGGCTCTGGGGTCGTCGTCAACGTCAACCGAAATTTCGTTAACGCGGGGCAGGGGATGAAGAATGGAAAGGTCGCTCTTCGCTCCGTCAAGCTTGTCGCGGGTAAGGATATAAGAGTCCTTTAGGCGCTCGTAATCATCCTTAGAGTCAAATCTCTCTGCCTGAATTCTCGTCATATAAAGAATGTCAAGAGAGGGGATTGCCGCCTCAAGATTTTCGGTTTCAACAAATTCACAGCCTGCGCCGTAAAGATACTCGTCCTTAACGTAGTCGGGAAGCTTAAGCTCCTCGGGAGCAATAAGCACAAACTTAACGCCGCTGTATCGGGAGAGTGCGGAAATAAGCGAGTGAACCGTTCTTCCGTATTTAAGGTCACCGCAAACGCCAACGGTAAGATTGTCAAAATGACCCTTTTTCTTCTTTATGGTAAGAAGGTCGGTGAGTGTCTGGGTGGGGTGGAAGTGACCGCCGTCTCCCGCGTTGATAACGGGAACCTCGGAGACCTCGCTTGCAACAATGGGCGCGCCCTCTTTAGGGTGGCGCATTACTATGATGTCGGAGTATGCGCTGACCATTCTTATAGTGTCGGCAACCGTCTCGCCCTTCGCGGTGGAGGAGCTGCCCGCCTGAGAAAAGCCGAGAACGTTACCGCCAAGGCTCATCATTGCCGAGGTAAAGGAAAGGCGCGTTCTTGTGGAAGGCTCAAAGAAGAGGGTGCCGAGGATCTTGCCGCGGCAGGAGTTTGTGTAAAGCTCGGGGTTGTCAAGAATGTCCGAGGCAACCTTAACAAGCTCGTCTATCTCCTCGACAGAGAGGTCGAGTATGTTTACAAGATTTCTCATAAATGGTTTTTACTCCGTTTTTTTGTAAATATTAGTTGTCAAAAACGCTAATTATGCGCCGTAAACCTCAAGATACTTCTTGATACGTGCAACATTTTCTTCGTTCTCGGGCTTTTCTTCAAGATACTCGATAATATCGTAAACATCAACTATGGAGTATACGGGGAAGCCGAACTGCTCCTCGATCTCGTCCATTGCGCCCTTTTCGCTCTGACCCTTTTCCTTGCGGTTTACCATAATGAAGGTAGCGGCAACCTTTGTGCCCTCAAGGTGGGAGAGTATGTCCATAGACTCTCTGATAGCGGTTCCTGCGGTGATAACGTCCTCAATAATAACGATCTCTTCGCCCGCCTGGGGAACGTATCCAACAAAAACACCGCCCTCGCCGTGGTCCTTAACCTCTTTTCTGTTAAAGAAGAAGGGTACGTTGAGTCCGTTCTTTGAAAGAGCAACCGCTGCGGAAACCGAAAGGGAAATACCCTTGTATGCAGGGCCGTAAAGCACTGCGGGCTTCTTTCCGAGCTTGTCAAAATATGCCTTTGCGTAGAATTCGCCGAGGGTGGCAATATCTGCGCCGGTCTTGATCATTCCCGCGTTGATAAAGTAGGGGATTTTTCTACCCGACTTCGCGGTGAAATCACCGAATTTAAGAACGCCTGCGTTCTCAAGGAACTGTATAAATTCTCTCTTATAGCTTTCCATAGTTAGTTTACCTATACGCGGAAACCTTTCCAACAAAAAGGTTGTCCGCACCTTCCAAAAATTCTTAAAAATATTTTTTATAAAAAGTTTTTGCGAGTCGTTTTGATCCAAAACGACTAATGCTTCTTTTCAAAAAGCTCCCGTTTTTTCTCAGTCGCAGAACTCTCTTACGCAACGCTCGTATGCTGCAACGGGGTCCTCAGCCGCGGTGATAGGTCTGCCTACGACGATATAGTCGGAGCCTATCTTCTTTGCCTCAGCGGGAGTCATAACTCTCTTCTGGTCGCCGATGTCACCGTCGGCAAATCTAACGCCGGGGGTTACGGTAACGAAATTCTTGCCGCACTTATCGTGCACCTTACCTGCCTCGAGGGGGGAGCAAACAACGCCGTCAAGACCTGCTTCCATTGCGTTGTGAGCGTAATGCATAACGACCTGGTCGATAGGCTTGTCGATAAGAAGGTCGGCCTTCATAGTCTCCTCGTCGGTAGAGGTGAGCTGAGTTACCGCGATAAGCATAGGACGGCTGCCGTCCTCGCGGGTAAGGCCCTCAATTGCCGCGGACATCATTCTCTTTGTTCCTGCGGCGTGAAGGTTGGTCATATCAACATCAAGTCTTGACAAAACTGCCATAGACTTTTTTACGGTGTTGGGAATATCGTGGAGCTTGAGGTCGAGGAATATCTTGTGTCCTCTCTTCTTAATTTCCTTAACGATAGAAGGACCCTCTGCGTAGTAAAGCTCCATACCTATTTTAACAAAAGGCTTTCTTCCGGTGAATTTATCAAGAAATGCAAAGGTTTTTTCTGCGCTGTCGAAATCGCAGGCGATAATTACGTCTTTTCCCATTAGTGTGCTCCTCCGATTATATCTTTAAGATTTTCAATTTTATATTTTTCCATAACTCGGGGAAGGTCCTCGATTATGTTTTTGCAAGCGTAGGGGTCAACGAGGTTTGCAGCGCCAACCTCAACGGCAGTAGCGCCTGCAAGCATCATTTCTATTACGTCCTCGGCGCATTCGATTCCGCCGCCGCCAACGATAGGAATTTTCACCGCATCGTAAACCTGATATACCATTCGAAGGGCAACAGGCTTTATTGCAGGACCCGAGAAGCCGCCCATTTTGTTGGCTATAATCGGCTTTTTTGTCCTAAGGTCGATGCGCATACCGAGAAGGGTGTTTATAAGGCTAATACCGTCAGCTCCCGCTTCCTCGCATGCCTTTGCGATAGAAACGATGTCGGTAACATTGGGGGAAAGCTTAACGATAACCGGCTTATTTGTCACCCGCTTTACCGCCGCGGTAACCTCAGCCGCAGCCTGGGGAGAAGTACCGAAGCTCATTCCGCCGCCGTGAACGTTGGGGCAGGAAACATTGACCTCAAACCAGCCTATCTGCTCCTCTGCATCAAGCTTTTCAACGGTGTAAACGTACTCGTCTACCGAAAAGCCCGAAACGTTTGCCATAACCGGCTTATTAAAGCAGGCGCGCATTTTGGGAAGCTCGTTTTTGATAACGTCCTCAACGCCCGGGTTTTGAAGTCCGACCGCGTTTATCATACCTCTTTCGCACTCGGCGATACGGGGCGTGGGATTTCCGAACCTCTTATCCTTGGTCGTTCCCTTGAAAGAGAAGGAGCCGAGAATATTGATGTCGTATATTTCGGCGAACTCATAGCCGTAGCCAAAGGTTCCCGAAGCGGGAATTAAGGGGTTGTCCATCTCAATTCCGCAAAGATTTACTTTTAAATTACTCATAATTTACGCAGTGTGGGAGAAACAATTTCTCATTTCTCATTCCACATTCCTCATTTGGGAAAACTTACTTTTCCCAAAGAATTTCCTCCTTCTCAAGAACCGGGCCGTCCTTGCAAATTCTCTTATAGCCCGTAACGGTCTTGCAGGAGCAACCCATACAAGCGCCAAATCCGCAGCCCATTCTCTCCTCAAAGGAGAACTGACCCGATGTGGCAGAAGCGTTGTAAACCGCCTTGAGCATAGGCTCGGGACCGCAGGTGTAGAAGTAGGTGTAATCAACACCCTTCATTCCGTCGGTAACAAAGCCCCGGACACCCTCGCTGCCGTCAACCGTACAAACGATAACCCTCGCGCCCAGAGCCTCAAAGCGCTCCTTATAGAACACCTCGTCAGCAGAGCCGAAGCCGAGAATTACGGTAGAGCGCTTGCCCTCTTTGGCAAGTTTTTTGCAAAGCTCGTACATAGGGGGAACGCCTGCGCCGCCGCCGATAAGTAGAGGCTTTTCGCCCGCCTTCGTAAGGTCGTAGCCGTTTCCAAGACCCGTAAGGGTGGGCCAGACTGTGCCAACCTCAGCCGCAGCCATTTGCTCGGTGCCCGAGCCCACAGCCTTGTAGACGATGGTAAGTCTGTTACCCTCTACCTCGCAAACCGAGATAGGACGGCGAAGGAATTTTCCTTCAAGCTTTATGTTTACGAACTGACCGGGGGCGGTAATATCCGAAATATCGCCCTCGAGAACAGATTCATAGGTGTTTTTTGCAATTTTTTTATTGGAAATTACTTTAAGATTTGCGTCTTTCAAGTCCTTTTTCCTTTCAGCTATCAATAGTGGAGATGGTGATGGTAATGTCCTCAAGCACGTCGAGAAGAACTCTTACTGTGTCAAGAGAGGTGAACATGGTAACGTTATTTTCGGTAGCATACTTTCTGATCTCAAATCCGTCGCGGATAACGCCGGAGGAAGAGGGGTCGGAGGTATTGATAACGTAAGCGATGTGTCCCTGACGGATAGAGTCTGCAATCTCCTCAGAGTCCTCGGAGAGCTTCTTGAGAATATGAGTTCTGATACCGTTTTCTTTAAGGTATTTTGCAGTTCCCTCGGTAGCCTCAACGTTAAAGCCAAGGTTGTAGAAGCGGCGGATAAGAGGAAGAGCCTCCTCCTTGTCACAGTCTGCGATAGTTGCAAATACGGTGCCGTAGTTCTGAAGGTGCATACCCGATGCCTGAAGAGCCTTATAGAATGCTCTGTAAAGGTCGTCATCGTAGCCGATAGCCTCACCGGTGGACTTCATCTCGGGAGAGAGATAAGCGTCAAGTCCGCGGAGCTTGTTGAAGGAGAATACGGGAACCTTAACATACCAGCGGTTCTTTTCCTCGGGATAGAGGCAGAAGATGCCCTGCTCCTTGAGGCTCTTGCCGAGAATACACTCGGTTGCAATATCTGCAAGAGAGTAGCCGGTAGACTTGGAAAGGAAGGGAACGGTACGGGAGGAACGGGGGTTAACCTCGATAATAAATACCTCGTCGTTTTTGTCAACGATGAACTGAATGTTGTAAAGACCAACGATGCCGATGCCGAGACCGAGCTTCTTTGCATACTGAAGAATGGTGCCCTTTACCTTGTCGGAAATAGAGAAGGTGGGGTAAACCGAGATAGAGTCGCCCGAGTGAATACCGGTACGTTCAACAAGCTCCATAATACCTGCAACGAATACGTCACGGCCGTCGCAAATTGCGTCAACCTCGACTTCTTTACCCTGAATGTAGTGGTCTACAAGCACAGGCTTGTCCTCGTCGATTTCAACGGCAGTTCTCAGGTAGTGGCGGAGCTGTTCCTCGTTGCCTACAAGTTGCATTGCACGGCCACCGAGAACGAAGCTCGGACGTACAAGCACGGGGTAGCCGATTTCCTTTGCAACCCTTACGCCGTCCTCAATTTTCGTAACGGCCTGTCCCTTGGGCTGAGGAATGTTAAGGCTTTCAAGTATTTTCTCAAATGCGTCACGGTTCTCGGCCCTTTCAATAGCCTCACAGTCCGTGCCGATAATCTTAACACCGCGCTTTGCAAGTGGCTCTGCAAGGTTAATTGCAGTCTGTCCACCGAGAGAGGCGATAACTCCGTCAGGCTTTTCAAAGGCTATAACGTTCATAACGTCCTCAACGGTAAGAGGCTCAAAGTAAAGCTTGTCTGCCGTTGTATAGTCTGTGGAAACTGTTTCGGGGTTGTTGTTTATAATGATGGCCTCGTAGCCTGCCTTTTTGATAGTCTGCACTGCGTGAACGGTGG
>JAZORT010000024.1:0-2111 GCA_045656745.1 Eubacteriales bacterium | reverse complement strand
ATCTCCGCTTCCGACCTTACAGCAAACTTCTTCTTAACAAGCCTTAGCACTCGGCAAAGTGCCTCTGCCTCTACGGCCGTAGGGGTACCCCCACCAAAAAAGATGCTGGTCACCTCATATTCCCCATACCATCTGCTCTTTTCCTCTATTTCATCCATAAGTGCTGCCATATACTGTGCCTTGGTATCATCATCCGCAGGTCCGGACAAAAAATCACAATACTGACACTTCCTTACGCAAAAAGGAATATGAAGATAAAGTCCGATAGCATCAGTTGTCATCTTCAAGCCTGAGAACAGCCATAAAGGCCTCTGGCGTAACCTCAACACTACCGAGCTTACGCATCTTCTTTTTACCCTCTTTTTGCTTTTCAAGAAGCTTTTTCTTTCTCGTGATATCACCGCCGTAGCATTTTGCAAGAACGTCCTTACGCATTGCCTTAACAGTCTCTCTTGCTATAATCTTTGAGCCGATAGTTGCCTGAATTGGAATTTCGAAAAGCTGGCGCGGAATATTTTCCTTTAGTTTTTCGGCGATTTTTCTTGCTCTGCCGTATGCCCTATCCTCAAAGACGATAAACGAAAGGGCATCAACAACCTCACCATTAAGCATAAAATCAAGCTTTACAAGCTTAGACTGCTTATATCCCTTTAACTCATAGTCAAGTGAAGCATATCCTTTTGTACGGCTCTTCAATGCATCGAAGAAATCATAAATTATCTCGTTTAAAGGAAGCTCGTAATGAATTTCGGCACGCTCGGTGTCGATATACTTCATATCAATAAACACCCCTCGTCTATCCTGGCAAAGGTCCATAATACCGCCGATATAGTCGGAGGGCGTTATTATAGTTGCCTTCATTATAGGCTCGTATGCCGTTTGAATCTCGTCGGGAGACGGGAATTTCGAAGGATTATCTATCATTATAGTATCTCCCCCGCGAAGATCAACCTTGTAAATAACCGAGGGAGCCGTTGTGATAAGGTCAAGGTTAAATTCTCTCTCAAGACGCTCCTCTATTATCTCCATATGAAGAAGTCCGAGGAATCCGCAACGGAAACCAAATCCGAGAGCAACCGAGGTCTCAGGCTCGAAAACAAGGGACGCATCGTTAAGCTGAAGCTTTTCAAGAGCCTCACGAAGGTCGCCGTATCTTGCTCCGTCAGCGGGATAAATACCCGAATATACCATAGGATGCACCTCGCGGAATCCGGGAAGAGCCTCATCGGCAGGCGCAGATGCAAGAGTTATTGTATCACCGACCTTTGTATCGCCGACAGTTTTAATCGATGCGGTAATATAGCCAACCTCGCCTGCAGACAAATTATCACAGCGCGAGAGTCCAAAAGGCTCCATAGTACCAACCTCGAAAACCTCAAACTCTGCGCCGCTGGACATAAGCCTGATTTTATCCCCTGCCTTAACAGTACCGTCGAAGACACGGATATAAACCACAACACCGAGATAGGCGTCATAGTACGAGTCAAAAATCAAAGCCTTGAGAGGAGCATTACCGTCACCCGAAGGCGCAGGCACGCTGGTTACAACCTGCTCCAAAACATCCTCAATATTTAAGCCGTTCTTTGCTGAAACGGCGGGACAGTCCTCGGCGGGAATACCGATAATATCCTCTATCTCACGCCTTGCGCCCTCAATATCGGCAGAGGCAAGGTCGATTTTATTGATAACGGGAAGAATCTCAAGGTCGTTGTCAATTGCAAGATAGGCGTTTGCAAGAGTCTGCGCCTCGACGCCCTGAGTTGCATCAACAACCAAAAGAGCGCCCTCGCACGCCTTGAGCGAGCGGGAAACCTCGTATCCAAAGTCAACGTGGCCGGGGGTGTCTATAAGATTATAGATATATTCCTCGCCGTTCTTTGCAGTATATGAAAGTCTTACTGCTCGCGCCTTAATGGTAATGCCTCTCTCGCGCTCGAGGTCCATATTATCGAGGAGCTGTTCCTCCATATCTCTTGTAGCAACAGTTCTCGTTTTTTCAAGAATTCTGTCAGCAAGAGTGGATTTACCGTGGTCTATATGAGCAATTATTGAAAAATTCCTTATATGCTTTTGTTTTTCGGTCACTTTATTCGTCCTTTGAGGCTTAAACC
>JAZORT010000023.1:0-113834 GCA_045656745.1 Eubacteriales bacterium | reverse complement strand
TACCGCTCGGAATGACACGGCAGACTTGCGCTCAGAGTTGTATGGCGGGCAGAGCACTTGATAACTTTGCGAATAAATCCCTCCCCATATTAAGAGTTTTTCGGGGGTTAAAGGGGGGTTGCCGCTTTTTGAAAAAATCGGCGCAAAAACTTTAATCTTTTTTTGAATAAAAATGTTGTTAAACAAGGGGTTAAAACTCTTTCCTATTTTTGTTACGAATATTATTCGCGCTTTTCAGCCACAGTAATAGATAGCACGATGAATTTTGTGGCAAAGGAATACTGAAATGAAAATTAAAAAAACACTATGCGCTTTTTTTGCGGCGTTATCATTATTTACGGTTGCTTTTGTGCTTCCTGCCTCGGCTGAAGCTATGCCGTCGGTTGCCGCGGATAATATAAAGGTAGATTCAAGGCTCAGGGAGCTTCTTTTCGGCAACGAGAGGCAACAGAGCGCATCCCTTATTCCCGGGGGGTGCGTTTTCGGCATCAGGATAAAGCAAAGCTCTGTTACGGTCATAGAATCAAGCGGAATACCCGCCCTTTCCTCGGGTGATAAAATTATCTCCATAAACGGAAATCGGGTCAGCACGGTTGCAGAGGTTAAGGAGGCCGTTAAAAAATCGGGCGGCGCCTCGGTAACCATACGCGCAGAGCACCGCGGCACAGAGATTGCCATTGAGGCAAAGCCCGCCCTTGTTGACGGTGAATACCGCCTCGGACTTTCTCTTCGCGACAGCGCGTCGGGAATAGGCACCGTTACCTACTACGACCCCGAGAGCGGAAGATTCGGCGGGCTGGGTCACGGAATTTGCGACGCGGAATCGGGCGAGATAATCGAGATGAGCGAGGGAGATGTAACCGGGGTAATTCTCGGCGGACTTCAAAAGGGCGAGTGCGGAAAGCCGGGAGAGCTCTCGGGAATTTTAAAAAACGAGATATTAGGAAGCCTTGACAAAAACAACGGCTGCGGCGTTTTCGGCGTGCTGACCGATGCGGGCGCACTCTCGTCAAAATCGGCACTCCCCATAGGCACAAAAAATGAGATCCACGAGGGCGAGGCTACCATAATCTCTACCCTTAAAAACGGCAAGAGCGCCGAATATAAAATCGAAATTTACGATATAGACAAAAGCTCCGAGGGCTCAAAATCCTTCCGCATTAAAACCTCTGACCCCGCCCTTATCGCAATCAGCGGCGGTATTGTCCGCGGAATGAGTGGCAGCCCGATAATTCAGGACGGCAAGCTTGTGGGTGCTGTGACTCATGTTATGGTGGCAAATCCGACGGAAGGTTATGGAATTTTTATAGAGAATATGCTAAACGCCTCACAAAAGACAAACAATAGTTTACAAAAAGTTGCGTAATAAAAATCTCCCCTTGCTATGTAGCCGGGGGAGATTAACCGTTTTCAGCAATACCGTTTAACAGCCTTATATTCTCTATGTCGGGGTGTGGCTTTCGGGTTAAATTTTCGTTTTTTTCCTATACTCTAAGGGGGAGACGCCCTCTTTTCTTTTAAAAATTCTGGAAAAATACAGCTGGTCAACATATCCTACGGAAACGGCAATTTCTTTCACGCTTACATCGGTTTGCGCCAAAAGCCTTTTTGCGTAGGCTATTCTCTTTTCTAAGAGATATTCTTTCGGGGATATGCCGTATTTTTGGGTGAATTTTCTTGTAAGATAGGCGGCATTTGCGCACAAGGAGGCTGCTATTTGCTGCATTGTAATTTCGCGGTCGAAATTGTGGTCTATAATCTTTTGCGCGCTATGGGCTATATCGTAATGGGTTCTTTTGTCCGAATTTTCAAGAAGAATTGAGAAAAATCTGTATATCAGCTCTATTTGCTTACATCTGAAATACTCTGTCCTGCTTTCGGTCAGGCTGTACAACTCCTCAAGCAGCTGCTCCATTTCGTAATACTGCTCGATATGAATTATTGGATTTTCGCCGTTTATCGAGAGTATTTGCATATATTTTTCAACAGTTTGTCCATATAGTCCGACCCATTGAATACTCCAAGGGGTGTTTGCCGTATAGTGTATTTTTTCGCCCGGACACATAACGAGCATATCGTGCTCCCGAAGCTTTACAACTCCGCTTTTATCAAAAAAGTCGGCTTCCCCCTTATTTACCAGCACAAACAAATAGTAATTCCGTATTTCGGGGCCGTAGGAATGGCAGAGGGTGCCAATTCTTTTTCCGCAATAATACATACCTATATCTGTATTTTCGTGAAAGTCGGAATGATTTTCAAACAATGTTTTGTCTTTCATAATCTGTTCTCCTTATCTCAATACCGAGAACATTATACCACACAAGGTAAAAAAAGTCCATATAAAGCTCAAATTTGTTTATTTTTATTCGGGTCTGTGTGTGCTATAATGGTTAAAGAATGCCGCTACGGTAAGAGAACGAGGAGATTATGACGCTTTTAATCATTTTTGCACTTTGCACACTGTCAACTACAAAGGTAGCCTTGCAAAGCCGTTTTGGAAAAAAGTTTATGAAAACGACCGATGCACTTGTGCTGTTCAACGCACTTGTTTTTCTCTCGGCTGCAATTTTATTTTGTACCGCTATTGTCGGGGCGTCCTTACAAACCTGGTTATTTTCTGCGGCGTTTGCGGTATTTACGGTCATCTTTCAGCTTACATACACAAAGGCTTTGTCGCTGGGCAACATCTCGTTAACCGTGCTATTTGTAAACCTTAGTATGCTTTTTCCCGTTATTGTGTCTGTTATTTTCTACGGGGAGTCGCTTACATTCATAAGAATATTCGGAATTCTGCTGACCGTTTTATCCTTTGTTATCTGCGTTGACATAAAGGAAAAAAATCCAATTTCGAAAAAATGGCTGCTGCTTGCTTTATCGGCAACGCTTGCTAACGCCTGCATCGGAATAACGCAAAAAATATTCGGCGCATCCGTCTACCACGCGCAAAAGGAAAGCTTTGTTGCCTGCGCGTACAGTATAGCTTTCATTATAACGATTACCATATACGCTCTTCTTATCCTGCGAAAGGTGGGCGGAGGAAAATTGCAAAAAGCGCCTATCTTTTTAATCTCGATGTCCGTTGGAGTTGTTCTTTCTGTCTTTCAGTGGCTTAACACCTATGCAATATCCACCATTGACGCAAGCCTGCTCTTCCCCCTAAGTTCGGGGGTCACTATTATTATGTCAACCCTTATGGGAATTATATTATTCAGGGATAAGTTATCCTTAAAGCAAGGCATCAGCATAGCTATCGGCATTGCCGCTGTGGTAATTATGAACTTATAAAAAGGAGATAATCTATGTACGACAACCACCTTTCAGACTTTCCGCGCTTAAACCGCGAAACCGACGACTCACCGAGAATTCAGCGCGCCATAGACGCAACGCCCAACGGAATTTTGTGTATTCCAAAGGGAGATTACGAAATTGCCTCGCCCTTGTTTATCAAAAACCGTTGCTCGCTTGAGATGCATCCTGCGGCAAGACTTATTGCGACAGCGCCGATGGAGTTCGTGCTCTCATATGACGGAAATGCGAATTTCCACGAGCTGACCCTCTACAATGATGACGGCTCAATTTACGACAACCTTGGACTTTTTATCAAGGGCGGTGACATAGATGCAAACGGAATGGCAAGCTGTCTTTTGCTTGCGAACGCGCACCATTACACCCTCTCGAACATTACCCTGCATAACGGAAAAAAATACGGCCTTTGCGTTGGCGGAATGGTTAGAGGCAGACTTTATGAGCTTGTTGCCAATAATGTTTACTGCAAATGCACAATGTCGGGACTCAGCGGAAATATCGGTATTTTCACAAACGAGCACGACGGCCATTACACCGATTGCTTTGTTATCGACTACACAACGGGAATTCAGTCAAACGGCGGCTCTAACCGCTTTACCCGCTGTCATATTTGGGGAGGAACAATACCGCCCACAGGTATGAGCATTAAGGAGTGGTCGGAGTTTTACGGACACAACAAAAAGCTTATGCTCTCAAAGCAATATACAGAGGAAGTTGAGGCAAAAATTCTTGCCTGCGGAGTTCCCGAAATGCTCGTAAATTCTGTGGCATTCGAGATAAACGGCGGCATAAACGTTTTGGACGGCTGTTTTGCAGACACCTCTACAATAGGATTTTGGATAAAGGCCGCGAATACCATTATCACAAACTGCGGCTTCTTTAACAACAAGCTTATGGGACTCAGAAACACCCTTGCTGTCAAAAACGAGTCCTCACGCCTTGTTGTAACCAACAGCTTTTTCACCAATCCTACGGGAACAGACCGCTTTTACGAGGGCACTCGCGAGTCTGTAACCTGGGCTAACAATACCGCAGACGAAAAAGAGATTTTCGGCGCATACTTCGCCGAGGGAAATTAACTCCCCCCCGTCTTACCTAAAAAGGCAATATCACCCGAATGAACGGAAAGTGATATTGCCTTTTTTTAAAGCTTTTTATTTTTTGCATACTGCCCCGGGGTCATACCCAGGCGCTCCTTAAACACCTTGCAAAAATAGGCTGGGTCAAAAAAGGAGAGCCGCTCGGAAATCTCGCTTACCGTAAGGCTCGTTGACTCAAGAAGGTACTGAGCCCGCCTCAGCTTCATATCCGTTCGGTATTCGGCGGGGGATGCGCCGAGCTTTGATTTAAAAATATTTCTCAAGGTCGAGGGGCTGACGGCGCATCGGTGCGCCACCTCTTCAACGCTTAAAGAATAGTCACTTTGCAAAAGCTCCGAGGCGCACTTTAATGTTCGGGATTGAAAATCGCCCTGCTCTCTCGCCTCGGTAACAACGCTGTTAAAGAGCAGATACATAAGCCCCCTGCCCTCAAGGTCGTCACTCCTGCCGAAAAGGCTCTTTTCTACCAATGCCTTGAATTTTTCAACGCAAAAAACCGATGCCGTATCGATTAAAACGGTCGGCTCGCTCACCGAAATCCCGAGAGAGTCGGTATCAAAGCAGACAAGGTAATCCTCGGTCTCGTCGGGGAAGATTGCTTCGTAGCAGGAAAACTTAGGCAAAAAAACAAGGTTGCCCGCCCTTGCGCACACGCGTCCGCCCTCTGCCGCAAAATCAACGTTACCCTTCAAGACGAGAATAAGCCCAAAGTTCGGTCTTGGCGCGACAAGATAGCTGTAACTGCTCCTTTCCCAGCGTTGCTTCAGCGCGCTTACGGGGAAAAATGACGGAGCACTGCAAAGCCACTCAAGAATTTTTTCCTTATCCATTTTCGCACCTCCTTTACGTTCCTTATTATATCACAGATTGTTGAAAAATACAATAATATAAGCTAAAAATCCAATGACAACGGTATTTTTCGGTGGTATAATATTAAAAAATACAAAAAGGCGGTGTTTTTATGAAAGGGAAAATGACCTTTACAACCAAGGACGCTTTTTATTTGGAGAGCGAAATTTTTCCCTCTCTCCGAGTGCCCGGCGCGGCAAGGCTTGAGATTTCGGAGAGGGTTGTTGACAAATTTATCGGCTTTGGCGTTGCCATAACGCCCTCCTCCTGCTACGAATTAAGCCTTATGGATAAGGATGAGAGAAGAGAGCTTTTGCGCAGCCTTTATTCAAGCGGGGAGCTTGGAATCTCGCTGGGCAGAATTTGTATTGCATCAAGCGACTATTCTCCCGAGATTTATTCCTATGACGATGTGGCGGGCGACACCGCTCTTTTACACTTTTCGGTTAAGCGTGACGAAAAATATATTATTCCGATAATCAAGGAAATTCTTGAAATAAATCCCGATATTTTCCTCTTTGCCTCACCTTGGAGTCCGCCCTATTGGATGAAAACGGGGGCAAGCATGTGCGGCGGTTATATGCGAGAGGAATATCTTGACTGCTACGGAGATTACATTGTTAAATTCATAAAGGCCTATGCGGAATACGGCATAAAAATTTCGGCTATAACACCCCAAAACGAGCCCGAAACCCAGCAGAGAGGCTGTATGCCCGCTTGTATTTGGCACCCCGAGACCGAGGCGCGCTTTGTTAAAATACTGCATAAGAAATTGCAGGAGGCGGGCCTTGATGTAAAAATTTGGATGTATGACCACAGCTTCAACGGCGCCGAGCGTGTTTTGTGGTCTCTTGAAGAATGTGAGGGGCTGAAGGAAAGCTGTGAGGGCGTTGCCTTTCATTACTATGGCGGCACAGTTGAGCAGACCGCCCAAATCAAGAAAAAATTCCCTAACCTCTCGCTCCACTTTACCGAGGCAGGACCGAGACTTACCGACAATTACGACACCGACTTTTGCAAATGGGGCCTTATGATCGCAAAGGCAATCAAGGTTGGCTACCGGTCGTTTTCGGGCTGGAATTTAATGCTGAACGAGCGCGGCTGCCCCAACGTTGGCCCCTTTATCGGAATATGCGGCGGATTTGTTACCCGCGACAGTCAAAGCGGCGAGCTTTCTTACAGCGGCCAGTATAAGGCTTATTCCCACATTCTCCCCCACCTTACAAAAGAGTCGAAAATTCGGTATATTTCAACCGATGAAAGCTTTGATATGGATATGTCGGCATATCCCAAGAGAAATGACAAAATTGAGGGAATCTTCATAGAAAATCCTGACGGAAAATGCACCGCGGTTTTGGTAAACCCCAATACTCACGGAGTCCAGGCGCAGATAGAAATGAGGGGCGCTCTTTGGTATCTTGAGCTTGCCGCAGAAAGCATTTCCACAGTGGAGACAGAGAGATGACATTGCTTCTTTACGGTGCGCTGATTATAACACAGATAGGCATTTGCGCAAAGCAATTTGCCATGAAAAAATGCGCAGAACGGGCGAAGGGCGGCTTTAGTAGCCTTTGTATCAACCTTGCCCGCTCGGCAATCTGCCTTTTGGTCAGCCTTGCTATCTGGTTCTTTACCGACGGTGCGGGCACGAACACTCTAGGTCTTGCTTTGAGCATTGGCGCAGGCGTCGGCACGGCGCTTAACCTTTACACCTGGATACTCTCGGCACAGAGGGTCTCGCTTATACTCATTGAGGGCGCGAGTACGGTCGGAGGACTTATTTTACCCCTTATCCTTGCCCCGTTTCTTTATAACGGCGACTCGGTAAGCGTCTTACAGTGGGTCGGCACTGCTCTGGTGGTTATTTCTATCTTCCTTTTCTCAAAATCCGGCGCAAAGAAGGCAGAAAAAAGCGGAGTTTTAGGCAGTATCATCCTTGTCAGCGTTTGCGCCCTTGGCGGTGCGGTCTCCTCTGTTTTCAGAAAGCTTTATAGCTTCCATATTGCCGAAAAAGGACTTGGAAGTATAGAATTTTTCACCTTTATAAGCTTTGTTGCGGTATTTTTGCTCTTTGCCCTCGTTTTCCCCTTCTATTACGGCAAAGAAAAACAAAAGCTTAACGCTGAGGGAAAAGGCGGGCGAGTTGAGCTGCCCTACAAGCGGGTTTGGATCTTTATCCTTATTGCCGCAATCTCCCTTTACGCCTGCGAGCTGTTTTCTTCCTACGCCTCGGCTCTCCCCTCTGCGGTATATTACCCCGTTTCAAGAGCGCTGACAATTCTCGGCACATTCCTCCTTGACACGCTGGTCTTTAAGGAAAAGGTCACCCCGAAAAACCTTGCGGGTCTCGCCCTCCTTTTAACCGCGGTTGTACTTATTAACCTATAATTCAAAACAAAAAAGGCAATATCATTCCAAAAAGCGGGTGATATTGCCTTGTTTTGTAAATATTTATTTGCTTTTGTTGGGTTTAAGCGAGTTTTTTCTCGAGTCTTGCTCTTATAGCTTTGATGAAATCTGCGGTATTTACTGCGGTTGCCTTGAAGCCTTCTTCAACGAGGCCGACGAGGTCCTTGGTCATAATTCCGTCGTTAAGAGTATCGATGCAGGACTCCTCGAGCTTATCTGCAAAGCTTACAAGCTCGGGAAGCGAGTCAAGCTCACCGCGCTTACGGAGCGCGCCCGACCAGGCGTAGATTGTTGCCATAGGGTTAGTCGAGGTTTCCTCGCCCTTGAGGAATCTATAATAATGTCTTGTTACGGTGCCGTGCGCTGCCTCGTACTCGTACTTTCCGTCGGGAGAAACAAGCACCGAGGTCATCATTGCAAGGGAGCCGAATGCGGTAGAAACCATATCGCTCATTACGTCGCCGTCATAGTTCTTACAAGCCCAGATGTATCCGCCCTCGGAGCGAATAACTCTGGCAACCGCGTCATCAATAAGGGTGTAGAAATATGTGATGCCAAGCTCTTCGAACTTTTCCTTATAATCCGCATCGTAGATTTCCTTAAAGATAAGCTTGAAGGTCTGGTCGTACTGCTTTGAGATCGTGTCCTTGGTTGCGAACCAAAGGTCCTGCTTTGTGTTTATTGCATAGTTAAAGCAGGAATGTGCAAAGGACTTTATGGAAGTGTCCTTGTTATACTGTCCCTGAAGGACGCCGGGGCACTCAAAATCGTAGATAGCTTTGCGGAAGGTTTCGTTTCCGTCCTTGTCGGTGTAAACGAGCTCTGCCTTGCCCTCGCCCTCAACTCTGTACTCTGTTGCCTTGTAAACATCGCCGTATGCGTGACGGGCAATTGTAATAGGCTTTTTCCAATTACGGACAGCGGGCTTTATAGAGTCGATAAGGATAGGCGCTCTGAAAACTGTGCCGTCAAGGATTGCGCGGATGGTGCCGTTGGGGCTCTTCCACATCTCTGTAAGATTGTATTCCTCTACTCTCTGCTTGTTGGGAGTAATGGTAGCGCATTTAACGCTGACACCGTACTTCTGGTTAGCGTAAGCCGCGTCAAAAGTGACCTTGTCCTTTGTGCGCTCTCTTTCGGGGAGTCCGAGATCGTAATACTCGGTTTTAAGGTCAATAAAGGGATAAAGAAGCTCGTCCTTTATCATCTGCCAGATAATTCTGGTCATTTCATCTCCGTCCATTTCAACGAGAGGGGTTGTCATTTTAATCTTTTCCACGTTCAATACCTCCGAACTATAAAATTTTGAATAAAACAACAGGCTTTACCCAAAGCCGGGTATATTTTATCACAAAACCGAAATAAATTCAATAGATTTGAAAAACTTTTAGTTTTGTTTTATGATAAAGGCAGGGCGATTTGCCCTGCCTTAATATGTTTAGCTTAGCTTTTATTAGTCAGCAATCTTTCTGAATACAACGTTATCAACTGCAACATCGCACGAAACGGTATGAGCCGCTGAATTTCTGCCGTTAACTATGATATATGCATTTGTAATATTTGCATCGTCAACATAAGTATTAGCTGTAGCGGGGACGGTAACCGTATCCATAAGGACGCCGTCCTTGTAAAGCTGTGCGGAAAGACCTGCATCGCTACAGGTGTATACCACTCTGAACTTGAACCAATCCGCATTTGCATTATTCACCTGCGATTTGTCCTGACCGGAAAGGAAGGTTCTGGTGTTTCCGTAAAGTCCGCCCGCATTAGTTCTGTAAGCAAGACCGAGCGAACCTGCGGTGCTGGTGCATCTGAAAACAAGGTTGTAAGCTACTGTATTATTGCTATCAACAAGTACGAAGTTGAAGAACTCGGCACTAGTGCTGTTAGAACCCCAGTCGATCATCATATCAGCTTCAAACTCAACCGCAGTTGCATTCTCTTCAGCCTCAGCCGTCTCTGCAAACTTGAGTATAGCCTTGCTTGCTCCGTATGCAGCAGAAACCTTAAGAGCATTGGAGGAATGACCGTCAACTGTAGTTACCGAAGGAGTAACAACGCTATAGCTGTTAAGCACGTTTGAGCTTAGGTCGGGGTGAGTTGCCGAAGAAGTTACGCAAGAAGGAAGTGTATTGGACTTGTCAAACGTCTCGGTTGCAAGAGCCTTTTCGTCAGCTTTTCCGAAGCTTACGTTTCCTGCAACGGTGTACTCTGCATCGTTGTTAACGACTTCACCCGCATCGGTAACGAGCTTGGTTGCGCCGCTGATGTTGGGATAAACCTTTGCGCCTGCAAGATAGATACCGCTGTCGTACTTGCCGTCAAGGGTACCGCCCTCGATAGTTACGTACTTATACTCGGTTGCAAGAGCGCCGTTGTACTTGCCGTCATCGGTAAGGAAGGACTGAATAGCCGCGCCGTACTCGATAACGTCCATATACTTTGCGTCCTTTGCCGCATCGGTGGACTCTTTTGCAATCATTTCGTGGCAGTATTCAACGATAGAATATCTTTCAACCTGGCTCTTGTAGGTTACGCCGTCAACGGTAACCTCAGCCTGAGCGTAAATCTGCTTGCCTAAGAACTTTGCGGCAATACCCTTGGTGAAGAATACCTCGCACTCGCCATAGGAGTTGATGCTCTCGGTGTAAGCCGCATAAACGGTCTCTTTAACCTCTGCTTCGGGGTTGTCAAGAGGATCTTCCTCATAAACCTTGAGCGCAATATCAGCATCACCGATGTTTTCTGCCTTAACTGCGAAGAGGATGCGAATGTTGTCCTCGTAGGAGAGGTTCTTTGAAACTATTTCAACCTTGGGGTCGGTCTCTGCCGCAGATGCAGACATAACGAATGCCGCAGAAACGATAATTACGAGAGAAAGAATTAAAACTAAAATCTTGGAGTTCTTGTTCATTTTACTTTTTACCTTTCGTTTTTTTGTTTTTGTTTTAATTTTCTTGGTTTTTGTTTTTTTAATGGATTTTTGCTTTTTTGCCGATTTTCGGCTCTTCGGCAGAGCCTTTAACCTATGCCGAAATCAGGTCCAGCCGCCCGAATCCACATTACCGTCATTCCACGCGGAGTCTTGCCCGCTTGTTGCGATAACATCGGCCTCATAAAGCAGAGAAATATCTATTCTCGGCTCTTCGTATGAAATTTTTTGCTTAATTTTCACCCTTTTCATCCTTTCTTTTTATTTGATAATGTATTTGCTATTTTAATTCTTTAATCATTTAGCTCCAGTTGCCCGAACTGTGATTTCCGTTTTCATCTTCATCGTATATGCTTCCGCCATACTCGTCACCGGGATTTTCGGGGGTTGGAGGAGTGGGAACGACGGGGGTGTCGGGTTCAATAGGCTCGTCGGGCTGCTCAGGTACTTCAGGCTCTTCGGACGTTCCGAGGTCGGTGTTTGTGCGAGAGAGAAGAAGGTTATCAATATAGAGGGTGGTCTTTCTCGACTGGTAGGTCTCTATTACCATTTCGGTTATATCGTCCGCATCTATTGCGGGGGATTCGTAAGGATGCGAGTTGCCTATTGCGGCAATCTTTTCACCGTTTACGTACATAGAGATAAGAATTTCGGAGTCGGAAAGCTTTGTATACTCGATTCGGAGCTTGAAGTAGGAATTCATACCCTCGGAAACGATTACTGTGTCAAAGTCCTTTGCGCTGCCGTCCTTTACGGTGTACATATTAAGGATAAAGATGTTACCCGTACCGGCGGACCAGCCTATTACCATTTTGTTGGCAATATCGCCGTCGGCAGTTTTGTGATAAACTGTTAAAATGTTGCCGCCGTCAGCGTCGGTTATCTTAACGTTGGCTTCAAAGGCTACGGTGTTCGTCTCGTCCTTATTTGCGTCATTGAATTTAATCTTAATTAAGTCAAGAGAATCCTTGGGGCTTTGAAGCATAAGAGCCTTGGTAACTTTTCCGTATTTAACGTCGGAAACGACCTGCAAGGTTGCCTTGTCGGTAGCTGTGTATTCAAGAAGCTCGGAATAATCCTCTTCTTCGTTTTCGAAGTCAAAGCCGTTGTTTTCATCCTCGCCCTCGGTGTAAATTACAGTTTGTGCAAACATAAAGTCGTCAAGATAAATTTCAGCCTCGGCATTTTCCTTAACCGTAAGAGTCGCAGTGCTTACGTTTTCACCTGCGTGGAAGCTGTTGTAGAGAGCAGTTCCCTCGCCTATGAGAGTGTCGCCTACGTAAATCTTAAGGTAAAGTCCCTTTGCGGATGCGGTATACTCAATGCGAAGCTTGAACCACTCGCCTTCTTTTGCAAGAGTCTTTGTAAACTCGATATTTCCTGATGCGTCAAGCTTTTTAACGGTTATATCGCCGCCCTTTGTATAGTCAAATACAAGTCTTGCGGCTGTGCTGTTAAAGAGGGTTGCGAGGGTGAGTTCAATTTCACCGCTATCGCTTACCGCGGTGATCTTAATGTCGGTTTCAAAGGCTACGGCATTAGCACCGCCAAGCTTTTTAGTAAGGTAGAATTTAAGTATATCCTTTTTCGCAGAGCTTATAAGTCCGAAGACCTTGTCGGGTGCGTCTGCACTTCCTGCGTTAACTATAATCGCCTGGGACGTGTCGGAAATATCGCCTATACCAACCTTGCCGGGGATATTTTCATTCGTACTCTCCTCGAAGGTAATTCTCTCGGATTCGTCCTCGGGGTTGACTATGGGAGCTTCTTTGAGCTCAACCTGATCCTGATAGAAGAGGGTGTTATCAAGGAAGAGGGTTGAGTTTGCGGAGGTCCAGCTAAAGAATCTTACACCGCTTACACTGCCCTCGCTAACGGGTGTCGCGCCGTTAGGCGTATAGCCCTCGAAGATAAGCTTGTTATCCGCGAAGAACTTAACATAAAGGTCCTTTGTTCCGTTTCTGTCATAGTCAATATCGGCAAAGGAATACTGGAGCTTAATGCTTATCCACTCGCCCTCTTTACCGATAACCGTCTGGGCAAAGTCGCTGATGTGTCTTACTGTAACATTACCGCCCTCGGAATAATCAATAATTATTCTGTAAGCATCGCCGGGGCTGCCGTAAGGAAGCATTTCAAACTGACCGCCGCCGACAGCGTCAATCTTTATATCAGCTTCAAACACAACTGCGTTATAGAAGGGAGCGTAATTGTCAAGGGAAAGTCTTATAATATCGGTGCTTCCCGGAGTTGTTGTAAGAGCGAGAGCCTTTGTTGTTCTATCAAGTCTATCCTTGGTCTGTACCACTCCCGCGCCGGAGTCCTTGCCGTACTGGGCGGTTACGCCGTAAGGCAGAGTGTTAAGGTCCTCTTCCTCGTAATCCTCGGGAACAAGCTCCTTTACCTCGTCTTTAACGATGTCACCAAGCTCGCCTAGAATGGTCCAATATCTCATTCTGTCGGATATGGTGTATATGGGAACTATTTCACAGCCGAGAATTCCGAAAATGTGGTTCGGGATACCCGAAATAAACATATGAGTTGCGTTTACGTCACCCTCAACCGAGCCGGTTACCGCAACGGGAAGTCCCTGGGATGTGGGGCCTGATGTTCCTGGGAAGTAGGAGAATGAGCCGTCCTCCTTCAAGAACTTTGCGCTCTTTTCGCGGGTTACATCGATAAGCTCTACCGCGTTTTCAAGAATCTTGGCGCGAAGCTCCTCTATCTGTGCTTCAACCTCCGCCTTGTTAGAGGAGGAGTTGTAGTTTTCAACATTCTGTATCAGCATTGTGATAGCGTACCAGGGGTTGAGAACAAAGCAAACCGTTGTGGGAGGGTCGGAGATCGTTATACCCTGCATTGCAGAGTTAATAGCCTTTATGGGATTGGGGAATTCCTTTTGAATACCGTTATATGCACCGCATATTTTAAGAATTCCGTTTACCGAATCGTAATTTACCTCGTTACCGAGAGTCCAAGCGCCCGTAACGGGATTTTGGTGAGAATCAAGGTATTCCTTTACAACGTCGGCAAGGGGCGTTCTGTTGCCCGCAACACCTATCTGCTTATCTCTTTCAAGAATCTGGTTGGACTGGGATTCAAGCAGGTTGCCAACATAGTAGGAGTCACCGTTTATATCAAGCTTTTCAAGATATTTTTTTAGGTTTTCTGCATTTTGAAGATGTGTGGGCACAGCAGAGCTTGCCGAAACCACCTTAGACACCGCAAAGGCTGCACAGGTGTCAAGCTTTGCCGTCAGGCTGACCTTAGAGACGGGCTGAGCCTGGCTTACATGAGTGCCGTCGTAAAGATAGCCGCTGCCTTTAAGTCCTATTGCGGGAATATCGTAGGTAGGCTCGCCGCCAAAGCGCGAGATAAGGCTGAGCGCCCATTTAAGGTCGCGGCCTCTTCTTGAAATATATCCGTTATCAACAAGGGCGCGTCTGTCATCAAAGCTCTCGCCGCCCCATTGAGGGTGATAGAAATAACCGCTTACGGGGTCCTGAAGCCCCATAGCGAATTCCAAAATCTGCTCGCACATCCACTGAGGAATAATATCCTCGCCCTTGGAGGTGTCAATACCCTCTGCCATACCCGTACCGCCCATAAACGAGATCGCCTGATAGGTGGATTCAAGGTCAGGGCCGTAGCCTACGGTGTTTCTGCCCGAGTTGGAATAGTAATAACCGCCCACAGCAGGGTCGTAAAGATTAGCAAACCAATAGATTACATCATCCGAGAAGAGGGTGTAGCAATTCTTCATTGCCTGCACTATCTCTGCCGCCTTTTCACCGCCTACCGATGCGGCAAGGGTGCTTTCAACAGAGAGCCAAGCCTCGTCAACCCTTACCTCGTCAATTGCCTTTTGGCGGTCAACGATATTAAAGAGGTCGAACTTTGCAACTCCCTTTTTAATTCTTAAAACAGAGTCGGAAAAATAGTTATTTAAGAAATATTCAAGGGCGTCGGTCTCTGCCATATGAAGGTCGAAGATGTCATCGTCCCAAGCTATTGCAACAGAGTTGCCGTTTGAATAAATTACATAGCCGTGATAGTCGGAATTTGCTCTTTCCATCTGTTCAAGACGGCGGTAGGCCTCCTTGGATACAGGGCGGTCGGTTTTGCCGACAACTATCTCGTGCGCGCCCTCGGCAGACTTATCATTTACCAGCATGGGCTGAGTTTCAATAAGGTCGCAAAGGGTAAAATAAATGTCCGAAACATAGGTGTGGGTCAGGTGGTCGCCGTTATAAACGAGATTTACCGCAGTGCCGGGGGCAAATATGTAATCTCCCGTAATTTCGGGCGTTTGGTCCTCGGGGTTATCGGGCTTTGGCTCTTCTTTGCCCGTATCCGACACCGAGCCGTCAGCATCCTTTTTGCTATCCGTACCGTTTGCGCAGGAGAATGCGCTAAAGCAAACAAGCAGTGTCAGCAAAAGGACAAGAGTTTTCTTAAACAGACTCATTTTTTCTCCTTTCCTTCCTCGTAGGTTTCTTTTATTTTGTAAATAATACTTAACATTCTTTCTCTGTCGGCTCTTGTGAATACGGGAATAAACTCACAGCCGAAAACGGTAAAGATGTGGGCTACCGTTGCAACAGAGAGAATGTAGGTCGAGTTAACATCTCCCTCATTTGTGCCGTAGATAGCAACGGGAAGTCCCTGAGAATTGGGTCCCGTCATGTGGGGCATATATGAGAAGGAGCCGTCGGGCTTTTTGAACATTGCCATTTTCCTTGCGGTAGCGCGGATAAGCTCGGGCGCTCTCAAGAGCATTTCACGGCGGAGCTTTGCAAGCTCGGCTCTCGCTCCCTCGCGCTCCTCTTCGGGATAACATTTTTCAACATTATCCATAATGGTTATCATAGCGTACCAGGGGTTGAGCACAAAGCAAATCGTGGTGGGCGTTATCTCCGAGGTGATAACATCCATTGCGGAGCGGAAGCCCTTTACCGCATTGGGACAAACCTTGTTCGATCTGTGGTAGGTGCTCACGATTTTGAGAAGTCCGTTTATACCGAGATAGTCCACCTTGTCATAAGGAGTCCAAAGACCGGTATTCGGATTTTGGTTTTTGTTAAAGTAGTCTGCCATTATATCGGCAAGTCTGTAATCTGCGCCCATAGCCTCAAGCTCTTCGTCGCGGGCGATTATCTGGCTGGTCTGGGACTCGAAAAGGTTGCCGACATAGTAGCAATCCTTTTTTATATCCTGCGCTTCAAGATACTCGCGGAACTTTTCCGCAGAGCTTAGGTGATCGGGAAGCGCCGCCGTTCTTTGAGGGGTGTTCTCCTCTGTGCTTTTCGGCAAATAGTCGGGCGCGGGGGTGCCGTCAGCCAAAAGTCCGTCGCCTTTAGTGCCGGTAGGGGTGTCATAGGTGGGCTTTGCGTTAAAGCGGGCAAGAATTCTGTCGCCCCAGGTAAGGTCTCTGCCCCTTCTTGCAGGTCTTGCATCTGTTGCGGGCTTGCCCCATTGGGGATGATAAAAATAGCCGTTAGGGTCTTGAAGACTCTTTGTGAATTTAACAATACCGTCAGAGACGTCCCTCGGAACAGAATCAAAGGCGGAAAGCCCGGCGCACATTCCCGACCCCATCATAAACTGCAAGGTCTGGTAGGTTGACTCCATATCGGGACGGAAGCAGGCGGTGTCTCTTGCGGAATTGGAATAATAAAATGCGCCCGTCTGCGCGTCATAGAGGTTAGCAAACCAGGTTACAATGCCGTCATCCAAAAGCCCGTAAAGCTCGCGGAATGCCTTCATTGTCTCGTCGGCAAGCTCCTTTCCTACCTCGTTTATCAAAGAGGAATAAAGAGAGTCCCATCTCTTCTCTATTTCCTTGTTTTCGGATTCTTTTTGGCGCAAAAGCTCTTCGGTTGCGCCGAGGGTGTTCGCTGTCATGTCAAGCTACCTTTCTTGCAGAACTGGCTGCGGTAAATTTTGGAAGAAAAATGTGCGATTCATAAAAGCAAGCTGCAATTTTTAAAAAGCGGAGCAAATACTGCCTTGTCTTTGCCGAAAAAGCTCCCTCGCACCTGCGTATTGTTTATAATTACATATTTTAAATTTGGAAAAATGGTACATTTTCTCCATTGTGTACTAACAGTTTACCATATCTACCCGCATTTCGTCTTGCTCTATTCAAAAATCTTTTTGCGATTTTTAAAAGAAAAATTGAAAAACCTCTTGAATTTTTCGCGGTGTAAGCTATAATGAATATAGGAAAACAAAAGCAAAGGAAGAGGATAATGAGCGAAAACAAGCTTTATTACGTTGACGGAACGAAGCTGCACTACAACGGCGGCCGCTTTTACAGATACGAGGACGAGGGCTACTCCGAGGACCTTCATTTTCATTTTTACAGTAAGGTAACAACGCCCCTGCACGCTCACGATTATTTCGAAATTTTTATAATAACTCACGGCAGCGTTATTCACACCTTTAAGGGCGATACAAGAACGCTTGAGGAAGGAACGCTCTGCCTTATCGCTCCCTACGAGCAGCACCAATTCCTTCTTACCGGGGGCGAGCCGGTTCATTTTAATATCTCAATCCCCGCAGGAGAGTTTGAAAGATTTTGCGACTCGCTGGGTGTTGGAATTTATTCAAAGCTGATCGGCGGAACGAGAATATACCGCATGAAGCCGAGGGAGTACGAATATTTTAAATTTCTTACCGAGGGAATGCTTTCAAGCGAGGTGGAAAACTCCTACCTTCTTGCAAAAACGGTTACGGTAAACGCCATAACCCAGCTTGTCACCTTCTCTGCGGAGGGTGAGCAGCAGCCCGAGTGGTTCAGGGCTTTTTGCGAAAAAATCAAATCCTCGGAATATTTTCTTCAGCCCATAAATCAGCTCTACAAGCTCGTTCCCTACTCGCAGCCTATACTTAACTCTACCTTCAAGCAGTTTATGAGCGAAACGCTTATTTCTTATCTTACAAAGGCGAGGATAAACTATGCGGCAAACCTGCTGGTTTGCTCAAACTATTCTATCCTTGAAATTTCGGAGATGACGGGATACAACAGTCTTTCGCATTTTAACCACACCTTTAAGCGCACCCTTGGCTACACGCCATCGGAATACCGCCGTATGTACGGCAAAAAAAGCGCGGATTAAACATAAAAACGACCGTTTTCGTAAATTTTCAGCCCGCGGCGGCGGTTTTTCGGAAAATTTCGAGCTTGGTCGTTTTTTATTTTTTAACGAAAAATTCTTTCATTTTATTAAAAAATGTGCTATACTAGAAACAGAAATAAAATACAAGGCGGTGTTTTTTATGGATATTAAGGAAATTTTAAAGAGATGCGACCACACTCTGCTGACTCAGGGTGCTGTAAGCGAGGATATTTTCGCCCTTATTGACGATGCGATAAAATACGGAACGGCTTCGGTTTGTATACCGCCCTCTTTCGTTCGCGCGGCGGCAGTCTATGCAGAGGGAAAAACAAAAATATGCACTGTCATCGGCTTCCCTAACGGCTATTCAACCACAGCATCCAAGATATTCGAGGCAAGGTGCGCCGTTACCGACGGAGCAGACGAGATAGATATGGTTATCAATATCGGAATGCTTAAAGAGAAGAGATATGACGATATTCTTTCGGAAATAAACGGCATTAAGGGCATTATCGGCGACAGAATTTTAAAGGTAATTATCGAAACCTGCCTTCTCACCGAGGAAGAAAAGATAAAGATGTGCGAGATTGTCTCGGAGTCTTACGCCGATTATATAAAGACCTCTACCGGCTTTTCCACAGCGGGAGCCACTCCCGAGGATATTGCCCTCTTTGCAAAGCATATAAAGAATGGCAAAAAAATCAAGGCGGCGGGCGGAATTTCCTCTATCGAGGACGCTGAAAGATTTGTTCAGCTGGGCGCAGACAGACTCGGCACAAGCAGAATAGTAAAAATAGTAAAATCCGAAGAAAATATCTCGGGATATTAAGGAGAAAACAATGGAAAAGAATATATACCACACCCCGCATATAAAGTCAAACCCCGGGGATTTTGCGAAAACCGTCCTTATGCCCGGCGACCCCAAAAGAGCCGCGTATATGGCAAAAAACTTTCTTGAAAACCCCGTCCTTGTAAACGACGTAAGAGGTGTTAACGGCTACACCGGCTACTACAACGGCACACGCGTCAGCGTTATGGCAAGCGGTATGGGAATGCCCTCTATGGGTATATATTCCCACGAGCTTTTCAATATTTACGGGGTTGAAAACATAATCCGCGTTGGCTCGGCAGGCTCTCTTCAGCCTCACGTAAAGGTAAAAGATATTGTTATCGGTATGAGCGCTTCAACCCCTTCAACCTTTGGCGAACAGTTCGGTGTTACAGGCATTGCGCCCACCGCAAGCTACGAGCTTCTTCGCGCGGCGATAGACGAGGCGGATAAGCTCCCCATAAAATACCACGTCGGCACTCTGCTTTCAAGCGATATTTTTTACAATGTTGACCCCACCTTTAACGAAAACTGGGCAAGGACGGGCGCTTTGGCAATAGAAATGGAGGCGGATGCTCTTTATATGAACGCAGCCTATGCGAGAAAGCGCGGTCTTACTATCTGCACTATCTCCGACGAGGTGTTTACGGGAGAGACCACCACCTCCGACGAGCGTGTGAGCGCCTTTGTTGATATGATGACAATAGCCCTTAATGTGGCTGTAAAAATGGAAAATGAGTGATATAAAAAGAGTATTTCTTTTCGTCCTCGACTCTCTCGGAATAGGTGAAGCGCCGGATGCTGAAGCCTTTGGAGACGAGGGGGCGAATACCCTGAAAAGAATAGCCGAGGGCGGAATAAATATACCTAACCTTATATCCCTCGGGCTAGCGAATATTGACGGCGTTGACTTCCTTGAAAAAGAAAAAAGCCAAAGGGGCGCTGTTGCAAGGCTTCGGGAATTAAGCGCGGGAAAGGACACCACAATAGGTCATTTTGAGATTGCGGGTCTCGTTTCGGGCAAGGCTATGCCCACCTATCCCGACGGATTTCCGCTCGAGGTTATACGAAGCTTCGAGAAAGCGGTCGGCAGAGGCACTCTTGTTAATCTTCCCTACTCGGGCACAAAGGTTATCGAGGATTTCGGTGACGAGCATACAAAGAGCGGAAAGCTTATAGTTTACACCTCAGCCGACAGCGTTTTTCAGATTGCGGCGCACGAGGAAACAGTGCCTCTCGAGGAGCTTTACGCTATCTGCCGAAAGGCGAGAGAAATCCTTGTGGGCACTCACGCGGTGGGCAGAGTTATTGCCCGCCCCTTTACGGGTGAGAGCGGAAACTACAAGAGGACGGCAAACCGCCGCGACTTTTCTCTCGAGCCGCCGAGAAAAACAATGCTCGACGCCATAAACGAAAGCGGAAAAGCGGTTATCTCGGTTGGCAAAATTTCGGATATTTTCGCAGGGCGGTCTATTACCGAAAGCTACCCCACCCACTCAAACCGCGAGGGAATGGAGAGAGCGCTTTCGCTCTTAAATTCCGACTTTTCGGGACTTTGCTTTATAAACCTTGTTGATTTCGATATGCTCTTCGGTCATAGGCAGGATATTTCGGGCTACCGCACAGCTCTTGAGGAATTTGACAGATTTCTTCCTACCTTTATTAGTAATATGCGCGAGGACGACCTGCTTATAATTACCGCCGACCACGGCTGCGACCCGGGTGACGAAAGCACCGACCACACCCGAGAATATACCCCGCTTATAATTTTCGGAGATAAAATAAAACCGATAAATCTCGGCACTCTTGACTCCTTTGCGACTATTGCGGAGACGGTGGTCGGCATTTTGGGCGTTGACTATACCGCAGAGGCGGGCGTTTCGCTTAAAGAGAGTATTTTAAAACAAGAATAATTCTTTTGGAGGAAGGGTCACTGCCGCGGGGATGCTCGGTTTTGACTTTAGATAATCTTTATGAAAATGTATGATATTATAACCGATGTTAAGAGAGGAAAGAGGCTCTCCGAGGAAACTGTACGCGAAATGGTTTTCGCCTATACTGCAGGGGATATTCCCGATTACCAGATGTCCTCATTCCTTATGGCGGTTTGCCTCAGGGGACTTTCTGACACAGAGACCGCAGCCTTGACAAACGCTATTGCCGACTCGGGCAAGAGGCTTGACCTTTCGCTCTTCGGCGACCTGACGGTAGATAAGCACTCAACGGGAGGTGTGGGCGACAAGGTGACTCTTGTTGTTGCTCCGATTGCCTCTTCACTCGGCTGTAAGGTTGCGAAGATGTCGGGCAGAGGCCTTGGACACACGGGCGGAACAGTTGACAAGCTGGAGAGTATTCCCGGCTTTCGCACCACTCTTACCGAGGCTGAATTTATCTCTCAGGTAGAGGATATAGGAATTGCGGTTATCGGTCAGAGCGAGGGACTTGCGCCTGCTGACAAAAAGCTCTACGCCCTGCGCGACGTTACGGCAACGGTAGACTCTATACCGCTCATAACCTCCTCTATAATGGGCAAAAAGCTGGCTTCGGGCACAAAAAACATCGTTCTTGATGTAAAATACGGAAGCGGAGCATTTATGAAAACTCCCGAAGAGGCGGGGGTCCTTGCAAAAAATATGGTTGACATCGGCAAATCTCTCGGCAGACGGGTCTGTGCCCTTATAACCGATATGGATACACCTCTCGGACTTGCGGTAGGCAATCTTTCGGAGGTTATCGAGGCGCGCGAGGTGCTTTTGGGCAGAGGGCCTGCCGATTTAAGAGAGGTTGCTCTCGCGGTTTCTGCCGAAATGCTCTCTCTTGCAAAGGGAATGGCTCATAGCGAGGCTCTTTTGGCAGTTACCGAGGCTCTCGACTCAGGATGCGCATACAAAAAATTCGTTGAGTGGCTGACCGCTCAGGGCGGCAGTGCCGAGGCGGCAAACGACCCCGCATCGGTGGGCTCCGCAAAATATGAGCGCTGCGTAAACTCGCCAAAGGACGGCTTTGTCCTTGCGACCGATGCCGAAAAAATCGGACTCTCTTCCCTCACCCTCGGCGCAGGCAGAAAAACCAAGGAGGATGTAATCGACCCTCTTGCGGCTGTAATTTTGAACAAAAAGAGGGGAGACAGGGTAGTGCGCGGAGAGACCCTCGCAACCCTTTATTCAAACGACGAAAGCCTGCTTGATGAGGCAGAGAGCATACTCCTTTCAGCCTACTCGTTCTCAAAAACAGAACCGAAAAAAGAGGCCGTTATAAACAGAATAATCCGTTAGCAAAATTTACCATTTTGCACCTAGAGCGTGAAACGTTTTCGTTTTGCGCTCTTTTTTTGTGCATTTTGTACACTTTTTGTCACTTTTTAGGTAACTTCTTCTACCCAAGAGTGTACTTACAAACGCAACTTTTTGGTGTATAATGTAATTGTCCCGAGCAGAGGTACCCTGACTTGGGAAAGAAAAAAATCGAGGACTCATCCTCGGGAAAGGAAAAAGATGAAGAAGAAAAACGGATATTACCAAGGGATAGAAAAGGAGATGTATCTCTTCTTTGCGGGCTATGATGAGCAGGGCGCGCCGAGCTTCTCAAAATTTGCAAGGACAAAGGGACTTACCCTTGAGGAGCTTTTAAGCTTCAGGAAAAAAAGACTTTTTGAGAAGGCTTATGCCGAGTGCCTTGAAATCCGCCGAGATATGCTGATAGACCGCGCCTTGGTAAAGCGCTTTGACCCATCCTTTGTAAAATACCTTCTCGATAGCGAGGGCGAGGGCGGTGGAGGCGCAGAGGAAATTCGCTTTAATCTTGAGGTAATATAATGGAGCTTAAATACACTGCCACCAAAAAGCAAAAGCAGTTTATTGACGCAAAGAGCTTTGAGGTCCTCTTCGGCGGCGCCGCCGGCGGGGGAAAATCTCACGGGCAGCTCCTTGACTCGCTTATCTTCGCTTTAAGCTACCCCGGCTCAAAGCAGCTTGTGCTGAGGCGCACCTATGCCGAGCTTGAAAAATCGCTTATCCGCGGGGCGCTTGGTCTTTTTCCGAGGGAGATATTCTCGATGAATTCATCAAGCCACACCGGGAAATTCAAAAACGGCTCGGTTATCGATTTCGGTTACTGTGCGGCAGAATTTGATGTTTATCAGTATCAGAGCGCCGAATACGATGTTATCCGCTTTGACGAGCTTACCCACTTTACCGAAAGCCAATATATATACCTCATATCGCGAGTGAGGGGCGCAAACGGCTTTCCAAAGCAGGTAAAATCCTCGACAAATCCGGGCGGAGTCGGTCACAACTGGGTTAAGAGGCGCTTTGTTGACCCCTATGCCTCGGAAAAGGAGTTTGTGGGTGAGGACGGGCTTACAAGAATTTTTATTCCCTCCCTCATTGACGATAACAGCTTTCTCACCTCCTCGGACCCGGGATACAAAAAAAGGCTTTTAGCTCTGCCGAAAAGAGAAAGGCAGGCTCTCCTTTACGGAGACTGGGAGATTTTTGAGGGGCAGTATTTCTGCGAATTTGACCGAAAAATCCATATTATCGAGCCGTTTGAGATACCGCCTTCGTGGAGAAAATTCCGCACCATAGATTACGGGCTTGACCGCCTTGCCTGTCTTTGGATAGCTCTCTCACCCGACGGACGCTCCTTTGTTTACAGAGAATACTGCGAGTCCGACCTGCCCATAAGCGCGGCGGCAAGGGCTATACTTGAAAGGACCCCGAAGGGCGAGGATATTTACCTTACCCTGGCGCCTCCCGACCTCTTTTCACGCAGTCAGGAAACGGGCAAAACAAAGGCTACACTCTTTGCGGAATACGGCTTGAATTTTACAAAAACCTCAAACGACAGAGAATGCGGCTGGCTTGCTCTGAAGGAGATGCTCTGCGGCGGCGAGGGCGCGCCGTCCTTACAGATATTCTCTACTGCAAGAGAGCTGATACGCTGTCTGCCCGCACTGCAGGTGGATAAAAACCGCCCTACCGACTGCTCCACCGAGCCTCACGAAATAACCCACGCCCCCGATGCTCTCAGAGGCTACTCTATCTTTCGGGCAAAGCCCTATTCCCTGCCCGGCGCAAAAACGAGCTGGACGCAGGATATGCGCGAGGATTATTTGCGGGCGGGAGCAGAGGGCAAAAAATACCTAATAGAAAAATACGGAGAACCAAACTGAAATTATGAATACAAAACTAACCGCTACGGCGCGTCTTGAGCTTTTTAAGGAGCTTTACCTTGCGGCGGAGGAATACCGCGCCGAGGAGCTTGAAAAAATGAGCAGACGAATGCGGCAATATCTCGGCTCTGCCGAAATAGACGGCTCAAGCGAGTCTGCCGCCACCGTAAGAAACATTACCTATGAAATAGTGGAAAGCGAGATTTCTTCCGATATTCCCCTGCCGAGAGTCGAGCCGTTTTCTTTCAGCGAGACCCACGACGGCTGCGCAAAGGCTATCGAGCATCTTTGCCTTGCCCTGCGGAGCAGACTGCCCTTCGAGGCTATGAACGATTCCGACGAGCGCTACACCTATATTTTGGGCGGCAGCGTATGGTTTGTTGAATGGGACAGCGAAATTGAGGGAGGCGGAGACGTAAGACTCCACTGCCTTTCCCCCGAAAGCTTTCTGCCGCAGCCGGGAATTGCCGAGGTTGAGGATATGGAATACTGCTTTTTGCGCTTTTCAACCACCAAGGGCGAGCTTATGCGCCGATACGGGGTGGGCGAGGAGAGGCTTTGCCTTGCCGAATGTGAATACGAATACGACGGCTCCCTCTCCATAAACGACACCGTAAGGCTTGTCACCGCCTTTTACCGCGACGAGGACGGAAATATCGGAAAGCTGCTCTTTTCCGGAGACCTTTTGCTTGAGGACTCTCCCGCATACTATATGCGAAAGGGTAAGCTATGCCCCGTTTGCGGCGCCACAGAGGGAAAATGTACCTGCAACGAGGGATATACAGAGGGCAACATTCTTATTGAGAGTGTCACCGAGGAGGGAGGCACAGAAATCATTCTGCCCTACTACTCGCCTAAAAAATTCCCTATCGTTATAAGGAAAAACACCCTTGAGGAGGGGTCGGTTTACGGCTCGTCCGACTGTGACAGAATAAGACCCCAGCAGCAGGCGATAAACAAGGTTGAATCGAGAATTCTCTCAAAGCTTTTGCGCTCGGGAGTGACTCCCGTTGTGCCTGAGGACGCCACCGTTTCGGTGACAAACTCTGTCTTTGGCCAGGTTATAAAGCTTCGGCCCGGGGAGAGCGCTGACAGCTACGGCAAGATAGACACCACCCCCGATATTGCTCAGGATATTGCCGAGGCAGACCGCCTTTACGACCAGGCAAAGAGAATTATCGGAATCTCTGACGCGCTTCAGGGCCTTGATAACAACAAAAACGAGTCGGGCTATGCAAGGCAGCTGAAGATAAGCCAGTCGAGCAGTCGTCTTGAATCGAAAAAGAGGCTTAAAAATCTTTGCTATTCAAAGATATACTCGCTGATTTTCGAGCATTATCTTGCCTTTGCCGACGAGGACAGACCTTTAAGGTATATGGACGCCCTTGGCAGAGTCCACCGCTCGAAATTTTCAAGAAAGGATTTCATCGAGAAAAACGAGCGCGGAGAATACAGATACTGCCCCGACTTTATCTTTACGGTTGACCAAAGCTCGGAGAGCGAATATCGGCGCGAGTCTCTTTGGCAAAGAAATCTTGAGAGCTTCCAGGCCGGCACTCTCGGCGATAAAGACTCCCCCGAAACACTCCTCAGATATTGGCAGGCTCAGGCAAAGGCGCACTACCCCTACGCCTCGGACAATGCCGAATATTTCAAGGAGCTTATCAAAAACAAAAATTCAAACAAAGAAAGTGAGTAAAAATGAAAAAGAAAATTACAAAATCCCCCTACGCAACCTTTTCGATGGCACCTATAAAGGTTTATAAGCCTAAAAACGAGCCTAAAATCAGATGTATTAAGGGCGGTGACCTGAGAGCAAAGGAGGCAAGATAAGTGGAAAACGAAAACCTTACCCCCGAAAAAGAGGCGGAGGAGATTTCCGAGGCGCAGCCTGATCAGATAATCTGCCCCGACGAGCAGTATAACGAGGAAATTGACGAGGTGAGCGAGCTTCTTTCGGACGACCTTGCGATTCTCAAAGGCAAATTCCCCGAGCTTTGCGCTCTTTCAGACGTCAGCGGTCTGCCTAATCCCATAAGATATTCGGCTTTGAGAGACCTTGGTCTGACTCCCGAGGAGGCATATCTTGCCACCTCGCAAAGGGCGCAGGACAACCGCTCCCACCTTCGCGGAGCTGTCCCCGCAGTTTCAAGATCCCCGAAAAGCTCTATGACACGCAGAGAGTGGAGTATTGCAAGAGCACTCTTTGAGGACGCAAGCGACAGCGAAATTGAAAGACTCTACAAAAGAGTCACCCGATAAAAACAAAAATATTTTTTAATTAAGAAAGGAAAAAAACAATGATAATTTATTCTAAATCCCAGGGCAACACCGACGCAGCGATAGGCAAGCTTGAAACTCCTATCAAGATGATAATCGAGCACGAGAGCGATCTTCTCTCGAAAAAGAAAGGAGTTGCAAGAGCTCTCTTCAATATTGAAAAGAGCAACCGCTTCGGCGAGACCATAGTAGGAGAGGAAGGCTTTGATGTTTTCCAGGCTACCGAGGAGGGCGCAGAAGCCGCTCAGGACACCGTCTCCGAAATTTACAAAAAGTTTATTGAGCATATCCAGTATACCAAGGAGTTTGTTATCTCCGCAGAGATGATGGAGGATGCGCAGTACGGTATTGCAAGCGATACAAGACGCAGAGCAGAAAGCTTTGTCCGCGCTTACTACAAGACTATCAACAAAATCTGCGAGACCGCCCTTATCAACGGCGCCATAGGCAGTGCTACTTTCGCAGGCGCAATGCTTGACCTTTCCGCCTATGACGGCGCACCTCTCTTCTCGGGCACTCACTACTACCGCAACGATGCCGCCGAGCAGTCTAACTATTACTACGGTGATATTTTCTACACCACAAGCGGCGGCGTCCGCACTCCCAGCGTAGAAAGATTTGAGGAGTCTCTTGCGGCTCTCACCATTCACCTCAGAAATATGAAGGATGAGCAGGGCAACTCTCTCGGTTACACCGCAGACACCATTATTCTTCCCGGTAACAGACCCGTTGCCGAGAGCATTGTAAAGAAGGTTTGCGGAAGCCTTACCGGCTTTAACGGCAAGGATGAGCTTAATCTCAACTACGGCAAGTGGAATATTGTTATTCTTCCCAACTGGGCTCCTGCCACCGATGCGCTTATGCTAATGTCCAGCGAGGCAAACAAGAACCTTTGCGGTAATATGTTCTTCAACCGCGTTCCCCTCAATGTTACCAACTGGGTTGACAACCACACCGGCAATTACATTTGGAACGGCAGATGCCGATTCGGCGTTGGCTTCGGTAGCTACAAGCATATCCTTCTTGCGGTAGACAACCCCGACTTCCCCGGCACCGCAAGCGAGCTCTTCTAAAAAAGAGAGGACCGTTAAATGACATTAAGGGATTTAAAAAACGAAGTTTACTCGCTGTGCTTTATTTCTCCCGATGAAAACGAGGGATTGTTTTTAAGCTCGGCAAGGCGCGCCCTTTTCATGATTTTTTCAAGGCTCGGCCTTGTCGCAGAGAAAAGGATTTTTAAAAAAACTTTGCCCGTACTGTCACGCTATAAGGGTCTTACTCACCAAGGATACGAAACTAAAACCCTCCCCCTTGCGGGGAGGGCGTACTCCATGAAGCTTGCGGGCAGAGGCTCGGTAATTATACGGGACGGCGCTTTGGTCACAAGAAAGGATTTTAACGGGGAGGAGGTTGTTTTCCGCGACTTTATAAAATACGGCGGAGAGATAAGCCTTGTGGGAGATTACAGGTTTACCCTTGTGGAATTTATCTGCTATGCCGACAGCTTTTCGAATGACCCGAAGGATATTCCCGAGTGCGGAGGATGGGTTGTTGATATGTCAAGGTCTCCCGATTTTTCCTCCTTTGTCTCGGTATGTGAGGAGGGGGGCGCGGAAATTGAGGGCTGGCGCACCGAGGGCGCTCGACTGATTTTGCCCGAGGGTTGCCCCGAGTGTATCAGGGTGACCTACCGCAAAAGACCGCTTCAGGTAAGCTCCGACGAGGATGAGATAGATATTCCCTGCCGTCTTTCGGCTCTTGTCAGCCCCCTTTGCTCTGCGCTGATGCTCTGTGACGACAACCCCGAGCTTTCCGAAAAATATATGAAGCTCTATGAGAGTATGGTAAGCGAGATTTCCCTCTCTCAAAAAAATGCAGACCAAAAACGGGTAAGGACTAACGGGTGGGCGTAAATATGGCAGAGAAAAACATTATAAATTCAAACGCGGAATACACAAGGGACTACGGCTCCCTGCGCGGTGTTGACCTTACCGACCACTCTCCCGATGCCGAAAAGCGCTATGCATATCTTGAAAATATGTATATTGATTACGAGGGCGGAGGCTGCCTTGAAAGCATACCGGGTTTTCGAAAAATTGCAAGGCTTGGGGGAAAAATCAACCGCATTTTCTCTCACCGCTGCGACGGAGGGGACTATCTTATTATTCACTCGGCAGACAAGCTTTACCGAATTGATGCAAGCTCCCCCGAGGCCTCTCCCGTATGCATTGCGGATGGGTTAAAAAACGCCCGCAGCTGCGGTGCGCACATTGGAGGCAGGCTTTTCATTCTTGACGGCAAAAGGTTTATTTGCGTTACCGAGGACGGAAGCATTCTTCGCTCGGGGGACGGCGGTATGTCGGCGTATGTTCCCACAACTCACATAAACGGCGAGAGGTTCGAGGGCAGAAATCTTCTCACAAGCGAGTTTTATCAGCAGTTTACCGTAAGGTCGCCTATTGACCTTTCTTACGCCACCCCCACCCTTACCTATATTGTTACCGACTATGAGCAAAAGCTCTGCGCCGTAAGCGGTATAGAGTTAAATCTAAGTGGCGAGCTTTACATTCCCGCCTACGCAAGTCTCGGTGGCGAAAAATACAAGGTTGTTGAAATTTTAGACTCCGCCTTTGAGGGCAAGACCGGCATTTCTTACTTATACACCAGCCACAGTCTGAAGAAAATAGGCAACCGAGCCTTTGAGGGCTGTACCGCTTTAAGGTGTGTTGTGCTGTCGGATACGGTGGAATATATCGGTATAAGAGCCTTCGGCAACTGCTCCTCTCTCGAACATCTCTACATTGGCAAGGGCTTGAAAAAATTCGGCAACAACCCCCTTTCGGGTTGCACCTCCCTGCAACAGATAAACTATGCTCTCACCTCAGAGGACTTTGAGGCTGTTGAAAACAAGCCCACGCTAACCAACATTACGCTGAAGATAAACCAACATTACAGCTCTGCGAAAATCACCGTTCCTTTGTATGGGGGAGTGCGCAAAATTATGACGGTTACCTGCGAGGGAAATTCGATGGAATACTTCTTCAACTACTCGACCCAAGAGCTTGAGATCGACTGCCCCGACAGAGATACTGTGCTCGGCAGGACTATTACAATTTACGGTCATTTTTCGCCGAGCGGCGAGGGATTTCTCTCTACCGAGCTTGGAAAAAGGGTAAGCGGTGAGGAGGCTATTCTCGGGTGCAGTATTGCCTGCAGCTTTGACGGAAGGCTTTTCCTTTCGGGTAATGAAAATCTGCCGGGTGTGGTGTTTTATTCGGCGGATATTGAGAGCGCCGACACATTCCCGCCCTATTTCAGCACAGATAACTACTTTATAGACGGCTCTGGCGGTCAGGGCGTAGGCTCGCTTCTCCCTCTTGGAGAAAGGCTTCTGGTTTTCTCGGGCGACAGTATGTTTTACCACACAAGAGAGACAAAGGGCGAAAACAAAAGCTACCCTGCAAACCTTATAAAGAGCACCTCGGGCGAGGCTAGGGACTCCTGCGTTTTTGAGGGCGAGGCGGTTTTTGCCTGCAACTCGGGTATTTACTCCGCAGACTGCGACAGCGCGGACAAGGTGACAATAAGCCGTCTTTCCGAGAAAATTGCGCCACTGCTCCTTGCGGAAAACACAAAGGAGGCAAAGCTTTGCCTTTGGCGCGGATACCTTGCGGTTGCTTTAGGGTCAAGGATTTTCCTTGCCGACTCCCGCTCAAAATACAAAAGCGGTGAGGGCTATCTTTGCGAGTGGTATCACCTTAATGGCATCGGAGCTTATGAAAATGACGAGCGTGTCTTTGCTTACTCCACAAGGGCAAAGGAGGGCTACGCTCTTCACCCAAAGCAGGGAGAAAGAACTCTGATGACGGTTTACAGCGCGAAAAACAGCGAGGGTACATTCGAGTATTACACCCTTGAGGGCGGCGAAAAATACGCCGTAGAGCCAACCGAGGAATTTGCGGGCGGAAGCTTTTACCCCGCTACCGAAATTTTCTCGCTTAACGGGCTTTTGTTCTTCGGCACAGAGGGCGGTCACATCTGCCTTTTCAACACAGATAAGCGCGGAACTCTGCCCCCTGCTCTTGAAAACGGAACAGGCATTGACAAGGAGGAATATATACGCTCTATGGGCGGTGCAATACACCCCTATTACTATTCCTTTGACCGCCACAGAGTGAAATATCTCTTGGCAACAGTGCCCGACAGCTGCGGTATTCCCTACCTTGAAAAAAGCACGGTAAGAGCCTCTGCGGTTTTAAAATTCAAGTGTATGTCCGATGCGGAGCTTTGCGTCAAGGTGAAAACCGACAAAAGGGGGCAAAAGGAGCTTTGCCGAATAAAGAGCGGCGCTCTGGACTTCAGCTCTCCCGATTTTTCACGCCTATCCCTTGCCCCTCACGGCTATTCAACGGTGGCAATAGGCGAATACGAGCGAGGCTGGATAGACAAGCAATACATTTTATCCTCGGAGGATTTTCGCGCTCCGATAGGAATTCATTCCCTTTCCTACCGTTATAAAATCAAGGGAAAAATCAAGAATAAGTAAATAATTGTTTACAGAAAGGAAGAAAAATGCAAAGTTCAAAAATTACAAAAGAAGAAATCGACCACCTTAGAGTTTCTTCTCTGCCCACACGCCCCGCCTCTGACAGAGTGTATGGCGGCGAGGGTTATTCCGCAGAGGAAATCAAGGCGGCATTCGACCGACTTCCGATGCACATTGTCGATGTCCTAAACGCCCTTATTGACGATATAAAGCGAGAGGGCGAGGAGTCGGTTGCGGCATCAATACCAACCGGTCTCGGAGAGGGGCACACCCTATACGACCTCTTTTGCGACCTGAGAGACGGATATTTTGCCTCTTACATCAAAATCGGGGACGAGAGCCTGCCCGTTATTATTGCAAGGCTTTCGGAAAGGTGCGGACTATGAGCAGAATAAAATATCAGCTTTACGGCAGGGAGTCGGCAATTTCTGCCCTCTCCTTTGACGAAAAGGAAGTGCTTTATCTCGCTTTTCCCCGCTCTGTTGAGGGTTTTATCCGTATCGGAGCGAGAATTTACAAGCTCGCTAACGGAGTTGCGACGGTAGACCTTTCACAGCTTGATAAGGGCGAGCACCGCCCCATTCTCTTTACCGCAGAGGGCGAAACAAGGCTTTCGGGCTTTGTAAAAGAGGATAGCGGGATTTCGCTTATTCCAAGGAGCGCAGAGGAGTGCGCCCTGCTTTGGCACAGTGTAAAGGAGCTTGAAAAAAGGCTTAATATTCTCGAGAGCCGCGCCGACGGAATGCAATCACGAATTTATAACACTAAAATTTTTTAAGAAAGGAAAATCTATGAAAAAAGGCTTTAAAATTTTACTTATAACCCTTATTTTTACCATTCTTTGCTCCTTTGGGGCGGTGGCTTACGCCGAGGAGTGGGGACCCCAGGAAGAAGGCGACGATACCTTCGTCACAGAGTCGAAAACGGCAGAAAACGACACCGCAGAGCCGAATGCCGAGGAGACCGATCTTGACAAAACCGGTGCCGAAGCCGAAGAGTCAAAGGACACAAATACCCCGAACGGAAAGGACGAATTAACAGATACGCAAGTGGAAAAGAACGGCTTTGCGATGATTTACGAGGCGCTATTTTCACACGCCTCCGAGCTTCTTTCAGCGCTCAGCCTTCTTGCAACGCTTGTGATAGGCTATTTTTACAAGAGGGGGCTTATTCCCTCGGTTAAGGGTGTTTTGGGCGGTATCAGCGGAACGGTTGGCAGAATGAAGGAGTCAGCCGACAAGGAGATTGAGGCAAGGAGAATTGACTCCGAGAAGCTGGGCGAGAGACTTACAGAGCTTAGTTTGGCTATTGAAAGTCAGGGAAAGACGGTTGAGTCGCTTGAGGGCAGGCTCATTTCTGCCGAGGAGTATCAAAAGCAGAAGGAGAGGCTTAATCTTTTGCTGAATTCTCAGGTGGATATGCTCTACAACATCTTCATATCCTCTTCGCTCCCTCAGTATCAAAAGGACGCCATGAGTTCAAAAATCAACGAGATGAGGAAAGAGCTTGAAAGCTATGAATGATAAGAAAACTAGTGTTTTTGCAAAGTATGCTTTACAAATTCTCGGTTTAGCCCTTTGTATTGCCCCTCCGCTTATTTGTACTGCATCCTATTTTCCTGTATGGAAGGAGAGCGCTCAGGCGCTCTCCGGCGGAGTGCTTTTGCTCCTTCTTATCTCGGCAATTCCCCTTTACAAGATAGTGAAGAAAAGAATTGCCTCACCCGCCTCCTACACAGTGTGGCTCATACTTTTTGCAATCTTCTTTACCCTTTCGAGCATTGCGGAGCAGATGACGGTAATATCCTTTTTCGGCTTTCTCGGCAACGTGCTGGGTGCCGTTTGCTTTAAAATTGCGAAGAGGGGTGAAAAGTAATGGAGGACGGCTTTGACAGAGAGCTTCTCTCGCTCTCCTCGTCTATGAAAAACGGCTACACCTTTCTTGCAAAAAACGCAGGCAAGGCAATAGCTCTTATCACCCTTGCGGTCTGCACCCTTGTTATCTTTGCGGATATTGCTCTTGCCGACTTTACAAGCGCGGCATTTACCACCATGCTTGTGGCTATGCTCTGCTCCTCTTACATCATCTATTTTTCCCTTGAGGACTCGGGCGAAAAGATTGGCGAGAGTACGCCGGAATATAAGGAAGCGCTCGAAAAATACAAGAGCGCAAAGGCGAGAGTCGGCATAAACAGAATACGAAAGCTCCGCGCCTTTTGCAAGAGATACGCCCTTGAGGAGTTAGAGTTTCGCAGGTCAACATTTATTGCCGAGGCGGGCTACACCGAGGAGGAATACGAGAGCTTTAAGAGAGGCGAAAAACGCACCCTCAGGGAGATGAAAATATTCTCTAAAGCAAGGAAGATGAAGGCGGTAAAGCTAACGCCCGCCCTGCTTCTTTCGGGGGCTTCGTCCTCGGGGTCAAGCGAGCTTGAAAATCCCGAAAAAAAGAAGTTTTTGTATGCTTTTTTAAGGCTTATTCCCTCAAGCGTTTGTATGATATTCACCGTTTCGGTGATTTTGACCGTAAGAGGCGACCTTTCCCCCTCGGTTATCATTGACGGCATTATAAAGCTCTCGGCTCTGCCTATTATCGGCTTTCGCGGTTACAGCGCGGGATATTCCTTTGTTAAGGATAAAAAATCCGCGTGGTTAGAGACCAAAGCAAGACTGCTTTTAACCTTTGCGGAGGAGGCAGAAAGGGACGAGGAAATTTAAGTATTAAAATTCTATTGAATTTTAAGCTTTGGGCAGAGTCTGTATTGACTTTGCCCTTTTTATATGGTAAAATCATTTTAGAAAAGATTTAGGAGGTGAGAGCGGTGAAATATAATGCCGAAAGCGGTAGAATAAGAGTTGAGCTTAGAGAGCTTATTACCCTTGCAAGGCGGTCGCTCTCTACCTATTCGACAAAGGACGAGGACAGCCCCGCCCTTAGAGATATTACTAAAAGAAAGCTTGAGAAAATTATCGGAAAGCACGAGGGCGAGAGCCTTTATTTTGAATTTTCTTCCTCGGGCTTTGACTTTGAAATTTGCGCTGATGCGGGTGCTGTTGACGGCGACAGAATAACTCTCGGCAAGACGGTTTCTTCCCTTAGGGCGAAGCCAAATCGTGACGAGGCGGCAATAGCGCGGGGCGAGGGCTTTATCCTCGGGCATATTCTCTGCGAGACTATGGGGTATAAGAGCGCAACCTTGCGGTTCGTTTATTTCGGTGACGGCTCTGATCGTTTTACCGAAAGTTTAGAGGTTGTTTCAGCAGACAAGCTTGCGTTTTTCTTCAAAAAATGCCTTGGAGCTATGGCGGTTTATGCCCGACCCGAAATTGACAGAGTTACCGAGAGGCTCCCTACCTTTAAAGCCCTTAAATTCCCTTACAAGGAAATCCGCGAGGGACAGAGCATTTTTGTCAGGCAGGCATACCGCACGCTTTCACGCGGGGGCACCCTTTACGCCTCTGCTCCAACGGGTACGGGAAAGACGGTTTCGGCTCTTTTCCCTGCTTTAAGAACGCTGGGCGAGGGAAGGTGCGAGAAGGTCTTTTACCTCACCCCGAAAACCACCACCGCAAAAGCGGCGAAGGAATGCCTCGAGCTTTTTGAAAAAAACGGCGCGAAAATACGGGCGATAATTCTTACCGCCAAGGACAAGTGCTGTATCGGCGCTCACCGCTGCAAGGAAAGCCGCGGGGGATGCGAAAACTCTCCCTGCAAGAGGCTGACCGAGGCAACTCTCGCCCTTTACAACAAGGGAATTTGCGTTATTGAAGCCTGTGAGGTCGTTAAAACAGCAAGAGAATTTACCGTTTGTCCCTACGAGCTGGAGCTGGCTTATTCCGAGCTTTGCGACGTTATAATCTGCGATTTTAACTACCTTTTCGACCCTATCGTTTATATTCGCCGTTACTTTACGGCGGGGGGCGATTTTGCAATCCTTGTTGACGAGGCGCACAACCTTGGCGAGCGGGCGCGGGAGATGTTCTCGGCAGAAATTTCGGCAGACACGCTTTTAGAGCTTTCGGCAAACGAAACACTGGGGGCATTTTCTGCGGTAAAAAAGCTTGCCGCGGCGGCTTCCTCTATCTTTAGAGAGACCCTTTTCCCCTTCGTTAAAGACGAGCTTCGAAAAACCAAGGACGAGATTACCCTCGGTGCGGCTAGTCTTTCGGATATTCCAACAAGGCTCTACACCCTCTTTGACGAGCTTGTTTCGGTTACTGACGAGGAGATAAAGCAAAACCTTACGGCAAAGGACGAGGAAAAGGAACAGAGGATAAAGATTCTGCGCGATTTCTATTACAAAACAAAGAAATTTGCCGACACTTTAGCGAGATTTGACTCCTCTTACCGCCTTTTTGTCTTTTACAATGACGGTGAAATTACAGCAAAGCTCTTCTGCCTTGATACGGGCGGTGAGATTAAAAAACGGCTTTCTCTCGGTCGGGGCGCGGTGCTGTTTTCCGCAACCCTTTCCCCTCTCGGCTACTATCGCGAGACCCTTGGCGGCGAGAGATGTGACGATGTTCTAGAGGTAAACTCGCCCTTTGCGCCCGAGCAGCTCTCGGTTAGCATTATGGACAAGATAAGCACCAGATACTCCGAAAGAGAGGACACCCTTTTAGCAATCGTTAAGACTGTTGCCGCGGCGGTTTCGGCAAAGCGGGGCAACTATATGGTCTTTACCCCATCTTTCGAGTATAACGAGGCTCTTGCCCGCGCCTTTGAGGCAAAGTATCCAAAGCTCAGCATCCTTGTGCAAAAAAAGAATATGTCACCCTCGGAAAAGTCGGAATTTCTCGACCGCTTTAAGGCGGAGGATAAGTCATATCTTATCGGTTTTTGCGTTATGGGCGGTATTTATGCCGAGGGTATTGACCTTGCGGGCGACTCGCTTATCGGCGCGATTATCGTTGGTATCGGAATGCCGTCGCTTTCCTATGAGAGAGAGGCTATTGCCGAATACTACCAGGAAAAATACGAGGAAGGCAAGCAATACGCCTATATTTACCCCGGAATGAACCGAGTTTTTCAGGCGGCAGGAAGAGTTATTCGCAGAGAGGACGACAGAGGAATTATCGTCCTTATTGACGACCGCTTTGACGACCCGATATATAAAGAAAGCCTGCCAAAGCTCTGGCAGGGCGTGAAATTTATTGATAACCCCAAAAGGCTAAACGAGGTTATAACCGAATTTTGGCAGGAACAAAAGGAATAACTTTCCCAACAGAGGCACTCATAAGGCGCCTCTGTTTTTTTTAGCAACTTTCAACAATCCGCCCCTCGTTTTTTGTGCAACACGCGGTTTTTCTCTTATTCCGCTCCAAAAATGGCATAAATTTCCTTGACAAAGCCTATTTCGAAGAGGTAAAATGGAATTAAGAAAGCTCGGGCTTTCTATTTCTGCACTGCAACATTCCCGAAACAAAAAACAAGGAAACTATTGATAGAGTGCTTGCCATACGCTGGATAAACGCTAGCGACACTCGCTCTGCCTTCGTTAATGAATTTTTGTTACAACAACGATCCATTTAAAGAAATCTATAATAAGTATGGAGGTGTTATCGGTGTCTTTTATTAAACGTTATACAAAGATTTTTTGCTTGATCTTATTGCCAATTGTAATTGGACTGTCAATTTACTTTCTTGTAGATGGATATAATATCGGAAGCAGACAATACTTGTATCCGCATCTTCGAAATTCTGCATCCGCAATAAAAAGCCTTGTGTTCTTGTACTTGCTCCTTATATTGGCAGTTGTTTTTTTGGTTTTAGCATTTTTTGCAAAGCGCAAAATCATATCTGCTGTAGGATTTATTTTACATATTATACTGTGCGCGAGCTTTTTGTTTGGAGCATTTTTAAATCCTATGTTTTTTGATTTTGAAAGTCGCACAGAGGATTTAAACAATTATTTACAAACCGATTCCAACAAGTTAAACGAAGAATTGCCAAATTTTTTCCCAAGCAAAGAAATCATAGAACAATGCGCAGACAGCGGTGTAGTTACAACCTATGAATATTGGTTACATTACCCCTTGTATTCTGAATACTCGGAGTACAGCACCGTATTAAAAATGGATTATACAAAGAATCCCGCTTTGTTTGAAAACCATGTAAATTCTATTATTTTAAAATCGGAATACGAGGTAATCACAAACGGAGATATAACAACTATCATTATTAAAAACAAAGACGAACTCATTGCAAGCGAGCAAGAAAATATTTTGTATAAAATTACCATAGATTCAAAAACACTTGATATCACGTATTCAGCGCAAAAAGGAGCTTTTGTCTGTTCGGATAATTTTTAGCGGAACAACCATCATATTACATCAAAATGCTTTGCAAATATTTTTCAAGGAGTAATTTGCTAATGAAAAAAGCACTCTCAATTATACTCGCGTTTGTTTTTATCCTATTGGCTAATATTATTTCTGTGAAATTATACAGCTTTGCAGAAGTTTCTAACTAATCTTTAAAACCAAACAAAATACAAAGGCGGAGGCGCTCATAAAATGTGGACATATCTTGTTGTTTTTATCAAAATAATTTTTACTCGATTTTCCTATTTTTCCAGCACCTACAATTTTACGATGTCTTCAGTGCATGACCCGATACCCATTAGCAGCCCTTTGAATTTTGGCGTAAGCCTTGCTTTTTGCGATTTAGACTTGAACGCAAATTTGCATTTATTTTTAATTCGTGCGATAATCTTTATTATCTATGCTCTTTGGTTCATTGCTGCTGTATGCCTAATTATCGGAATTGCTTCCAAAAAAGCAAGAAAAATAGGTTTTGTGTTGTCGTTCATACTGCTTTTAATCGAATGTATATCATGCCTATTTATACATATCACAGACATAAAGGTATATTATCTTGCAGTAAACATTTGTTTTCTTGCCCTTACCGCTATACCCTTATTTGAAACAAAAGAGTAATATTAATGACAAAACCGACAGAGGAAATCCTCTGTCGGTTTCTTTTTTTGCAAACATCAGTTTACATTACGTTTGCGGTTATGTTAGTTCTGAAGAGGTTATAGTAGATGCTTTCGCCGTCTTTGCGGAAGGTGAGAATTTCTTCTTCAAGCTCGGGAATGCGGTCGATTTTACCCTCGGCGTAGGCGATAAGCTGCTTTTTACAGCTTCCGATTCTGTAAAGAAGGCCGCCAAGGCGGTATTCCTGCACCTCAAAGCCGCAGGACTTGTTTTCGTAAAGCCACTGCTTTTCAAAGGCTTTGATAAACAGCTTGAGATTTGCTTCAACTCTCGTATATTCCTCTTTTGCAAGGCGGAGAAGCTCTGCCTTATCGCCCGCTTTATACGCCGCTCTGGTTTTTACGCCAAGCTCGTACTTATCGGCAAGGGTGTCGCAAAGGGTGGATGCGGTGTTGAAGAGGTAACCGTATTTTCTCGTCTTTTTTGCGGTAGCGCGAAGCTCCTTTGCATACTCGATATACTTCTTTCCCTCGCCCAATTTTACGGTTGAGTCAAGGAAGCCCACGAAGGGGTCGGAATAAAGCATATACTTACAGGGGTTAACGGGGTCAACGCTGTTTTCGGGCATCGCGATCTCGTTAGGCTTATCAAGAAGGAGGAAATCCTCAAAGGAGAGACCGAACATTCTCTTAAACTTTGCTTTAACAAGCTCCATATCCTTATTACCCTTTACAAGCTGGGCAATAAAGAAGAGTGTGGGAAGAACGCCGTACTTCGAGCATTCTGCGCCGTTATCACCCCAAAGAGTGATCATTATATTATCGATCTTATACTTCTTGCAGGCGTCGATTGCAGGGGGTGTGCACTGGAGCGAGCAAGCGTTGTGGGGCATAAAGCCGCCCCAGGTCCAGGCACCGCCGGCAAACCAGGTTTTGTTCGAAATCTGCTTGTGGTTATAGAGCATATTGTCGTAACGGTTGGGGTCCTTGGAATAATAGTCCCAATAAACGGGGATAACGTTAGAGGGCAGAGCCTTAATATACTCCTCGGGCATATCAACCTTGTCAATGAAATACTCGTGATTGTTCCAGGGACGGAAGTACATATCCGACCAAATCATAATTTCGTAGCCGTACTTGTCGCCTATCTCGCAAACCTTTTCAAGGTGGCGCTTCATAAGCACGTCAACCGTCTCGTAGCCGTATTTATCAAGGTGCTTTCCTCTGCCGAGCATGTGCGCCTCGTCCATACCAACGTGTATTCTCTTTGTCTTAAAGTTCTTTGAAAGAGTTTTGAACATATTGTCGATAAGCTCATAGGTCTTTTCGTCATCAACCATAAGAATATCGTCGGTATCCATAGGATACTGCTGCCATCTGCTGATGGGGGTAAGGTGAGCGAGGGTCTGTATGCAGGGGATAATCTCAACGCCGATGCTCGATGCAAACTCGTCCATCTCGCGCATTTCCTCAGCGGTGTATCTTCCTCTCATATAGCCGAAGTACGGCTCGCCCTCTACCTCATAGGTATCCTCGGCGTAAAGGAAGAGACAGTTATATCCCATCTTTTTAAGCACCGTAATAAATCTTTTAAGATTTTCCATATTCATAACGGCGTTTCGCGAAACGTCAAGCATTACGCCAAGAGTTTTGGTCTTCATAAATCGTCTCCTAAATATTTTTTAATTTGTATAGTTAATTATAACATATATATACGGTAAGTTCAATAGATTTTTTCAAAAAAGCGGGGCTATCTCTTTTTTTCAAGAGCATCAGCTTCCGTATGAGAGGTCGGCTCTTGTCAAGGAGATGTCGTCAAAGTAAACCCCGCTCGATTTTGCGGTTTTACAATGAACGAGGTCAACAAAGTCTATCTCTGCACCCAGGGAGTTGTATGCAATTCCGTCATACGCGAGAGTATCGTTAAGATAGAGCTTCAGGTAGGTGTTAGAGCTTGTAGAGTCATTGCCCTTGTGGTAAAGCTCCACTCTTAAAGTAAACCACTCGGCTTTCTTGATCGAAATATCGGTGCTTATAAGGTTTGTACCTGCCGCGGGGAAGCTGCCGCTGCCCGTTGTTGCAATCTTTAGATTATTCGTAGCCGAGTCGATTGAAACATAGGCGTTAAAGGCTGTACCGCCGTTTTTGTCAACAAACTTTATCTGCGTCAGGTTATATCCCGTGCTTGCGGTTTCGATATACATTCTCGTTTCAAGAGTGTATTTATCGCCCTTGGTTTTATCACCCGAAATATCAACACGAGTGTAGCCCGCGTTAGTGCCGCCGTTTTTATTTACCGCGCGCAGGACCTGATTTGCGCCGTCCTTGGGGTCGGTGTAAAGATAGAACTTTGTGTAAAGGGTTTCCATCTTTACGGGGTCAACGTCGGCAACGTTAAGGCACTCGGAGCCTAGGTAGGTGAAGCTGTGAACATATTTGGTGTTAAAGCCGTCGGTAAAGTCGGCAATCGGCTTATCTTCCTCTACAGACTCGTTTATGCTTCCGCTCTTCTTAAAGGAAATATCGTCAAGATAAACGGTGGATCTGTTGGTCTTTTGGTGAACGAGAGCAACCTTGATCAAGGGGCTTTGCTGAAGGGCTGCCTCCTTATAGCTTGTGTCGGTTGCTACGTGCTCGCCGTTAAGATAGATATCTGCGCCCGTTGTTTCGGCATTGCCCGTTCTGTGGAACACAATTTTCAGCGTGAACCACTCGTCGCAGGCTATGTTCTCGCAAATCGTCTTACCCTCGCCGTTATTCTCGATAAGTGAAAGCTTAAAGACGCCGTTTGTCTGCTTTGCCGAGATGCGAAGGACGTAAAGCTGTCCCTCGTTTGCGTTTAAGAACAAAATCTGCGTCAGGTCGCCGTTTATTCCGATTGCATCCGACTCGTAGTAGAATTTGCTCTCGAAGATATAATCTGTGCCGTCTGCGGAGGAGTTGTAGAGATTTACCTCCGTTCTCGAGGGCTTGTCAAACTCTTCGGATTTCAAAGTTTCAACCCTTAAAACCTTGTTTGCCGCATCCTTTGGGTCGGCGGTTATGCTGTAAGAAATATAGGGATTGTAGGTTTGACCCTCACTTGCGTTAATGTATTTTTTAACGCCGAAGTCTAAAACTCTTACCTTATTTACAACATTGGAGGTGTTAAGAAGCCCGTCCTCAAAGCCGTAGCTTTCACGCATTTCCTCATCGGGAAGCGGCGGGTCTATCATAGCATCGGGGTTTTCGCCCTTGACGTATTCCTTTCTCGTGCGCTCCACAAGAACGTTGTTGAAATAAACCTCGCTTGCAAGATAGCGGTAGTATGATACCGATACCTGGTTTATTTTTCTGTCGTAATAATCTATCACGCCCGAACTGTTTAGTCCCGTTATGGTTGCATCGCAATCGCCCATAAACTTTCCGTCAACGAAAATTTTGAGAACGGGTTTAAAGACGGTTACGGTCTTTGAGTCTACCTCAATTGTTTCATAATTTTTGTAATATTCAAAGCGGATATTCACCCATTTGCCCATAGGTATTCCACCTGCAATATTGCTCTGCTTACCGTCAAGGCCCTGGTGATTTTCGCCGATTTTAATATAATCTACATTGTTTTCGGTATAAACCGAGAAGTTGACGGATGCCTGGGGATCTTTGTCTCCCATAAAGAACAACTGCAATATGGGGTCGGAGGTTGCCGCTCCGCTGCTGTTCGTCTTTCCGTAGCCGGGAACAAAGTACATATCCGCGTCGTAAACGAAGCAGTTTCCAAGCACTGCAAGGTCGGCGTATGCAATCTTAAACCTAGTGCTTGAGGGCTTGTCGGCAAGGGGCTTTTGCGCGCCAACGTCTACATTGGATTTTACGTAAAGAACCTTATCTCCCTTTGAAGCATCGGGGTCGGGATTTTTAACGACTGCGCTCTGCAGCCACTTAAAGATACCGTTTGAGGAGTCGGTGTCGCCAACGATATTTTCAACATAATCGTCGGGGTATTTAACAACGCCTCCCTCGCTCTCGCCCCAGGCCGCGTCATAATCGTCAAAGGTAATTTCCTCCGGCTCGGGAATTTTGTCCTTTATGATCGTGCCGAGGTCGTAAAGCGTGTCGGAAAACAGAGCGTAATCTACCGCATAGTAGCGGTTGACCTGATCAATGCCGAAAGCTTCGAACATTGCTCCCACTATACTGTTTGTGCAAATCATGGTTGCGTTTACATCACTCTCTGCGGATTTTTCGAGAGCTACCGCAGAGCCTTGGGAATTGGGCGCCGAATACTTTAGGTAATATGAAAATCCTCCGTCACTCTTCTTGAATTCCGAAATCTTCTCTACCGTTACCCTGATCAGCTCCTCTGCCTCTTCTCTGAACTGACTCTTCAGCTGATAAACTGCCTCAAAGCCCGAGGTTTTTTCGATACTCTTTAAAACGTTTACTACCGCCTCCCAGGGGTTGTAAACCGAGCAAACGTGAGAGGGAGTGTCCTCGGATTTAAGCATTCGCAGCGCGCTGTCCATTGCCTGCTCTGCGTTGGGTATAGCCTGTTTTAAGGAAATGTAGACTACCGAGATTTTCATTAAGCCGTTTACCGAATTATAGCTTATCTCGTCCTCCCAAAGTCCGTTTTGCTTCTGCTTTGAGTTAAGGAAATTGATAAGCGCCTCGGTGTAAAGGGGACCTGCCGTCTGTATCTGACCAAGGTCGGACTCTATGGAATTACCCGCCTTGTAAGAATCGGTTTCCCAATCAAAATCCTCTTCAAGATGCTTTAGGAAAAGCTCAACGCTTTGAAGGTATTCAAGTTTGGATACGGAAGCTATTTTCGATACCGAAATTGCCATTCCGGAGCGCAAAACAGAGGTCAGAACGGCGCCCTCGCCGGGCTTTTCACCTTCAACACCGTTTGGCGTATCCCAAAGGGGTCTTTCGCCAAAAGCGGCTATTATTCTCGTTGCCCAGCTAAGGTCTCTGCCCCTTCTTGTGTTGCTTATGCTCTTGCCCCACTGAGGATGGTAAAAATATCCGTCAGAGGAGTCCTGGCTGTTTTTTGCGAAGGCTAAAATTGCCGCGCGCATTTCGGGAGTTACCGCCACGCCGTATACTCCATCGTAATCCTCAAGCATTCCGCTTTCAGCCATAAACATAAGCGCCTGAGCGGTGGATTCAAGGTCGGGGAGGAAGCCCTGAGTATTTCTGCCCGAATTGGAGTAATAGAATCCGCCTATATCGGGATCGTAAAGGTTTGCAAGCCAGATATATACCCTCTCGTCATAGAGGGAATAAAGCTTTTTAAGCTCGTTTACCGCACCCGAGGAAATAACGCTCTCAAGAGCCGAAATATCCTCGCCGCGAAGAGCCGCTCTCATTTCGTTTACGTAATCTCTTGCGTCTATGCTCTCGACGGCAAGCACGCCGCCCTTGCATATATCAAGATCCTTAAAATTATTGAAGAAGTATTCCAGCGCCGCATAGCGCGCAACGAGCGTTTCGTATGCTATGGCAACATCCTTGCCGTTGGAATAAATAAGGAATGTGTCCTTATTTCCCGCCTCGACCGCAGCACTCTCAAGCTTCTCGTATGCCTTCACCGAAAGGGGAGAGTCATATTCTCCAAGAATGAAAAGCTTATCGGTCTCGCTACCCCCATCCGTAAAGAGGGTAATTTCCATTTTGCTCAAAAAGCTATCGGCAACGGTTCCGACGGAGATGTTTGTATCACCTCTGTAATACACCTTATCTCCACTGCTCCAACCCTCGGTCTTCTCGCTTGAGTCGGTGTTGTTTTCGCTATTATCGCCGCTTGTGTCGGTGTCCGCAGGAGGGGTATCCGATGAGGGAGCCTTGCTCTCGTTTTTCTCACAAGAGGCAAGCAGTAGCGCCGACATAGCCGCTATACATAAAAACAAAAATATTTTTTTCATATCTTTTCCTTTCGGCAGTATTTATTCACCAAGCTCTTCCTTATCGGAAAGCTTTTCGGGAAAAACATCAAGACTGCGCTTTTTTACTACGGCGGGGGCGTTCTCCAAAAGCTCGAAGAACAGCTCTCCGTCCTCGGGAGCGAAAATGGGTATCATCGGCAAACCGAATGCCGCGCATATACACCTTGCCGTAGAGCCGACACATATTGTGGTTGCATTTACGTCACCCTCGTTTGTGCCGGGGATCGCAACGGGAGCGCCCTGAGAAATAGAGCTTGACATGCGTTTAAAATAGGAGTACGAGCCGTCACCCTTTCCGAAAACGCCTATCTTTTCTTTGGTTTTTTCAATAAGACGGGGGGCGCTTTCGATAAGCTCTGCTCTCATACTGTCAAGCACCGCCTTGTCGGGGGTGTCCTTGTTTGCGCGGAAGATATTGCCTATGGTTGCCCAGGGGTTATAGACCTCGCAAACGAACTTCATTCTCTCGTCACTCATAGCGGCAAAAAATGCGCTGCGAAGAGATGCCTCTGCGTGAGGAAGTCCCGTCTTTAAGGCAGGGTAATTGCCCGAAAGCTTCATAAGTCCGTTAACCGAGGAATATTTTATCTCTTCCTCCCAAAGTCCGTTATCCGCGCGGTTGTTGCGGTTGAGCCACTCGGCAAGATAGGAAGTATATTCCTCGCCCGCAGCGCTGATAAGCGACATTGTTGACTCTATAATGTTTCCTATGTAATAGGAATTTTCACGAATGTCGAATTTTTCAAGATATTCCTTAAAAAGGCTTATATCCTTTAGGTAATCGGGAAGATGCTCCGAGCGTTTTCCGTCCGCGGTCTTTGCGGTGGGGAGCATATATTTCGGCTGAACGCCCGCATCGGCAAGGGTGTTTTTTGCCCAGGAAAGGTCCCTGCCCCGCCTTGAGGGAGAGATATTCTTGCCCCATTGTGGGTGATAAAAGAAGCCGTCTGGGTCCTGGAGCGAAAGAGCAAAATTCACTATTCCCTCGCGCACCGCAGCGGGTATTCTGTTAAGGTAGCTTCCCTCGCCTTTGGCAATCATACCCGAGTTGTTAAGAAAGCGGAGGATTTGCACAGTGCTTTCTATATCGGGAAGATAGGGAGAGGTGTCTTTTGCCGACTCGGAATAATAGAACGCGCCTATGTCCTTATCCCAAAGCCCCGAAAACCAAATATATATTTTTTCATCAAAGGAGGAATAAAGCTCCTTTAGGGCACATGCGCCCTCTTTGCCTATTTTTTCTTCTGCGGCTAGGAAGGCTTTCTCACGAATAGCCTCTCTTTTTTCTTTTACAAAATCAAGCCGCTCTTTTGTCAGTATTTCTTCTCTGGTTTTCATTTTGTAAACCTTTGTTTTCAAAATCGTGGCTTTCACCAATGAGCGAAAGCCACGAAGCAGTTTTTATTTATTCTGTGTATGCCTTGTTTGTTCTGGTGAAGAAGATGTCATCGTAGCAGGTGTTGTGAGTCTTACCTGCGGAGACGTGTCTTATCTCAACGCGGTTGATGTTTGCGCCAAGCGCCCAGTGCGCAAGACCGTCGTATGCGAGAATATCGTCAACGTAGAGCTTCATGTAGGTGTTCTCCGCAGTAGCATCGCCCGCGCCTTCAAAGTAGAACTCAACGCGAAGAGTGAACCAGGTGGTAGTGCCGATAGACTTGTCGTTATAGTCGAAGAGAACGGTACCCGCGGTGAAGTTAGAGTTTGTGCCGGTGGTTGCAACAGCAAAGTTAGCCTTTCCGTTCGCATTATTTGTAGCCTTCAGATAAAGATTTACAGCCTCACCGCCGTTGTTGTTAACGAACACGAGCTGAGCGAAGTTGTTGCCGCCGGTTGCGCCTTCTATATTGATCTTGGTCTCGAAGGTGTAGCAGTTACCTGTCTGAATAGTGTTGGAAAGATTTACGGTAGTTACGCCGGTCTTACCGCTGTTTGCAGGGTTACGAACCTGGAGATAGGTGTTGTCACCTTTAGTAGTAAGACCCATCGCAAGCGAAGAGCCGCTTGCATAAGCACCGCTTACGGGGTTGCCGCTTGCGTCAACGGAGGATACAAAAGCATTAGATGCGCCGTTTTCATAATCCATTACGGTAACGCTGTCCTCGAGCACGGCTTTAGAAAACTCGGTGTGGCAGTTAAGCGCTACGGCGGAGCCGAGCTCAGCAGTGCCGAGAGACACGCCCTCTGCATTAAAGAGGTTCCACTCGGAAACGGAGCCTTCGCCAACGAAAACGGGGGTTATCTCGCTGCCGGGAGTAAAAGCACCGAAGAAGCGGTCGGCTGCAACCTTGAAGCCGTCATCATTCGACCAAGCGAAGAGATAGTCGGTGAAGAGAGGCTCCTCTTTGCCCTCCCCAACGTTAACGAGAACGTCCTTTGCGCTGGAGGCGTAGTTTATCGTGTTAATGTAAAGCTCTTTTCTCTTGAGGTCATCGCCCTCGGTCATATCTATATAGCCGTTTTTATAAAGTCTTGCGTAAAGGTAGTCGAGAATAGAAGCCGAGTATGCCTCGCCCTTTGCTCCGCTGCCCTTGATGTGCGCTTCAAAGGTCATAACCGAGTCAATATCCTTGGGAGCTATACCCACAGTGTAGAATACGGGATATGTAACGCCGTCATTCGTGTAGGTTTCGGTGGGATGAAGCATTGCCTCGTAGCTCTCACCGCCGAGGGTGTAAGTAACCTCAACGTTATCTCTCTGAGAGTTATCAATATCAATAGCAACGAGAAGCTCAACCTTGTCATTATAAACGAGGTTCAACGACTTGATTTCAAGCGCGCCGTCCTCCTCTGCGCTTGCGCTGAATCCAACGAATGCGGACACGAGCAAGGCAAGTGTAAATGCGAAAATAATAAGTCTTGTTTTTTTCATTTTTTTACCCTTTCAAGTTTTAAAATTTGGTTGTTTTGCTTTAAACCCAGCCGTCCGGGTCTATGTTGCCGCCCGAGCCGCCCCAGCTGCCGCCCGAATTTGACGAGGAGGTTACGATGTCCGAAATTTCAAGGCTTACAACTTCGATAAGCGCTTCGGTGTAGCTTATTTTTTCTTTCATTTCGTGAAATTCTCCTTTCATAGGGTGTTGATTTTGATTAAAAATAGCTTACATTATAATTTTATCACTCATAAAAAACTTTATCTAACACAAAAGACACAAAATACTTGCACAAAGGATACTTTTATGTTATAATATACTAAAAAAGGTTTCGAGGGTTTTATGCAAACACTTCAATTTTTGATTGACGAGCTGACAAGGGGGCGCAATATCCACATTAGTGTCCTTGACCTTTCGGGAATTACCGACAGCCCTTATACAAAGCTTGAATTGGATAACATCGTGCATACGAAAAAATACTGCGCCATAGCAAAATCGGCATCAAAGGGCAGACCCTGCCTAAAATGCAAGACCTTTGCCAACGCCAAGGCGGTTTCGGAAAAGGAGCCCTTTTGCGGTCACTGCATTTACGGCATTTTTGAGATTGCCGTCCCCGTTTTAACAAACGGAGGTGTTTGCGCGGTTATTTATGTCGGCAACGCGGTTATAGACAAGGAAAAATCGGTCGAAATTATAAAAAGGACCTGCTCCCGCTCAGGCGCTGACGAAAAAATGCTTATCTCGGAGCTTGAAAACTGCGAACATATCGACACCCCCGAGGAGCTTTTTAGGATTGGGGAGCTCGTTAAGGACTATCTTTTATATCTTGACAAAAACGCGCCTAAGCCAAAGCACGAGATGCACTGGCTGGTTTATCTTATGAAGCGCCACGCCGACGAGCTTTACCAAACCGAGACCTCTCTTGCCGAATTTGCAAAAACCTATCAAAAAAACGAAAAATATATCGGCCGTCTTTTCAAGCAGGAGGTTGGTATGAGCTACGCCGAGTATAACCAAAGGCAAAAGCTCATTCGCGCGGAGGAAATGCTGATAAAAACAGACGAAAGAATAATAGAAATTGCACTGGAGTGCGGATTTAACAACATTTCCTACTTTAACCGCTCCTTTAAGAAGCAATACGGCACATCTCCCTCCGAATACCGCGCAAAAATGACGGGTGTATCAAGGGAAAAAAGGCTTCAAAAAAACATATAATGACAGACGAGGATACCGCAAAACGGTATCCTCGCCCTTTTTGCCCGAAGGCGTTTTTTTGTTTTTTTAAGGGTTAGTCTTCCCAGCCCTCGCCGTCCAAATTGCCGCTGCTGGAGCCTGTTCCCTGCTCGGGATTAGGAGTGTCGGGCGTGGGATTTTCGGGCTGTCCTTCTGCCTCGATACCGTAGATATAGGTGTTATCGAGATAGATAGAGCCGTTTTCCATACCCTGATTGCCATTAAGGGTGGACTGGGTGTAAAGCTCAACTGCGGTCATTGCCGAGATAGAGCCGGACAGATGTCCCATATCAACATATTCGCCGTTAATATAGATATCAAATCTGTCGCCCATCTTTGTTCCCTTGAACTCAACGCGGAGGTTTATCCAGGTGTTATCGGGAATAACTATATGGAAAGAGCTTCCCGCAATCTGAAGATATGTACCGCCCTGGGTCTTTACGGGGTTAGCGCAAAGCTTGATAGCAAAGCTCCAAACGTCAACGTTTCCGCTGCCGCCGTTGGATGTGCCGTAGAAGGTGATCGGTCTTTCAAAGCTTGCGTCAATTCCCTCGAGCATTATATCGGTCTCAAAGACAAGACCCTCTTCAACCTTGCCGTCAATGTCAAAGTCGATTGCGTGGTTGCCGCTGCCGATAGAAGAATACTTGAGAGCTGTGTTGCCGTCAACATCTACAAGAGAAAGAGTTCTGTGTCCATCCAAAACACCGTCTTTTCTATAAGTGTTTTCGAGAATTCTACCGCCTGCAAGAAGCTCATCGTAGGTTGTGCCGTCATAGCTTATAGCCTTATCAACGCCCAGACCCTCGCCTCTGGAGGTGGAGGTAATCTCTTCTACGGGCGCGTTTGTACCGGTAACATAGGTGTTATCAAGGCTTATCGAACCGCTGACAAAGCCCTCGCCGCCCGAGGTTGAAGGAGTATAAAGCTCGATACCCTTAATTGAGGTGATAGCCGAGGTAAGGGCGCCGTCGCAAACCTTTTCACCGTTGATGTAGAAGCTGAATGCGCCGTCCTGTGCAAGAGAGGTGGACTCAAAGCGGATATTTACCCAGGTATCCTCCGCGATAATGCCCTTCCAATCGTCCTCAGCACCGCCAACGGTTACAATATAACCGCCGTCCTCGGTCTCGGTATTCTTATAGAAGCCGATGTTAACGCCCCAAAGTCCTGCATTATTTGTGCCGTTTGAGTTAGTTCCCACAAAGGTTACTTTTCTGGAGTCCGAGTTGTTAATACCGTTAAGCTTAATGTCGGTTTCGAAGAGGAAGCCGTAGTGAGGATCGTTTTCATTCTTGAAGTTTATTGAGTGGTTTCCGCTGGCAAGAGCCGAATAAACGAGTGCATTACCGCCGTCAACATCTTTAAGCTCAAGTGTTCTGTTGCCTGCCTCAATTCCGTCGCCTCTTGAGGTGTTCTTTGCCATATAACCGCCATTGACAAGGTCGTCATAGGTTGTTCCCTCATAGGTGATTGCGCTTCCTGCGTTCTTACCCTCGCCTCTCGATTCCTCGGTAAAGGTGGGAGGAGGAACGTAAACGCCGGTACCCGAAACATAGGTGTTATCAAGGTAAACGGTACCCTGCTCCCAGCCGTGGCCGTTGTAGGTCGAAGGAGTGTAAAGCTCAACGCCCTTTATGGTAGAAATATCTGCGTTAAGAGTGCTTTCAACAACCATCGTGCCGTTGATATAAAGCTTGAGAGGAGAGTTTTCCTTTGTTCCCTCTGCAACGAGGCGAACGTTTACCCATACGTCGTCCTTTATAACGACCTTCTGCTCGTTGTTCTGTATAGTAACGATGTAACCGCCGCTTCTGTCATTGGGGTTCTTATGGAATTTAAGGTTGAAGGCGTAGAGACCCGAGTCAGCAGTACCGTTGGTCGCAGTACCCGTAAAGCGAATGTCTCTGCCCTCCTCGGTATCAACGCCCGAAAGCTTTATGTCGGTTTCGAAGACGAAGCCGTCTATTGCGGGAGCCTTTGATACAAAGTTGAGCGCGTGGTTGCCGCTGCCGGTGGATGTGTAAGAGAGGGCGTAACCGCCGTCAACATTAACGAATTCAAGCTCACGGTTGCCGTCGCCAATACCGTCGCCGCGCTTTGTGTTTTTTGCCATAATGCCGTTTTTGATAAGCTCGGCGTGAGACGCCGCGGTATATCTTTCGGCATTTTCATAATATACGCCGTTTCCTCTCTGAGAGCCTTCAACGTAGATCTTGTTATCCTCGGGAACGGGAATTTCTATCTCGCCCTCGATAGGCTTATCGTAAACGTAGGCGGTATCGGTTATAGAAACCGAAAGGTCGTCGATATACTGAGTTCCTCTGATGTCATAGCACTGGAACACAAGGTCAACACCGCTTACTGCGCCGAACTTACTGCTTACCGCGGTATTTGCGATACACTGGTATCCGTCGGTACCGAGAACGTAGATAAGAAGCATAGACTCGGCGGGATTGGTCTCGTTGTGGTGATAAACCACCTTGAAGGTGTACCAGGTTGCATCGTAAATAACGAAGTTTTCAAGAGTAGTTCCGTCACTAAGAGCAATGCCGAGAACCTCGGTATTGTGAGAATCGTCCCAGTTAAGTCCGTTGAAGTTAATAGCAGTCATCGTACTGCCGTTTTCGTTACAGAATGCGAGGGTGAAGAAGTTTTTGGAGTAGATCCAAGAGATCTTGTCAAAGTAGTAGTCAAACTCTACCTCCCAAGTGTCGGCTCCCTCCTTCGTTAACATTCCGTCAACATGCATTGTTGCCTTATAGGAAGAGGTCTTGGTGTTGAAGGAATATGCGCGAAGCACCTTATTTGCCGCGCTCTCGGGGTCGTCTGCAATATAAACCTTTGCGCCGGGACCCTTGGAGCCGCCGAACTGAGAATCAAGGTCGTTGGTCCAATCGGCAGCGTTCATCATAACCTGCTCGCCGTCCTCGTTACGGTAGTACATCTCGGTCCAGATGTCGGGACCGTTGGGAATAAGTCCGTCATTAAAGTCATAAACCTTCTTGTCGCTAACGGGTCTTTCAACCGCGTCAGACTCATACTTACCAAGCTCATAGGTAAGATTCTTCTTTGCAACATAGATGTTGTCAAGATAGAAGGAAGATGCTGCGTGTCTGTAATAAGAGAGCTTAACTGCGTTAACAAGGAAGTCCTTGTATGCGCCCTTCTGGTAGTGACCCGAGTCGGAGATGCCTACGAACTTGTCGTTAACGAAGAATTTGAGCATTATTTTAAGCTCGCCGCCCTCGCCGGAGTAATCCTTATACATCTCGATGCGGAGCTTGAACCAATCGTCAACGGGAAGTCCCGCAACGACCTCGGTATCCTTAACGCCGTCAGCACCTGCGAAGTATTCCTGAATTCTGAGGTAATTCTGACCACCTCTCGTGTACTGATAGAAGTCTACCCAAGCAGAGATAAGGGGGTCAGAGCCGGTATCCCTTACAAAGTTAAGCTGAGCTACGGGGCTTGTGCTGCTTTCGCTGCCGCCGAAGAGCATATCTGCCTCGAAAACGTAACAGTTTCCGGGTGCGCCCAGGTTGGTAATGTTAAATATGGTAGAGCTTGCAGTTTCTGCAACAAGCTTATCGTATCCGCTGTCCTCGGGTCTTGTCTTATCACCCGCGTAGAGTACATAGTCGGTGTTGCCCGCCTCCTTTTTGGGGTTGGGAACAAGGGCTGCCTCAAACCAGATATATTCGCTGCCGTCGGTCTCAGCATCACCTATTCTGTTTTCGACAGCGGGGTGAGGATTGGTTACAACATTGGCGTCGACCTTAATGTCATCATCTTCGTATTCGTCAAAGGTGATAACCTCGGGGTCCTTGGCAAGAAGGCTGTCCTTTATGATAGTACCCATGCTTGTAAGGGTATCTACGAAATAGATTCCCTCGTATCTTGAGTAAAGAGGGGGGAATTTAAGGTCGAATACCTCTTCCATATAACGCACAACGGTAGAGATAGCGATAGTAGTAGCATTTACATCACTCTCAACGCTTCCGCTGACTGCAACGAGCGAGTCCTGAGAGAAGGGAGAGGAATAATCTCTAAGGTAGGAGAAGCCGCCGTCATCCTTTGCAAAAGCAGAGAGCTTTTCGGCAGTCATAAGGAATATTTCCTTTGCGTTATCGCGAAGCATCTGACGAAGGGTAGTCTCAGTCTCGTCGCTTACCGCGTGGAGAAGGTTTGCAATAGCAACCCAGGGGTTGTAAACATAGGTTATACCCGTAAGCTCGTCGTCAATAGGACGCATAAGTATCTGCATTGCCGACTCGAGAGCCTTTTCAGCATTGGGATAAGAGGAGCCAAAGCAGGTGCAAAGCTTCATTAAGCCGTTAACAGACTGATAGGTTACCTCGTCCTCCCAAAGACCGTTCTCGGGATTCTGATGCTCGGTAAGATAATCTCTGAGAGTCTGCCAATATCCCGCCTTCTTGATTTCGGAGGTGGTGGAGTTTATTACGTTACCCGCAGAATAGGAGTTTTCGTTAAATTTAAGCGAATCAAGGTAGGCAATAAAGCTTGCCTCGGATTCATACTTTGAGTTACTTGCCGCAGTTAGCATCACCTTAGAAACAAGTTCCGCAGAGGAGCCTCCCTTGAGGGAGGTGGTAAGGTGGAGCGATGCGGTGGGGGTCGTTATGCCGCTAAGGTAAGGATATTTCGGCGTTGCGCCAAGACCCGAAAGAATGGTTTTTGCCCAGCCTGCGTCACGGCCTCTTCTGGTGGTGGAAATTCCGGTGCCCCACTGGGGATGATAGAAATATCCGTCCTCTGCCTGCATATCGTATGCAAACTTAACCAGCTTTTCGGCAATGTCCTTAGGAAGCATTTTCTGCCAGCTGCCGCCAAGAGCCACCGAAAGTCCTGCGTTATCCATTATCTTCAGCGCCTGGCCGGTAGATTCAAGGTCGGGAAGGAAGCCCTCGTTGTTTCTCGCAGAGGCGGAATAATAGAAGCCGCCGTTATCGGGACACCAAAGGTTAGCAAGCCAAACGTAAAGGTCCTCGTCATAAATAGAATAAAGCTTTTTAAAGGCTTCAAGAGCGTCTGCGCCGAGAATTGCGCCAAGCTCCTGCATATAAGGAGCCTGCTCGGTCTCCCTTAAGACGGTGAGATATTCTTCAATATCAAATATTGCCTTTGAGAGAGTGCCGTTACCGGGGCCGAAAGCCGCGGTGGTGTAATTTTTGGCAATGTAGTCTATCGCGTCCTTTTTAGCAAGAAGGTCACTGTATGCAATAACGATAGTGCCGTTTTCCGACCAAATCAGCCATGCGCTTCTCTTTGAATCGAAAAGACCCTGGAGATTTGCGTAATCGTCAAGCTTTTTGTAAGCCTTTTTCGCAATATCGGAGCCGTTGTCACCAACTATAATTCTGCCGTAATTACCATCCACATCCTCACCCTTGACTTGGGGTATTTTTCCGGACGTTTCGTAAACATGAGTTGACAAAACCTCGAGAATTCCGTAATTATCGCTGTCGCTAACCAATATCAAGGTGCTTGTATTTTCAGACCAGACAAGGCTGCCCGACGGAGGTGTGTCGGTATTGTCACCGCTCGGAGCATTTGTATCGTCCGAGGGCTTTGTTTCGCCGTCCTTCTTGTTGCACGAAACGCACATCGCAAGAATAAGAAGGAGGGAAAGTGTAAGTAAAAGAATTTTTTTCATAATTTTCCTCGCTTTTATTTTAAAAAGGAATGTTAAAGCGGTTTTTTAACAGGAGAGACCGCATTGTCCATAAGCTCGAAGATAAGCTCGGCATCCTCAGAGGTAAACATCGTGGGTTTTTCAACACCGAATGCCGCAAAAAGGTGACGCAAGGGGGCGCTGGTCGAGCAACCGTTGCCGTTTATGTCTCCCTCTCTCACATTTTCAAGGCCCACAAGCGCACCCTGCGAGCGAGGGCAGGCTTTTCCCGACTCGGCGGTAAAGTAAGCAAAGCTTCCGTCGTCAACTCTGCACTTTGCCATTTTTTCGCCCGTAACTCTTATCATTTCGGGGGCATCCTGCTTGAGCTTTTCGCGGTAGGCCTCTGCCATTTCGCCATCCATAGATTTTATGGAGTTGTTAACAGCCGCCCAGGCGTTGTAATATTCGCAGGCAAAGGTAAGAGGCTCATCGGAAAGCACTGCGGCTCTTGCGCTCTCATAGGATTTTTCGGGATAGGGGAGCTTTGCGCCAAAGCCGGGGTAGCAAAGGCTGAGCTTCATAAGTCCGTTTACCGAAGAGTAGTTAACCTGCGGCTCCCAAAGTCCGTTATCCGCGCGGTTTTTGGAGTTAAGCCAAGCGACCAGGGTGTCAACGTATTCCTGACCCGCCACAAAGAAGTTTGTTGAGGTGGAGTTTATATAATGACCAAACTGATAGGAGCGCTCTTCTATGCGCTGACCCTCAAGCCATTCCAAAAGTGTGTCGGTAGAGGCAAGGAATTCGGGCAATGCCGCCTTTGTTTCCTCGTTTTTCGGGCGCTGTGAAAGGCGAAGATACTTGCACTTTCTGCCAAGAGGCTCGATAAGACGCCAGGCCGCGGCACCGTCCCTGCCCTTTCTTGTTGCGGTTATGTTTTTACCCCACTGTGGGTGATAGAAGCTGCCGTCCTCGTCCTGAAGATCATAGGCAAAGTCTGCCATTTTTGAAGCAAATCTCTCGGGGATTGCAGTTATATGCATTTGATCCTTAGAGACAAGTCCGCACTGCTCGGTAATGAAGATCACCGCCTGATGGGTGGACTCAAGGTCGGGAAGAAAGCCCTCGTGGTCTCTTGCGGAATTGGAATAATAAAATCCGCCAATGTTAGGCTCCCAAAGGTTTGCCATCCAAACGAGCATTCTCTCGTCAAACATTGAGTAGATTTTTCTTATCTCCTCCACCGCTTCCTCGCCCATAGCGGGAACGAGAGCAGCAAAGGATTCTTCTCTCTTTTTGTTTCTTATTTCTCGAAGAGAGTCTATTCTTTCTTTTGTCAAAATGTTTTTATTATGCATATCTTTAATTCTCTTATTATCTTTCTGACTCTAGCCTCCCTCGGGGAGACTGTCACAAAGGGACGGGGGCTTTCGTTTGGGCTTTTTCGGCTAACGAGCACCGCATCCGTCAAGCTGTTGATGTTGCCTTTTCACTTTGGAAAGGCTGTCTTTGGTTAAAAATCGCGGCTTTTGGTTTTGCCGAAAAGCCGCGATGAAGTTACATTTTATCGATAAAACCTAATAAATTTAAGTCTTATTTACTGATATTAGTTAAGGGTGATACCGTAAGCCTCAGCGGTAGTCTTTACACACTTAATGTTGTCGAACAGAAGCGTGGAGTTGCCGTTCCATACGTTGTTTCCTCTGAATCCGACAGCAACTATATCACTTGCAGCCTTATAAGCGTTTGTGCCGGCAAACGCATAGGTTGCACCGCCGTCAACGCTGTAATACCAATAAATAGTATCGTTAGAGTTGTTATAAACGAGGCGGTATCTTACCCAAGTTTCCTTAGCAAACGTAGGTTTGGTTGTTCCTATGGAAACTGCAACGTTATTCGCATTCGTATAGGTAGGTGTGTAGTCGGCAGAAGCCGTACCGTCTGCATAAATATCGTAGAAACGAATGGGGTTCTTTGAGGAAGCGCCGCTGACATGGTAGAAGTCAAACTCGAATACAACGAGGTCGCCGTTTTCAACCTCAACATTAGGAGCGAAGGTTATGTGGGACTTCTCGGTATTATCTTTCTTGTAAATCGAATTGAATCTAAGAACGGTGTCGGCAGCGTCGGTGGGATTGGCAGCAAGGCAGAACCATTCGCCGTTGTCGAAGCCGCTGGGACGGTTCTGAGACGTGGTAAGAGTCGTGGTAGAAGAGAAATTATCTTCTACGGTAGTATCCTGTCCGTTCCAAGCAACGTTATAGATGTTCAACTGCTCGGACTGCGCCATGCTTTCAACGTTGAAATTGTACACAAAGCAAACATCGCACTGACCGTTCTTGTCTGCGTCAACACAAGTGGAAGCTACCTTGCCGCAAAGATCGCAGAGGTGATTGTTATCGTTAGTAGCACAGCTGCTTAAAGGGTCGCCGCAAGAATCACAGAGGTGGTCTACAGGATTTTCATCAGCGCAATCGTGACCGCCGAAGATAGGCTCTACGCTATAAACGCCTTTAGCAGTGAGGATAGCGGTTTCAAGAGTGGTTTCTTCTCCGTTCATATCGGTGAGAGTCCAACCCGAGATAGCAAGCTCGGAGGTTGCGGTAAGGCTAAGCTCGCCGTAGCCGAAAGCGGTACTCTTGCCGCCGAAGCTTACGCTCTCGTTAGTGGTGAAGATATAGGAATAATCGGTTGCAAGCTGATTTTCGTTGTAGTTAAGAACGAGCTGTGCGTACTTACCAAGCTCGAGCTGAGTCTGGTAGAGGCACTTTCTGTTATAGTCATCGCCGTCTGCCTCGGTCATGTTAATAAAGCCGTCCTTGTAGAGCTTCGCATAGAAGTACTCTGCTGCGGAATAGGTAAGCCAATCTGCATCGTCTGCGGGAGCGTCACCGGTAAAAGCAGTTACGTAAACGGTAGCTGCAAGCTCCTTTGCGGGAACGCCGTCAATTGCGAAAGCAGGATGGTCATTATAAAGGTTGACTGAAACGGTAGGATCGAGAAGAACTGCGTTCTTAACTTCGCCATCCTCGCCCCACTTGTAAACAACCTTAACGTTGTTAGCTTCCTCAACGGTTGCGTCTACTGCGAATACTAATCTGATCTGATCCTCGTAAATTACGTTCTTTGCAAGGATCTTAACCTCGTTCGAAGTCTCCTCAGCACTTACTGCGAAGGGAACGCAAGCAAGGAGAGCGAGAGAAAGAACGAGAAGCGCGATTTTGGTAAATGTGTTTTTCATTTTTTCTTTTCCTTTCAAAAATTATGTATTGTTTTTTGTTTTTTAGCCTTCATCCCAGGAATCGTCCATATTTCCGCCGCTGGAGCCGGGTGCGTTTGATGTTGCGATAATGTCACTTGTTTCGATAAGCACAACTTCGCACTCTGTGCTTACGTATTCGATTTTTTTCATTTGAACTCCTTTCCCTTTATTATGAAATTTTAATAAGCTAAATGAAGAATATAGAGATACTTCTACATTCTACTTGTATTATAACATAAGGAACGGGAGATTTTTTTGTCTTTTTGCTAGGTTTTTTCGCAAAAAAACTAAATAGGGCGAAAAAATTATTGACAAATCGACCAAAATATGGTCTAATATTACTGTAAAAATCGGCAAAAGGAGGCAAAGTTATGGAAATCAACGCCAGAGTTATCTCTAATGATGAAGATCTCACACCTAGTTTTAATGGACTTTACGGTGCCAGGTTTTACCAGGACACCGACCCGACCGACAAAAACAACAAGGTTATAAAGATTTTCACCGCTAATACCACCCATAATATCAGCAGTACAACGAATATTGCGGGCAACGCGGCGTCCTCCTCGCCCACCGCCTTTGTTTTTGAAATGCGTTACCGCTTTGAGCCGGTTTGGAATTACTCGAAGAAGTATTTTAAGATTGAGTTTTGTAACAATGCGGGAACATCCTGCTTTTCTCTGCGCTTTAACATCAGCGAGGGAGAGAACAACCTTTCGGCAAGGTCGATTTCGGTATTTCCTTCCGACCTGCCCGAGAGCGAGGCAATACGGCTTTGCTCCGACAGCTGGTACACCCTGCGCGCGGAATACTACCTTGACTCTGACGGCATAGACTCAAGGCTGAAGCTCTTTGTTTTAGAGGACGGTGGATCCGATCGCATCTTCCGCGATGTTAAGATAAATGCAAAGACCGAGCTCCCCACAAGAGCGCTTATGATACATTACGCAACGAAAATTAAGGGTATTCAGTATCTTGACGATATTTCATTCACCCTCTTGCGCGAGAGCTACAAGGACACGTCCTCTCCCCTGCATATTCCGAGCGAGCTTATGCGCGTTTATGATTTCGAGGGCGGAATTCCCTCGGAAAAAGACTTCTTTGTAGATATGAGGCTTAAAAAGTTTGACGACTTTCTCTCTATGGACCCTGCTCTTTGGAGTGCCTCAAAGGGTGTGCAGCTTCACGGCACACAGATTTTCCACACCCACAAGCTCTACGAGATTATGCTCGTTCAGTCGGGAGATGCGGTGTTCATTACCGAGCAGGACGAATTTTCTATTTACGAAGGCTCGATTATCATTGTTCCTCCCGCAGTAAACCACCGAATAACCTCCGAGGGCAAATACAACATTATATCTGTAACGGGTGATTTCGACCAGCTTTCAAGGTTTACCTCCCCTACCCTTCTTCACGACAATGTTTACGGCGAGGGCAGAAAGCTTGCGGAGCTTACTCTTTACAACAGATATACCAACGAGGAATATTTTAACTCGCTCTGCAACGCCTATTTAAGGTTCGTTCTTCTTAATATAGATTTCCCCAAGAGCGACACGAACGCGGTAATCTATAAGATGATAGACGAGATGAAGAAAAATTACAGCAACAGCGAGCTTAGCATCATCAAGCTTCTTCGCGACAGCGGTTACGCCAAGGACTATGTTAGAACAAAGTTCTTCGAGGTTACGCAAATGACCCCGAAAAAGTACCTTACCACAATAAGAATGAAAAAGGCAAAGGAGCTTCTTCTTATTCTCGGCGAGGATGCAAACATTTCAAGGATAGCCGAGCAGTGCGGAATTGTTGACCCTGCGGTATTTTCAAAGAACTTTAAGCAATTTTACGGCGTTTCGCCAAAGCAATACATCAAAAAAAGAAAAGGTTAAGTTATGATTAGAATTTTTGACGAGCATATAAAAAGAAATGTGCGCTCTCTCGACGGAGCCTGGAAATTCAAGGTTGACGGCGGTAATGCGGGAGTAGAAGAGGGCTGGTTTTCGGGACTTTCGGGTGCTGAGACGGTAACTGTCCCCTCTGTTTGGACAGAGAAGCTCGGACTTCTTGAATACGAGGGTGCCTGCTGGTACGAAAAGGACTTTTACACCGAGGGTGGTACTGTAAGATTTGTTTTCGGCGCGGTTATGACCGATTGCAGAGTTTGGCTTGACGGCAAGGAGATCGGCTCCCATTACGGCGGCTTTTGCGCCTTTGAGCTTATTGAAAACTCGGTTGTCGAGGGTTATCACAGACTTACCCTGCGCGTTGACAACTCCTTTGACGAAAAATCCATTCCCCAAAGAGTGGTTGACTGGTACCACTGCGGAGGAATTACCCGTCCGGTTACGGTAGAGCGCCTTTCGGGAATTTGTCCCATCTCAAACCGCCTTGAATACACCCTCTCTGAGGATTTGAAAACTCTCACCGCCCGCTTTGCGATAGAGCTTTACAATGCGGAAAACAAGGCGGTTTGCGACACGCTCACCGCTTCTGTTGCAGGGGTAGAAACAGAAGAGAAAATCGAGCTTAACCCCCACGAATGTAAAGAAGTATTTACAAAAAGCTTTAAAATCGACAATTTTGAGCTTTGGTCACCAAAATCCCCGAAGCTCTATGACATCAAAATTTCTACCTCGACCGACGACCTTTTTGACAGGTGCGGTTTCCGCAAGGTTGAGATAAAAAAGACCGATATTTTCCTTAACGGCGAAAAGATACGCCTGCTCGGCGTCAACCGCCACGAGGACTATCCCGGATTCGGCTTTGCATTCCCGAGGTGCCTTATGCAAAGAGACCTTGATATTGCTCTCGACCTGGGCTGCAACACTCTGCGCGGCTCTCATTACCCGAACGATCCCTACTTCGTAGATATGCTTGACGAGCAGGGTATTCTCTTCTGGAGCGAAATTCCAATTTGGGGCGGAGGATTTTCGGAAAGCTGCCTTGCAGACCCTGATGTTGTTAACCGCGGCGCGGATATGCACCGCGAAATGGTAAAGCACTATTACAACCACCCCTCGATAATTATTTGGGGTATGCATAACGAGATTTTGACCGAGACAAAGGCAGGCTACGAAATGTCGCGCATCTATTACAATCTCTTAAAGGAGATTGGAGGCAACCGCATTGTTACCTATGCCACCAACAAGGCGCTTACCGATATTTCTTACGAATTTTGCGACACAGTTTCAATAAATCAGTACAACGGCTGGTACGGCGAGGATATTGACTCCTGGGCAGGCTTTATTGAAAAGGTACACGCAAGGCTCGACTCCCTCGGCTTTGGCGACAAGCCTATAATTATGAGCGAATTTGGCGGAGCGGCAGTTTACGGCCACCGCAACTTTGAGACCTTTAAGTGGAGCGAGGATTATCAGGCAAAGCTCCTTTCCCACTGCCTTAACCTCTTCCTTGACGACCCGAAAATTGCGGGAACTTACATCTGGCAGATGTGCGATATGCGCACCTCTCCCGACGCAGGTCTCACCCGCGCAAGAGGCTATAACAACAAGGGTGTTCTTAACGAATACAGATGCCCGAAAAACTCCTATTTCGCCGTAAAAGACATTTATAGGAGCAGAAAAGATAAATAATCAACAAAAAAATCTCCTTTCAACCGAAAGGAGATTTTTCTATATTTCAGTGTACTATTTGGTACCAAAGAGACGGTCTCCCGCATCACCAAGACCGGGGAGAATGTATCCATGCTCGTTAAGGCAACGGTCAAGGGTGGAAACGTAGATATGAACGTCGGGATGAGACTCTGCAACCTTGGTTACACCCTCGGGAGCGCCGAGAATTGCCATAAACTTAATGTTCTTACAGCCCCTTGCCTTGAGCTTATCTATTGCATCGCAGGCAGAGCCGCCGGTTGCAAGCATAGGGTCAACGACAAGCACGAGCTTTTCCTCAATACCTGCGGGGAGCTTACAGTAATACTCCTTAGGCTCAAGGGTTTCCTCGTCTCTGTAAAGTCCGATGTGTCCAACTCTTGCAGAGGGGAAAAGAACGTGAATTCCGTTTACCATACCGAGTCCTGCGCGAAGAATAGGAACGATAACAATTGCATTATCCTTAACCATCTGCTGGGTGCAGGTTTCAAGAGGAGTTTTAACCTCGCACTCTACTGTGGGAACGCCTTCTCTTAAGCACTCAAAGGTCATAAGAGTGGTGATTTCCTCAACAAGCTCGCGGAATTCCTTCATACTGGTTTTTTCGTTACGAAGAATCGCAATCTTGTGTCTTATAAGGGGATGGTCGAAAATCGTTACGTTGGAATAGTTTTTCATTTTGATTTTTTCTCCGAATTTGGATTAGGAATTTTTCTTACCGAGGTTAAGGATGATGTTGGTTACTATACCGAGAATGAGAGAACAAGCAATGGTGGTAAGGGTAATCTTACCGAAGGTAACGCTAAGACCGCCGATACCGGGGATAAGAATAGAAGAAACAACGAAGAGGTTTCTGCTTTCGTTAAGGTCAACCTTCTGAATCATCTTGAGACCCGAAACTGCAATGAAGCCGTAAAGAGCTACGCAAACACCGCCCATTACGCAGTTGGGAATAGAGGAAAGGAAGGTAACGAAGGGGCCGAAGAAGGAGATTACCATACACATGATAGCGGTGGTGGTAATGGTGATAACCGATGCGTTACGGGTGATAGCTACGCAACCAACGCTCTCGCCGTAGGTGGTGTTGGGGCATCCGCCGAAGAACGCGCCTGCCATAGAGCCAACGCCGTCACCGAGAAGAGTTCTGTGAAGACCGGGATCCTCGAGAAGGTCTCTTTCAATAATGGTGGAAAGGTTCTTGTGGTCTGCGATATGCTCAGCAAATACTACGAATGCAACGGGAACGTAAGCAACAGCAACGGTTGCGATGAAGGTGGGGCTCAAAGCCTCAAAGCCCTTGAATGCTTCGATGAATGCGAAGTCGGGAACTGCAAAGATCTGCATGTCCTTGAAGGCTGCGAAGTTGATAACCTGAAGAGCAACGTTGTCGGTAGCAATTCCGATAACGGTGAATACCGAAGCAACTGCGTAACCAACGACTATACCGAGAACGAAGGGAATAAGCTTTATCATCTTCTTGCCGTAAACCGAAAGAGCAAAGATTGCAAAGAGGGTTATAATACCGCAAAGAAGAGCGATATAAGGACTGCAAAGAGAAGCGCCGGTTATATCGGTAACCTTACCTACCTTGAGGTCGTTAACTGCGTTAACCGCAAGAGAAAGACCGATAAGAGCAACTGTGGGGCCGATAACTACGGCGGGCATAAGCTTGTTTATCCACTTAACGCCTGCGAACTTAACCACGATAGCGATAACAACGTAAACAAGACCTGCGAAGAGCGCACCGATAACGAGACCGAGGTAGCCGAGAGCTACAACAGAGCCTGCTCCTGCGAAGGCTGCGCACATAGAGCCGATGAAGGCGAAGGATGAGCCAAGGAAAACGGGGCTCTTAAACTTAGTGAAGAGCTGATAAACGAGAGTACCTACGCCTGCTCCGAAGAGAGCGGCGGACTGGCTCATACCGTAACCAACGATAGCGGGAACCAGGATGGTTGCGGCGAGTATCGCCAGAACCTGCTGAAGCGCGAAGAGAAGCATGCTGCCAAACTTCGGCTTGTCGTGAATGTCATAAACAAGATTTTTTGCCATTTGCTTATTCCTCCAAAAGTGTTATAAAAAATTCAGACCAAAATAGCATTGAAAACGAAAATTTTAATCCTTTCATCAGTATTTTGGTCCTTGATTTATATTTTAACACACCGATTGACAAATGTCAACAGATTATGAACATTTCCGAGGCTTTTTTCATATTTTATTTGTTGACTTTTATTTTACTCGGTGATATAATTTTTATAGGGCTTTTGCCCACTGTTTGGAGTATTTTATGAACGAAAAAGAAAAAACCGTTAGTTTTCCCCGCGGGGCGGGAATTCTTATGCCCATAAGCGCACTGCCCTCGCCTTACGGCATTGGCGGATTTGGCAAAAGTGCTTTTGAGTTTGCCGACTTTCTTGCCGAAACGAAAAATAAATATTGGCAGGTTTTGCCCTTAAATCCCACCTCTTACGGTGACAGTCCCTATCAATCGCCTGCTTCTATGGCGGGAAACCCCTACTTTATAGACCTTGAGATTTTGCAAAAAAAGGGCCTTCTCACAAAAAACGAGTCCTCAGCGCACAAATCCGGTGCAAAGAGGGTGGATTACGGCAGACTTTTTGAGACAAGATACCCGCTTTTAAGACTTGCATACTCGAGATTTTTGAATACCGAAAAAGAACAAAAGGAATATGAAAAATTCCTTAAAAATACGGCTTGGCTTTCGGATTACGCCCTCTTTATGGCGCTGAAATGCCGTTTTAACCACTCTGCTTGGACAATGTGGCCTGCCGAATACCGCGATATTAACTCCGCAAGAGAGAGGACCGCGGAATTTTCCTCGGAAATGGGATTTTGGTGCTGGGTACAGTACGAGTTTGACGCCCAATGGCGCGCCCTTCGCTCTTATGCAAGGAAAAGGGGCGTTTCTATCATAGGAGATATGCCTATTTATGTAGCCCACGACAGTATGGACGTTTGGCGCGCGCCCAATGAATTTCTCCTTGACGATAATTATGCGCCGAGGCGTGTTGCGGGCTGTCCTCCCGACGGCTTTTCGCCCGACGGTCAGCTTTGGGGAAATCCTATATATAATTGGAATAGGATGAAAAACGACGGCTTTGGCTGGTGGAAAGAGAGAATAGGCGAGGGATTTCGCCTTTACGACCTGCTTCGAATAGACCATTTCCGCGGTTTTGCGGGCTATTATTCCATACCCTACGGTCACGATACGGCAAGAGAGGGTGAATGGCGCGAGGCTCCGGGAAAGGAGCTTTTCCGCGAGATAAAGCGAGCTTTTCCCGAGGCGAAGATAATTGCCGAGGATCTTGGCTTTATTACCGACGATGTAAGAGAGCTTCTTTCGGACACAGGCTTCCCCGGAATGAAGATTTTGCAATTTGCCTTTTACGATGAGGACAGTGAGTATCTTCCCCGTTGCTACAAGGACGAAAACTGCATTGCCTACACCGGCTCCCACGACTCGGAATGTACAAGGAGCTTTTGCCTTTCTCTTGAGGGGGAGACCCTTGCAAGATTTAAGCACGAGTGCCCACACAAAAAAGGGCAAAGCCTCACCCTTGACCTTATCGGCCTTACCCTTTCCTCGAAGGCGGCTATTGCCGTAATTCCTATCCAGGACTACCTCGAGTTAAAGAGCGAGGAGGGCAGAATGAACACACCCTCCACCGCCGAGGGCAACTGGACATTTAGGCTCGGCGCAAGATACAAGACCCCCGCCCTGAAGCAAAAAATAAAAACGGCAGTAAAACAAAGCAATCGTATATAACCAAATAAAAACGGCAGTTTGAGCTTCAAACCGCCGTTTTTTATAACAATACTTTACATTTATTAATCTACGCTTCCGGTTTTTATGAGCTTTTGGTAATAGTACCAGCTCTTTTTTCGTGTTCTTTCGCCGGTTTCGTAATCGGTGAAATTGAGTCCGAAGCGGTAGCTGTAGCCTGCCGCGCCCTCGAACATATCAAAGTTTGACCAATAGTAATATCCGCGAATATCCGCGCCCGCTTCGATAGAGCGCACCACCATACGAAGATGCTCTCTGAGATAGGAGATGCGGTTTTCGTCATTTATTTCCTTTTCCTTATTACCGTCGTAAAGCACGCCGAGTCCGTTTTCTGCAATATAAATTTCGGGGCGATTGTATTTTTCGGTCATATACATCATGGCGTCAAAAAGTCCTGCCGGATAAAGCTGGAAAAGCTGCCCCTCTTGAACGTAATAATTTTCCATGTGCGTGGATTTTTCGGGAAGATCCTCGCGGTATTCTACAAAGGCGGGATAATAATAGTTAAGACCTATCATATCCACCGGAGAATACTCGCGTGAAAGCTCCTCGGAATAGCCCTTTGGCATTGCGTTAAGGTAGTCGGGACATTCTTTAAGTATGGTTTCGGGATATTTGCCCGTAAGGATTGGGTCAAGCCACCAGCCGCAAACTCTGTCCATTTGTATTTTTGCCGCAAGAATGTCCTTTTCGCTAGGTGTTTTCGGGTAGGTTGGTACTACCGCAATAACCGCGCCGATTTTACCCGAAAGCCCCATTTCTCGGTAAAGCCTTACCGTTCTGTAATGGCAGATAAGCGTTATATGCGCAGCCAAAAGTCCGCCCTCAAGGCTCTTTTCAAAGGGACGCATATAGCCCTCAAGATATGGAGCCATAGCAAACACCGAAGGCTCGTTCATGGTGCTCCAATATTTCACTCTGTCACCGAAATTTTCAAAGCATATTCTTGCAAAATTCACGAAATGGTCGATAATTTCTCTGTTTTTCCAACCGCCCCTCTCCGCAAGCGCCTGGGGCAAATCCCAGTGAAAAATATCCACAAACGGCTCAATACCCGCATCGAGAAGGCAGTCTATCACCCTGTTGTAGTGGTCGATGCCCGCCTGATTTATCTCTCCGTAGCCTTTAGGGAGAATACGAGTCCAGGATATGGAGAAACGAAAGCTCTTTAGCCCAAGCTCCTTCATATCAAGAATGTCTTTTTCGTAATTTTCGTAGAAGAATGCGCCTTCCTTTGTAGAAGAGCAGTTGTGGAAATACGTGGGATTTACTCTATGCTCATAGTCCCAGATGTTCTCGCCCTTGCCGTCTGCATAAGGCGCGCCCTCAACCTGGTGAGCCGACGAGCCTGTGCCAAAAAGAAAGCCCTCGGGCAGCTTAAACGTTACCATTCTCCGTTCCTCATTTCAATTTCGAATTTCGCATTTCGAATTTATTTAGTCTGCTTTATTTAGTCTACGCTTCCGGTTTTTATGAGCTTTTGGTAATAGTACCAGCTCTTTTTTCGTGTTCTTTCTCCGGTTTCGTAATCGGTAAAGTTGAGTCCGAAGCGGTAGCTGTAGCCTGCCGCGCCCTCGAACATATCAAAGTTTGACCAATAGTAATATCCGCGAATATCTGCGCCTGCGTCAATAGAACGGGAAATCATACGAAGATGCTCTCTGAGATAAGAAATGCGGTTTTCGTCATTTATTTCCTTTTCCTTGTCACCGTCATAGAGCACGCCGAGGCCGTTTTCGGTAAGGTAAATCTCGGGGCGGTTATACTTTTTGGTAACATACATCATAGCATCGTAAAGTCCGGCGGGATAAAGCTCAAAACGCTGTCCCTCCTGAACATAGTAATTCTCGACTCGGTTAGACTTTTCGGGAAGGTCCTCGCGGTATTCAACACATCCGGTGAAATAGTAATTTATTCCTATCATATCCACCGGCTCAAACTCCCGCGCCATTTCTTCCTCGTATCCCTCGGGCATTGCTTCGCCGAAATCAGAGCATTCCTTGAGTATAAGCTCGGGATATTTGCCTAAGAAAATGGGGTCGAGCCACCAGCCGCACTGACGCTCAAGCTGAATTTGCGCTCCGATAACGTCCTTGCCCGCAGGGTCTTTGGGATACATCGGAACAACGTCAATAACCGCGCCGATTTTACCCGAAAGTCCCATTTCACGATAAAGCCTTACCGTTCTGTAATGGCAGAGTATTGCGTGATAAGCCGCAAGAACTCCGCTCTCTACCTTTTCCTCAAAGGGAGGCCAAGAGCCCCAGTAATAGGGCGCAAAGGTAAAGACCGAAGGCTCGTTCATTGTGCTCCAATATTTTACTCTGTCACCGAAGTTTTCAAAGCATATTTTGGCAAAATTCACGAAATGGTCGATAATTTCTCTGTTTTTCCAACCGCCCCGCTCCGCAAGTGCCTGGGGCAAATCCCAGTGAAAAATATCCACAAACGGCTCAATGCCCGCATCAAGAAGGCAGTCTATTACTCTGTTGTAGTGGTCGATGCCCGCCTGATTTATCTCTCCGTAGCCTTTAGGGAGAATACGGGTCCAGGATATGGAGAAACGAAAGCTCTTTAGCCCAAGCTCCTTCATATCAAGAATATCTTTTTCGTAATTTTCGTAGAAGAATGCGCCTTCCTTTGTAGAAGAGCAGTTGTGGAAATATGAGGGATTTACTCTATGCTCATAGTCCCAGATGTTCTCGCCCTTGCCGTCTGCATAAGGCGCGCCCTCTACCTGATGAGCCGACGAGCCCGTGCCAAAAAGAAATCCTTCCGGTAACTTAAATGTAATCATAATATTCTCCGTTTTAAATTCTCAAAAATTCACGCCAAATTGGCAAAAATTCTATTCGCTAAATCTATTTTAACAAATATTTTCCCCGCTTGCAAGGGAAAATCTTCCGTTTTTATTCTATAAAATTTCTGTGCTCTTATTCCTTAACATATTCGTATCCCGAAAGTCCAACATATTTAAACTCTCGAGGATATTTTCTTACGATATAATCAATATACGAACCCACCATAACCGCAAAAAGTCTGTAACCCGTCGCAGTCATATGACCTCGCATCATATATTTCTCTCTGAATTCCGAGCCAAATTCCGGGGCATACTTATTCATATCCAAAACATAAGTGTTATCAAAGAAATCAGCCAGATCATACATTAATTTTCTGTGATCCGCAACCGCCTTAAGCTGCACTTCGGCTCTGGGAGAATGCGGTATAGTCACGAGGAAAAACTTTGCCCCGGGGGAAATTTTTCTGTATTTCAATATAATTTCACCAAGGTATCCTGCAAAGCTGTCGGTATGATCCTCCGGTTTTTCTCGGTTAATATCATCGACCGATCCCACGGTCATGTTTTTGTTCAACAAGTCGTTGAAGCCAAGAGCTATCACGTAAGCATCTGCTGCAAGCGAGGAGCGATACAGCCCCATCTCGTTGGAAAAAGATACCGCATATTCTTTTGCGGTCATTCCGCCTCTTGAAAAATTATAAATCTCCGAGCCCGCCATTCTACCAAGATATTTTCCCCATGAATGCTCGTAATCGTCTATTCCCATAGCCTTATTATCTCTTGGATTTATTATTTGAAATTCTCCCGAAGAGAGGCTGTCGCCAATACAGGCTATTTTTCTGAATATAGAGGTATAGCCTCCGTTTTCCACAATGTTTTCAAGAGGTTTCTCCTCTGTTTGATTTAAATATTCGTGTATATTCATATAATCACTTTTTCCAAAAATATTATTAAAAATTCCAAAGCTATTGAAATGATTATTCCTTTGTGTTATAATGGATTTGTTAACAAAATATAAAAATAATTCGCAAAAATTTACTAAAACGAAAATGAGAGGTACTTATGATATATCAGGATCCGTTAAACGGTATTCACCCTTACGTTGCGAAATTCATCACAGGAAAAGGCTTTCCGGATCATAAGCATTACGAAATCGAGGTCATATATTGCCTTGAAGGATTCCTCGATCTGGTTATAGAAAACGAGGACATCAGAGTCAATCCCGGAGAAGCAATAGCCATCGGCAGTCTTTCCTCTCATGCGTACAAAAAGAGCGTTGACGGTACGAAGGCAATTCTGGTGGAGATGGGACCTGTGTTCTTGCAGGAAAACTTCCACCTTGCGTCTAACCGTCCTTTCAAGGCAAAACATTACTCCAATTCCGAAGAGAACAGTGTGATTCTTTCCTGCCTTAATAATTTCCAGTATCTATTCAATGACGAGGACACCTTATCGCATTTATTGATCGCAGGAAAAATTTACGAGCTTTTCGTGCTTTTGGTCCGTGATATGAATAAAGACGACCAAAACGAAACCGCCGAAAAAACCAACGATCTCTCGAAAATAGACAAGGCTTTATCCTTGGTTCACGAAAGATACAACGATCAGCTCACAGTAGACGATGCGGCTTTTGCCTGCGGATACGGCAAAAGCAATTTTTGCCGCGTGTTCAAGAGTGTAATGGGAGTAAGCTTCCATCAGTACCTTAACAACTACCGTATAGAAAACGCAAAATATCTCCTCGCCGAAACCACTATGTCCTTAGAGCATATTGCTATTATGGTCGGCTTCCAGGATGCAAAAGTTTTTTGCCGAGTTTTTAAATCCGCCACGGACAAAACTCCCGGGCGTTTTAGAAAAACCTCAAAGCATTCCTAATATTATTTTTCAATTGAAGAGGCTGTCAGCTGACAGCCTCTTATTTTTTTGTTATTCAGCTACATAGCGGGTTACGGAAATATCGTCAAGATATGCGTTTGCCGCAACGGAGGCATCAGTAACCTTGTAAAGTCCGGTAGCAACGAACTTAACGGTGGAAACATTGATAACGGTAGCTGCGTTAGAGGTTGCAACAACGTTGCCGTCTACAATAACGTTTACGGTCGCTGTGCCGTTATCGTTAAGAATATACTCTATACGAAGGTGGAACCACTCGTTTTCGTTAGCAATGTTATTCACGAGCGAGATGCCTGCATTTGCTGCGTTTGCAACACGAAGCTTACCCTTGTAGTCTGCGCTGGTGTGAGCTTCGTCGTATCCGTAGAATACTACCTTAATGCTCTTTTCGCCTGCGATAAGGAACTCGAGGTTCTGCTGCTGTGCCGCGCCAACATCAAACTTAACCATAGCGTCAAAGGCAACTGCGTTAGCGCCTTCCTCGGAGCTTACGAGATAGGTTCTGTAATCGGTTGTAGCCGTTGTGTTAGAGGTGTACTTAATAACGTTAGACTCTCTGTCTGTGTCGTTTACGATAGTACCTGCACTTACACCGGGATAGCTCTGAATATCGTCGAAGGTGTAGATCTCAGGGATCTCGGTATTGCACTGCTCAACGACAACGTTGTCGAAGTATGCGGTAACCGCAGTGGTATCGCCGCTGTTACGGAAGAATGCGCAGAGATCTGCATCTGCCGCGTAGTGCTTGGATGTATCCTTTGCATAGTAAGGAGTATAACCAACGGTTACAAGCACATCGTTAACAAATATCTTAACGTAAAGGTCTTTTGCAACGCCGTTGTTGGGTGCGTAATCGTTGTCGGTAAGGCTGTATTCAAATCTGAACTTGAACCACTCGCCTTCCTTTGCCTCGGTTACAACGCTGGATTCGTTTGTTGTAGATCCGTTGTTGTACTGACCGAAGATCTTGATGTTAGAGCCCTCGGAGAACTGGAAGTAAATGTCGTAAGCCGCGCCAACGGAGCCGTAGGGCTGGAAGTGAACGAGCTTATCGCCGGCTGCGTTTACAACGTCAAGCTTCATATCTGCCTCAAAGGCAAAGGTGTTGGCTCCTGCCTTCTTGGTAAGGAGATCGAAATAAACTTCTGCGCTGTTTCTGTTATTAGCCGCGTTATGTACGAGAACGTTGCCGTGCTCTGCATCCTGTGCAATAGTGAGCGCAGAGTAAGTACCGTTCTGTCTGATAGGCTTGCCCTTGCCGCTTGCAACGTAGCTCATTGCATTGGTGCTTTCCTCGAAGTCGTAAACATCGCTGGGCTTGATTATGGTGTGAGCGTCAACGGTAACGGGGGTGTTTGCGTCAACGACGGTCTTGGTCATCTTGCCGTCCCCGTCATACTTATAAACCGCCCATCTTGTAACGCCGTCAGCTACGGGGGTTACGGTGTTGTTTGCCGCGCCGGGAGCAACGAGAGCAGAATAATTCACGCCGTCAAAGCTTCCTACGGAAACGTATGCATAATAGAGCTCGGAAACGAGAGCGTCGGTCTTATAGCCAAATGCCTTCTGGGACTTTTCGCCGTAGTTTATAAGAGCCTCGGCGAGCTCTGCCTTTGCGGTAGACTGATTGGTCATATACTTAAGCTCGTAGAGATACTCGAGAACACTGTACGTTACTATGTTATCGTAATCAAGCTCTGTGCCAACCACATGTGCAAGAGCGTAAACGGTATCACCGATCGCCTTTGCCGGAATACCAAATGACTTATACACGGGATAGGTAGGCTTTGAGGGATAAACCATCTCGGAAAGAGCAGCTTTAAAGCTTTCTGCATCGGGATTTGTTCTGGGGTCTTCTGTATAAAGAAGAACCTCAAGCTCCTGACCTGCTTCAAGAGTAGAATTGTTTACTGCAAAATAGAGATAGGTCTGATCGCCGAAGTATGCGCTCTTGGATACGATCTTAGGCGATGCTTCGTTCTCGGCAGATGCGCCGATGCTGAAAAGCAAGGTTGTTGCAAGCGCAAGCATAAACACCAACGCTAAAATTTTAGATGTTTTTTTCATTGTTTTTATTCCTTTCAGGTTTTATTTTAATTTCTTTCGGGAGTCCAATCGCCCATATCTCCGCCATCTTCATACGGGGTCGATGTTGCTATTACATCCTGCTGACCAAACTGCAAAATGCAAAGCTCTGCATTTTCGTAGACGATTTTTGTTTTCTTCATCTTACACGCTCCTTTCTTGTAAAAATAAAGATATGTTTGCTGAAAATATTTTATGGACGCTCGGGAGTCCATCCGCCATTGTCCCCCTCGTCAAAGGGTGAATTTTCAACCCCGGGAGGATTGTACGAAGGATTGCTTCCCTCTCCGCCCTCGGAATCAAAGCCGCCGTTTTCACTGCCCGAGGGATTGTCGGGATCGGGGGTGGGCTCGGGATCGGGTTCGGGTTCAGGTGTTGGGTCGGGGGTTGGCTTTGGAGAAGGCTCGGGAAGCATAACCTCGTCTGCTGCGATCTTCTCGGCCTTAACGTTGTCAAAATAAGCGTCGGTAGAAACCGTGGTATAGCTTAAGAACTTTGCGACGGTAATATTCTCTACAGAATAGCTGCCCTCGCTTCTTTCGCCGTCAACTCTTACGCCGTCAACGTAAATATCAACGATACGCTCGCCTGCTGTAGCGGTATATACAACGGTAAATCTGAACCATTCGCCTTCCTCTGCAAGAGTGCAGCCGCTTATCTTAGAGCCGCCCGCTCTGCCGATCTTAACAAGCCCCGCATTTGCTCCGTTCTTTTGCGCGTTACTCTCGTCGTCTCCGTCGTAAACGAGGAAATCAAAGCGGTATTCGTCACCGAGCCAGAACTCAATTCCGTTTGACTGAATGGTTGCATCAAGCTTCATCATAACGTCAAACACCAGCGTGTCGGCATTGTCACCGATCTTGGTGAGAGCAAATTTCGTCTCGGCTCTTCCGGTTGTCATCGCAACAGCCCAAACCATGCTGTATTCACCGTTCACATTGTTGCGGATAACGCCGGAGGTGTTTGCGGACGAGGTTGCAACGCCTGCGGGAACGAGACCGTCCTCAAAGGTGTAGCCGCCCGTATAATCGGTTATCGGGGGCTCAAGCTCCGAGTCACCGCCGCCAATCTCTTCGCCGCCCTCGTCGTAAAGGGTAGCGCACTGCTCGAGAATAAGATTGTCTATTCGTACAGAGCCCTTAGCTTCCTTCGTTGCCGTCAGGTAGTAGGCGCTTACTGCTTTTGCCTCAGGCATATTAAGAAGGCTTATGGGTGTATAGCCGGTTGCGGCTCTCTCGCCGTCAACGCTGATTTTTACCAGAATATCGGGGTTTCCGTCACCGGTGTAATCAAGACCCGGGTTCATATACTCGGTGCGAAGATTGAACGTTTCGCCAACCGATGCCGCCCTAACCTTGAAGGAATCCTTCGTTCCAACAAGATATACCGAGCCCGGCTCGTAAATTCCCGCCGAATAGCTATCGCCCGTAACGACTATTTTATATCCGTAGACCGTAGCCGTTCCGCTTCTTATAGCAAGTTCCCAGGTGGACAGCTCGCCCTCAGCGTAAAATACCATATCGCTCTCAAGGGCTATCGCGGTAGGAGTCTCGTTCTTTAAGGTAGGATAGATCTTAAGGGTATCTGCGCCCGAATCGGTGCTTTCTATTACAAGGCCGCCGCCCTTTATGCCGACGTCACCGTCAGAGCCGATTTCCGCCACGGTCTGAAGCGGAAGCTTGTTGTTACCGAAGCCAAGCTTGCCGGGCTCCATATCAACGAGTATCTGCTCAACCTTAAGGTTGTCGATACGCACCTCGCCGTCCGTACCTCTCAAGGCTCTTATCTCAAACTTGTTCATATCCTGCGCCGAATACACCGTTCCCGCTCTGTACGGAGTGTTTCCGATAGAAACGAGCTGACCGTTGACGTAAATACAAACGAGAAGGTCGGCAACGCCGTCACCCGTGTAATCGTAAGGAGAATCGATATATTCCGCACGGAGCTTGAAGTATTCTCCTATCGGAGCGATGTTCTTCTGGTACTTATCACCTGCGTGGGAAATATACACCGAGTCAGAGTTCCAAGAGCCCGCTCCCGAATACTCGTTAAAGGCGTATATCTGGAAAACGTAGGCAAGGTCGCCCTGGGCGCAGAAGTTAAAGTCGTACGCCGCGTTTGACTCGCCGTAATTTACAAACTTAACGTCTGCCTCAAAGGCAAAGCCGTTAAAGTTAGATTTTCTTGAAGTAATGAATATCTCAAGCTCGTCGGAATCTGTGGCGTGTGGCTTAGAGAGGAAGTTTACTACCTTGCTCTGCTCGCCGTAAACGCTGTCGTCAATAACCTCGACTACCGCATCGGGAGTGCTTAAGGAAATATTAAACTCGGTGGGAATAAGCTCGTCCTCAAAGTCAAGAGGCTCGGACTCGGTCTCCTCGTCCTTTATGATCGCGCCGAGATCCTCGAGAATTGAAAGATATCTCATCCAGTCGGATCTTGTGTAAAGAGGAACTGCACCGCCGTATCCCAGCATATCCATTATGGTGTTGGTAATACTCGTTATAGAAATTATGGTTGCGTTTACGTCACCCTCGTTACAGTGCCTGAGAGCAACCGGCATTCCCTGAGAGGTCGCGGCAGAGCTTTCAAGCTGGAAGGAGTATGATCCGTCGCTTTTCGCAAAGTGAGCTATGTTTTTAATAGTTACCTCAACGAGCTCTGGATAATTTTCAAAAAGAGTCTCTTTAAGCTCGTCGATCTTCTCGCTCTCGGCCGTGTCCTTATAATATCTTTTTGCATTTTCAAACACCAAGGACAGAGCGTACCAGGGGTTAAGCCAGAAGCAAACGGTGTAGGGTTCTTCAAACCTTATAGCCTCAAGAGCCGCATTTGCAGCCTTTGTAATATTAGGAATAGGCTTTCCTATTTTGCGGTAAACGCTTGAGATTTTAAGAAGACCGTTTACACCCTCGTAATCAACGTAATCGTATGTAGTCCAAAGACCCGTTGTCTGATTTTGCTTTGAATTAAGCCAATTGTAGAGTATTTCTACAAGGCTGTAGTCCGCACCCGCTTCGCGCAGCTGCTTATCACGCTCTACGATCTGAGGAGCTTGGCTCTCCAGCACGTTTCCGTTAACGTAGGAATTCGCGTTTATATCTATGGTTGAAAGGTATCTTTCAAAGCTTGCTTTGTCTGCAAGGTGAGCCGGGCCGCTGTATGCGACCGCAACGACCCTTGACACCATAACCGCAGAGCTTTTCTTCAGCGTTGCGGTAAGGTAAACCTCCGACACCTTTACTACGCCGTCACCCTTAACGCCGTTCGGCGCATCGTACGTAGGCAGGGCGTTAAGATATTCAAGCGCCGCAGTTGCCTGAGTAACGTCACGTCCGAGTCTTGCGGCGTTTGCATTAGTGGTTGCAACACCCCATTGCGGGTGATAGAAGTAGCCGTTTTCAGCACTTTGAAGGCTCTTTACCCAGTTTACGATGCTTCTTTGCATCTCCTCGGGCAAAAGACGGGTAAGGTCGTTATCAACGTGCGCCGCCATACCCGACGAGCGTATAAATCCGAGCGCCTGCGCCGTTGACTCAACGTCTGGCAGGAAGCCTATGGAATTTCTTGCGGAATTTGAATAATAATAGCCGCCGGTCACGGGGTCGTAAAGGTTAGCGAACCAGGAGATAACCCCGTCACTGTAAGAGCTGTAAAGCTTCTTTAAGGCGGCGAGAGTTGCCTCTGCTCTCTCATCACCCATCTCTTCCCTCAGCTGCTTTTCGACTTCGGCCCAATTCGCCTCTATCATAGCCTCGTCCAAGGTCTGCTGATACTCAATGGCGTCAAAGACTTGTGAGCAGAGAACGCCCGAGTTAAGCTCGCTGAATCTGCCGCCGGAAATATACGCTTCCTTCAGCTTCTCAACGGCACAGGCCTCCGCCGCACGAACGCCGTACTTTTCACCGTCAAAAATGAGAACGACCGATTTGCCGTCGGAATAAATGAGATACGCCGTATCGGTATTAGTCTTTAAATCAAGTCTGTCGTAATATCTTTTTGCCGAGTTGTAAAGCTCTGAGCCGCTAACGCCTATTATAAGCTTTCTGTCAGCCTGAACGTTCTGATCGTTGGTTATTTTCACCTCGTACTCCGAGAGGGAGTAAGCAAGGTCGTAAACCGTGTCGGTATCAAAGTCCTCGGGAATTACTATCGCAAGGCTTTCGCCCGAATTTTCTCCCCCGCCCGTGCCGCCGTTACCGCCGTCCTGCAAGGTATCGGAGCTTGCCGATTTATCTCCCTTACATCCGACGAGGGCAAAAACGAGCAAGAGCGCGAGTAAAGCGAATAATATTCTTTTCTTCATCTGTTACTCCTTCCCTGTGTTTTGTTCGATTATCGCCATATATCTCATAACGTCCGCTTCGGTATACATGGGAACGGTGGAATAATGTCCGAGAATGTCCATAACGTGACCGAGCACGCTTCTGATACAGATAGTTGCGTTTATATCTCCCTCGTTCTCGCCCATAAGCGCAACCGGCATTCCCTGAGAGGAAGCGGCAGTTCTGTGCTGAAGATAAGAGAAGGAGCCGTCTGCCTTGCGGAACTTGTTCATATTAAAGGTTGCGGTACGAACGAGCTTCGGATATTCCTCAAAGAGTGCCGCCTTAAATTCGGCAATCTCCCTCGCGGTAGTCTCCTTATCCCCGGAGGTCTTGTAGGTCGTTGCGTTAGTAACCACAACGGAGATGGCGTACCAGGGATTCAGCACGAAGCACACCGTCTCGGGCTCTTCCGAAAAGCTTATGGCAGCCATTGCAGATCGCAAAGCCACTATCGGATTCGGAAGTTCAAGACGAAGCTTATTATAAACGCTCGTGATCTTGAGAAGTCCGTTAACGCCCTCAAAGTCGGGCTCGTCACAAAGCTTCCAAAGACCTGTTTTGGGATTTTGATGCTCGTTTAACCACTTGTGAAGAATGGGGGAGAGGCGATAGTCCGCACCCTCTGCCTCGAGCTGACGGTCTCTCGTTGCTATCTGGAACGCCTGCGCCTCCAGGATACTGCCGTTTACGTAAGAGGAGCCGTTTATATCAAGAGTTGACAGATATTCCTCAAATTTTTCCTTAGTAGAAAGATGCTCGGGCATAACGAGATCTGCCGCGGGAGCCTTCTGCTCCTTTTTCTCTACCGTCTCGATCCTCGTGCCGTCTGCCAAAATACCGTCGCCCTTATCACCGTTCGGAGTATCGTAGGTGGGGGCTGAGTCAACGCGCTTAAAGACTATTGAAGCCATTCCAACGTCCCTGCCGCGTCTTGACAGGTTGGCATCGGTTTTTTCTTTGCCCCATTGTGGATGATAAAAGAATCCGTTCTCGTCCTGAAGCCCTTTTGTAAAAGCAACGATCGCCTTACGCATTTTCTCCGGCAAAACGTGGGATATGCTCATGCCGCATTTTCCTGCCATTCCGGTGCTGGCTATAAATCCGAGCGCCTGTGCGGTGGATTCCACGTCGGGAAGAAATTGAGTATTATCTCTTGCAGAATTCGAATAATAGAAAGCTCCTATGTCGGAATCGTAAAGGTTGGCAAACCAGTCTATAAGCTCCGGAGTGAACAAAGCGAACATCTCCTTCAAAGCCTCGATGATTTCATGCGAGGCTTCCTTGCCTGCATCCTTACAGAGCTCGTTTTCAAGATACGCCCATCTTTCGGATATGTATTCCTTATCCTTCATGCTTTGCTCGTTTATCTTCTTTAGCACTTCTTCGTTCTTAATTTCTACTCTCATATCACTGAATTTCCTAATTGCTTTTAGCATTATTGACAAAAAATGTCCAAAAAGCCGTTGTCGGCTAATAATATTTTAACAAAACACAACCTTTCTTCTCAACCGCAAAAGTTCCATTGTTTTTCATATAAATTCCAAACTTCATCTCGCGCACCCGTCATTTATATATTAATTTTGAGGAAATTTACCGGTTTTCGCAAATATTCCTTCATTTTTTCTCGAAAATTCACATGTATTGCATCTTTTTCACCCAAGGCGTTGACAAAAGCATTTTAGGGTGGTACAATATTCAAGGAAATTTTTAAAAAAGGAGGGTTCTTTCGTTGAAAACGAGGGTGATTTATGACAAGGGCGCCTGCGTTAGGCTGCTTTCGGTGCTTTTTTTGGCGTATGCTTATATTTGTATGTCGAAAAACTGCTTTGGCTCCTCGATGGTATTTATCGTTAACGAGGGACTCCTCACAAAGCTCCAGACGGGAACGATAACCGCGGCGTTTTATCTTGTTTACGCGGTGCTTCAGGTTGTCGGCGGACTTCTTACCGACAAGTGGAATCCCGAAAGGTTTATAACCGTCGGTCTTGTTGGTGCGGGGGTCAGCAACCTTGTAATTTACTTTGACCAAAGCTATTCCGTAATGCTCGTCTCCTGGGTTGTCAACGCCTGCTTGCAGTTTGCGGTGTGGCCTGCGACCTTTAAGATCGTTTCAACGATGCTCCGCCCCGAGATGCAGATTTCATCGCTCTTTAAGGTTACGTTCGGCAACCCGGTAGGCGTTGTTTTGGGCTACGTTCTTGCGGCGTTTGTCGGCTCAAGGTGGCGGCTCAACTTCCTTGTCAGCGCGCTGGGACTTTTCCTTATTGCTATAATTTGGGAAATCACCTGCCGAAGCGTTAAAAAGCACCTTACTGTAACCACTCTTCCCGCTGTTGAAGCAAAGGGTGAGCGCGGAGGGGGCAATTTCCTCAAAACCGCTCTTCGGGCGGGAATTATTCTGCTTCTTATCCTCTCCTTCACAAGGACGATGTTCGACCTTGGAATGAAGGCGGTTGCGCCCACTATGATAAACGAATCATACGAAAATATTTCTCCCGTTTTCGCAACCGTACTGAGTATAATTATTCTGGTTTCGGGGGCGGTCGGGCCGTTTATCTCCCGCCTTATTTATCCAAAATTTTTGAGAAACGAGTCGATTATCGTCAGCCTCTTTTTCTTAGTTGCTCTGCCCCTTACCGCGTTAATGCTTCTTATCGGCAGGGTCGACCCTATTGTTATCGTAATTTTACTTGCTCTTGTGGTGGCGGCTATGAGCGCGGCTTCCCTCTTTACCACCTCTTATATTGCGGCAAGGTTTAATGCTTACGGCAAGGGAGCTACCGTTGCGGGACTTCTTAACTGCTCTGCTTCGTTCGGCGTCGTTGCCTCAAACACCCTCTTTACGGGTCTTGCCGAGATTAGCTGGGAAACGACGATAATTGCCTGGATAGTGATAATGGCGGTGTCACTTATTATTTCACTTATAAACATTCCCATCTGGTCAAGATTTTTAAGAAAAAAATAATTTTTCCACAACAAAAAAAGACTATGATTTGTCCGAAAAATCGGCGTTTCATAGTCTTTTTGTCTATATTTATTTACATTTTTCTCGTTTTACGAGGAATAAACCTCTCTGAAGAGCTTAATTGCTGAAGCAAAATCTTCGATAGCTCCATCGACCACCTTGGGGTCGGACATATCTATTCCCGCAACCTTGAGGCTGTCAAGAGGAGACATAGAGCCACCGCACTTTAAGAAGTCGATATACTTTGAAATATACTCTTCTCCCTCGGTTTCAATACGCTTTACTATTGCGGATGCTGCGGAGATGCAGGTTGCGTACTTATAAACGTAAAAGGCGGAATAGAAGTGAGGAATTCTCATCCATTCGATGGCTATCTGCTTATCCTTTACAACCTTGGGGCCAAAGTACTTGCAAACCAGCTTTTTGTAGTGAGTGGAGATGCTCTCGGCGGTAAGGGGCTCGCCCTTTTCGCTCTTTGCGTGCATATCCCTCTCAAACTCGGCAAACATAGTCTGGCGGTAGAGGGTACCCTTGTAGGTTTCCATAAGTCTGTCAAGGATAGCAAGCTTTTCTTCCTTACTTTCGCACTCGGAGAGCTTTTTGTGCGCCAAGAGAAGCTCGTTTACGGTAGAGGCAACCTCGGCAACAAAGATCGTGTATTGGGAATTGTGGGGCTCGTTATACTTGCGCGAGAAGTAGGAATGCATTGAGTGGCCTGCCTCGTGGGCAAGGGTTGAAACGTCGTCAAGTCTGCCGTTAAAGTTAAGGAGAATATACGGCTCGGTCTCGGGACAGCCTGCGCTGAATGCACCGCCCTGCTTGCCCTTTGCGGGATAAACGTCAACCCAGCCCTTTTCTAAAAGTCCTGCCTTCAAGGTGCTGTAATACTCCTCGCCGAACACCTTTGCCATATCCAGAACATCGGCAACGCCCTGCTCGTAGGTGTATTCCTTTTCGCACTGGGAAACGAGGGGCGCGTAAAGGTCGTACATATGAAGTCTGTCAAGCCCGAGAACCTCTCTTTTAAGCTCGTAATAATCGTAGAGGGTGGGCAAGGACGCCTTAACCGACTTTATAAGATTATTGTAGATAACGGGAGTAACTTCATCGCGGAAGGTAGAGGCGGTTATGGAATTTTTATAGCCTCTCATTCCCGAAAGGGTGGTTTGCTCCTTAATATAGCTCGAATAAAGGGTGCCAAAGGTGTTTGCAAACTGGCCGTAGGTTTTGTAAAGAGTCTGGAATGCCGAACGGCGCACCTTTCTGTCGGTGGAGGAGAGCATCGTAACGTAATTCGTGTCGCGGAGCTCAACGAGCTTGCCCTCTTCGTTCCTTATTTTACCGAAGCGGAGGTCGGAGTTTGCAAAAATGCTTCTGATATTTTCGTGGCTGTCAAGTCCCTCGGAGAGCTTTGAAACAAGCTTTTCGCAATCGTCCGAGAGGGTGTAGGGCTTCTGGCGAAGTCCGTTGTCAATCATACGCTTGAAGCTGAGGAGAGCAGGACAGTTCTTGTACCACTCGCTAACGGTTTTTTCGTCAAGTCTTATAATATAGGGAGAAACGAACCAGGTTTTTGCATCTGCGCCTGCGGCAAGGGTGCGCACTCTTGCAACGCCTGCCTGGTATTCGCTCTTCGATGTGTCGGTTGCAAAATTAAGGTACGCATAGCACCAAAGCTTTTCAATCTTTGAAGAAATTTTGGCAATATCCGCGAGCGCAGAAAGAAGCGACTCTGCCGAAGAAAGCATCGTTTTTTCGTGCTTTTGGTAATCGGCAATCATTTTCTCGCAAAGGGCGTAGTCTGCCGAAAAGTCCTCGGCGGTTTTATATATTCCGCTAAGGTCCCATTTGTATTTTTGATCTATTTTCGATCTGTCTTGGGTCATTTGTTTTACCTCATCAGTTTTTTTATACCATTATGTTACCACAAATCGAAAAATAAATCAATAGATTTTACTTCAAAATAAAATTAAATACCAGCATCAGCGAAAATCCCATAAGAAGCGCGTAGCCAAAGTGGTCGGTGCCGCCCTTGTCGCGCATCATATCCTCGCTTATTACATAAATCATCGTGCCGCCAGCAAAGGCGAGGGCAAAGGGAAGCATGAAATTCGCCGCACCAACGGCAAAATAACCGATAAATGTACCGATTATCTCTATAACGCCCGTAAGAGCTGCGTATAAAAGCGCCCTCGCGGGGCTGATGCCGGCAGAAATCATCGGCGGAATAAGCACCATTCCCTCGGGCAAATTCTGTACCGCAATTCCAAGAGAAATAAACAGCGCGTCAGCCATATCCCCCGTCCAAAAGCCAACTCCTGCCGCCATTCCCTCAGGCAGATTGTGTAAAGCTATGGCAAGAACAAAAAGCATTACCGCGCGCCTCTGCTCGCCATCCTTCGGAAAATCGCCCTCCTCGGGCAACGCCTTTTCAATAAAATCAAGAAGCACCGCGCCAAGAAATATGGCAGGAATGGTCACAAGAGGCGCAAACTCTCCGCCAAGCTCAAGAGACGGCAAAATCAGCCCCATCATTGACGATGACAGCATTACCCCCGAGGCAAACGCCATTATAAGCCCGCCGTATTTTAACGAAAAGCCCTTGAAAATAAAGCCAAGCACCGCCCCCGCAACAGTGGCTCCGCCAACTCCGAGAGCAACTAAAACAACTATTTCCACATAAATCGTCCTTTGTTTTTTAAGTTATGCGGCAAAATGCCGCCATTACCATTTTATGCCGAAAACCGCCGCGGGGATAATAAGAAAAGGTGGAGATACGAGGGAGACGGGGTGGAGGTACGAGGGGGAATACGAGGGGATTACGAGGGGTGCTTTTTGAAAAAAGCTCCCCTCACCCCGCAAAAACTTTTATTATGGGGTCTTTTTTATATCGGAAACAGAGGCGGGATAATAAAAAAGCAATATCGAGCCGTATGCAGGACAAGATATTGCTTTTTTGCGTTTTATTGAATTTAGATTTGGATTTGGTGATTCGTGTACCGCCGGCAATAGTTACCTACGTCAAGTCGGGAAAATGCCGGATATAGCCAAAATTGCAAATTTTGAGCTAGATTTGGTGATTCGTGTACCGCCGGCAATAGTTACCTATTGCAAGGTACGCGAGCGCCGAATGTAGCCAAAATTGTAAATTTTGAGTTAGAAGTGGTGTTCTTCTCGACGCCAGGCGTAGTTACCTACGACAAGTCGGGAAAACGCCGCTTATAACCAAAATTTTACTTTTGAAGGAGGTGAATCGCGAAACCGGCAATTTCATCCTTGAAATATACGAACTTGGGTTTGCCCGTCTTGTCATCGTATGCAATGGTGGACTCGTCAAACTCGAAGCCCATGCGCTTGAAGTATGCCATTGCTCGGTCTACGAAGTTGGTGCGGATTGCAATGTGGCCGCACTTGCCGGGGCCCTTGCCCATCATAAACTCGAAGGCATCGCCTGCGAAAATGGACTTGGAGGTCTCCTTGAGAGGCATACCGAACATAAGATTGAAGAGCTTTGCAGACTTCTCTGCCTCTTCCTTATTCTCGGTGTTGATACCCATGTGGAGGAATTCAAGGCCGAGCATCTTCTTAACTGCGTCCTTGGTGAGAGCGGTAATCTCGTCCCACTTCTTCTCCTTAACAAGCTGGTCTGCTACCATGAAGGAGCCGCCGCAAGCAACGATCTTGTTAAACTTAAGATAGTCGAGAAGGTTGTCCGCATTGATACCGCCGGTGGGCATAAAGGTAAGCTGACCGTAGGGAGCAGCCATAGCCTTGAGCATCTTGAGACCGCCAACAGCCTCTGCGGGGAAGAACTTTACAGTCTTGAGACCAAGCTCGAGAGCCGCCTCAACGTCGGAGGGGTTAGCACAGCCGGGAAGCATAGGCACACCCTTGGAAAGGCAGTAGGAAACAACCTTGGGGTTAAGGCCGGGAGATACGATAAACTTGGAGCCTGCCGCGATAGCCGCGTCAACCTGCTCGGTGGTGAGAACGGTGCCCGCGCCTACAAGCATTTCGGGATACGCCTCGGTAATATTTTTAATAGCTTCAGCGGCGCAAGCGGTTCTGAAGGTGATCTCTGCTGCGGGAAGTCCGCCGTCGATAAGAGCCTTTGCAAGAGGTACTGCGTCGTCTGCATTCTCGATCTTGATTACGGGAATAAGACCGATGGAATAGAGTTCTTTCATCATGTCGTTGTTCATTATTTTTTCTCCTTATATGAAAAAGTTTAACAAGAATATTATACTATATATTCTCTGCTTCAACAATTGCAAATATTAACCTTGATATTGCGTTTATTGACTTTAAGCCAAGAAAAAAGGCAAATTTCAGTACAAAAAGTCAGGTTTTGGATATTGGAGGCGTGGCGTGTGGGCAAATGACTTTTGGCGAGAGAAAAAGCGGGGCTAATATTCTTTCAAAAATCAACAAATTTATTGACATTTTTCTAAGTTTGGGTTATAATAATTTTAATAAATTAGAATTTTTCGGGGAGGGTGCTATGAAAAGAGTGCTTGCGGTGACAAAAAACCGCTATTTTGGGCAAAAAATAAGGCTTACGCTGGGTAATAGCGCTCAAACCTTTGATGCCGTCGAGTATCAAGACGGCTTTGACGCCTGCTTTTGGGACAAGATAACTATGGGTGATGCTCCCGAGGGCGAGGGCATTATTTCGGTTGATTTTCCTCTTAGCTATGAGGAAATCCTCGGTGTGCTTGATTGTGATTTGAAGAAAGAGGCGCTCCGCCTCGAGGGAAGAATTTGCATTATCAGGGGCGAGAGGATAAAGCTCTCCGAGCTTGAGGCAAGGCTTCTTTGGCTTCTTATAGAGGCGGGCGGCGAGTATGTTTCGAGAGAGGAGATACTCGGTGAAATATGGAACAACGAAGCGGATGCGGGCATAATCAACGTATATATCCACTACCTGCGCGAAAAGCTTGAAAAGGGTGAAAAAATAATACTTTCATCAAGAAAGCAGGGCTACAAAATAGACGAAAGCTTCCTGGGAGGTGTAAACAATGCTTAACATTATAAAGAGCAGCTTTTACGCTCCCGGACACGAGAGAATAAAGAAAGAAATTCTTGAGAGAGTGCTTTCGGGAAAGCGGGTTTTGCTTATCGTTCCCGAGCAGCAGACGGTTATTGCCGAGGGTGAAATGGCAGACCTTTTGCCCACGTCGGCGCCTCTCAACTTTGAGGTAACGAATTTCACAAGACTTGCAAACTCCACCGCCCGCGCACTTGGCGGTCTTTCGGGCGAGTACTGTGACAAAACGAAAAAGAGCCTTATTATGTGGCGGACGCTCACAGAGCTTTCGCCCCACCTTTCCAGCGCAAACGCAAGAAAGGTAAACGAGGGTCTGGTTTCCAGATACCTTGCTGCGGCAAACCAGCTCAGCGCGGCGAGCATCAGCGCAGACGACCTTACCCTTGCTGCAAGCCGAGAGGAGCTTACCGACGGCAGATTAAAGGCAAAGCTTGGGGACCTTGGGGCGGTTTATTCCCTTTATAAAAGGATACTTTCCGAAAAATACGCCGACGGCGGTGATGACTGCCAGGTGATGCTGGAAAAGCTCAGGATAAATCCCGACTATCTTCGGGGAGCGTTCGTTTATCTTGAGGGCTTTACCTCATTTACCGAGCCGCAGTATTCTATACTCGGCGAGCTTTCGGCGCGCCTTAACCTTACCGTCCTTTTCGGAATTTCAAAGGTAAATGAAGACTCCTTTGAGTTTACCGAGGTGAGAGAGGCAATAGAGCGGCTGAAGCGTGCGGCAAGACTTGCATCCTCGGACATCAGGCTCTCTTGCGAGTCAACTCCTCAAAATCCCGAGAGCCCGATTGCTAGGTCAAGCGAGCTTTTGTGGCGCACAAGCTATAATTCTGACAACATTAGTTTACAAAATCCCGAAGAAATCCGTATTTTCGAGGCAGAAACGCCTTATGATGAGTGCGAATTTATTGCATCGGATATTAAGCGCAGGGTGACCGAGGGGGCATCTTATTCCGACTTTGCCATTGTTGCGCGCTCGCTTGACAAATATACGGGAATTCTTGATGCGGCTCTCTTCAGCCGAGAAATCCCCGCCTTTATGTCAAGAAGAAAGGACTCCTCGTCCTTTGAGGCAATAAAGCTTATTTACACCGCTTATGCGGCAATACACTCGGGATTTTCCCGCGAGGCGGTTATCTCTTACGCAAAATGCTCGCTTTGCGGAATAAGCCGCGACGAGTGCGACGAGCTTGAATATTATGTAGAAAAGTGGCAGATAAACGGCTCCCGCTTTACAGACGGCGAGCTTTGGAATATGAACCCCGGCGGCTACACCACCATCTGGCGCGAGGGGTCTGCCGAAAGGCTCATAAGGATCAACGAGATAAAAACCAGGCTCGTCTCTCCCCTTTTGACCCTTGCAAAAGAGGCTTCGGGGGCAAAGACTGTTGCAGACCAGGCGCGGGTGCTCGTGTCATTCCTTACCTCAATCGAGCTTCCCGCAAGGCTTGCGGACAGAGCCGCTGTTCTTCGCTCTATGGGCGAGCATTCCTTTGCGGAGGAGACCGCGCGGCTTTGGCGCGTTATTTGCGACTCGTTGGACATTCTTGCCGAGGTTTCGGGCGACCTGGTGGCTGACACAGAGGCGTTTGTCGGTCAGCTCAAGGTCTGCTTTGGCAACATTGATATGGCGAAAATCCCCTCTTATGCTCACGAGGTCACCGTTGGAAACGCGGATATGATACGCCTTTACGGCAAAAAACACATTTACCTTTTGGGTGTTAATGCGGGAGAATTCCCGGGTAATGTAAGCGACAACGCATATTTTACCGAAAGGGACAAGCAGACCCTTTCCTCCCTCGGTCTTTCGATTTCTCCCGAGCTTGAGGTAAAGGGCGCAAGGGAGCTTTACATCTTCACACGCGCTTACACCTACGCAACCGAGAGCCTTACCCTTTCCTATTCGGCAAGGGACACAAAATACAAGGCAAGGGAGCGCGGGGGCGTTACCTCAAAGCTTATTTCCCTATTCGGCACCTCCCTTAAAGTAAGGAAGATTTCCGAGCTTGATTTAAGCGAGAGGATATGGTCGACCGAGGATGCGCTAAAGCAGCTTTCCGTCGCGGATTCTGCCGAGGCGCAGGCTCTTGAGAGCGCTCTTTATCGTGCGGGATTTTCCGAAATTCTTGATAAATGTAAAGAAAACATTACAAACGGTAGTCTTTCTCTTACTCCGACAGAGGTTTCGGCTGATAGGTCAATGCCTCTTACTCAATCGAGGATAGACACATTTAGGAGCTGTCCTTTAAGCCACTTCTGCCGTTACACCTTAAGTCTTTCGCCCGAGGAGGTTGCGGAGTTTGACGCGAGAAATATTGGTACTTTCGTTCACGCAATTCTTGAAAACGCATTCAGCGAGGTTGCAAAAAACGATATTGATACGGGCTCACTCTCAAAGCAGGAACGCGCGGAGCTTACCAAAAGGGCTGCCGAAAAATACTTAAAGGAGCTTGGCGAGGGCGAGATTACCTCGGCTATGACGAAAATAAAGCTCTCGCGGCTTTTGCGCGCCACCGAGCCGATAGTTGACGAGCTTTGCGACGAGTTTGCGGAGTCGGGCTTTAAGCCGAAATTCTTTGAGCTTTCAATCGGGTCGGGCAAGGACGATTCTCCCGAGGCAGTCTCGGTCACCTCTCCCGAGGGCAGGCGGGTTTCAATCTACGGCTTTATTGACCGAGTTGACACCTACAAGCAGGGCGGTGATGTTTTTGTCAGGGTTGTTGACTACAAGACAGGCACGAAAAAATTCTCGCCCGAGGACATTGCCGAGGGCAAAAACCTGCAGATGTTCCTTTACCTTAAATCTATTATAGACTCGAAAAATCCTAAGTTCCTTAGCAGGCTGGATGCCGAGGGCAGAGTTATCCCCGCCGGTGTGATCTACCAAAAGACGGCTCTTTCCGACGTTAAGATCGACACTCCCGACGATGCTCTTGCCATCGAGACAATAAAGGCAAACCAAGGCAGAGAGGGTATGGTGCTTGACAATTACGAGGTTCTTTCGGCAATGGGGCTGAAATATACCCCCGTTTTCGACAAAAAGAATCCGGACGTCCCCTCCCCCGCAAAAAAGGACTACACCTTCAGCGAAGAGGGCTTTGAAAAAATTATGGACGATGCTCTTCTTGCCGTCGGCAAGGTTGCAGACGGCATTTCGGGCGGAAACATCAAGGCTGAGCCTATGGTTGAAAAGGGCGGAGCCACAAGATGCGAGTATTGCGAATTTAAACCCCTTTGCCGCGCAGCGGTGATTAAGTAAGGGGCGGAAGAAAGCAAGACTGCGAAAAGGAGAGCTACGAGGGGTGCTTTTTGAAAAAAGCGCCCCTCACCCCGCAAAAACTTTAAATTTCGGGGGGATTTTTTATATATTCATCAAGCTCGCTTTCTTCAACCCCGAGGGCGAGAGAAAGCTCGGAATAGAGCGATTTTTCTGCCTTTTTCATAAGCACCTCGTCGGCAAGATAGCACTTTTTTCCGCCCTCTCTTTCGGAGAGGAGCTTTTCTTTTATTGTCAATATAAGGCGCAGGACTTCTGCGGGAGCTGCGGTGTCGATTATTTTTCTAAACTGAATTCCTCTGGCTCTTGCGTCCTCGTTCCAGGGAATTTCGGGCAGGAGGTGGGCTTTTTTTATCACATCTCTCGCCTCGCTCTCGGTCATTACCCGACGCATACGCTTCGTGAGGCTGCCGTTATCCATCGGCACGAAGGTCAGCGCGTCCTCGTGGGCGTCAAAGGGTCGCAGGACAAAATATTTCTTCCTTTCTCCAAAGACCTGCTCTTCTCTTATATCCACGAGTCGCGCGACGCCACTTTGCCCGTAAACAAGGTATTCTCCAACCGAAAACATTTTTTCCTCCGTTTTCTTTTTACCCTATTTTGTCAAATTTTAAAGAAAAAATTCCATCCTCATGCAAAATTTAACAAATATTCGAAAAACCGTTTGTTAAAACTGCTGATTTTGCCGATTTTGCCTATCGGTTTGTTGACAGTTGTACGAAATAGGTGGTATAATAAAATAAAAAAGCCACAAGGAGTTAATTTATGAAAATCACAAAAATCGCGCGTCTTTTAATTACAGCGTCTTTTCTTCTGATCGTCCTTTGCAGCTGCACCGCCGTTGATACGGTTAAGGGCTGGTTTAGCAATGAGGAGGCAGAATTTAATCTTCCGATCGAGGAGCAGAGTGACCCCAAGAGAGCCGCCTCGATACTTACAAAGGTGGCTGAAAATATGGAGGCTCTCGACTCCTATACCTTAAACGTGACTATGAATTTAGAGATGCAAGTTTACGGGATCGACGTTGTAGGCGAGTACAGCCTATACACGGAGGAGCAATACAGAAACACCGACAACCTTATCGTTTATAACGACACGACAGGTGTTGTAACGATGGGTAAGGATAAAACCACGACGACCAAGTGCGACGGATTCATTGGCGGAAATTATTACCGCACCTATAAAGACTCGAAATCCGACTATAATATGCGCTCAAAGATGACGGCGGCAGAATACAAAGAATTTGTAAAAGAGGGCTCCGACGGACTTGATCTGGATTATTCGGTGTCTGACTTTTCTTCCTTAACCTCAGAAAAAACCGACGAGGGCTGGAAGATAACTCTTGCGGGGATTAAAGAGGACAGCGAGCTCTTCACTCTTTTAAGCGATCTTCTCGGTGAAGATATACCCCTCGCTTTGGGAGTTACATTTTCGGACATCGTTATGGTCGTTTATACTACACAGGATTACTATTCTGTAAAAGAAACGCTGGAGTTCGTTTATACGCCAAAGGAGGGCGCGTCGGAAAAATCAGTGCCCAAGATTTACGCAGAGTGCGTTTATGAAAACCTGAACTCCACCGAGGCAACGAGGATCACCGTAGGACACTTTAACCAGGTTTACGATGTTAGGCTCGTTAACAAGGCAAAGAGAGCGCTTGAGGAATTTTACGAGTCGAAAAACGGAAGCTACAACCTTGATCTTCGTAGCCCCGGCTCCACGGTTGCCGAGGCGACCTACACTGTCAGCTACTCTACCCCCGGTGACAGGTTTGCTTACGATATGACCGCCGAAATCGGAGGAGAAACAACCTTTATTTCCTATTCAAACGGCAAATTGATTTACGGCGTAGAGGGCTCGAGCTGGGACGTGGAAAACTCTGACGACGAAACCGAGCGCGAAAGCATCTTCACTGCCGCATTCCCCGCAGAGCTTGCCGCCGATAACGTATATTCCGTTAAAAAGGGTCCTACCGACGACAGCTTCGTTTTGGATATGAATGCGGACGGTTACAATGTCTCGTATACCTTCTATTTCTCAGCAGATAAGATCGTAGGCTGTAACGCGATTATAAACTACCGCGGTGACAAGCTTAGCTATACCGTTACCGACCTCGTTTACGATTAAAAAGCAAAAAAAGAGGGGCTGTCACATTTGGTAAGACCGAAAAAGACCGAAAAATATCAAAAAACCCTCTCAAATACAGCAAAAAACCATAAATGAGACAGTTTAAGGTAGAAATCCTTCGGATTTCTTTGATTTAATGGTCTTTTTCTACCGCCGTTTCCTTCCTCTCGACGTATGTATATACGCCTTCGGGGCGGAAAACGTCGCTTCTTCCTCAAATCTGACTATCCCCCTTATCAAACAAAGAGGGGCTGTCTCAAATTTTGCATTTGAGACAGCCTCTTAAACATTTATATGGGGGAATTATTTGCAAAAATACTTGGGAGCAACAGGCTCGCCGCCCTTTGCCGCAGACTCAACGCAGGCAAGACCGAGAGCAACGGTGTTAGAGCCTTCAACAGCATCGCACTCAAGGGCGGTGTCGTTGATTATTGCGAGAGCCATATCCTTTATCTCAGCGGTTACATTGTGAGAATGAGGAACTACGTTGTAGGTCTTATCGGGATAGATGTGCTCACCGTTATCGGTCACTGCGTGGCGGTAAACGAGCACCTTTCCGTCATTGTTGCCGTTAACGATAGCGGTACCCTTAGTTCCGTAAATGCAGGTACGCATTGTGTAATTTCTCTTAACGCCGATACCGCAATAAACCTTACCCACAACACCGTTGGGGAACTGCATAACCGCAATGGTACAGTCGTCAACGGGCCAATCGGTAAGTACCTTTCTGTTTGCGAGAGCCATAACCTTTTCGGGGTCGCCCGCAAGCCAACGAAGAAGGTCAAGGGCGTGGCAGCCGCCGCCGATGATGGAATAACGAAGATTTACAGGGTCCCATCTCCAAGCCTTGCCGAGGAACTGATAGTCGTGTGCGTACTCAGACTCAACGTAAAACAACTCACCAAGCTCTCCGGAATCAATAACCTCTTTAAGCTTTACGAACTCGGGAGCCTTACGGCAAACCTGACCGGTCATAAACTTAACGCCGTACTTCTTGGACGCATCTACCATAGCCTGACAATCATCAAGGGTCTGCGCAAGAGGCTTTTCGCAAAGAACGTGGTAGCCCTTTTCGCAAGCGGCAACCGCATGCTCTCTGTGTATATAGTCGGGAGTTACGAGGATAACGCAATCGAAGCCGCCGTCATCAAGCATCTTGTAAAAATCGGTGTAACGTCTCTCAACGCCAAACTCGTCGCCGCGTGACTTGAGAAACTCCTCGTTAATGTCGCAAATAGCCTCAAGCTCGGCAATATCCGAGTTGTTAAGAATTCCCTGCATATGCGCTCTTCCAAGACCGCCAACGCCAACTACGGCAAATTTAACCTTTTTCATTTCAATTCTCCTAAAAATATTTTAAATTGTGAGCAAACCTCTGCTCCGCAATTTTATTTTAACACAACAAGGCGCAACTTTCCTTAATTTTTTTGACCACTTTCGTCTCGTTTTCTTTGAAAAATTGACGACTTTTTCATAGATTAGCGTTTTTTTATAAAAAAGCCAAACGAAATCCCAATTCCTAAAAAAATAGATGACGTTTGACTTTTTGTTTATAAAACACACCGCTAAAAGCGAGGAGATTTTGATGCAGAAGCGTTGATCGCGACCCGAAGGCGTAGTTACCTACGGCGAGCGGGAGGGAGCGGCGCTTGTGCGCAAAATATACCGCTTTTAATCCTTGTAGTAGCGGGGAGCAACAGGCTCGCCGCCCTTTGCTGCCGACTCAACGCAAGCTATACCAACCGCAACGGTCTTGGAGCCTTCGATAGCGCTGCATACGGGCTCTGTATCGTTGAGGATCGCTTCACACATTTCGCGAATTTCCTCGGGAATGTTGTGATCCTTTACCTCAACGGGGATCTTAATATCGGGATAAATGTGTTCACCGTTATCGGTTGTTGCATGGCGGAAGAGAGTGATCTCGGGGGTTCTGTTATCGCAGATGATAGTACCCTTTGTACCGTAGAGGCAGGTACGCATTGTGTAATTTCTCTTAACGCCGATACCGCAGAAGATCTTACCTACAACGCCGTTCGGGAACTGCATAACCGCGATGGTACAGTCGTCAACCGGCCAATCGGTAAGCACCTTACGGTTTGCAAGAGCCATAACCTTTTCGGGGTCGCCTGCAATCCAACGAAGAAGGTCTATAGCGTGACAGCCGCCGCCGATGATAGAATAACGAAGATTTACGGGGTCCTTACGCCAAGCGGGAGTGAGGAACTGATAATCGTGCGCATACTCGGACTCAACATAGAAGAGCTCACCGATCTTACCCTGGTCTACAAGCTCCTTTGCCTTTGCAAATCCGGGGGACTTTCTGGCAACCTGACCGGTCATAAACTTTACGCCGTTTCTCTTTGCCGCCTCGATCATAGCGTTGCAGTCCTCAACGGTCTGCGCAAGAGGCTTTTCGCAAAGAACGTGGTAACCCTTGTCACAAGCGGCAACTGCGTGCTCGCGGTGGATCTGGTCGGGTGTTACGAGAACAACGCAGTCAAAGCCGCCGTCCTCAAGCATTTTGTAATAATCGGTGTAGTACTTAACGTCACCGTACTTTTTAGCGCAATCCTTAGCAACCTGCTCGTCAATGTCGCAAACGCAAGCAAGCTCTGCCATATTGCTGTGCTCCTGAATTCCCCAGATGTGACGAGGGCCGAGACCGCCGACGCCTACAACTGCAAATCTTACTTTTTTCATATTAAAGTATCCTTTCGTGCAAGAAATTTTTTGGCCTAAGCCACCTCTACTTTAGCAGATTTACAAACGCGTGTCAAGGGTTTTTAACCATTTTGTATAAGAAAATTTCAAACGTACAAAATAATAACGTCTGCGTTCAAAATAAGGTACAAAATCGGTTTTTTTCTCAAATAAAGTTTTGATTGTTTATTGAAAGCTTAAAGCTCAGCCCAAGCTTTTCGGCAGCCTTACGGCAGAGTATCATTCGGCCGAGGAATATCTCAAAATAGTCCATGATCGAGCCGACGGAGGTATCGATTTCGAGGGCAAGACGCACCTCTTTTTTATCCTTATCAACAGAGAGGGAGGAGTTGATAACCGAATAGTTTACCCTATCGTGAATGTCAAAGCTTTTTTCGTCGGTATTTCTTACGCGGCTTCTGCGAACATCGGATTTATCTGCCAGGATTATTGCCGCCGCAAGGGGGCTGACCGGCACGCCCGCGCCCTCGTCGTGGTTGCCTATGGCGGTTACTATCTCGGCAATTTCCTCGGGGTCCATACCCATATTGTCAAGAATTCTGAATGCCATAATTGCACCGCTTTGCGAGTGGTCAACGCGGTTGACAAGATTGCCTATGTCGTGTATATATCCCGCGATTTTAGCAAGCTCGGCAAGTCTTTCGTCATAGCCGAGAGAGAGCAGTATATCGGAGGCGAATTCCGCAACCTTAGTTACATGCGCCGCGCTGTGCTCGGTGTAGCCGAGGGCATAAAGCGACCTATCCGCCGCTTTGATATACGCCTTTACCGCTCTGTCGTTTTTTACTCTTTCAAAATCTATCATATTTTTGACCGTTCCTTTCTTTTCGGAGCTTCAAGTAAATTATACCATATTAACAAAATAAAATCAACAAAAATTAAAAGGAGCGGAAATTCGAGATTTCCGCTCCTGTGAGTATACCCGTTCGGGATATTAAATGTTAGTATTATTATAATTGTAGGTCTGTGCTTCGGGAGCTTCCTGATATGCGGGAGCCGCGGGTGCTGCGGGCGCTTCATTCTTAAAGAAGATAGAAGAAGCGATCTTCGAGCCAATAGCAAGAAGAAGAGCCGCGATAATGCCAAAGCCGATGCCGAGAGAGTAGCCGCTTACGCCAAACTCTGCAACTGCGCCGTTGATAACAAACATAAATGCGAAGGCAAGGATAAGCGCTGTGCCGATAATTGCAATATTTGCAACTGCAAAGGACTTGCCCACCATCTTTTCGTTAACGATAGAGGAAAGGGTGTTCCAAAGGCCGAGGAGAGCAAAGGCAAAGGCTACAAGGTAAAGGACAGAAATAAGTCCGAAGATAAAGTTAGCCTTGTATAAGCCGCCGATGATAGCAACTGTGCCGATGAAGTTACGGTTTTCGTAATCAGCCTCGCCCTTCTTTATCTCGCTTACGGAATAGTCCTCAAATTCTTCGAATGCGTCTTCAACATAGTATTCCGCGTCATCGCGGTCAAGGTCTGCCATTTCATCAGCATATTCCTTTTGCTCCTCGGTAAGCTGAAGGCCTGCGAAGAAGGAGGAGTCAACGCTAATCTTTGCATCGGTCTTTTTGCTTCTGCCGTCAAACTCAGCGGTAACGGTAGCGTTAAGGACGGGAGCCGAGAGAGCGAAGAGAATGAGCACAGAAAGAAGAAGAGACACGCCTGCGCCGATAAGCTTTTTAAGGTTAGCCTTAATCTTGGCAACAGCCTCGCCAAGGTTAAGAACAATGCCGAGAACAACGCTTGCGATAACGGCAAGAGCCACGATAACGAAGGTAAACGCAGCGCCGCCCGCAACAGAAACCTTGTCTGCGGAGAGGCCGTATGCGCACAAGCTCATCTTGAATGCGAAGAAGGCGAATGCAAGCACCATAGGCACTGCAAGGAAGAGTCTGTTAACCTTTGCCTGAGAGCCGTCATTCTCTTCGTCCTTAGAGGTAAGTGCCTTTATAAGCTTAATAAGAGCTACTACAAAGAAGGCAATCGAGATTGCAATATACGCAAGACCCATAAGACCCGAAACTATTGTTGCGATATTAGTCTTTTCTTTGCTGATCTGGTGACCGAGTCTCATTTCCATAAAGGAAATCTTGTTCATGCCCTTTCTAAGGCCTGCGGGGAGCTCGTTAAAGTTCTTAATGTCATCGATCTCGTCGATCTCGTCCTCGTATCTGTCGTAAAGCTTTTCATACTGCAATTCATACTTTTCGTAAAGAGCAGAATCGTACAGATCCTGATAATCCTCAACCTCCTTGAAGGAGTCGAGCATAAGCTGAGCCGCATTGAACGCGCTAACCTTGAGGTATGCGCCCTTGAGATCCCAATTATCGCTGTAATCGATCTTGAGAATAGGACAGAATGCGGTAATGAGCATTATAAATGCGAGAGATGCAACGATAAGAGGCTTTAAAACTCTCTTAAGGAAGCCGCCCTTCTTGGGCGTTGCCTCGGGCGCGGGAGCTGCCTGATAAGCAGGTGCCTCGGGCGCGGGAGCTGCCTGATAAGCAGGCGCTGCGGGAGCTGTGTAGGTGTAAGTAGGTGCCGCCTGGGGAGCGGTGTTTGCGGGAGCCTCGTTTACGGGCTGAGGTGCGCCGCAGCTGGGGCAGAACTTAGCCTCAAGCGCGAGGGGCTTGCCGCACTGCGAACAAAACTTAACGTTATTTTCCATAACAAGTTCCTTTCTGGAAGTGATATGTACCATTATATAACTTTATAAAAAATATGTCAATGTTTTTTACCAAAAAAGGCAGAAAAAGCACTACTATAACAAAAAAAGAACGCAAATCGGGGTGAAAATGCGTTCTTTTCCGGGGGTTTAAGGTTTATTTATCGTTTTCTTCGCCATCGACATAGTCATCAAAGCGGCCGATGCCGACAAGGTCGTCAACGGGGAGCGAGAATATTACTGCGCCGCCCTCGGTTTTAAGCCCTGCGGCGTCTCTTACCGCCTCCATAATTTTGGTTTTATATTCAAGGGTGGTAAGGAAAAGGACGCTGTCGGTCTCCTGGCTTATGGTGGTGCCGATGCTCTGCGCCGCCTTTCTGTTATTCACGCTCTTGGTGTGGAAAACGGTAGCTCCGGTTGCGCCGGCGGACTTTGCCGCCTCTATGGTAATATCGGTATATTTTCTGTCTACGACCGCTATAACAAGCTCGTGCATTCGTTTTTTCTCCTTTTTCTTAGATATGGGGGCTTGGTGGAGGGTTGATTTTTCGCTCTTATCAAAGCCTGAGATTATGGCGTTGTTTATAATGTTGGAAATTCCCGAGAGGGGAACGGTAAAGGCTATTCCCCTGCCCACAAGATAGAGCTTTAGGCCATGGCCTATCTCGCTTAAAATCTGATGCTCTATTTTTCCCGGGATAAGCGAGAGAGTCATCGTTTTATCTATCTCGTTAAAGCCGAAATAGGTCATATAGCTTGAGTGAGCCGTTCCGTGGCCGAGACCCGAGAAATGAACGGCAACGCACTGCTCGTTTATAATTTCGGTAAAGCGGTCCTCGTCCTCTCGGTTGATTATTCCGATAAGGAGCTTTACACGTTTATCTTCGGGTGTTCTCACTTCACATCACGCTCCTTTGTCTTGATTTTTTTAACCGCGTAGACCTTTTCGGTCTCAGGCTCGCGGTAGCCGTAATCGATAAAGCTTTCGCTTGCGGAGACAAACTTTCGCGCTCTGTCCTCGGTTTTGAGCCTATATGCAAGACCGCATATCTGTATTGCGATAATGGGCGCCATTGCAACCAGGGCAACGCAGCCAAAGGCGTCGGTGAGGGGGTCGGCGTAAGAGAGGCTCTCGCATGCGCCTTTACAAAGGGGAAGAACGAAGGCGCTCATCATTATACCGCTGGCAACGCCGCCCGAGTCGAAGGAAATACCCACGAAAATTTTAGGAACAAAGAAGGAGAGAACAAGGGCGATAACATAGCCGGGTATCAAGAACCAAAGAATATTAATTCCCGTAAGGACTCTCACCGCGGCAAGGCCAAGCGCGGCGCAAACTCCGACCGAAAGTCCAAAGCCGGTGGTTTTGCCCGAAATCGCACCCGCGCTCATATTTTCAACAAGGCGGTTAAGGACATAAACCGAGGGCTCGGCTTTTACTATAAAGTAGCCCATAAGCATACTGATAGGAATGAGAGGAATGCCGAAGAATACCTCGGAGAGCTTTTGACCTATGGCAACTCCCATGGGAACAAAGCCAACGTTTGCGCCGGTAAGGAATATTGTAAGTCCGACGATAACGTAAACGATACCGATAGCCATTCTTATAATCTGTACCTTGTTAAAGGCGCGGGAGATAAGCTGGAAGAGGGCTGCAAAAAGGATGATGGGAATAAGCGCTTTAAGCACATCAAGCCCGTGCTCGGAGAGGGAATGGGCGTAATGCACCGCACTCTCTCGGGTGTCGGCAATATTCGGAATTTCGGTGGGGGTATTACCGCCCTGCGAGTTTGAAATAATTCCCATAGCAAGAACGGCGATTATAGGGCCGATACTGCAAAGGCCGGTGATACCGAACGAATCGTCGCGGTTGTCGGCTGAAATCTTTGCCGCGGAAACACCCGCGCCGATAGACATAATAAAGGGAACGGTCATAGGGCCGGTAGTAACTCCGCCCGAGTCAAAAGCAAGTGGCAAAAAGCTCGGATTTACGAAGAACGCCATAACGAATGCCGCAAGATAGAAAAGTATCATAAGCAGAGTAAGGCTTACTCCGAAAACGATACGCAATACGGCAATCATAAGGAATATACCAACGCCAACAGACACAACATAAACCAAATTCTCATTCCCCACCTGGTCGGCGAGAATAAGAAGGTCAGGCTCGGATATGGTAACCAAAATACCGATAACGAAGCTGACGAGGGCAATAAGCCAAACCCAGCCCTTTTGAGCTATCGTATGACCCACCTTAGAGCCGAGGGGCTGCATTGACATTTCCGCTCCCGCGGTAAACAGACTCATTCCGAGAACGAGAAAGGCTACTCCGATAAGGAAGAGGAGCATATGCTCGGTATTGGTGGGAACTATGGTAATGCTAAGGCCGAAAACTATCAGCGCAATTGGCAAAACCGATTTTACAGATTCTATAATTTTGTCTTTGATCAGGTTCAATTTTTCTCTCCTTTGTAAACTAAACCGTACATTTTAACCTATTTTGTGTATTCTTCTATCTTTTCTTTGATCATAAGGGCAGTATCGCGAAGCTCTTCCCAGAACTCGGCGTTTGACACCCTGAGGCCGCCGCTTCCAAGGACAACAAGCTGCTCCTGAAGGTCACCGGTAACGACTCTTACGGTGCGCTCGGAGGCGGTATCGTAGGTTGTGCGCTCGATAAAAGCGTCTGCGGTCTGAGACTCCTTTGTATAAACCACAGTAACTCTGCCAACCTCTTCAACGCTTCCCTCTCCGCCCCTGCGCTTATAGGCGTCAAAGACGATAAGAGTTTTTACTCGGTGAAAGGCGGAATAGTCGCACATCATTCGGATAAGCACATCGCGTCCTCTTGCAAAATCCGCCTCGGCTACCGCGCGAAGCTCCTCGGTGGCGAAAATAAAGTTGTAGCCGTCGATTATTATAAACTCCTCGCCTCGGGGCTTTGGCTTAGGGGTATTTTTTGCCTTAGGCTTCTCGGGAGCTTTGTTTTCCACCCTCTCGGGAGCCTTTCTCTGCTTTACCTTACCGTAGGTGCTCTCGAATATGCGCATAAGCTCTTTATCCTCTTCGAGAGTGCCTCTGTAATCAAGCTTTTTCGGCGCGCGGGGGATATACTCCTCCTCCCCGGTCTCTTCCCTGCGCTCGCCCGTATCAATATGCATAAGAGCGTCTGCCTCGTCCCAGGGAACAGAATATCCCGCGCCTGCTTTGCAGAAAACAGAGCCGGTGGGGTTGCGCTCGTCGAGGGTTGGGTCATAAGCCAGCCGCTCAATAACCTCTCGCTCGTTGTGGCAGGGCAGATAAGGTCCGGGGCGCATAGTAATTCTGCCCTCTCCTCTTGTAAAGGCGCGAAGCTCGGAGGAATAGGAGCGCATTGTTGCCACCGGGCAGTTGCCCTCAAGCACCGCAGCCTCGCCCAAAAACTCGGGCGGGTCGGTTTTGCCGTACATATTGGTTATATCGTTCATCGCCCTGCCCACAAGCTCGGCGGGCAATTCTATTCTGAAATCAAAGGTAGGCTCAAGAAGCACCGACGAGGCTTTCATCAGTCCCTGGCGGACGGCTCTGTATGTTGCCTGCCTGAAATCTCCGCCCTCGGTGTGCTTTACATGGGCTCTTCCCGAAATTACCGTAATTTTTACATCGGTCAGGGGCGCACCCGTCAGCACTCCCCTGTGGGCTTTTTCCTCAAGGTGGGTCAAAATCAGCCTTTGCCAATTGAGTGCCAGGGTGTCTGTGGGACACTCGGTTGCGGTAACAATACCGCTGCCCTCAGGCATTGGCTCAATGCGAAGATGCACCTCTGCATAGTGGCGCAGAGGCTCGAAATGTCCCCTGCCGATAACGGTATCCGACACCGTTTCCTTATACAGAATATTGCCCTCGTCAAAGCCTACCTTAATGCCGAAGCGGTCGAGAATTACCCTTGTCAAAACCTCGGTCTGTATCTCGCCCATAAGCCTTACGCGGATTTCGTGGGTACGGTTGTCGTAGGAAATCGCAAGAGAGGGGTCCTCCTCTGTCAGCACCATAAGGCGCATAAAGGTTTCGTAGGGGCTGACCTCCCTTGGCAGTATCATTCGATAGTCAAGGACGGGGGTAAGGGTCACTCTGTCCTCGTCCTCCGAGCCTATACCCATTCCCGCATAGGTTTTTGTAGGTCCTAAGACCGCCACCACCTGCGAGGGTAAGGCTACCGAAACGCTCTTATATTTATCGCCCGAATAGGCTCTTATTTCCTCTATTTTTTCGGTTATCTCTTCTCCGCTTTGGAGCTTGTAGGAAAGGGTGTCCTTAGGCTTTAAGACACCGCCCGTAACCTTAAGGTAGGTCAGCCTTTTGCCCTGAGCGTCTCTGCCTATTTTGTAAACCCTGGCGCCGAGGATAGTGTCGGAATATTTTTTCTCGATTACATATTTATCAAGGGTGCAAAGAAGCTCGTCAACTCCCCGAAGCTTTAAGGCAGAGCCGAAAAGGCAGGGGAATATCTTACGGCGGCGTATTGCCTCGGCAACAGACTCGCTGCGAAGGGTCTCGGTCTCAAAAAATTCCTCCATAAGCCTCTCGTCCGAGGAGGCGCAAGCCTCGTAAAACTCGGCGCTTTGGTCACTGGAAAAATCGGTGCAGCCCGAGGAGAGCACCGTTTTAAGCTCGGCAAGTATTGCCTCTCTGCGCCTTTCGGAAATATCGGTTTTGTTTACGAAAATAAAGGTGGGTATTCTCCTTGACGCAAGAAGGTGCCAAAGAGTTTTTGTGTGGGCGGTAACGCCGTCATCGGCGCTGATTATAAGCACCGCGTAGTCCTGCACCGAAAGAGCCCGCTCTGCCTCGCAGGAAAAATCTATATGCCCCGGGGTGTCAAGGAGAGTGAAGGCGGTGCTTTGCGTTTCAAAATACGCCTGCTTTGAGAAAATGGTAATTCCCCTCTCCCTCTCAAGGGTGTGGGTGTCGAGATATGCGTCGCGCTTATCCACTCTGCCAAGCTTTGACAAAGCGCCCGACCTGTATAACAATGCCTCGGTAAGGGTGGTCTTACCCGCGTCAACATGAGCGAGTATACCTATTACGCATTTTTTCATTTTCTCTCCTTCCCGAAGTCTTTTTCGTTAGTAAATATGTAAATATTTGTTTACATTATTTTCCTCGGATACAAGCTGCATTTTTTTATTTAAGGTGCAAAGCGAGGGTAGATTTTCCTTTTTCACCGAGGCTCTTATCTCCTTTAGCCCGATATTGTCGCCAAGGGTCAAAATAAGCTCTAAGACCTCTTTGCCAAGGCCGCGCCCGTGGTATTCGGGCAGGAGCCTGAAGCCGAGTGAGGCACCGCCCCTAAGGTCAAAGCCCCAAAGAGTTGCCTCGCCGATAAATTTGCCCGAAAGTCTTACCGCAAGGGAAAGAGATGTGCCGTTTGCAAAGCCTGCGCGCGCCTCTTCCAAAAAATATTCCTCGCTCGGGTCGGGGTTATCCTCGCTGAAATCGTATCCCCAATGCCTGTTAAGCTCCTTGTCGGTGCAAAGGCGGTAATATTCCCCGCTGTCGCTGTCACAAAGGGGCGTAAGGGTTATCTCGCCCTCCCCGACCGACGGCTCCTCGTCAAGAAGCAAAAGCTCCGAGAGCACCTTTACTATAAGAGCGCCGCCGTCCTCTTCGGACACAGTAAAGCGGAATATTTCCCCGACAAGCTCCTCGCCCGCAGGGTCCACATCACAGAAAACAAGCGGAATTTCTTCCTTCAGTACATATTCGCCAATTTCGGAAAGCGCCTGCTCCTCATTCACCCCGTCCGTTAAGGCAATCGGGTAAACAAAGGCGTACTCGCGCCCGTCAAAAATCCTAACGAGCAAAAGGCCGCCCGACTCGGCAAAGCCAAAGGAGCACCCCTCCTCCAAAAACGGAAGAAAGGACTCTATAATTTCGATTATTTCTTCTCTCTCGCCCACACTCTTCAGCCTTTCTGCTATCTCGGAGGGGGTGAGGTCCTCAAGGGTCAAAAATTTAAGCATAAAACCTCTTATTCCTTATCTTTTGAAAGGATACCGAAGGACATTGATACCTTAAAGCGCCTGCCAATCCTTTTATATTCAAAGCTGCCGCCCAAAAGTCCCGCAAGCCTTGTGCAGGTTTTAAGGCCTATGCCGTTGCTCTCTATAAGCGAGCCGTCATCGGAGATGTGGTTCACCATTTCAAGGCGGAAAAGCCCCTCGTTATATCCTGCAAAAATTTCCACAGGCTTCGTCTTGTCGGCGTATTTTTTAATATTCGAGAACATATTGTCCACAATCCGCATAAGCTTCGGGGCATCGGTTACCGCAAGCGCGCCCGCAGGGATAGCGTCCGTATCCCGTTTAAGCTCCACATTGAAGCCCTCCTCGGTAAGAATAAGGAGCTGCTCCGAGAGTATCTGCTCAATAAGGGTCAAGGCGTCATAGCTTTCAAGCTCCAGGTTTTCCTTTGCGCTGCCGTATGCCAAAAAGTAGTTGAAAAGGTCGTCGGAAAGGTTTTTAAGCCTCAGGGCAGTTTTCTCCGACGCCTCAAGGTAGGAGAGCATAGCCTCGTCCTCGGTGGACTCCTTCATAACGTCAAGATAGCCCATAAGGACGGTGAGCGGCGTTCTTATATCGTGAGACATTGCGGTAATAAGCTCGGTGTTTGCCTGCCTTGCCCTGCGCTCCTCCTCAATGCCCTCAAGGATAGAACGGCGCATATTTTCCACATTACCCGAAAGTCTTGCTATCTCGTCATAGCCCTTGTGAGTAATTTCCGCATTGATATTGCCCTCGGCAACCACCATAACGCTACGATCAAGCTTTTTTATCCTTGAAATTATGTTTCGGAAATTTATAAGCAGGATAACCGCCAGCACAACCGCCGCGAAAACAAGGCTTAAAATGTTGACAAGGTCATAGTAAAAATACTCGGAAAACTCGGCAATAGAGGCAAAGAGCATACCGTCGCTCATCTCAAGCTCGTAAAGGTCGTTTTTCTCTGCATATTCGCGAAGCTCCTCTCGGGTGGGGAAATCTACCGTAATTCCCGAGCCAAAGCTGCCGTCGCTGTCCGCCGAGCCGCCCGATTCACCCGATTCGCCGCCTCCCTCACCGCCCGCGGGCTTTTGGGGAAGCATATCCGAGGAGAAGAACAGCTCGTCGTTTTTATAAACCAAAAGGTAAACGTATTTATTTTCCTTTGACCAGCTTGCAATGCGGTCGGTATCCGCAGATGAAAGGGCGTTTTCTTTAACGAAGCTCTGAAGAGCGGCAACGCTCTCACGCTCGCGCTCCTCACGTCGCTCTTCGCTTGTATAAATCTCGTCAATGTAGTTGTTCGCAAGAAATCTAACGATAACGAAGTTTGAAACGCTTATACATACGGCAAAAAACACCGTAAAAAACAGCTTAAAGTAAAGCGAGTGGACAAAGCCGCTCTTTTTAAATTTAATCAATTCTGTATCCCCTTCCCCATACGGTGCGTATCAGCTTAGGATCAGAGGGATCGTCCTCAAGCTTTCTTCTCAGGTTAAGAATATGAACGGTTATGGTGTTGTTTGATGAGGGGAGAGCTATCTCGCCCCAAACCTTTTCGTAAAGCTCGGAGGGGCTGACCGTTCTGCCCTTGTTTTCGGCAAGATAGATAAGAAGGTCGGTCTCTCTGTCCTTAACGTCAACCTCGCTGCCGTTTTTGGTAACTGTGCGGTCGGAGGTGGATATATCAACTCCGCAGCCGAGAGAAATTATTCCCCCGCCCTGCTTTGCCCCATAGCGGTTATATCTTCTTGTCAGGGCGTCAACCTTGAGTAAAAGCTCCTTTGAGGCAAAGGGCTTTACGATATAATCGTCACCGCCCTCGGCATAGGCGCTCTCCTTGTCGGAGTCAAGCGATTTTGCCGTAAGGAAAAGAATAGGCAGGTCGGAGAGCTTGCGTATCTCTCTTGCAGCCTCGATACCCGAAAGACGGGGCATCATAATATCCATTATAACAAGGTCGATACTTCTGTCAGCCTTTACCGCATCAACCGCCAAAAGACCGTCGCCTGCCTCAATAACTGTGTGGCCTGCGTTGCGGAGCAAAAGCCCGAGGACCATTCTTATTTCAACCTCGTCATCAACTACAAGTATCTTCATTTTAAGGCTTCCTTTCTAAAAAAAATAGGCTCAATACCCTGCGTAATTTAACTTACCCATACATTTCCATTATAATTATAACATAAATATTTTATACTTTCAATACGTCTTCGTGTAAAAAATTTATAAATAAAAAAGAGCCGCTTTGTGCAAAGCGGTCACCTGTTTAAAAAGAGAGAAAAAGGTCACGAAAAGAGGGCGGGAGTCGGGGCGAAGTCATAAAAAGAGGGCAAATTTTAGCTCTTTATCATTGTTTTTTTATATTTTTGGGCTGTCCTCAAAAGAAGACAGCCCGTTTTTTTAATTATGAATTAAAGAAGAGACTTATAAAGCTCGGTGATCTCCTCAACCGAGGTTGCTCTGGGGTTGCCGGGACGGCAAGCGTCATCGTATGCAGACTGTGCAAGGAAGGGAATGTCCTCAACCTTTACAATGTCTTTAAGGTCGGCGGGAATTCCAACATCGAGAGAAAGCTGCTTAACCGCCGCAATAGCTGCCGCGCGGTATTCCTCGGTGGTCATCTCGTCAACTCCCTTGACGCCCATTGCGCGAGCGATTTCTCTGTACTTTTCGCCGGTTGCGGGCGCGTTATACTCCATAACGGTGGGAAGGATGATAGCGTTTGCAACTCCGTGAGGGGTATCGTAAAGGGCGCCGAGGGGGTGAGCCATAGAGTGAACGATACCAAGGCCTACATTAGAGAAGCCCATACCTGCAACATACTGACCGAGAGCCATACCCTCTCTGCCCTCGTCGGTGCCCTCAACGGCGCCTCTGAGAGAGCTTGCAATAATTCTTATTGCTTCAATGTGGAACATATCCGAAAGAGTCCAAGCTCCGCCGGTGATATAACCCTCGATAGCGTGGGTAAGAGCGTCCATACCTGTTGCCGCGGTAAGTCCCTTAGGCATTGTTGCCATCATATCGGGGTCAACGACCGCAACGACGGGAATATCGTGAACGTCAACGCAAACCATCTTTCTGTTCTTCTCTACATCGGTGATAACGTAGTTAATGGTAACCTCTGCCGCGGTGCCTGCGGTGGTGGGAACTGCGATAATGGGAACACACTTATTCTTTGTGGGAGCAACGCCCTCAAGCGAGCGTACATCTGCAAACTCGGGGTTGGTGATGATGATACCAACAGCCTTTGCGGTGTCCATAGAAGAACCGCCGCCGATAGCTACGATGCAGTCAGCGCCGGAAGCCTTGAAAGCGGCAACACCTGCCTGCACGTTCTCGATAGTGGGGTTAGGCTTAATGTCGGAAAAGATTTCGTAAGGAATAGCCGCGCCGTCAAGAACTGCGGTAACCTTTGCGGTAACGCCAAACTTGATAAGGTCGGGGTCGGAGGCAACGAGAGCCTTCTTAAAGCCGCGAGCCTTGATCTCGTCAGCAACTGCGGCAATCGAGCCTTTGCCGTGATAGGAGGTTTCGTTAAGTACAAATCTGTTCATTGGTAAAATATCCTTTCATTTAATTGTTTGTAACTATATTATAGCCCATAACACTCTGCCAGTCAAGGTGTTTTTGAAAACTTTGATAAAAAATTAACAATTATAAACCGAAAATCCAATTACCAATAGCCTGCGAGACGGCGTCATAGCCCTCTTTGGTAAGATGCTGGCCGTCAATATAATATTTGCCCGCCTTTGCGTTCTCCTCGGTAGAAAGGGAGGGGTCAAAGTGGGAAAGGAGCGAGGGGTTAAGGGGAGAGGACTCCCAAAGGTCGATATAGGGCACGCCCCATTTTTTGCACACCTCAATAGCGCGCAAGAAGAAACGGCGGCGCTTATACTCGGGGCCGTAGCCTATCTTAGGAGTACCCATTTTCGGCGCAACGATGTATCCGAGCTTTATGTGAGGGAAATAGGTGAGCGCCTTGTAAAAGAGGCTCTCCAGCGCTCCCGTAAAGGTGGAGTCGTCATAATTTCCGCTGTAATCCGAGAGGTCGTATTCTCCGAAGCGCTCAGGCTCTTTGTCAAGAAGGTCGGCATCGTTTGTGCCTCCCTCGATGATAAGGTAGTCTAAATTTTCGTGTTTTTCGCGGATTTTGTCAATATTTCTTGACACCCAGTGTCTCGGATAGTGGTTTTCTCCGTAATACATTTCTGCGGTAACGGTGCCGCCCGAGATACCGACATTGTACCATTCCATTCCGTATTTTGCGCCAACGCGATACGCCCAACCGCGGTTAATTTCCTTTGTTTCGCTGGTGGCGTGGCAGATACTGTCGCCGTCAAATATGATTTTTTTGCCAAAAAGATGGTTTTCCATTTTTATTTCTCCTGTTAAAGTCATTCCTGTATGTTTTCCAAAAGCTCCTTGTATTCCTCGTAGCCAAACAGAAGGTTCATAGCCTCAAGCAGTCTGTTCGGGGTCATATCCGGAGGGAGATTTGCAAGTCTGCAAAGTGCCTCGCGCCTTTTCGAGGAATTGGGAAATCCCGTCAGTTTATCCTGAAAAAAGTCAACTTTAGTTATCATTTTGCCCGATTTTGCAGCTTTTACATCTGCTATAAAGGGGGCGAGCAGATTTAAAATTACATCTACTTCCATACCCTCTACCCCAAGAAAGCCCGCCTTAGATGAGTGCGCCTTGCGTCTTTCCTTGCCTTCGATTTGAGGTATGTAAAGGTGAAAAATTTTGTCCTTTGGCAAAATTCCCGAGATAAAGGAGCGTATCTGCTTTCCGCCACCGTCAGAGTCGGTGAGAAGTATCACTCCCCCCTGGCAAAGTCTGCGAAGAAGGCTCTGTTTTTCCTTATTGTTGAATATTGAGAAGCCGTCTGTGGTAATAATAGTAGTATCAACAAGGCTTGAGAGGGTTATCTTATCATATTTTCCCTCCACGATTACGGGGTATTTTAAGCTGATTTTTTCTCTCATTCAACTCTCCATTCTGTCGTCGTAATGAATTTTCGGATTCGCGCTGTGCGCAACGATTTGGAATAAGGCTCAAAATCGCGAAAATTCAGGCGTGAAATCTGCTAATTACGAATTAGATATGGCTAAAATTTCACGCTTCCCTCCTCTTTTGCAAAGGTCGAAGAGAGGACAGCTCTCGCATCCGGGCGCTCTTGCCGAGCAGTATTCCCTGCCGAAGAAAACTATTCTGTGACAAAAATCACTGCCCTCCTCGGGTGGGATAAGCTCTTTTAAAATTTTCTCGATTTTTACGGGGTCCTTCAGTCCTTCGGCATAAAAGCCCAGCCTTGCGCAAATTCGCATACAGTGGGTGTCGCAGACTATGGCAGGCTTTTTGTAAATGTCACCCAGGAGAAGATTTGCTATCTTTCTGCCGACACCGGGGAGCCTTAAAAGCTCTTCCATAGTATCGGGAATTCTGCCCCCAAACTCGGTTATCAACATTCTTGATGCCTCGCGGATATTGTCCGCCTTCATTCTGTAAAGTCCGCAGGGCTTTACGATCCTCTCTATCTCCGAAATGTCACCCTCTGCCATTGACACAGCGTCGGGGAATTTTTCAAAAAGCTCTTTTGACACTATGTTGACTCTTGCGTCGGTGCATTGCGCCGAAAGTCTGCCCATTACAAGGAGCTTCCAGGGGTCACCGCCGTATTCAAGGGCGCACACCGAGGTTGGATAGACCTGCTTCAGGCGCTCAACAACAGAGGCGGCTAGGATTTTTTTCTCATTTTTCCTCATATTTTTCAGCCTCTTTCATAAGAGAGTCGGTAAGCTTTACCGAAAGTCCCACAACTGTGTCAAAGTCGCCCTCATATTTGGTAACGAATTTTCCGCCGAGGCCCTGAATTCCGTAGCTGCCCGCCTTGTCCATAGGCTCACCGCTTTTAATATAGTCCAAAATCTCAGCGTCGGAAAGCTCCTTAAAGTATACCGCGGTAGAGTCAACGCCCGAAAAAACTCTGCCCTTATAATGAACGGCAACGCCCGTATGCACATTATGTCCCCTGCCCGAAAGGGCGCGGAGCATTTTAAATGCGTCGGCATCGTCAATCGGCTTGCCGAGAGCTACCCCGTCAAGCTCAACCAGGGTATCCGATGAAATTACAAGGCTCTCCTCGGGCACAAGACCCAAAACCGCCTCGCCCTTACGGACCGCAAGAAGCTCAACGCCCGCCCTCGGCTCGGTGCCCTCGGGGAGGGTTTCGTCACACTCTGCCGCAACTATTTCAAAATCCGAGGTGATAGCAGAAAGCAACTCCCGCCTCCTTGGTGACTTTGAAGCAAGAATAATTTTCACAAGGTTTTCTACCTTTCTTATTTACTATATATATTTTACTATTTTTCTACCGAAATTTCAAGCCTAAATTCGAATTTTGCTATTTTGTTTTGCCCGAGTGTGGGCATCTTTTCAGACTTGCTTTTCCGGAGCAAAAATCATAAAAACAAAAAAAGCCCCCGACCTTTCGGTCGGGGACCTTCGACTCGCCCTTATGGGGCATTAAACTTTAAGTAAACTAGAATTAGTTACCCTCGTTGTTCCAGTCGTCAATAACCATGTCGAGGTACTTATCCTTGTTCTCGTAGTTAGCTTCATACATACCGGTGAAGTCCTCGAAGATGAAGTTGTTCTGAGAAAGGAGCTCGTGCCACTTGTTCTCGGTTGCGGTTGCGTCGGTAGAAGCGATCTTGTTGGAGATAGAGTCCTCGAAGGTCTTATCGAAGCAATCACGAACGTGGTTACGGATGTAGGTAAGCATGTAGTTGTTGAACTCACCTGCAAGACCACCGGTAGCGGAAGCAAGTCTTACATCATAGTACTCGTTAAGGATGTCTGCAGACATTCTGGACTGATAGTCAAGGAAAGCAGAGCACTGTGCGAACTCGGTAGTAGACTTAGAGATCGCGATGATACGAGCGATGTTGTGAACAAGAGTAAGGTACTCAACGCCGCTCTTGTAGGTAGGAACGGGAAGGATACCGAAGCCGTACTTGTTACCGGTAGTTCTCATGTTCTGGTATACAGTGTCCTCAAGAGAACCAACTGCGATGATACCGCCGAAGAGAACCTTGTTCTGAGCAAATCTGTTACGAATAGCCTCAAGCTCGGACTCGCTGGAAGCAGCGAAGCCGGATGCTCTAGCCTCGTCACCGCTGATGGTAACTACGCCGTTACCGCCCTCGCTGAGCTGACCCTTGAAGAGTGCAGTGATCTGAGCAGCGAACTCGTTAAGCTTTGCATTGTTTTCGGGATAGTAGTAGGTGTAAGAACCGTCACCGTTAGGGTCTCTGTTGATGATCTCTACATCAGAGGTGTAAAGGAAACCGGAGGATACAAGACCCGAGGTAGTACCTGCAGCGAAACCGATCTTGTCTGCGAGAACAGAGTCAGAACCGTTGTCGTTGATGTCAGCGTATACCTTATCGGAGTAGTGAGCAAGAACCTCATAGGTCCAGCCGTCTGCATAACCTTCGTTGATGTCGGTGTTCTTCCAAACGAGATCGTAGAAGTCGGAAACTGCGGTCATATCACCGGTCCAGGTATCCTCGGGCTTGATCTCAGACATCATCTCAACGTTAAGCGGAACTACAAGGAATGCACGAACGAGGTCGGTGCAGAAGTTGGAAGCAAGGAGATACATCTTATCGTTGGAAAGGGTAAGGGACTTCATGTAGTCAAAGAAGTAACCTTCACCAGCCTCGGAATCGAAGTAGGTCTCGCCAACAGGGTTGTAGCCCTCTTCATTGAATCTGAAGTAGTTAGCGGTGGTCTCAGTGTCGAGAAGGTTTGCGAAGCAGTGTCTAAGCTGTGCGCAAGAAAGGTCGTAAACGTAGTTACAGTAGATGTCGGGGTTAGTTGCCGAACCTGCAAGAGTCTGCTCAACGATAGAAGCGATGTTTGCAGACCAGGTAGCGTGAGCTGCCTCGTAATCGTATCTGGGGTTTACGTTTGCGGACTTAGCTGCTGCAAGGTTTCTTGCACGAACCATGTCGTCGATAAGCTCGAAGGAGTTAGCTTCGGTACCGGAGTAATACTTCTTACAACCGGAGGAAAGCTCATCGTTGCAGTTGTCGTCGGTAAGAGCGAACTTAATTTCGGTCTTATCCCAGTTGGTGTTGTAGGTGGGAGCGCCTTCGGGAATCTCAACGTTGTTGTCGTTGTTGTCGCCGTTGCCGTTGCCACTGTTGTTGTTGCCGCTGTTGTCACCGGCAGGGGTATTGTCGCCGCTTCCGCTGTCGCCGTTGTTACAAGAAACGAACATTGCGATAACGAGAACCATTGCAAGCAATACTAACAAGAGTTTGGATTTCATAACTTTCTCCTTTTTTTATTAACCGCCGTCGGCGGCTTTTTTGCACAATAATGATACCATATTTTTTAATATAAGTCAAGCACAAAAACCCTCTTTAATTTTTTTCTTACACTTTGCACAAGACAAATATCGCCTTTTTGTGCATAAATTACATAATATTTTATTCTATTTTAATAAGAAGATTTAATAATATTTAATAAATTATTAATAAGAATGTTATTCTATATTTTATGTAAAGTCCCCCTGGGGGTGATTTTTCGGTAAAACGATGCGTTTTTTACTCCTTTATTTCGGCTTTGAAAGATTATTTCAAACAAAATTACAAAAACCTATTGACAAATCAAAAAACTTGTGCTAAAATATTCAAGCACGAAATCCAAAAAGCAATATTTAGCGGAATGGTGAAAGGGTATCACACCGGCCTCTGACTCCGATATTCTTGGTTCGAATCCAGGTTCCGCTGCCAAAGAAAGCAGACCATCATCCGATGGTCTGTTTTCTTTCTTTTGGCTGCGGAACTTAGGATTCAAACCGAGTTCCTCGCCTCTCTGGGCGAGGATTTGGTTCGCATGCCCCAAACGAAGATCTGCAAGCTCGCTTGCAAGGCGAAGTTTGCGGGCATCTTCGCCTATGGCGAATACCCAGGTTCCGTTTTCTTTCTTTTTGGCTGCGGAACTTAGGATTCAAACCGAGTTCCTCGCCCCCCCGCGAGGATTTGGTTCGCATACCCCAAACGCAGCTCTGCAAGCTTGCTTGCAAGACGAAGTTTGCGGGTATCTTCGCCTCCGGCGAATACCCAGGTTCCGTCGGTGAACGGGGCTAAAGACCGGACTTGTTCTTATAAACCCCACTCAAAATCTCCCTTTTTCTTAAAAATTTTCCAAAATTGTTGTTTTTTCAACAGAAAGCTCTTGACTTATGTGGTACAATATAAGTAAGAAAACGAAAGGACGCTTTTACCATGGAAATAAAAAACAACACCAACGCTCTTTTTAACATCAGCTACGGGCTTTACGCAATAACCTCCTTTGACGGAGTGAAGCACAACGCAATGATTGCAAACACCGTTGTGCAGCTGACCAGCAATCCGATAAAAATTGCAGTTACGCTCAACAAGGGCTCATACACCCACGGCACCGTTAAGAAAACGGGAATTATGAATGTGAACTGCCTTTCCACCGAAGCGCCCTTCAAGGTTTTTGAAGCCTTTGGCTTTGCAAGCGGCAGAGATACCGACAAGTTTGAGGGCTGCAGCCCCAAGTTTTCGGCTAACGGACTTGTTGTTTTGCCGAAATACATAAACGCCTTTATGTCACTCAAGGTTGCCGACTATACCGACCTTGGCACTCACGGAATGTTTATCTGTACCCTTGAGGAATGCGATGTTGTTTCCGACAAGGAGACGATGACCTACACCTATTACCACAAGAACGTTAAGCCTAAGCCTCAGGTCAAGGAAAAGGCCTCTTGGGTATGCACTCTTTGCGGCTACGTTCACGAGGAAGAGGAGCTTCCCGATGACTTTGTTTGCCCCTGGTGCAGCCACGGCGCTGAATTTTTCGAGAAAAAGTAAGAGGAAAAAAGAATGTACGAGCTAATTCAAGCCGTCGGCAACACCTATTATATCGACTGCCCCTCAAAAATCGGCGTTGTTAAGCTCGAGGGGAGTAACGTTTGCCTTATCGACAGCGGAAACAACCGCGACACCGGCAAAAAAGTTAAAAAAATCCTCGACTTGGAGGGCTGGTATTTAAGAACCATTCTCGTCACCCACGCCCACGCTGACCACATTGGCGGTAACAAATACCTTTCCTCGCAATACGGCTGCAGGATTTTTGCCCACGAAGCAGAGTGCAGCCTTACCCGCCACACAATTCTTCAGCCCTCTTTTCTCTACGGAGCAAACCCGCCCGTTGAGCTGAGGCACAAATTTCTCCTCGCAGAGGAGAGCGAGGCAGAATACCTTGCAGACGCCGACCTTCCCGAGGGAATTTCTGCCTTTGAAATACCCGGGCACACCTTTAATATGGTCGGTTATCTTACCTCGGACGGCGCGGCGTTTATCGGCGACTGCCTTTCAAGCAAGGAGACTCTCGACAAATACGGAGTGGGGTATATATATAATATTGAGGAATATCTTGTCTCGCTTGAAAAGGTGAAACGCCTTGATGCGAAAATCTTCATTCCCTCCCACGCCCCCGCAACCGACAACATAACGCCCCTTGCCGATTATAACATAAAAAAGGTTAACGAGGTTTGTGACAAAATAGTCGAGCTTACCGCCACCCCAAAGACGACCGAGCAAATCCTTGCAGGACTCTTTGAAGCCTACGGGCTGACTATGAATTTTGAGCAGTACGCCCTTGTGGGAAGCGCCTTAAAATCCTATCTTACCTACCTTGCATCAAAGGGATTGATTATCCCATTCTTTAACGAAAACACGCTCCTCTTTGAGCGCATTTAAAAAGCAAAAAAGCGCAAAATGCCTTGTATTTGTAAATCTTACTTTGCATTTTGTGCTTTTTTATTATTTTTTGTGTTTTAGAGAAGAGCAAACTGATTTTTATTTACGTCTATTATACCCTCTTTTTTTAGCTTTCCGATTTCGGAGGAAAGACCGCTCCGCTCAACCTCAAGATAGTCGGCAAGCTCCTGGCGGTCAAAGGGGATTTCAAAGCGCTCTCTGCCCTGCCTTTTCGCCTCTATCATAAGATAAGAAAGAAGCTTTTCTCTCGTTGTGCGGTTAGAGGTTATTTCAATTCTTTCGTGGAAACGCAGATTTTTTTCTGCCAAAATTTTCATTAGGTTAAAAATCTGTTGCTGGTGAAAACCGCAGTTGTTGTGGCAGACGTGAAGAATGTGGGAGCAGTCAACGAGCATAACGTCCGACGGCTCGGTAGCAACAACAGAAACGGGAAGCTCCCCAATCTCGGCACAGGCAAAAGCCTCGCCAAAAACCTCCGAGGGCGCAATATCCGAGAGAATACTGCGGTTGCCGTAATAGTCTATTCTGATTTCCTGCGCTCCCCCCGAGAGCAGAATTCCTATATCCTTTGCCTCCTCGCCCTCGGCGAAGATGGTCTCTTTTCTGTCAAAATGCTCTACCTTTGCGCCAAGGCAGACAAGCATTCTATTGAGTGACTCTTCTTCAATGCCCCAAAATAGCGGGCATTTTTTCAAATTTTCTGAAAATTTTTTCATTTTTTCTTTCCTTTGTTGAAAATTCAACAGATTTTACGCTGTAATTATACTATAATAGGTACAGAAAGTCAAGGGCGAGAGTAAAATTTTCTCAAAGCTTCTCTTTCTGATTAAAAACTAAAAAAAACGGTACAATTTTATAAAAGGAGTTAACCACTATGTCTAAATCAAGATTTTTCATCTGCGCACACTGCGGAAATATCGTTAATATCGTAAGAAACGGCGGCGGCAGCCTTGTTTGTTGCGGTGAGAAAATGAAGGAGCTTATCCCCGGCGAGGTTGAAGCAAGCGTTGAGAAGCATCTTCCCGTTGTCAGATTTGAGGACGGTATTCTTCACGCCTTCGTGGGCGAGGTAGAGCACCCTATGACCGAGGCTCATAACATTGCCTGGATTTATCTTGAAACCGAGAAGGGCGGCGAGATAAAATATATCACCCCCGACGCAAAGCCCGAGGCATTCTTTAACGTCGGTAACGACAAGCCCGTTGCGGTGTTTGCATACTGCAACCTTCACGGACTTTGGAAAACAGAAATATAAAATGTAAATAATTGTTTATATAATCAAGGAGATAATAATATGAAAAAGTATGTTTGTGACGCTTGCGGCTGGGAATACGACGAAGCGGCGGGTCTTCCCGAGCAGGGAATTGCTCCCGGAACGAAGTTTGAGGACCTTCCCGAGGACTTTGAGTGTCCCCTTTGCGGAGTCGGCAAGGACCTCTTTAGCGAAGCATAAATAAAACCGCAGTGAAACGGAAAGCAAGATAATCGGCAAAAGCCCCTCTTGTTTTTCGTTTCACATTGTTTTTTTACAGAGATTTTGACTTTCAGGAGAATTTTATGGATCTTGTGTTACTTACCGCGCTGGGAGTTGGCGGCGCAACGGTTATCGGCGCAATGATAGGCTTTGTTTTCAAGAAGCTTTCCCACACGTTTTCGGACATCGTTTTGTCCTTTGCGGCAGGCGTCATGATGGCGGCGGCTGTTTTGGGACTTATAATCCCCTCCGTTGAATACGGCGGAAAATTCGGGCTTGTTATTACGGTTTTGGGCATTTTTGCAGGTGCGCTCTGCCTTAACCTTGTGGACAAGCTGGTGCCCCACCTTCATAAGCTGGCAGGCGCGGATATTGAAAGCCACAACAACAAGGACCTTAGCCGAGTTTTGCTTTTCGTTACGGCTATCGCCATACATAATCTGCCCGAGGGCATTGCGGCAGGTGTTGGCTTTGGCTCAGACAACACCTCGCAGGCTCTTATTATCGCGGGCGGTATCGCTCTGCAAAACATTCCCGAGGGTATGGTCATTATCGGCCCTATGCTGGCGGCAGGAGTTAAGCCGAAAAGGACGCTTTTGCTCGCTATGATGACGGGCGTTGTTGAGGTGTTCGGCACCCTGCTCGGATATTTTGCCGTTACGCTCGCCTCGGCAATTCTGCCCTTTGCGCTCGCCTTTGCAGGCGGTACTATGCTCTACGTTATCAGTGACGAGATGATCCCCGAAACCCACGCCCACGGCCACGAAAGAGGCGCAACCTACGCCCTCCTCGCAGGCTTTTGCCTGATGCTTATAACCGATGTGCTGCTCGGATAATGGAGTCAGCGTCGGAGAGGATTAGAAAAGTTAGAGTAACGAAACGTCGGCTTTTCGAGAAAAGCCTGCAAAAGCTTTAATCGTCAATATTTATAACTTGGTGTACAGAACACGCGTCCCTTTGAAAAAGTCTTGGCGGGTGGACGCCCCTATCCGCTTCCAAAGCAAAAGGACACCCACAAGGAGTGGTCAATCGAAGCGGTATTACCTGCAGTCCGTCGGCTTTTGTGCCGTCGGTCTGCCTGATAGTTTGCGTAAAGCAAACTACCGTAAGAAGCACTTTGGTGTGCTTCTTACTTCGGGGGCTTAGCTCCGCTTGTGCGGAGCAGTCCCGTTAATCCAAACTCCAAAACAAAAAGGACACCCACAAGGAGTGTCCTTTTTATTTTGGACGGATTACGGGGTGAGCGAGGCGAAAACAGTTGATAACTGTTTTCGGGGAAGCGAAGGCAACAAAGCAAGGAGTCTGCGAGTCCGCGACTTGCAAGGACGAAGCCAGACGACTATGCGACTTGTCGGAGAGAACACGCAGACTTTTGAAAAAAGTCTTGGCGGGTGGACGCCCCTATCCGCTTCCAAAGCAAAAGGACACCCACAAGAAGTGGTCTGCTACTTAGCGGTATTACCTGCAGTCCGTCGGCTTTGTTGCCGTCGGTCTGCCTGATAGTTTGCGTAAAGCAAACTACCGTAAGAAGCACTTTAGTGTGCTTCTTACTTCGGGGGCTTAGCTCCGCTTGTGCGGAGCAGTCCCGTTAATCCAAACTCCAAAGCAAAAGGACACCCACAAGGAGTGTCCTTTTGCTTTGGAGCGGATTACGGGGCTCGAACCCGCCACCTCCACCTTGGCAAGGTGGCGCTCTACCAAATGAGCTAAATCCGCGGATATGGTGCCTCCGGTCGGAATCGAACCAACGACACGGGGATTTTCAGTCCCCTGCTCTACCA
>JAZORT010000022.1:0-82346 GCA_045656745.1 Eubacteriales bacterium | reverse complement strand
TCATAGCCTTTTCAATTGTTCTGTCGGCGTCTCTTCTTGCCGCATCGTCACGCTTGTCATAAAGCTTTTTACCCTTGCATAGGCCGATAGCCATTTTAACGTACGACCCTTTAAAGTATAATGACAGAGGTACGAGAGTGTATCCGTCACGCGAAACGAGTCCTGCGAGTTTCATTATTTCTCTCTTATGCATAAGGAGCTTCTTTGGGCGCAGGGGATTGCGGTTAAAAATATTACCCTGCTCGTAGGGAGAGATATGAACACCGAGGGCGAAAAGCTCGCCGCCGTCCACCTCGCAATATGAATCTTTAAGATTTACGCCGCCCGCTCTGAGGGACTTTACCTCAGTGCCGAAAAGCTCAATCCCTGCCTCGTAGGTCTCAATAACAAAGTAATCGTGCCTTGCTTTTCGGTTGTCGGCTATAATTTTTCCGTCTGTTTTTGCCATAGTCACACAGCCTTTTATGATTTATACATATATAATATCACATTTTTGTCGCGAAATCAACCGTTTTTTGTAAATGCCTCGCTGAGTATTTCAAGAATTTTGAATTTTACGGTGTATTTTTTGCCCCGAATGAGCAAAACCTCCTCCTTTGAGTAGGAATTATCATCGGCGGGGGCTTTTTCGGTTGCAATCGATGTGCAAAGGGGCGGATACATAACGCACCACCAATTTTTGCCCTCTCCCTTGCCGATAATTATTTTCAGCGATTTGTAAATTCCCTTAGGCAGGGTAAAGTCGTCGTATTCTCTGGTTTCGTACCACTCCTTTGTTAGGGTGACCTTTGCCGAGTATGCGCTGCCGTATTCTTTAAGCCACCCTTCAACGCTTCCTTCTATTTCCTCCAAAAGGACTTCGAGCTTTTGCGCCGCCCCCTCAGCACAGCTCTCCTCCTGCAAATATTCGCCGTATTTTAATAGCAGGCGGTCGCGTATTTTTAGCTTTAGCTGCTGGTCCTCCTCACTATCCGAGTTTGCGAGGATATGTAGGCGCACTGTGTCCTCGTAAATTTCAGCCTCAGCCTCGGTGGGCAAGACGGAGAGCATAATCGTTGCCAAAAGAAGCGCATAAACGGTAATTAAAAATCTTTTTTCCTTGGTTTTCATAAAAAAATCCCCCTCTTTTTGTTACGAAGGGATTTTAGACCGAATTTTAAAGGAATATTCAATTGAAAAAAAGAAAAACGCCTCTTGCATCTTCAAAAAGGAATTTGCGCAAAGCGTTTTTTGTATTTTTTAAAGGGTTGCCGCCATAACCGCCTTAATAGTGTGCATGCGGTTTTCGGCTTCCTCAAAAACGATAGAGGCTTCGGACTCAAAGACCTCGTCAGAGACCTCCATACAGTCGATGCCGAATTTTTCACCCATTTCCTTACCAACAGTGGTGTTAAGGTCGTGGAATGAGGGAAGACAGTGCATAAATACCGCACCCTTAGCCGCCATATTCATTATATCCTTGGTTACGCGGTAGGGCGAAAGCTCGCGGATGCGCTCCTCCCAAACCTCGGCAGGCTCTCCCATAGAAACCCAAACATCGGTGTAAATTACGTTAGCACCCTTGAGGGCAACCTCGGGATTTTCTTCAAGAGTTATAGTAGCGCCCGTCTCTTTTGCAATCTTTTTGCACTCTTCAACAAGGGCTGTGTCGGGGAAATATTTTTTCGGAGCGCAGGCAACGAAATCAAGTCCCATTTTAGCCGCGCCGACCATAAGAGAATTGCCCATATTGTATCTGGCATCACCCATATAAACGAACTTTATTCCTTTGAGATAGCCGAAATGCTCCTTAATGGTAAGAAAGTCGGCAAGAATCTGCGTGGGGTGGAACTCGTTTGTAAGTCCGTTCCAAACGGGAACCTTAGAGTATTTTGCAAGCTCCTCAACAATGGTCTGACCATAGCCGCGGTACTCTATACCGTCATAAATAGAGGCAAGAACGCGTGCGGTGTCGGCAATGCTCTCCTTTTTTCCTATCTGTGAGCCGGTGGGGTCGAGATAGGTGGTGTGCATTCCAAGGTCAAACGCCGCAACCTCAAAGCTGCAACGGGTACGGGTGCTTGTTTTTTCGAAAATAAGAGCAATATTCTTTCCCTCGCAAAGCTTGTGGGGAATAGCCGCCTTTTTCTTTGCTTTAAGGTCGGCTGCAAGGTCGATAAGTTTTTCTATTTCTGCAGGGGTGAAGTCAAGAAGCTTTAAAAAATCACGCCCTTTAAGGAAGTTTACATTTTCCATTAAAATCTCCGTTCTGCCGTCAGAAGTTTCCGACAACATCCTTAATTATTTCGATAGCCCTCTTTAACTCGTCCATAGGAATGTTGAGAGCAGGGAGCAAGCGAAGCTTGTTTTTAGCCTTTATGGGAAGAATTCCTCTTTCCATACACTCTGAAAGCACCTGGCTTACATCCCTTTCGGTCTCAATGCCGATCATAAGGCCGAGACCGCTGACACTCTTTACGCCCTTTGCGTTTTCAAGAGTATCGAATATGTATTTTGAACGCTCGCGAACGCCCGAAAGCGTCTTTTCGTCAATTCTTTCGATAATACTGAGAGCGCCTGCCGCCGCAATAGGGTTACCGCCAAAGGTTGAGCCGTGGGAGCCTGCGTTAAGAGTTGCCTCAGCGCGCTCAAAGATAAGCGCAGCGCCGATAGGCAGACCGCCGCCAAGACCCTTTGCCGTTGTAACAACATCGGCATTAACGCCAAACTGCTCGTAGGCGTAGAGAGTACCGCACCTGCCGTTACCAGTCTGCACCTCGTCAAACATAAGAAGAAGGTCGTATTCCTTTGCGATTTTCGCAACCTCTGTGACAAATTCCTTGGTCAAGGGCATAACGCCGCCCTCGCCCTGGACCGGCTCCATTAAAATCGCGCAGCACTTGTTGCTTTTAGCAAGCTCTCTTACCGAGTCGGCATTGTTTGCCTCAGCGTAAAGAAATCCCTCGGGGAAAGGACCGAAATCCTTGTGAAAAACATCCTGACCGGTTGCTTTAAGAGTTGTAACCGTTCTTCCGTGGAAGCTGTTTTTCAAGGTGATAATGTTGTATTCGCCCTCGCCCTTCGTATCCTTTGCCCACTTTCTTGCAATCTTGATTGCGCACTCGTTTGCCTCAGCTCCCGAGTTGCCAAAGAACACCTTTTTAGCTCCCGTTTTTTTGCAAAGAAGCTCTGCAAGACGGGCGCAGGGTGAGGAATAATAGAGGTTTGATACGTGCTGGAATTTATCAAGCTGGGCAATAACCGCCGCTTTCCACTCATCGTCCGCGATACCAAAGGTGTTGACCGCAATTCCGGTGGAAAGGTCGATATATTCCTTGCCGTTTTCATCATAAACCTTCGAGCCCTTGCCCGAAACTATCTCAAGGTCGAAGCGCGCATAGGTGGGCGCGATATAAGATTTATCGAGATTTTTTGTATTAGACATCTTGTTTATCCTTTGTAACCATTGTACCCGCACCCTCGTCGGTAAGAAGCTCCATAAGAATGGAGTGGGGAATTCTGCCGTCAAGAATGGTTACGTTCTCAACGCCCTCCTCAAGAGCCTTGATACAGCAATCAACCTTAGGGATCATTCCGCCCGAAATAACACCCTCCGAATAAAGGTTTTTCGCCTCGGAGACGGTAAGCTCGGGAATGAGGGATGAGGGGTCGTCCTTATCACGGAGAATGCCCGCAATATCGGTCATCATAAGCAGTCTTTGCGCTCCGAGCGCACCTGCGATGTAAGCCGCTGCGGTGTCGCCGTTGATGTTATAAACGTTTCCGTGGCGGTCGATTGCAACGGTTGAAATTACGGGAATATAATTCTTTTCAAGAAGGTCGGTGATAGGCTGAGGACGGATTTTTGTAATTTTGCCCACGTAGCCGAGGCGCTCGTCCTTTGTAACCGCCTCGATAAGTCCGCCGTCAATACCCGAAAGACCCACCGCGTGGCCGCCCTTCATTGTAAGAAGAGTAACGAGAGATTTGTTCACCTTACCTGCAAGGACCATCTGCACGATGTCAACAGTCTCCTTGTCGGTAACTCTGAGACCCTCGACAAACTCGGGCTTTTTGCCAAGCTTATCCATCATTTCATTAATTTCGGGGCCACCGCCGTGAACAAGAACAACCTTAACGCCGATAAGCCAGAGCAGGGCAATGTCCTCCATAACCTGCTCCTTGAGCTGCTCGTTTATCATAGCGTTGCCGCCGTATTTAACAACGATAACCTCGCCGCTGAATTTCTTAATATAAGGGAGCGCCTGAGTCAGCACCTCGGCGCGTTGTGCGTTGGAAAATTCAATTGACATAAATATTCTCCGAATTTTAAGTTCTGTAATCTCCGTTTATTTTTACATAATCGTAGGTAAGGTCGCATCCCCAGGCAGAAGCCGAGGCGTTGCCGTCACCAAGCTTTACCGCAATGATGATCTCAGGCTCAAGGAGAATTTCCTTTGCGAATTCCTCCGAGAATTCAACGCCCGCGCCGCTATGGCAAACGGGAATTTCGCCCTTCTTTGACTTGAAGGAAACCGAAACCTTGTTAACGTCTACCTCAGCGCCGCTGTAACCGATAGCGCAGAGAATTCTGCCCCAGTTGGCGTCAGCGCCGAACATTGCCGCCTTAACGAGAGAGGAGCAGATAACGCTCTTTGCAATAGTCTTTGCCGCACATTCGTCCTTTGCGCCCTCAACCTCGCACTCGAGCATTTTAGTAGCGCCCTCGCCGTCTGCCGCAATTTTTCTGCAAAGATTTACGGTTACCGTATTCAAAGCCTCCATAAAGTTGTCAAAATCGGTACCCTTTGCAATGATTTCCTCATTACCCGCGCAGCCGTTTGCAAGAACTGTGACCATATCGTTTGTAGAGGTGTCACCGTCAATAGATACCATATTAAAGGTGTTCTTTACGTCGGTGGAAAGAGCAAGCTTTAACATATCAGAGCTGATAGCGCAGTCCGTGGTAATGAAAACAAGCATTGTTGCCATATTGGGGTGAATCATACCCGAGCCCTTGGCAATACCGCCCATTTTACATTCAACACCGCCCACAGTAAAGGAAACGGCAACCTCTTTAAGCTTTGTGTCGGTGGTCATAATGCCCTCTGCCGCCTCAGCACTTCCGTTTTCGGAAAGAGAGGAGATAAGCGAGGGGATAGCGTTCTTTATGGGAGTGATGTCGAGGGGCTGACCGATAACGCCGGTAGAAGCAACGACAACATCGGTCTCATCAATTCCAAGCTTTTCGGCAAGGAGCGCGCAGGTGGTTTTTGCAACCTGGATGCCGTTTGCGTTGCAGGTGTTTGCGTTTCCGCTGTTACAGATAACCGCGCGAGCCTTTCCGTTGGAAATGTTTTCTTTGGTAACGGTCAGGGGAGCACCCTTAACCTTATTCGTTGTATAAACTGCCGCCGCGTTAGCCTCTGTCTGCGAGAAAATGAGCGACAAGTCCTTTTTTGTTTTATTTTTTCTAATTCCGGCGTGGACACCGCTTGCGAGGAAGCCCTCCGCAGCGCAAACGCCGCCTTCAATAAACTTCATAAAAATATCTCCTTGGATTTAAATAACCAGGGTTTTGGTTCTTTCTGCACCGAGCTTAATGTTAAGGCACTCAACCGCAGCGCCCGATGCGCCCTTGCCCAGGTTGTCATATCTTGCAACGAGAATAATTCTTTCGTCACAGCCGTAAACCTCAATCTGCATTGAATCCTTTTCGGATTTTGCCGCTGCGGAGAGGAAGCCCTCTTCGTCTGCACCGTCGGTATACTTTACAAGCTCGGTAGTGTATAGATTTTTGTAAATAGCCTTGATTTCTTCAATTCCGCCATAGAGGAGCTGAGATTTAAAGAGGGGAACGGTAACCTCCATACCCGAATAAAAATCTGCAACGATAGGGGAGAAGAGGGGAAGATTTTTAAGCCCTGTAATTTTTGACATCTCGGGAAGATGCTTGTGGGACTGCTTTATCGCGTACTGTCTCGGAGCACCGAGAAGAGGAGAGCGCTCCTCTGAATTATAGTCGGCAATCATCGACTTTCCCCCGCCGCTAAAGCCCGTTAAGGAATGAACGGTAAGAAGCGCCCCCTCGGGCAAAATACCCGCCTTAACTAAGGGATAAACGAGAGCAATAAAGCCGCTTGCATGGCAACCGGGCACCGCAATTCTGTTACTGCCTTGAATTTTCTCCAGAAATTCAGGAGAAAGCTCGGGGAAGCCGTATGCCCAGTCGGGGTTCGTTCTGTGGGCGGTTGAGGCGTCGATTACAACGGTTTTATCGTTTTCTATCATAGAGACAGCCTCGATTGCCGCCGCGTCGGGCAGGCAAAGAAACACGAAATCGGCCTCGTTTAGCATCTTTTTTCTCGCCTCGGGGTCTTTTCTTAACTCGTCGGGCAGCGAGATTATTTCAACATCGTCTCTGCCCGAGAGCCTTTCTTCAATTCTAAGGCCGGTAGTACCCGCCTTGCCGTCAATAAATATTTTTTTCTTCATAAATTATAACTGACCCTCAACGTATTCTATCTGTTCCTTTACCGCATCGTAGCCGGTGCTGCCTCTGGAAATTCTCTTTCTTATGCAGGTCTCAAGGCTTATCTCTTCGTAAAGGTCACTCTCAAACACCTCGGAATATTCCTTGTATTCCTCGAGAGTTACCTCGTCGAGAGTTTTGTTTTCTTTAACGCACTTGCCAACAACGGTACCAACAATTTTATAGGCTGTACGGAAGGGCAGACCGCGCTTTGTAAGATAATCTGCAAGGTCGGTTGCGTTGATAAAGCCCTTCTTTGACGCCGCGTACATATTCTCGGGAATAGCCTTCATCGTCTCAATCATAGGAATGAAGATTTCAAGGCACTTTTTAACTGTCTCAACGCTGTCAAAGATTGCCTCCTTGTCCTCCTGCATATCCTTGTTGTAGGCTAAGGGAATACCCTTGAGCACCGTGAGGGTAGCCATAAGGTCGCCGTAAACTCTGCCCGTCTTTCCGCGGACAAGCTCTGCCATATCGGGATTTTTCTTCTGTGGCATAATGGAGGAGCCTGTTGTGTATGCATCGTCAAGCTCAATAAACTTGAACTCCCAGCTTGACCAAAGAATTATTTCCTCAGAGAAGCGGGAAAGGTGCATCATAACCGTTGCAAACGCCGCCTCAAGCTCGATACAGTAGTCTCTGTCCGAAACGCCGTCAATAGAATTCATTGTAATTCCGTCAAAGCCGAGAGCCTCTGCCACCATATCTCTGTCGGTAGGGTAGGTTGTTCCCGCAAGAGCGCAGGAGCCGAGGGGAGAGTAGTTCATACGGAGTATGGCGTCAACAATTCGTGAAATATCGCGAAGGAACATCATACAGTATGCAAGAAGGTGGTGGGCAAATGTAATAGGCTGGGCGCGCTGAAGATGGGTGTAGCCCGGCATTATAGTCTCGGTATTCTTCTTTGCCTGCTCGAGGGTTGCCGCGGTAAGCTTCTTTAAAAGCGAAACAACGTCAAGTGCCTCCTCGCGCATATAAAGGCGCAGGTCAAGGGCAACCTGATCGTTTCTTGAACGGGCGGTGTGGAGCTTCTTGCCCGCATCGCCTATTCTCTTTGTAAGCTCTGCCTCAACGAACATATGAATGTCCTCGGCGTTCATATCAAATAAGAGCTTTCCCGAATCTATATCGTTAAGTATTCCGTTAAGGCCCGCGTAGATTTTGCCGAATTCCTCTTCTGTAAGAATACCAACCTTGCAGAGCATCGTCGCGTGCTCCATAGAGCCTCTGATGTCCTGCTTATACATTTTACTGTCGAAATGAATGGAAGAATTGAAATCGTCCGCCAGCTTGTCAGACGCCTTTTCAAATCTGCCTGCCCACATTTTTTCCATACTGATTTCCTTTTTGGGGTTTTCTAAAAATTACTTATTGTTCTTCTTGTTAACCTGAGCGGCAACCTTGATAGGAAGACCGTAAAGGTTGATAAATCCTGCGCTGTCTGCCTGATTGTAAACCTCGTCCTCACCGAAGGTAGCAATCTCCTCGGAATAGAGCGACCAGTCGGACCAAGCGCCCGCCTTAATGATGTTACCCTTGTAGAGCTTGAGTCTTACCTTACCGGTAACGTGCTCCTGGGTCTTATCAACGAATGCGGAAAGAGCCTCTCTGAGAGGAGTGAACCACTGTCCGTTATATACAAGCTCGGCAAAGGTGATAGCGAGCTTCTGCTTTTCGTGCATAGTCATCTTGTCAAGACAAAGGGTCTCAAGATACTCGTGAGCGCGGTAGAGAATGGTTCCGCCGGGAGTCTCGTAAACGCCGCGGCACTTCATACCTACAAGGCGGTTTTCAACGATGTCAAGAAGTCCGATGCCGTTTGCGCCGCCAATCTTGTTAAGCTCAAGGATAATATCCTTTGCGCTCATCTTCTTATCGTTAAGAGCAACGGGAATACCTGCCTCAAAGTCGAGGGTGATGTAGGTAGGAGCATCGGGAGCCTTGATGGGAGAAATGCCCATTTCAAGGAAGCCGTCCTTGTCGTAAAGAGGCTCGTTTGCGGTATCCTCAAGGTCGAGACCCTCGTGAGAAAGGTGCCAGAGGTTCTTGTCCTTAGAGTAGTTGGTCTCGCGGTTTATCTTGAGCGGAACGTTGTGCGCCTCAGCGTACTCAATCTCCTCCTCGCGGGACTTAATGTCCCACTCACGCCAGGGAGCGATTATAGGCATATCGGGGCAGAAGTGCTTGAGAGTAAGCTCGAAACGAACCTGGTCGTTACCCTTACCGGTACAGCCGTGGCAGATAGCGTCTGCCTTTTCCTTGATTGCGATTTCAGCAAGACCCTTGGCAATGCAGGGACGTGCGTGAGAGGTACCGAGAAGGTAATCCTCGTAAATTGCGCCCGCCTTGAGGCAGGGCATAATGTATTCGTTAACATATTCCTCGGTAAGGTCGAGAACATAGAGCTTAGACGCGCCGGTCTTAAGAGCCTTTTCCTCAAGACCCTCAAGCTCGTCAGCCTGACCAACGTTGCCCGAAACGGCAACTACCTCACAGTTGTTGTAGTTTTCCTTGAGCCACGGAATAATAATAGAGGTATCAAGACCTCCCGAGTAAGCAAGTACGACCTTTTTGATTTTAGACTTATCCATTTTTTTATCCTTCTTTCGTGTCTTTCGCAGAGTGAATTTTTATTTGTTATGCGAAAGGATTTTTTAATCACGCATTATATTGTAATACTTTGAAATGTGCTTGTCAAGGGGTTTTTGAATATTTTTTCAAAAAAATGCAAGAAAATTTGCCATATAATATTTATTTAATTTAGATTCGCCTAATTATTTGTAAATCCGAATGCATAAACCGAGAATAAATATGCATTTATGCAAATAAAAAGCGAAGCCGAAAATACGGCTCCGCAGGCATTTTAGGGGCATTTTAATGATAATTTGTAAGATTAAGCTCGTTTTTGACATCGCGGGACATAAGAGCGCGCAGGGCGCTTATGGGAGATACGCCATCGTTGATAACCGCGTTGACCGCCGAAACAATTGGCATCTCAACCCCGTATTTTTTCGAAAGCTCAAGAGCTGCGCCGAGTGCGTGGTAGCCCTCAACAACCATTCCGATCTCCGCCAAGGCTTCCTCATAGCTTTTGCCCTTGCCGATAAGCTCGCCGCAGCGGTTGTTTCGGCTATGAGGAGAGGTGCAGGTAACGATAAGGTCGCCTATTCCCGCAAGACCCATAAAGGTTTCAAGCCTTGCACCCATTGCAAGACCTATTCTCGTTATCTCGGCAGCGCCTCTTGTAATGAGCATTGCCTTTGCATTGTCGCCAAAGCCCATTCCCGTATTTATACCCGCCGCAAGAGCCATAATGTTTTTAAGTGCTCCCGAAAGCTCAACGCCGAGCAGGTCGGTGTTGGTGTAAATACGCATACAAGAATTCGAAAATACCTCGGCTAAAATAAGCGAGATTTCCTCATTTTCGCAGGCGGCAACAATAGAGGTGGGGAGACCCATCGCAACCTCCTCTGCGTGGGTGGGACCCGAGAGCGCAACGAGAGAGAAGTCCGAGCGGCTGATTTTCTTCATTTCATCGTTTATAATATCGGTCATAGTCATAAGAGTGCCACACTCAATACCCTTTGCCGCGCTTGCAAGAATAGCACCCTCGGCAATAAATGGCGCCGCCGCCCTTGCGGTTGCTCTGATATACTGTGAGGGGGTAACGAAGATAACCAGAGCCTGCTCCGAAACCGCTTTGCTTATATCCGATGTGTATTTTATGTCCTCAAGAAGCACAAGACCGGGCAGGTTTTTGTGCGTCCTCGTTTTTTGAATTTGGTCGATCTCGCTCTCAATAGCCGACCAAACGGTTATATCGTGACCGTTTTTTGAAAGCAGGGCAGCAAGGGCAATGCCCCAAGTGCCTGCTCCTAAAATTCCGATTTTCATTTTATTTTATCCGTTTCCTGTTCGTTTGTTAGCGGTGTGTAAAAAGAGCTTTCGCCCTTCGTTGACACTCGGATAAGTCGATTATACCACAAAAACAGAAAAAAATCAACCCGAAATTCAGCCCATCTCGTCCTCGAAGATATATCTTAGGTCAATAGGAGTTGCAAGACCGCTGACAATCCTCTCGTAAAAACGCACCGCCGTCCGTATGTCGGAAAACACCTCTTTGAGCCCTGCTCGGGTGGATTTTCCCTCGCTGTCATTCATAACCACCGTAACCGAGTATAGGGGAATTTTGAAGTTGGCAACTCTTTTGCCCTCGCGCATTGTAAGCTCGTATATGTACTCGTTCCCGTCCTCCTCCTTTATGTCCTTTCGGATAACCGTCTCCGCCGCTTTCTTGTTTGACACCGCCGTAATGCTCCTTATGTTTTTTGTAACTATTGTATCACAAATAGGGGGTCGATGTCGTTGAGGAAGAGGTCGAAAGAAATTTTTGCTTTTTCGGGCGGTTTTGCATCTCTTGTAAAAATTGCCAAAACCTTAGGATATAAGCCAAAAATCAGGCAATTATAAGCCGAAAAGAGATAAACGGAAAGCGGAAAAATGAATTGTTAGGGGCAAAAATGATAGGAAAATGTTGAAAAAATATGAAAAATAATTGCTTTTGTGAATTTTTGACTTGTAAAAAGCAAGAAATGCAATATCAGATGTCCGAAAGCTCGATTTCTGCCTCGGAATTTGTCTTTGAATCTCCTCTTACGGTACGGAAATAGAAAATATTGTCCTTTTGTGCACGTAAAACACGAAGCTTTTCGCCCATTTTCGCCTCGTTTAGGTAGCTTATGGACAGCTTTGAAATCATTTTATCCTTTAAGGGTAAAAAGTTCGAGTACATATCGGGGTACTTTGTGTTGTTCATGTGCATATTTTGGTCAACGTCACCGTAATGAACGCCGTATCCGCCTACATCTGCAATCTCCGAGGGCATAATAATCCTCGGCAGGGCAAGGTCAAGGGGCTGTAATACGGGCAAACCAAGGTCAAAGTCGTTTACCCTTACAAGCGAGCGGGAGTCGGTGTTTACCAGCGCCCAGGCAGAAACCGCCCTTGCAACCGTCTCTTCGCCAAGCTTTAACTCGTAGCAGCGCAGAAATGTAAATCCGCGGCTCTCGACGGGATAGCTCACCGCTTCAAGCGGAGTGTAAGCAGTAAGGGGGCGCAGCACCTCCATTTTAAAACGGGAAAGTATAAAGGCAACCCCTCTTTGGCGCAGGGCATCGTAGGACATACCGTTCTCGGTAAGCTGCATTTGCGCCGCCGATTGCATATATTTCATTATTGCCGAGGTTTTTGCAATTCCGTTGTAGTCAACATCGTGAATACAAACGGAGGTTTTCATTGTGAATTTAGACATTTTCGGCTCCTTTGCTTGATTTAACTTTATTGTAGTATATTTTTTGCCGAGTTTTTTTAAGAAAATGTAAATATTTTCTTTTTTTCTTTAAATTCTGCCCCGCAGATGTTATAATAAAGAAAAAACTCTCGGGAGATTTGGCTATGAAAATAAGACTGAATGAGGATAAAGAGGTTGTTAACGCAATAAAAGAGGGTCTTAAAAGGACCGGCGGTTACTGCCCCTGCAAGCTTGAAAGAGTTGAGGAAAACAAGTGTATGTGCCTTGAATTCAGAGAGCAGATTGCTGACGAAAATTACGAGGGCTACTGCCATTGCTACCTTTATTATAAAGAGAAATAAACAAGCGTAAAAAACGTTTTTCAGAGTCCGACGGGCATTTTTTGCCTTTGTCGGCTCTTTTTTTGAAAAGATTTGCGCCCTTTTGTCAAGAATATAGAAAAAAAGAGGTGTGAATATGAAAAGGTTTTTTGTTTTACTGTTGCTTTCATTACTTATTTTTCCGATTTGCGCAAGGGCGGAGGGCGCGGAAGAAACGCCCCTTTGCCTAAAGACATTTATGGGTGAATACATTCTTTACGATGGCGAGGAGGTAATTTACAAGGGAGGCGAGGCTTCTTTAGCGCTTGGATTTTGTCAGGGACGGCAGGTGTTTTTTGACAATGTAAGAATTTACGAAAATATTGTCCTCTCGGGAGGTGAATACGCCTTTTTCGGTAATATCTTTTTCGAGGAGGAGGGGGCGGTTGTGCTAAACGAGGGCGCTTTTGTTACCTTAAAGGAGTGCTATGCCGAGTTTTCGGGAGGCGGTATTACGGTTGAGTCGGGATTGCTTGAAATCATTGACTCGTGGGTAAAGACATCGGGGGACTTTGCGGTAAAATTAAATAGCAAAGAGAGCCTTTGCACAGTGCTTTCGGAGTCGGTTATTGAGGGCGGAACTTACGATATTTACTGTGCAGGGAATATTCGCCTTGTGCGGGACGGGGAAAAATACATTTCCGATAATACGTTGGATATTATGGCAGCCTCGGGCACCGCGCTTTCAAGCCTTATCTCAAACGAGAAAAACTTTTTCCCCTGCGTAAAGCTCTATGATGAGGGCGCAAACCCGATAAACAGCTATAAAATAACCCTGATTAATGAGGATGGGGAGTCCTATTCGCTCTGTGCCTTTGAGGGCGAGGTGGTGGAGCTTCCTATACTTGATGCTCCTCTCGGCTACGCCCATGACGGCTGGAGAAGCGGGGAAAACATCTATTCCTTGTCGGTTTTGCCAACCGAGGATATGACCTTGACCCCTGCATTTTCGCTTGTAAAACCCAGCCTTTCGGTTAGCGGTTTGAGCTTTGTGTATGACGGTAAAAAGCACGAAATTTGCCCCTCGGAAATCTATCATCCCCTTGGCTCTCTGGGAGAGGTGACCTATTGCTGGTACAAGGACGGAATACTCTTTTCCTACGAGCCGAAAATTCTTGTAAGCGAGGTGAGCGACTCGGGGAAATACAGCCTCTCTGTTGCCTATCGAGTGGGGGATGACTACTCATTTTTTGAGGTTGAAAATATAGATGTAGAGATAAAGCCGCGAGAGCTTTTTCTTGAATTTTCTGACGGAAAATTCGTTGCGGTGAGCGGTGCGGCAGAGGGCGAAAATCCATACATCGAAACGGTTGAAGAGGACGGAAAATTCTACGCAAAAACGGGAGATATAAACTACTGCCTGAATTTTAGTGCCGAAAACGCAAAAAACAAAACTTCGATAGGCGTTGCATTTTTTGCGGCTGCGGCAGTTTTTGTTTTGATATTTTTTGCCGGATTTTTTGTTTTTAAATCGGCTGAAGAGGATAAGATTCTTGAGAGCATCGGTGCAAGAAACAACCCCGATACAGCCCCCGATCCTGACACATCAGTCGCTGATACGGAGGATAGCCTTCAAAGCAGATTTTTCACCCTTACGGCTGAGGGGGCGGACGGTCTTTTGTCCTCAAAGCTTGCAAAGAATATGATAAAAAAAGAGGGCTTTGTTCTATCCTCGGGCGATGCATTGGCTGCCGTTTCAATAGGTGAAATTTCCCGCGCCTTTTCTGTGGGGGATAGGGTTGATATTAACAAAATGAAAGAGCGCGGACTTCTTCCCGAAAGCGCCTTTCGTGTAAAGGTTATAGCCGAGGGAAGTATTGATAAGGCTCTTACCGTATGCGCAAACGGTTTTGACATTACGGCGGTAAAAATGATTGCGCTTTTGGGTGGGGAAGCCGTTAAGGTTAAAAGTAAAAGAAAATAGACCATTTTATTTTGCGAAAATATTGAAAAATATTTTTTTATATGTTATAATGTGTTCGTAAATCAGTTTAAGGAGGCTTCTTATGACCAAAAAAATCGATATTCGAAAAATGACTTATCTTGCTGTTTTGACTGCGATAGTCGTTGTTTTGCAGTTTATTCCCATAAGGATTGCAACCTTTGAGCTTGCGCTTTCTGTCCCTGCCATAGTTATCGGTGCGGCGCTTTGCGGCACTTCCGCGGGAAGCTGGCTTGGCTTCGTTTTCGGCGCGGTGGTTCTTATGCTCCCCGGAACGGCTTCGTTTATGTCCTTTAACGCATTCGGTACTGTTGTTACCGTTTTGGTCAAGGGTATACTTGCAGGTTGCCTTGCGGGAGTTGCGTATAAGCTTACTAATAAATTTAACAGATATTTTGCAGTTGCTTTGTCGGCAGCTGTTGCAACGGTCGTTAATACTGGCGTGTTCCTTGTTGGCTCGCTTATATTCTTCGAGGGCAATCTTTCAACAGTGATAAATGTGTTTATCAGCTTTAATTTCTTAATTGAAATTACGGTAAATATGGTTCTTGTTCCCGTAATCTACCGCATTATAAACATCAAGAAAAAGATATAAAAATTGGGCTGCCGCGCTTTGTGTGCAGCCCGTATTAAATTTGGAGATATATGGAATTTCTTTTTAAGGATAAAAACTGCGTAATAATCTATAAGCCCCCGGGGCTTCCGTCTCAATCGGATAAAAGCGGTGATGCCGATGCACTGACGCTATCGTCTTCCTCGCTTAAAGAGGCAGGCGAGCCCTCCGAGCTTTATCTTATCCACCGCCTTGACCGCGTTGTGGGCGGACTCCTCGTTTTTGCAAGGAATAAAAGGTCTGCCGCCGAGCTGTCCCGCCTTGTTTGCGGTGAGGGGATAGGCAAGGAATATCTCGCGGTTATAGATTCAAGGCTTGAGGGCGGCACTCTTCGAGACTTTATCTATAAAGACTCAAGACTCTCTAAGGCCTTTGTGGTTGAAAGGAGCAGAGCAGGGGTAAAGGAAGCCGAGCTTGACTTTTCGACCCTCGCTTCTCTATCAACCGAAAAGGGCGAGCGCTCACTTGTTAAAGTAAAGCTGAAAACGGGCAGATTTCACCAAATAAGGGTACAGTTTGCCTCGCGCGGTGCGCCTATCTCGGGTGACGGAAAGTACGGCAGCCGCGACAACGGAGCAAAAATGCCCGCGCTTTTTGCATACAGACTTTCTTTTGAGCTTTTCGGCAAGAAAATATCTGCCGAAAGACTCCCCGACCTTTCGGGATACCCTTGGTCGCTTTTTGATAAAGAAAAATACGGAGAACTCTGATGACTAAAAAACTCTATTACGATGACGCATACATAAAAAGCTTTGATGCTTCGGTGATTTCCTGCGCTGAGGCAGAGGGAGGCTTTGAGGTCGTGCTTGACAAAACCGCGTTTTTCCCCGAGGAGGGCGGTCAAAGCTCGGATAAGGGCGAAATCTGCGGTATAAGAGTCCTTGATGTTTTTGAGCGCGAGGGTGTCGTTTACCACCTTCTTTCAAGTGCGCCCGAGAGCAGAGAGGTCTATTGCACGCTTGATTTTGACGAAAGGTTTGATAAAATGCAGCAGCACACCGCCGAGCATATTCTCTGCGGTATAATCCACTCACTTTGGGGCTACGATAATGTGGGCTTCCACCTTGGCGAGGACGAGGTAACCTTTGATATTAACGCAATCCTCACCCGAGAGCAGCTTGATTTGGTTGAAGAAAAGGCAAACGAGGCGGTTTTTAAAAACCTTAAAGTTAAAGCCGAGTTCCCCGGTGCAAAAAGCCTTGAAACCCTTGAATATAGGTCAAAAATTGAGGCTGACGACAGTGTAAGAATAGTTACCGTAGGTGACGTTGACGCCTGCGCCTGCTGCGCTCCCCACGTTTCAATGACGGGCGAGATAGGACTTATTAAAATTCTTGATTTTATGAAGCACAGAGGGGGTACCCGCATTTGGATGGCAGCAGGCAAGCGCGCCCTCTTTGATTACAGAATAAAGTACGAAAATATTCTTAAAATCTCGGCACTTCTCTCTGCTCCCCAGCACGAAACCGCAGAGGCACTAAAGAAGCTGACGAAGGACACCGAGGTGCTGAAAAACGCCTTAAAGCACACCCGCGAGGCTCTTGCAAAAGCCGAAGCCTCATCTCTCCCCTCCTGCGAGGGCAATTCCTTTACAATTCTTGAGGATTATTCCTTTGACGAGCTTCGCGCCTTTGCAAACGAGTATAAAAAAAGAGTAGGCGGCATAACCGTTGCGCTCTCGGGCGCCGAAGGCGAGTACAAGTATATCCTGGCCTCCGATACGCAAGACCTTACAAAGGTGATTAAGGAAATAAACACCGCCCTCTCGGGCAGAGGAGGCGGAAAGGCGGGAATGGTGCAGGGCAGCTTCCTTACCACCGCCCAAAATATTAAAGAATATTTCGGAATAGACGGTTAAGATGCGCTCTCTCGTTTGCTGATAACAAATTGTAACAAATAAAAAAGCTTGAACGTGAGTTTCGTTCAAGCTTTAAAAAATTATTCTTTGAAGTTGAGCACAAGCTGTGCCTTGGTGGGCTTCAGCTGAGTGAGCTTTACTCCTGCGGACTCGAGCATACGCCTTGATGCAATGACGGAGGGAGTGTCGTGGTACTTATCCGAAAGGTAGATAACCTCCTTGATGCCCGATTGAATTATTGCCTTTGCACACTCGTTGCAGGGGAAGAGGGCAACATAAACGGTAGAGCCGAAGAGGGGTCTGCCTCCTGCGTTAAGAATTGCGTTAAGCTCCGCGTGAACAACGAAGGGATATTTCGTTTCTCCCTTTTTCTCGTCTCTGTTCCAGGGAAAATCGTCGTCGGAGCAACCGTGGGGGAAGCCGTTATAGCCTGTTGAAATTATTCTTTTATCGTTGTCAACGATACACGCGCCAACCTGAGTTGATGGGTCCTTTGACCTCTGTGATGCAAGCACCGCAACTCCCATAAAATATTCGTCCCAGGATATGTATCCTTCTCTTTTATCCATAATTCTACTCCAAAATGCTTTTTTAAACATTATACCACATATACACTGCCGTGTCAACAACAAAATGAAAGGAGAGTGCGGCTATGAAAAACGAATACAAAAAATGCAACCTCTGCGCCCGCTCCTGCCTTGTTGACAGAGAAGAAAAAAGAGGCTTTTGCGGTTTTTTGAACGAGATGTATATCTCGTATTATTCGCTCCACAGGTGGGAGGAGCCGCCGATTTCGGGAGAGCGAGGCTCGGGTACAATATTCTTTGACGGTTGCTCTTTAGGATGTGTATTTTGCCAAAACAGACAAATATCCCGAGGCAGAAACGGCAAAGCGCTTTCGCCTGATGAGCTTGCCGATACAATGCTAAGGCTGGAGGCTGCGGGCGCACATAATATAAACCTTGTTACCCCGACCCACTTTATCCCCTCGGTAAGAGAGGCGCTGATAACCGCAAAGAAAAAGGGACTTGCCCTGCCGATAGTGTATAATACGGGAAGCTACGATAGCCCCGAGGCGCTTAGGACTCTTTCGGGGCTTGTGGATATTTACCTCCCCGATTTTAAGTTTTATACCCCGAAAACCGCAAAGAAATTGGCATTGGCCGAGGACTATCCCGCAGTTGCAAGAGAAGCCGTCAGGGAAATGGTAAGGCAGATTCCCGCGCCGAGCTTTGACGGTTACGGAATGATGAAAAAGGGCGTTATTGCGCGAATTCTTCTTCTGCCCGCACATGTTGCCGAGGCAAAGCTTATAGTAAAATATCTTTATTCCGAATACGGCGATAACATCTATTTAAGCCTTATGAATCAGTACACCCCGATGGCGGGGATGAGCGCACCCTTAAACAGACGGGTAAGCTCAGAGGAATACGCCCAGCTTGTTGATTACGCCGAGCGCCTCGGAATAACCAACGCCTTTATTCAAGAGGGCGGTACCGCCTCCGAGAGCTTTATTCCTCCCTTTGCCACCGCAGACGAGGTTGACAAAATTGTATTGAAATAATAAAAAGAGAAAACCGCTGTGGCGTTTTATCCGAGCTTTTGCCCGAGGTAAAAATATGCCGTTTGGTTTTCTCTTTTTTTGTTTAGTTGTTTTCTGCTTTTGCTTTTTTCAGCTCTTTGTCGCGTACACGATAGAACTTTGAGCGTTTTTTCTTAATAACCAGGGAATAGATTGCCCAGAAAAGAACGCCTAAAATTATTGCGCCGCTTGTAATGTGTACCCACGGGTCTGATGTTCCGTATATCTTTAGTTCCTCCCAAAGAGAGTTTGTGTATCTCTGTATCTCGGGGGTGAAGTTTTCGTATATAGGATTGTGGGAATACTCAAAATCAAGGTCGCTTTCATAAAGCAGGGCAAAAATCATTTCCGCCTTTTCTTCCGCAAGAGCAATCTCCTCATCGGTGGGATTTTCTTCATCCTCTGCATCAAGGAAGAAGTCGTAAACCAGGCTTTCGAAATACTGCTCGTTATACTCGGCGTATTCGGGCGCACCCTCAGGGTCGTAAACATATCTTGAGGGAGAGGAATAACCGAGGTAGGTTGCGTTTGCAATAGCCGTATCGGGGGAGAGCATAAAGTTTATATACTCCATTGCGATATCGGGATTTTTTGCAGATGTGGGTATACAAAAGGCGTCAACGAAAACGTTCGTACCCTCCTTGGGATAATAGAAGGCAAGGTCGTCGTTTTCGGAATACATTGTAACAAAGTCACCGACGAAATAGGTTGCAATTGCGGCGGATTCGCCGGTCATTTTGTCAAATATTTCATCGTTAACATAGCCTTGGAGATAGGGCTTTTGCTCCTTGAGAAGCTCGAGCGCCTCGTCCCAGTCGGCAGGATCGGTAGAGTTTATATCTATGTTTTTCCAATACATAGCGGTACCGAATGCATCGCGGGGGTTGTTAAACTGAAGAATTTTACCCTTGTACTTGGGATTCCAAAGGAGCGACCAGCTTCCGTTAATATCCTCTTGGTCAACCATAGTGGTGTTGTAGATAATACCGGTGCGACCGTAGGTGTAGGGAACCGAGTATTTATCCTCGGGGTCGAAGGAATTACCGACGTAATCGGGGTTAAGGCTCTCGCGGTAGGACTCACCCTTGAGACCGTCCCAGTTAAGGGGGAGAAGCATGTCCTCGGCAATAAGCTTTTCGATCATATAGTCGGAGGGACAGATAACATCATAGGAGCCCGAGCCACTCTTCAGCTTCGAGTACATATCCTCGTTTGTGGGGTAGTTTGTGTAGTTGACTTTAACCTTTACACCGCCGTATTTTTCGGAAAGATAGGTGTTAAAGTACTCTTCAAACTCTGCGTTCGTGTCATAGCTTCCGTCAGAGCCGTCAGAGATATATTCACCCCAGTTGTAAACGTTGAGTGTTATTGTCTTTTCGTTACCCTTGCAGGAAGCAAGGATAAAAATTGAAGCAATAGCAACAAAAATCAGGGCAGAAAGTCTTTTCATCTTTTTCTACCTCCTTGCTTCTTGGGCAGACTCTTGTCGCGCTTCATATTGGAAATAAGCAGGAGCACGAACACCGCGAATACGATAAGCGTTGAGAGCGCGTACATATCGGGGGTAACCTTCTTCTTCGTCATCGAGTAGATGAGCAGGGGAAGAGTCTGGAAGTTTGAGGAGCCGACGAAATAGGAAATAACGAAGTCGTCGAGCGAAAGGGTAAACGCCATTGTAAGACCGGAGATAACACCGGGCATAATGTTAGGCAGTTTAACCTTAAAGAAGGACTGCATAGGAGTACAACCGAGGTCAAGCGCCGCCTCGGAAAGCGAGTCGCCCAGCTCGTTAATTCTCGGAAGCACCGAGAGAATAACATAGGGCAGACAGAAGGTTACGTGGGCAATAAGCATAGCCCAGAAGCCGATAGTCTCGTATTCAAGGCGGAGAAATCCCGCAACGGCAACGAAGAAGAGCATCATCGACATACCGGTAACGATCTCGGGATTCATCATAGGAATGTTGCTTATTGAAATAACCGTCTTTTTGGCAAATTTGCTTTTCATTTTGTAGATTCCCTCTGCCGCCGCGGTGCCGATAACGGTTGAAATCACCGAGGAAAGAACAGCGAGAATAAGCGTGTTTCTCAAAGCCTCAAAGGTCTCTTTAGAGGAGAAAAGCTCCTTGTACCACTGAAGGCTGAATCCCGCAAAGTCCGCTGTGCTTGAATCTGCATTGAACGAAAAGAGAATAAGCGTAATAATAGGGATATAAAGAATGGCAAAGATGATAGCGAGGTATATTCTCCAAGCGTACTTTTTCATACGATGATACCTCCGTCTTCTCCGTCAGAATCGGTGAACTTATTCATTATCGCAAGAGAAATGAGAATAAGTATCATCATAACGAGAGATATTGCCGCGCCGATGTTTCTTGCACCGTTGACAAACTGGCGCTCGATGGTGTCACCGATAAGCTCGAAGGTACCGCCGCCAAGCTTTTGCGAAATATAGAAGGTGCTGATGCAGGGAACGAGTACCATAGTAACACCCGAGATAATACCCGAGGTCGAAAGGGGAAGAATAACCTTGGTCATAACCTTGACGGGACTGCATCCGAGGTCGCTTGCCGCCTCCCACATATGCTTGTCTATCTTAGAAACGCAGGTGTAAATAGGCAAAACCATATAGGGAAGGAAGTCGTATACCATTCCGAAGATAACCGCGCCCTTAGTGCCGATAAAGTGGAAGATAGGCTCCTCAGAGCCGGTAATATTCATAAGCCAGGTGTTAATAAATCCACCGTCGTCAAGAAGCGCCATTATTGAATAGGTTCTTATAAGAAGGTTCGTCCACATAGGGAGCATAAGCATCAGTATGTAGATTTTTTGGTGCTTGGGCTTTGCTCTCGCTATGGCGTAAGCCATAGGATAACCGACCAAAAGGCAGATTACGGTAGCAATAACCGCAAGCTCAAAGGATGTAAGGAATACGGGAAGATAATCCTTCAGTGCCGCGATGTTCCAGAGCGAGAATGCGCCGGTCTCGTCGGTAAAGGCGTAAAACAAAACTATCAAAAGCGGTAAAACGATAAACAGTATCGCCCAGAAAATATGCGGAGCCGCTGCGATAGAATGCATTAACGAGCGTTTTTTGTTCATTTTACATTTATATTAGCAGATGGACTGCAAACTTTCTTTAAAATTCTTCGACTGCGTCTGCGTCGGAAATATAATCCATCTCGTCAGAGAAGGAGGAGTAGTCGCCGAACATACCCGAGTATTTGGACTTTTTCATAACGTGTATTGCCTCAGGCTCGATAAAGAGACCGATAAAGGCGTCGGGAGCAACGTAATCGGTGGACTGAATCATCCACTTAAAGCCCTTAATGTCAACGATTATCTCGTAGTGAACGCCCTTGAAGGTTACTGCGGTCACCTTACCGGTAAGCATACCCTTTTCAGGCTCAACAACGTCAACGTCCTCGGGACGGACAACAACATCAACTGCCTCGCCCGGCTCGAAACCGCCGTCAACGCACTCGAAAACGTGAGAAGAAAATTTAACACGCTTGTCCTCAAGCATAGTTCCGTCAACAATATTACTCTCGCCGATAAAGTCGGCAACAAATGCATTCTTGGGCTCGTTATAAATATCGGTGGGAGTACCGATCTGCTGGATCTCACCGTCGGCAATAACCACAATGGTATCCGACATTGAGAGAGCCTCCTCCTGGTCGTGGGTTACATAAATGAATGTAATGCCTATCTCTTGCTGAATAGATTTAAGCTCGTTCTGCATATCCTTGCGGAGCTTTAAGTCAAGCGCGCCGAGAGGCTCGTCCAAAAGAAGAACTCTGGGGTGGGAGATAAGCGCTCTGCCGATAGCAACGCGCTGCTGCTGACCTCCGGAGAGGGTGCTTACACTCTTGTTTTCAAAGCCGGAGAGCTTTATCATCGAAAGCATCTCGGTCACTCTCGTTTTTATTTCTTCCTCATCAAGCTTTTTAAGCCTGAGAGGGAATGCAATATTCTCATAAACATTAAGATGAGGGAAGAGGGCGTATTTCTGGAAAACGGTGTTAATATTGCGCTTATAAGCGGGAACGTCGCTTATTTCGGCGCCGTCGAAGTAAAGATTGCCTTCGTCAGCCGTTTCAAATCCGCCGATAATTCTGAGAGTCGTGGTCTTACCGCAACCCGAGGGGCCGAGAAACGTAATAAACTCTCCGTCCCTGATGTATAGGTTCATCGAATCTATAACCTTTTCTCCGTCGTAAGATTTGGAGATCCCTTTCAACTCAATGAGTTTTTCCATTATATAAAATCTCAAGTCCTTTCATAGACGGACTACCGCCTTTATTTGTCATAAATACAGAAAATCTGTCGACAGCGTTAATTATAACAAAAACATTTTTGTTTTGCAATAGTTTTGGGATAAATTCTTTTCTTTTTTTTTCGCAATTAGGCGTGATTAGGTCTGTTTGGCTATGTTTTTCTTGAGAAAAAATGAAAAAACCTCTTGAAATCTCTTTTTTTCTCGCTAAACCTCCTCAAAACTCGGAAAATTGTTTTTTAAGCTCTCGGCAATCTCTTTGATAAGAGAAATAACGAACAATCCCGCCATCCAATAAGACGAGCCGATTTTTGCGACGATATAAAAGCTCAAAAGGCAAAGGAATAGTATCAGCGCAAAAGAAACGCGCCGAAGAATTGGTAAAACCCGCTCCTCTGTGCCAAAGTGGCAGGAGAGGGAAGAGATTATGCCATAGCCGTCATATCCCTTTATGGGAAGCAGGTTTGAGAGGGAGGTCGCAAGGCTGAGGGCGAAAAAGAGCTTCTTTATTTCATAGGAGAAAAAAGGCAGAGAAATGAAAATCGGTATAGCAAGAAGATTTGAGATCGGACCCGCCAAATATACCGATGCATCAGCAAGGTAGGATATGTGCTTTTGCCTGCTCATTCGAAAGCCCGAAAGTGTTGTTTTTAACCCCGCTCGAGCGCCCTGAATTATCCTTATTCTCACCCCGTGGCCAAGCTCGTGGATACCGACGCAAAGGAGTGTTAGCGCCGCAACATTAAAATCGTCAAATCCAAAGATTATCAAAATCCAGAAAAATGCGGGTAAAAATCTGCTGACAAGTATCAAAATAGGCAAAAAAGTGGGTCGGCTTTTGTGAATATGCATAAAAAATACCGCCTTTCAATGTGCAAAAAGCAGAAAAGACAAAATTTAACTCTAAATCCTTGAAATTTGTTAACTTTTATGTTAAAATTATATTACCTTATATAAAGGGAAATTCCCGTGAAGGAGAGAAAAATGAAAAATTGGATTAAAGTATTGCTTGCAGTTATGCTTGTGGTAACTTGTATGTTCTCATACGCAGCCTGCAACAACAGTTCCGACGACAAGGACGCCGGAGCAGATCAGGGCACTAACCAGACGCCCGGTGGGGACCAGGGCAACACCCAGAAGCCCTCTGGAGATAAGGACGATTCTAATGTTCCTGTAACTCCCGAAGAGCCCGAAGAACCTATCGACGGTTATAAAATTAACTTCTACTACAGCTATACCGCTCAGGTAGTTAACGAGAATGACAGAACTCAGATCAAGAATGAGCGCGTACTCGTTAAGTCTATCACCGTTCCTTATGAGAACGACGGTTGGTCTGATGCGCTTCTTGCCGCTAAGGATGAGCTTTCTTACAACGGTTACAAGTTCGCGTCTTGGTATCCCGAGTGGGATGAAGAGACCGGCACCGGTTGGGACAGAAAGTCTAAGCCCCAGAAGGCAGTAGGCGATCCCTTCGCATTTGACGGCGAAATCCTTGATGATATCAACCTCTACGGTTATAAGGGTGATATCGCAGGTGAGGACATCAACTGGAATATCGTATATAATTATCAGACTGACGCTGCAATCGCTCCCGAAGAGCGTACCGAGGGTGCAAACTATGTTACCTTCGTTACAGTAAGCAAGTCCGGTTATGTTACTACTAACGTTGCTCTTGCACTCCTTGAGGTTGGTGCAGAGGGCTGGACCGAAGAGCTTGTTGCTGCTAAGGATGCTCTCAAGTACGACAGCTACGGTGTAACAGCTTGGTACACCGCTTGGGACTATGACAATATGGCTCCCGCAGGTGAGGCGTATGACTTTACCGCAGCTCCCGCTGAGGACATCGTTCTTTACGCAGTATTGAACGCTTTGGGTGACGGCACCGACGCTACTACTCAGAAGTCTAAGGTTTCCGTAGTTCTTAACCTTGTTGGTAGCGGTAAGATGTTCGACTTCGCTAACAGAAGTGAAATTGATGTTCCTTGGTTTGCATACAAGGATGATATTACCGATGTTGTAATGGACGATGCTATCACTTATATCGGTCAGAACGCATTTGCTAAGCTCTCTTCTCTCAAGAACTTTGAGTTCTCCGAGGGTCTTACCGAGATCGGAAGCTATGCATTCTACGAGACTGACAGTAAGTCCTTCAAGATCCTTAGACTTCCTGAGAATGTTACCACCATCGGCGCTAATGCTTTCGCAGGCACTCAGCTTCGTCAGGTAATTCTTAACGACGGTCTTAAGGTTATTGCAGAGCGTGCATTCTACGCTTCTAACAAGATCAAGTCTATCGTTGTTCCCGCATCTCTTACCACCGTTGCTAACGGTGCATTCCATCCCGGCGGAACCGGCTCATCTAACGCAACCCACGCTCTTGCTAAGGTTTACTACATGGGCTCCTCCGAGGACTTCCATAAGAATGTTAAGGTTGCAATCGACAACGAGTGGTTCAACCAGATTCCTTCCATTTATTCTTACATAGAGAAGAATGAAGATACCGTAGTTGCTCTTGATAAGCTTGCTTGGTACTTAGTTGAAAGTGACGGAGTAATGTTCCCCGCACAGTACAGCTACGCAATCAAGTACAAGATTTCCGGTAACCTTATTCCTATCGCAGAAGACTATGTTTCTATCCTTCCTAAGATTGATTCCGAGACCGGTGAGCAGGTAACCGACGAAGACGGCAACCCCATCTTCGAGGGTGTTGTTTCCGAAGCTAACATGGAGTTCCAGAGAAACCTCATGCACCCTGACGGATACGGCTTCGTAAGCTTCTCCGCAGGCGGCGCAGCATTTGATGTTGGCACTATTCTTGAGGACGATAAGGACGTTACCTGTGTTCGTGCAAACGAGAAGGACGGCGTTAGAAACGGCGTTCTCGGCGGCGGTGTAGAGTGGAAGCTCACAACTGCTACCGGCGCACTTACCGTTTATGTAAACGAGGAATACACCGGCGAAGATAAGGGCGTTATGTGGGACGTTGTCAGCGCAAGCGCAACCGGTAGTGTTTGGTACGGATCTCTTAAGAGAGTAGGCGATGTTAAGTCTATCGTTATCGAGGACGGCGTTAAGCACATCGGTAGCTACGTATTCTCCGGTACCGGCGCTAGCGAGGTAGTTATTCCCGCATCCGTAGTTTCTATCGATTCTACCGCATTCTCCAACTGTACAAACCTTTACTCCATCTATTACGAGGGTGCAGATTTCACTGCATTTGATTATGATGGCGGCAACTATATAAGCGAGCTTAGACTTGGTAACGCTAAGGTGTTTGCTAAGGCTGAGGAAGCTACCGACGCTGAGGGTGCATTCTGGTTCGCACTCGATGCTGAAAAGTCTCTTGTTGAGACTCCTAAGATTGCTTGGACCTTCAATAAGGGCAATCTCTACATCGGCGGTGACAGCACAATGACTAACTTCGTGCTTCCCAGCGATGCTCCTTGGTATCCCGCAAAGGATAGCATTACTTCTCTTACTATTGCAGGAAACATAACCTCTCTTGGTACTAATATGGTATCCGGCTACGCAGGTATCGAAAAAATTAAGCTTCACAACAAGATCAAGTATCTTCCCGAGTCGGCTCTCGAGGGTACCGGTCTCCTTAATGCTATCGATGCTTACCAGAACGGTCTCCTTATTCTCGACGGTATCCTTGTAAAGGTTGACCCTGCTCGTAGAAATACTCAGTTGTTCGTAACAACTACTAACATTGCTGTTATTGCCGGCGGCGCTCTTTCACGTTGCGATAAGATCGAATATGTATTCCTTGCTAACACTGTTCAGTACATCGATGCTAACGCATTTGATGACTGCGAGCTCAAGAGAATATATATCAACAACTCTAAGTCCTCTTGGGCTAACACCTCTGCTGATTTCGACAGCACCGGCATCCAGTTGTTCTACTCGGGTGACTTTGCAATTCGTGACGGCGAGTATGTTGCTAAGAGATGTAACCACGTTTACGGTGAATGGGAATTGACTGTTGCTCCTACCTGCCAGACTACCGGTGAGAGCCAGCGCACTTGTATCTTCGGTGACCTTTGCTCCACTCTCCTTGAGACCGAAAACTCCAGAGTAGAGAAGAGAGTTGAGAACATCGACGCTAACGCTCACGATTACCAGAATCCCGTTGTGGTTGATCCCACTTGTCTTGCTGACGGCTACACCCTTTACACCTGCTGCGTAGAGTATACCGGCGTTGATGAAGAGGGCAACCCCGTTGCTATGACCTGCGGTGCAGTTAAGAAGGATATCAACGAGGGTACAAAGCTTGAGCACGCTACCGAATGGGGCGAGCCTGAGGTTACTCCCGCAACCTGCACCACTAACGAAATCAAGACCTACACTTGTGTAAACTGTGAGGCAACCAAGGTTGAAGAGGTAGAGGATTCTATGCTCGACCACAGCTTCACTAATTATGTATTCGACGATAATGCAACCGAGGGTTATCTTGGCACCGAGACTGCGAAGTGCGATAATTGCCCCGCAACCGATACTAAGGCGGTTGTTGCTGACACCGAAGAAGAATAATTTCAAGGCTTAATTTCAGCTAAATAAAAATGAAACGGTCGGGATTTTTCCCGACCGTTTTTAACATAAGTTTTTGTGCTCTGTTTGAATAAGTCTGTATGCAAAACAGCACCGAAAGCCTGTATATAATATATATGTAGAAAAAAAGAGGAAAACTCATTGTAACGAGCTAACCTCTTTTTTTGTTTTTATGTAATTTTTTGTGCAGTCTTTTTTTCTTTTTTTGAGCCAAAGGAGCGGTTTAAATAGTCGAAAAGACTGTTCTTTTGCGGGATAATAATCGATGAGGGAGAAGTAACCTTAAAGCTTTTTCCGTCAGAGCCGACGATGGTCAGAGTGCAGTTTGTTTTATCAACCTCGGTAATTCTACCGCTGTGCTTCTTTCCGTTTGAAAAATACTTGACCTTTTTGCCGTAATAACAGAACTTTTGCTTGTAGTGGTCCATGTGCTTTGCGGGGTTTTTAATATCTATATAAACGGTGAAGAATTTATTAAGCACCGTTCTTGCAACAAGCATAGAGACCGAGGGGTTTTCGTCATCAAACACCTTGCGAATAAGGTCGGTAAGTCTTGGAGAAAAAACATTCTTGTCAAGACGCAGACCAAATGAAACTATCATATATTCGTAGGAGGAAAAGTCGTTAAGCTTTCCTTCAATGGTGACACCGCCGATTTTTTTGCCGTTGTGTATAATAGAAGAAACCCAGCCAATTCCCGCCGTCTTTGTTGTATGCTCCTCAAATGCGCCTAAGAGAGCCGTTGCCGCAAGGGGAGCGAGCAGACCTGCCTGAGAAGGGAAGAATGAGGGACGGAGAATGATCGACATAAATATACCGCTCTCAAAGCTGGCAAAGGACTCCTTAGAGCCGGTTATAGAAGAGCAGAACTGTTTCTCAGCAAAAACAACATATCTGTCGGGCTTTCCCGCCTCGGCATAATTCTTGGCAAGATCGGAGGTAGAGGGAAGCTCTTTATAATATTCGATTTTGACCATATTGCCGTCACTGGCTCTAAAGCTGGTTGTTTCACCGGGATCGTATAACATAATGACACACCCTCCTTCCGCAAAAATTCAAAAAAAGTTAAGTTAGATTAGTACGCCTTGCCCCAGTAAACAAGCTTTTTAGCCTCTCTGCCGCAGCAAACGCACTTGTCGCCGATAGGCTCCTTGCCAAAGGGCATACAACGTGAGCTTACATCCGCAACCTCTTTAAGCTTAAGCTCGCACTCAAGGTCACCGCACCACATTGCCTTAATGTAGCCGTTCTTCTCGTTTGCGATAGCGGTAAGCTCGTCAAGGTCTGCCGCAGTATAAGTTCTTGTTTCTCTGTTTTCAAGAGCCTTTTCGTAAAGTGCCTTGATAAGGTCGTCAAGACCCTTCTGTACCGCGCACTCAAGCTCGTCAAGAGAAACAAAGCTCTTTTCTCTGTTGTCGCGGCGGACAATAACACACTTGTTCTCAGCAAGGTCGCGAGGACCGATTTCGATACGGAGGGGAACACCCTTCATCTCATACTCGGCAAACTTCCATCCGGGAGACTGGTCGGAATCGTCAACCTTTACTCTGTAACCTGCTGCGGTAAGGCGGTCTCTCAATGCGTAAGCTGCGTCAAGAACGCCCTCCTTGTGCTGCTGTACGGGTACAACAACAACCTGAATAGGCGCAACAGAGGGGGGAAGAACAAGACCCGAATCGTCACCGTGGGTCATAATGATACCGCCGATAATACGGGTTGAAACGCCCCAAGAGGTTTCGTATGCATATTTAAGCTGATTGTCGCTGTCAAGGAACTGAATGTTAAACGCCTTTGCAAAGCCGTTGCCGAAGTTATGGGATGTACCGCCTTGAAGAGCCTTACCGTCGTGCATAAGCGCCTCAACGGTGTAGGTAGCCTCAGCACCTGCAAACTTTTCCTTATCGGTCTTTTGGCCCTTGATTACGGGAATACCAAGGTCCTTCTCGAAGAAGTCTGCGTAAACATTAAGCATCTGAACGGTTCTTTCCTCTGCTTCCTCAGCCGTTCTGTGCATAGTGTGACCCTCCTGCCAGAGGAACTCACGGGAGCGAAGGAAGGGACGGGTAGTCTTTTCCCAACGAACGACAGAGCACCACTGGTTATATACCTTGGGAAGGTCTCTGTAAGACTTTATAATATTAGCGTAATGCTCGCAGAAGAGAGTTTCGGAGGTGGGACGAACGCAAAGACGCTCTGCAAGCTTTTCGTCACCGCCGTGGGTAACCCAGGCAACCTCGGGAGCAAAGCCCTCAACATGGTCCTTCTCCTTCTTGAGAAGAGACTCGGGAATAAACATAGGCATATAAACGTTTTCAACGCCGGTTGCCTTGAATTTTGCATCAAGAATCTTCTGTATATTTTCCCAAATAGCGTAACCGTAAGGGCGGATTATCATACAACCCTTAACGCTGGAATAGTCGATAAGATCGGCTTTTTTAACAATATCGGTATACCACTTTGCGAAGTCCTCGTCCATCGCGGTAATTTCCGAAACGAGTTTTTTGTCTTTCTGATTGTTAGCTGACATAAAACAGTGAATGTCCTTTCAATATATAATACATCAGCATAAATTATATAACAAAATGCTCGCTTTGTCAAGTGATTTTAGGGCGGGGAAAGAAAAAGTTTTTAAAAATCTCGGGCTTTTTGCGCTTGTTTGGATTTTTTTAAAAAAAATTGAAAGTTTTTTGATAAAATTTGCAAAATCACTTGAAAAAAACTTCATAATATACTATAATATAGTGGATTTTGAAATAAAAAACGAATTTTTTTGATTAAAATAATTCAAAAATGAAATTCAGAAGGAAAGAAAATGAAAAAGTACAGCGAATTTACAAAAGAAGAGCTTCTTTCGGAAAAAGAAGCCCTCGTTAAAGAATATGAAGCATATAAGGCAAAGGGTTTAAAGCTTGATTTGTCCAGAGGAAAGCCCAACTCCGACCAGCTTGACATCAGCCTTCCTCTCCTTTCGGAGGCAAGACCGAGAGAAAAGTGCTTTTCCGAGAATGGCGTAGACTGCCGTAACTACGGCGTCCTTGATGGTATTCCCGAGATGAAGCGTTTGTTCTCCGAAATGCTCGGCATTAAGACCGAGTATATCACCGTTGGCGGAAACTCCTCGCTCCAGCTTATGTATGACACCCTTGCCCGCGCAATGATTTTCGGTGTTCTCGGCTCTGAGCGCCCCTGGTGCAAGGAAGAGAAAAGAAAGTGGATCTGTGTAACCCCGGGCTATGACAGACACTTTAAGATGACCGAGCTTTTCGGCTTCGAGCTTCTTAGTGTTAAGATGACCGAGAGCGGACCTGATATGGACGAGGTAGAGCGCCTTGTTCTTGACCCCACTGTTAAGGGTATCTGGTGCGTTCCAAAGTATTCCAATCCCTCGGGCAACACCTATTCCGACGAGACCGTACGCCGTCTTGCTTCGATGAAGTGTGCCGCTCCCGATTTCAGAATTATGTGGGATAACGCCTACGCAGTTCACGACCTTGGCGAAGAGGGCGACAGCCTTCTTGATATATTCACCGAGGCAGAGAAGTACGGCAACCTCGACAGAATATTCTACTTTACCTCAACCTCGAAGATTACTTTCCCCGGCGGCGGTGTTGCAATGCTTGCCGCATCTCCCGATAACTTAAAGCAGATTTCTCAGTTCCTCGGTGTGCAGACCATAGGCTACGATAAGCTTAATCAGCTTCGCCACACCGCCTATTTTGAAAATGCTGCCGCAGTGCACAAGCATATGATGAAGCTTGCGGAATTTATCGGTAAGAAGTTCGAGATAACCCTTAAAGCTCTCGACTCTATCCGCGGCTATGGAATTGCACAGTGGACCGAGCCTAAGGGCGGATACTTTGTTTCGCTTAATGTTATTCCCGGAACCGCAAAGAGAGTATATCAGCTTATGAACGCAGCGGGCGTCGTTCTTACTCCCGTTGGCGCAACCTTCCCCTATGGCGTTGACCCTATGGACGAAAACCTTAGAATTGCGCCCACCTATCCCTCTGACGAGGAGCTTAAAACTGCTACCGCAATTCTTGCGCTTACTGTAAGACTTGCCGCGGTTGAGCATTATTTGAAGTAAAAAACGGCATATAAAAAACGGCAGAACAAGAGTTTTCTTAACTTCTGCCGTTTTTCTTTTTTAGTTTTAGGCAATATTGTCCCTGAATCCCTTGCCCATAATTTCGCTGGTTTTAGTAATGATAATGAATGCGTGGGGGTCAACGCTTTCAACAAAATGACGAAGCTTTATAGCCTCGGATCGGCGGCAAACGGTGATGATAACCGTCTTTTTTGCTCCGGTATAAATGCCCTCTGCGGGGAATGAGGTTGCGCCGTGCTTTATGGTTTTGATTATGTATTCGTTAATAAGCTTTGGTTCTGTGGTAATGATTGTAAATGATTTGCAAAGGTTTATTGAGTCGATTATATCGTCAACGACGAACACCTTGGCAAAAAGACCGAGCAGAGAGAAGAGGGCTGTTTCGGGAGCGAGGGAAACCGACCCGCCGTCGAATTTAAAGAAGGTTGCCGCTGCGATAAGAAAATCGGTGCAAAGGAGCGCGGTACCAACGTTCATATTCGTATATTTTTTGAGGATAAGCGCTGCAATGTCGGTTCCTCCCGACGATGCCTTGCACTTGAATATCATTGCCGAGCCCACACCCGTAAGAAGAACGGCGTAAACAAGCTCGAGAATGGGGTAAGAGGTCAGTGGGGCGTTAAGGGGAATTAAAAACTCGAAAAGCGAGTTCTCAAGCGAGAGCATAAGAGAGCAGTAGACGGTTAAAGCACCACACTCTTTGCCGAGAATTAATGCGCCAACAACGAGCAGGAGCGCATTGATAATAAGCATATAAATCGACTGTGTAAATACGGGGAAAATGTTTGCAAGAATAATAGAAATACCGCTGACGCCGCCGGTTGCGAAGTTGTTTGGCACCTTGAAGAAATAGATGCCCACGGCCATAAACAAAATTCCGAGATTTAAGAAAAGAAAGTAGAGAAATTTGTCCCTAGGTGTCTTTTTTTCAAAAATATTCATAAAAACCTCCCAAAAAATCACACCTAAAATTATACTCAAAAAACGATGAATGTCAATATGGGGCGAAAAATCATTTTTTGCGTGATTTTTTGGAGATTGGAAGAAAATTTGCAATATTTTTGTGTATATTATTCAACATTAGAATTGTTGACAAAAGAGTTATATTATGGTAAAATATTTAAGTAAATAAATCTTAAAGGATAGCTTTGTATGACGAGAGAAGAAGCAATTTCCAGAATTGAATACCTGAGAGGTGAGATAGAGCGAAATTCAAGGCTCTATTATGAAAACGACGCCCCCGAAATATCCGACTATGAGTATGATATGATGTTTCGCGAGCTTTCCGAGCTTGAGGAAAAATATCCCGAGCTAAAAACTCCCGACTCCCCGACTCACAGAGTAGGCGGCAGAGCTCTTGATAAATTCGAAAAATATACCCATACGGTTAAAATGGGCAGTCTTACCGACGTTTTCTCCTATGACGAGCTTTTAGACTTTGTTTCTAAAACCGACACTCTTCTCGGAAAGAAAGCGTCCTATTCGGTAGAGCCGAAAATCGACGGACTTTCGGTCTCGCTTATCTACCGCGACGGCGTTTTTGTTAAGGGAGCAACCCGCGGTGACGGAATTGTCGGCGAGGATGTTACCGAGAATTTAAAGACGGTAAAGTCTATTCCCTTGAAGCTTACCGAGCCGCTTCCTTACCTTTGCGTCAGGGGCGAGGTCTATATGTCTAAAAAGGTGTTTGCCGAGCTCAACGCAGCGCGCGAGGCGGCAGAGCAGCCCTTGTTCGCTAATCCCCGTAATGCGGCGGCAGGCTCGCTTCGTCAGCTTGACCCGAAAATTGCCGCTTCAAGAAGGCTTGATATTCTCGTTTTCAATCTTCAGGACGGCAGCCTTTATCCCGACGGCAGGGAATGTAAAACCCACTCTGAGTCACTTTCCCGCCTTGACGAGCTTGGCTTTGTAACCGTTAGTGACAGAAAAACTCTCTCGGGATATGAAAATATAGCCGAGCATATAAAATATCTTGGTGAAAACAGAGATAAGCTTGCCTTTGATATGGACGGCGCGGTTGTAAAGCTTGACAGCCTTGCGGACAGAGGAATAGCAGGCGAGGGAACAAGCACACCCAAGTGGGCAGTTGCCTATAAATATCCGCCCGAGGAAAAGGAAACAAAGCTTTTGTCGGTAGATATTCAGGTCGGCAGGACCGGCGTGCTCACGCCTACCGCAAACCTTGTGCCCGTTCGTCTTGCGGGAACAACAGTTTCAAGAGCAACACTTCATAACGCACAGTTTATCTCCGAAAGAGATATAAGAATAGGCGATACCGTTGTTATAAGAAAAGCGGGCGAGATTATACCCGAAATTCTTCGCTCCGTTGCCGAAAAGCGTACCGGTGATGAGGAGATTTTCCTTATGCCTACCCACTGTCCCTCTTGCGGCAGAGAGGTTATTCGCGATGACTCGGGTGACGGTGCGGCAATAAGGTGCATAAACCCCGCGTGCCCCGCACAAACGGCAAGAAGTATTACCCATTTCGCCTCAAAAGGCGCTATGAATATTGACGGTCTCGGACCTCAGGTGGTTGAGCTTTTGCTTGAAAACGGAAAGATAAAGAGCTTCACCGACCTTTATACACTCAGGGTAGAGGATATTGAAAACCTTGAGAGAATGGGTAAAAAGAGCGCAGAAAACCTTGTTTTTGCAATCGCGCAGTCTAAGGAAAGAGGCCTTGAAAAGCTTCTTTATTCTCTCGGAATTCGCCAGGTTGGCGAGGTTATGGCAGAAGAAATTGCAAGAAAGTTCAGAACTCTTGACGCACTTTTCAACGCAACCTACGAGGACTTTCTTGCGGTAAACGATATTGGTGAGATAACCGCTACCGTTCTTGTTGAATTCTTCTCCACCGAGGAGGCAAAGCTCCTTTGCGAGAAATTTAAGGAGCTTGGAATAAAAACCGAAGCGTCGGGTGAGGAAAGAGGCAATCTTTTTGAGGGACTTACCTTTGTTTTGACGGGTACGCTTCCAACGATGACCCGCGACGAAGCATCCGCTATCATAAAGCAAAACGGCGGTAAGGTTTCGGGCAGTGTTTCAAAGAAAACATCCTATGTCCTTGCGGGTGAGGAAGCAGGCTCAAAGCTTACAAAGGCAAAGGAGCTTGGAGTAAACATTATCTCCGAGGAACAGCTCCTTAATATGTTAAAATAAAGTGAAAACGGCAGAAGCACATTGCTTTCTGCCGTTTTTTAATCAACCTTTACAGATATATATTCCTTTGTTTCGGGGTGGGTAAATCCAAGCTCTATACAGCGGAGAAAATAGCCTTCGTCACTTCTTTCACCATAGAGAAAATCACCGACCAGGGGGTGTCCGATGTGGGCGAAATGGACTCTTATTTGGTGAGTTCTGCCCGTATGCAGCACTATTTCGCAAAGGGTATTTTCGTCTGTTTTTTGCTTTACAAAATACTCTGTCACCGCCCGTTTTCCGTCGGGGGCAACTATCCTTTTCATCTCTCCCTCGCGCTCTCTGCGTATGGGCGCATCAATAATTTCGTGGTCTTTTTCGAGATGTCCCGATGCAAGAGCCAAATACTTTTTAAACACTCTGCCTTGCTTTATCTCCAAAGAAAGAAGATTTGCGGTGATTTGGTCCTTTGCAATAAGCACAAGCCCCGAGGTGTCTCGGTCGAGCCTTGTTATAGAGCGAAAGACAAAATCACCGCCGTATTTTGCCATTACTCCGTTAGCGAGTGTGGGCAGATTGTTTCCTTTTGACGGGTGGGTGGGCATATTTTTCGGTTTATCGACAATAAGAAGATTTTTGTCTTCGTAAACAATATTTAGGGGTATATCCATCGGGGGTATGCCCTCGCTTTTTTCCTCGGGGAGCATAAGCCTGATTTTCGAGCCTTGTCTTACCTTGGCTCTTACGGTGCAGGGGACTCCGTCAACGAAAATCCCCGTTTGCTTTATCTTTCGAATAAGAGTAACCGAAAGTCCAAGGGTGGGAAGATATTCTTTCAGCGTTTTTTCGCCTTCAAGCTCTGCCATGTATTCAAGTTCTTTCATAAAAGCTTCCCTCGTTTTTAATAAGATACCATAAATTATAGCATTATATTAACGTGATGTCAACGGTCAATCGCGCGTCCGTTTTATATCGTCGTAAAATTTATTGATATTGATGGATGAACCAACCTTTTGCTTGAGTTTTTTGCTTGACAAATATTATATGTTATGTTATAATGTAATTTGGAAAATTATTTAGGAGGGGCGCAATTGGCAACTAAGATTAACAAAAAAGAATACGACGATCAAAGTATAAAAAGCCTAAAGGGCGCTGATAGGGTAAGAAAAAGACCGGCGGGTATCTTCGGCTCTGACGACCTTATCGGATGCCAGCATTCCTTTATTGAAATATTGGCAAACTCGGTTGACGAGGCGCGTGAGGGCTACGGAGATAAAATTTTCGTAAAGAAATACCGCGACCTTTCTATCGAGGTAGAGGACTTCGGACGCGGTGTTCCTCTCGGATATAACGAGAAAGAGAAAAGATGGAACTGGGAGCTTGTTTTCTGCGAGCTTTACGCGGGCGGTAAGTACGATAATAACGACGGCGACTCGGCATACGAGTTTTCGCTGGGTCTTAACGGTCTTGGCGCTACGGCAACACAGTATTCCTCGGAATTTATGACGGTTGAGTCCTATAACGGCAAAACTCTTTCGTCTATGAAGTTTAAGTCGGGAAACCCGGTGGGTGACCTTTCTGTTGTTGATATTCAGCAGGGAATGAAAAAGAGAGGTACTGTCATTAGATGGCGCCCCGACCTCAAGGTGTTTAAGGAAATTGACATTCCCGTGGAGTTTCTTTCGGCAACCCTTCGCCGTCAGGCGTTTGTTAACGCGGGAATAAAGTTCGTTCTCGAGGTTGAGCAGGAAAACGGCAAGTTTGAAAAGAGCGAATATTATTACGAGAACGGCGTTGCGGACTATATTGCCGAGATAACCGAGGGAATTACAACAACCTCTCCCGTTATCTGGAAGATTGAAACAAAGGGACGCGACAGAGAGGATATGCCCGACTATAAGCTTAAAGCCGAGGTTACCTTCTGCTTTGCAAAATCGGGAACGGCGGAGTATTACCACAACTCCTCATTCCTCGAGTACGGCGGTGCGCCCGATAAGGCGGTTAAAGCCGCTTTTACCTACGCTATTGATAAATATATCAAGGCGCAGAATAAGTACACTAAAAACGAGTCTAAAATCTCCTTTGCCGACATCGCGGACAACCTTGCGGTTATCGTAAACTCTGCTTCAACACAGACCTCTTACGAAAACCAAACGAAAAAGGCTATAACCAACGCCTTTATTCAAAAGGCTCTTACCGAGTTTATAAAAACCAATCTTGAAATCTATCTTACCGAGAATGCAAACGCTGCAAACACCATAGCAAACCAGGTTCTTGTTAACAAGAGAGCGCGCGAGTCTGCCGAAAAGACAAAGATAGATATTAAGAAAAAGCTTACCGGCACAATGGACGTTTCCAACAGAGTTGAAAAGTTCGTTCCTTGCGGCTCTAAGGATCCCGCCATTCGAGAGGTTTATATCGTAGAGGGTGACTCTGCAATGACCAGCTGTAAGCTTGGCAGAAACGCTGATTTTCAGGCTATAATCCCCGTAAGAGGTAAAACTCTTAACTGTATGAAGAGCTCTTACGAAAAGATTTTTGCCAGTGATATTATCGTTGACCTTCTCAAGGTTATCGGTTGCGGCGTTGAGGTAAAAACGGGTAAAAAGAGCGATCTTGCAACCTTTGATTACAACCTGCTTAAGTGGAATAAAATTATAATATGCACCGATGCGGACGAGGACGGATTCCAGATAAGAACTCTGCTTCTTACGATGTTTTACCGCCTTCTTCCCACTCTTATCGAGAAGGGAAAGATATTTATTGCCGAGTCACCCTTGTTCGAGATCACCTCGGGTGGCGAGACATTCTTTGCTTATAACGAGCAGGAGAAAACCGAGATTTTGGCAAAGCTCGGCAGCAAAAAATATACTCTCCAGCGCTCGAAGGGACTTGGTGAAAACGAGCCTGATATGATGTGGCGCACCACTATGTGTCCGCAAACGAGAAGACTTGTCGCGGTTACTCCCACTGATGCCGAGGCAACGGCAAAAATGTTTGATGTTCTTCTCGGCGATGCTCTCCAGGAGAGAAAAAGATTTATTACCGATTACGGTCATCTGTATATCAAAGATGCTGATATTTAAGAGATAATTTAAAGCAGAAAGGCAAAATATAAAATGGCAGAACTTAAAAAATCCACTAAATTCGAGGGCGTAAAGGGCCCGCTTCTTACCATAGTTATGGACGGCGTAGGCATTGCTCCGAGCAACGGTGCAAACGCGGTTGCGGCGGCAAACACCCCCACTCTTGATATGTTAATGAGCAAGTATCCCACCGTTTCCATCAAGGCGCACGGCACAGCCGTTGGTTTGCCCGGTGATGACGATATGGGTAACTCCGAGGTTGGACACAATGCCCTCGGCTCGGGTCAGGTATTCGCTCAGGGCGCAAAGCTTGTTTCTCAGTCTATCGAGTCGGGCAAGATTTTTGCATCCGAAACCTGGACAACTCTTGTTGGCGGTGTTAAGGCTAACAATTCTACTCTTCATTTCCTTGGTCTTTTCTCTGACGGAAATGTTCACTCCCACATCGACCACCTCAAGGCTCTTATTGTAAAGGCTAAGGAAGAGGGCGTTAAGAGAGTAAGAGTACACATTCTTCTTGACGGACGCGATGTTGGCGAGACCAGCGCGCTTGACTATGTTCTTCCTTTCGAGGATTTCCTTGCTTCTCTTCGTTCTGATGATTTTGATATCTGCATCGCATCCGGCGGCGGCCGTATGCAGGTTACAATGGATAGATACGAGGCTAACTGGGGAATGGTTGACCTTGGTTGGAAAACTCACGTTCTCGGCGAGGGCAGATATTTTGCATCCGCAGAGGAGGCTATCACCACTTACAGAAACGAAACTAAGGTTATCGACCAGGACCTTCCTCCCTTCGTTATTGCAAAGGACGGCGCACCCGTTGGTACCGTTAATGACGGCGACAGCGTAATATTCTTCAACTTCCGCGGCGACCGTTCTATCGAAATTTCTAAGGCTTTTGAGTCCGGCGCTGATTTTGATAAGTTTGACAGAAAGAGAGTTCCCGCAGTTCTTTACGCAGGTATGCTCGAGTATGACGGCGACCTTCATATCCCCAGCCGTTACCTCGTTTCTCCTCCAGAGATTACAAACACAATGTCCGAGTACCTTGTTGCGGCAGGCGTTCCCGAGCTTGCAATCTCCGAAACCCAGAAGTACGGCCACGTTACCTATTTCTGGAACGGTAATAAGTCGGGCAAGTTCTCCGAGGAGCTTGAGACCTATATCGAAATTCCCTCCGACGTTGTACCCTTCGAGCAGAGACCTTGGATGAAGTGCGCAGAAATCACCGACAAGCTCATCGAGTGCCTCAGAAGCGGTAAATATAAGTACCTCCGCGTTAATTTCCCCAACGGAGATATGGTAGGCCACACCGGCTCCTTCCTTGCAACCCAGTGCTCTATGGAGGCTCTTGACCTTCAGCTCGCAAGACTTCTTAAGGTTGTTGACGAAATGCAGGGCGCGGCTCTTATCACCGCAGACCACGGTAACGCTGACGAAATGTACGAGCTTGATAAAAAGACCGGAGCTCCCAAGGTAGGCAAGGACGGCTCCTTCAAGGCAAAGACTTCTCACACCCTTAACCCCGTTCCTTTCATTATCTATGATAACTTTACCGCTGATAAGTACACCTTGAAGCAGAGTGATAGCTTCGGCCTCTCTAATGTTGCGGCAACCACCGTTAATATGCTCGGCTTCAAAGCTCCCGAAATCTGGGATGAGTCAATGATTGAGTTCTAAGTTGAGTAACGAGAAAAGTGTCGCTTTTTGAAAAATGCTCCGCAAAAACTTCATAGCAGGAATATGTTTTAAGGCGAGTCCAAATCGGACTCGCCTTTGTTGTTTGTAAACGGATATTGCGGTAAAAACTCCTTTTCACAGGAGTTTTTGAAGGGGAACGGGGAACTTTTTGCAAAAAGTACCCCTCATTCTTGTTTAATATTCAATATGCTCTCTAAAGAATTCACGAGCTTCCTTTATGTAATATTCTTCATCGGCAGGGAAAGCCAAGCCGTGGCCTGCGCCTTTTATAAGGACGAGCTTTTTCGGCGCTGCGCAGGCTTTAAAGTTTGCTTCGCTCATATAGTGGGGGACAAAGAGGTCGTTATCACCGTGGAAGAATATTGTCGGCAGTTTTGAGTGCGTTACCATCTCGATAGGCGAGATTTCGTCAAGGTTAAATCTGCCGAAGAGCCTTGCGCCAAGCTTTGCAAAGGGGTAGAGCAGCTCAGCAGGGAGCTTCATGTCTCTTATAACCTTTTTGATTATATCCTTTGCCGAGGTATAGCCGCAATCTGCAAGTACGCCGACAACGTTTTTCGGCAGCTCTTTTCCCGAGGTGATAAGCACGGTTGCAGCACCCATAGAAATGCCCGTCAAAATAATTTTTGCATCCTTGTTAATGTTTGAGATAATATAATTGACCCAGGAAATACAATCACGGCTCTCGTTTATGCCGAATGTGATAACGCTGCCGTCGCTTCTTCCCGAGGCTCTGTGGTCAACCACAAGAGCACTGTGCCCGAGGCGTGCGCTACGGTATATTCCGCCGCTCATATCACGCTCGGCGTTGCCCTGATAGCCGTGCATCATAAGCTCAATCGGCGCATCAGGGGAATATTCATAAAATTTTCCTCGAAGAGTCAGACCGTCAAAGGACTTGATTTCGTGGTCGGTGTGGGGCTTTTCTCTTGACATTTTAATCCACTCTTCAAGCTGCGGTCTGTGGACTTCATAAATTTCACCGTCGGGAATTTGAATTTTACCGTCGGGATTTGGCTTTCTCTTCGGGGCATAAAAGATTTTGAAAAAGCAGATAAGGGCGGCGGTGAGAGCCGCGAATATCAGAAACAAAAGAATTGACAAGGAAAGGTATAATGCAGTCATTTTTTCACCTTTAGCTTCGATTTTAATATATTTTATCACTTTTTTAATAAATTTTCAACAAAATTAATCTAAATTAAGAAAAAAACTTGATTTTGTTTACAAAATGTTGTATAATGTCAAGGATTGAGTTTTTAACCCCCTTGTTGACGGAGAGGAGTATTATATGAATTTACCGCCAAATTATAAAAACAAGCGTAAATACAAAACCGCAAAGTATCCTATAAGACAGCCCTTGTACCTTACGGGACTTATTTGGGTGCTATCGTTCTTTTCTTTGTTTTTCAAAAAGCACAAGGTTGAAAAGATAAATATGGAGGGGTTAAAGCCGCCGTATTTTATGCTCTCAAATCATATGTCGTTCGTTGATTTTGAGCTTGCGGCGCTTGGCACCTGGCCTCACAGAGTCAATAATGTTGTAAATATTGACGGCTACCACAAGCGCGCTTGGCTTATGGAGTGGATAGGCGCTATCTGCACAAGAAAATTCACTATGGATATCCACCTTGTGAAGTCGATTAAAAAGGTGCTCTCCCGCGGTGATGTTCTCGGACTTTACCCTGAGGCAAGATATTCGCCCGCAGGCGTGATTTCTTATATCCCGGAGTCGCTTGGTATGCTGGTTAAGAAAAACCGCGTCGCAGTTGTTGCCGTAGTTCACAGAGGCAATTATCTTCACTCTCCCGCCTGGGATTTCAGAAGAAAGCGCAAGGTGCCCCTGCATACAACCTTAACAAAGATTTTAACTCCTGAAGAAATCGATGAAATGAGCGTAGACCAGATTAACGAAAAAATCAGAGAAGCTCTTTATTACAACGATTATCAGTATCAGATTGAAAACGGCATTCTTATCAAGGAAAAATATAGGGCAGAGGGACTTCACAAGATACTTTATACCTGCCCCCATTGCCTTGCGGAGTCAAAAATGGACTCTTCGGGCGCCGAAATATTCTGTACCGAGTGCGGTAAGCGCTGGACTCTCCGTGAGGACGGCTTTATTCAGGCAAACGAGGGCGAAACCCGCTTTAAAACTGTTCCCGAATGGTTTGATTGGGAGCGCGAGCTTGTTGAAGAGCAGGTTTCCCAGGGTGAATATAGCTTTGAGGACGAGGTAGAGATTTACTCAATGCCCAGGTGCAACGGCTTTGTTAAGCTTGGTGACGGAGTGCTGACCCACGACCCCGAGCTTGGCTTTACTGTAAAGGGATTCCATAATGGCAAGGAATTTGTTATAAACCGTAACCCCTTGCAGACAAACAGCCTCCATGTTGAGTATGATTGGTTTAGAATAAAGCGCGATGACTGCGTTGATATTTCAACCGAGGACGATTCATTCTATTGCTACTTCAAAAACCGCAAAAACGTGGTTACAAAGCTTGCTTTTGCTACCGAGGCTCTCTATGCAAAGCACATGCTGGAAAAGCGCGACTGTACCGTGCACCATGTTTGCCACGCCGAAATTTGCGGTCAGGATTGTCATGCGAAAAATGCCTGAGCCTTAGTTTTTTTGGCTATTTTGTACTTTATTTTGTGTTTTTTTTGTTAATTTTGAAAGAAATTTTAAATAACTTAAAAAAATAATTGTATGTTCATACTTTAGACACAAATATCTGCTATAATTACGCCGTTTTGAAATGGAAGAACCAATTTTAGCTTTTGTAATATTATAGTTGTAACAGCCGATAAGATAGAATAAAAGCGGTTGGTTTTGGAAAAATAAAAAATCGGAGGTGCCTATGATTTTTGAAAATCTTGAAGTAAAGCACAAAGCCTTTGGTGACGGTAAAATAGTAGCGAAGAACGGACAGTACATTACCGTAAAATTTGAAAGTTGCGAGAAGATCTTTGTTTATCCCGATATTTTTGAGAAGTTTTTGACCCTTTCTGACGGAACTGTCAGCGATGAGATTAATGCCGACATTGCCGCTTCTAAGGCCGCAAAGCAGAAAATAATCGATAAAAAGACTGAGGAAAACATCAGAGCTATGACTCGCGGAATCGTTATCCCCGGTAAGGAAAACCTCAATCCCGACGGTGATGAAGAGGAATCCGGCGAGAAAAATACCGAGCAATAAGAATATTTGAGCGTATTTTAATTAAAATGCGCTCTTTTATTTTTTTCTATTGACTGCAAAGAGTAAAAAGAGTATAATATTGTTAAATACGGTTTGTGAGTGTTTTTTATGATATTAAAAGGATATATTTTCAGTATATTGTATGTTCTTTTATGTGTGTTTGTTGCACTGGTTTTGCACAAAATCGGTGTTGCTAAGAAATACACGCGAAAGTTCGTGCATATTTTCGTAGGATTTGAATGGGTCATTCTTTATAAATTCTTTGGCACATCTCTTCATTTCCTGGCGGTTTGTATTTTATTTACCGCACTTCTTTTCATCGACTATAAGGCAAAGCTTTTGCCCGCTATGTCCTCGGATGGCGATAATGCTCCAGGTACGGTCTATTACGCTGTTGCAATGACGGTGCTCGCTCTTGCTTCTTACTTTGAGCCTAGATTTATTTTACCCTTTGGAGTAAGCGTTTTTTGCACCTCCCTCGGTGACGGATTTGCCGCGGTGGTAGGGCAGACCTTGAAAAAAAGAAATCCTCTCGTCTTTGGCTCAAAAACTCTCTTTGGCTCGCTTAGCTGCTTTTTAATATGCTTTGCGGTACCTCTCGTTTTAGGAGAAATTTACGGTTTTGAAATCGCATTTTGGCAGGCTCTTGTGTTAGCCTTCTTTGCAACCGAGATTGAGCTTTTTGTTTCGCGCGGACTTGATAATATAGTTTTGACCCTTTCGGTTGCCTCGCTTACATTCGCCTTAATCTATCTTCCTTTTATAAATTCCTTCCTTGTACCGATACTTTTGACCCCGATAATTATTGCGCTCTCCTACCGCAAGCGCGCGCTTACTGTCGGTGGAATTATACTTGCCGTAGTGCTTGATCTTTCGGTTTCTCTCGCGTTTAAAAATATTGGCTTCATTGTTTTGATAACATTCTTCTGCGGCAGCATCGCAGTTGATAAAATTAAAAAACATAGTAAAAAAGCAGGGCAGAATGATAAAAGCGTTGAAAAACGCGGTGACTGCCGAGATATGATTCAGGTGTTTTCAAACGGAGGAGTTGCTTTCGTTTCGGCAGTTCTTTATTTTATAAGCTCGGCGGATGTATTCCTTATTGTCTTTGCTGCATCTATGGCGGAGGCATTTGCCGATACGGTTGCCTCGGGGCTTGGCAGCTTCTCACCCCTCGCTTACGACATTTTTCGCGGTGAAAGATGCGAGAGGGGGCTAAGCGGCGGAATGTCTGTTATTGGCACCTGTGCTTCCTTTGCCGCATCCTTTGTAATAGCTTCTGTTTCGTTGCTTTTTGACGGTGTTGGGCTTTTTGAATTTTTAATAATCGGCTCATCCGGCTTTATGGGCGGTATATTTGACAGCATGCTCGGCTCACTTTTGCAGGTTAAATATAAATGCACGGTCTGCGGTAGGGTAATCGAGCGTGAAAGCCATTGCGAAAAGCTTTGTGTTAAGTATCGCGGTTTAAGCTTTGTGAATAATGACGCGGTCAATTTTTTAAGTACGCTCTTTGCGGCTGCGTTTGCATTGCTTCTGTATTTTCTGCTTTGAATTAATAGAGTTTACTCTTTGTGTGTTTGATTTTTTGATATGAATGTTACTGCAGATTTTGATAAGAAATTTGATTCAAGAGATTATAAGCGGTCGCGTAAAGCGTACGCAATGGAATGTACCTTTGAGTATATGGTTACGTTGTTTATTACCGACGCTTTTCTCGTTAATCTATTAAAGCATATAGGTCTTGACGATTCGCTGATCGGCGTTATTTCATCACTCGTTTCTCTTGCTTTTTTGTTTCAGTTTTTCTCGGTTTTTGTCGTTTCTAAGATAAAAAACACAAAAAAATTCGTTACGCTTTTCCATACCATGAGCCAGATAGTGTTTATGTGCCTTTATCTGCTGCCGTTTTTGCCAATTCCTTTGCCTTATAAAAAGGTTTTGGTCGTTTCGGGCGTTTTGCTCGCTTATTTTGGAAACTACTTCGTTACTTCTATAATCTTCAAGTGGGGAAACTCTTTCGTGCATCCAAGGCACAGAGCCGATTTTACCGCTATCAAAGAAATGATCTCCTTGGCGTGCGGTATATTTATGACTCTCGGCGTTGGCTTCGTGGTTGATAAATTTGAAGCGGATGGCAACTTTGCAGGCGGATTTATCTTTTGCGCCTCGGGAATTCTTATTTTTTGCATTTGTGATTTTATTTGTTTAATGTGTATAAAAAACGATGTGAAAAATACGAGCGACGAGGTTGAAGAAGAGGTACCGTTACTTGAGGTTTTACATAACATTTTCGGAAACAGAAACTTTATAAACGTTTTGATCGTTTCTGTTTTATGGAAGGTTGGGTTGTATCTTACCGTCGGATTTCTCGGAACCTACCGTTTAGGTGAGCTTGGGTATACAGTTTTGCTCGTCCAAATAATAAACATCTTCGGCAATTTTTGCAGAATGTTTACTTCAAGAATTTTCGGCCGTTTTTCTGACAAATATTCCTTTGCAAGGGGAATTGAGGTTGGTTTTATTTTTTCGGCGGCAGCCTTTCTTTGCGTTGTTTTTACGACTCCCTCTTCAAGATTTATGATAATTCTTTATACAGCCTTTTATAATATAAGCAACGCCGGACTTGGCGGAAATATGCTTAACATAACCTATAGCTGTGTAAACGCCGAGTATTTCGTGCAAGCAACCGCAATAAAAAACAGTATAAGCGGTGTGCTTGGATTTTGTGCAACGCTTGCGGGAAGTAAGGTGGTTTCGGCTGCCTCGGGCGGTGTTTACGACATTTTTGGCCTGAGCTTCTATCCCCAACAGATTGTCGGCTTAATATCCTTTGTTGTTTTGCTTGGGGCGGCACTGTTTTCTCACTTCGTACTTGCAAAGCAAGATAGACTTATTCAATAATTTTTAGCCTGCCGGGCGGAAAAAGAGCTAAGATGTTAAAAAAACTCATCTTAGCTCTTTTGTTTATTTTTTGTTTCTTTTCAGCGCCAAAAGCTACACTCCGTTTGCCAAGCGGTATTCACTGGGTGTTTTGCCCACAACGGAGCGAAAAACTCGGCAGAATGTTTTAAATTCGGAAAAACCAACCGATTCTGCAATAACTCCGATAGACATTTCGGTGTTTGTGAGAAGATAGCAGGCGTTGGTAATTCTGTAATTATTAAGATATGTATGGAAGCTAAGGCCCGTAGCGGACTTAAACGCCTTACAGAAATTTCCCTTACTGTAACCGACCATATCCGCCGTTTCGTCAAGGGTTATTTTGCTTGCGTAATTTGTGTGAATATAGTTTAGGGCTTTCTTTAGCTTTTTTGCATCCTTTTTAGGCTTTGATGCCTGATTTGAAGATTTAAGCTTTATAATATCCGAGCAAATGCGGTATATGTTACCTATGATAAGAAGCTCGTCCTTTTTCGTTTTGCTAAGATACATTGCATAAATATCATCAAGGCATCGCTTCAGGTCCTTTGTCGGCTCATCATCGGCGGAAAGATCAATTTTCGGGTTAGAAAGGTCAAGGTCCGACATTGCCTGAAAATGCTCCTTGAGAAATAGTGGACCCAGCTCCAACACCATTATTTCGCACATATCACCCGAAGTGCTTGTTCCGTGGGGAGTAAGTGTTCCGACAACGGCAACCTCACCGCCCGAAATTAAATGCTTTTCGTCACCGAGAGTAAGCTCTACCACAGTTTTTGCAGGGGAATATATTAACTCAATTTCGTGATGCTTGTGTATGGGAAATCCGTGCGCACTCGATAAAGTGTATACAACATAAGGGTTTGCGGCGGGAAGCAATGTTTGATAAATCATAATATTTCACCTCAAGGCTATTTTATCACAAAGGATTTTGTGTGTCAATAAGCATTTTAGAAAAAATGAATTTTTGGGTAAAGAATGTCAAAAAGCGGGATTGAGTTTGCGTTTGTTTGATGCTAAAATAAAAGCATAACAAAGGGAGGTGCAACTGTTAATATGGATAAATTCGGATTGCAGTTATATACACTGCGCGCTGAGCTTTCGGGCGAGGGCGCAAAGGAAGCGATGAAGCTTGTAAAAGAGCTTGGTTATGATTTCGTTCAGGTGGCGGGCGACCTTGCTACAATTGAGCGGACGGGACTTCTCGCAAAGGAGTGCGGTCTTAAGGTTATCGGCTCTGTCGGCTTTATTGAGCATTTTCTTGCCGATTTTGACGAGGCGGTGAGAGTGCATAAGGCTATCGGCGCATTTGACCTCGGTGTAAGCGAAAGCTTTAAAAGCGCATCGGAGGTTGAAGAGTATATCGAAAAGGCAAACGCTCTTGCAGACAGACTTTCGGAGCACGGACTCAGCTTTTCCTATCATAACCACGCAAGAGAATTTATAAGAATGGAAAACGGAAAAACCGCCTACGATATGCTTATTGACGGCTTAACATCCCCTAATGCGTACTTTATGCCCGATACATATTGGATTCAGTACGGCGGTGCGGACATTAAGTATTATATAGATAAACTAAAAGGAAGAATTAAGATTCTTCACTTAAAGGATGCAAAAATGACCTTTGACGGACTTACCTATGCCGAGATAGGCGAGGGAAATCTTCGTTTTGACACTATTATGGATGCTGCGTATGATGCGGGTGTTGAATACTTTGTTGTTGAGCAGGATAAATGTGACATTTCCGCCCTCGACAGTATTAAAATAAGCGCTGATTATTTGAAAAAAATATAAACATTGGAGGAATTTATAATGTATAGAATCGGTCAGGAAGAAATAGATGCGGTGGAGAGAGTTATCCGCTCAAGAAATCTCTTCAAAGTAAACAAGGCGTGTCAGGAATCAATGCACGCAGAGGAGGACCTTTGTGCCTACCTTAATACCGAGCATTCGCTTGTTATGACCTCAGGACACGCGGCTTTAGTATCGGCTCTTACCGCTGCGGGCATAGGACCGGGTGATCAGGTTATCGTGCCTGCTTATACATACATTGCATCGGCAATTTCTGTTGTTTCGGTAGGTGCTATTCCCGTTATTGCCGAAATTGACGAAACCTTGGCTATCGACCCCGATGATATTGAGAAGAAAATTACCCCCTATACAAAGGCAATAATGCCCGTTCATATGCTCGGTATGCCTTGTAAAATGGATGTAATATGCGAAATCGCCAAAAAGCACGGATTAAAGGTTATTGAGGACGCCTGCCAGGCAATGGGCGGTGAATATAAGGGTAAAAAGCTCGGCACTTGGGGTGATGCGGGCGCATATAGCTATAATTACTTTAAAATCATATCCGTCGGCGAAGGCGGCGCTCTTGTTACAAACGATAAGGACCTTTATCAAAAGGCTCTTATTTATCACGATTCAAGCGCGGTTGCATTCTTCGGGAATCAGCTTGACGGTGTAACAATTCCTCCCTTCTGCGGAAACGAATACCGTACCAACGAGATAACATCTGCAATTCTTCGTGAGCAGCTTAAAAAGCTCGACGGAATTAAGAAAGATTTGAAAAAAGCTAAAAAATACATGGCAGAAAGACTTTCTGCGAAATATAAAATCAATTACACCAACGATTTTGAGGGCGACCTCGGTATGCAAATTCAGATAATTGCAAGCAGCGCCGAAGAGGCGAAGAAGATTACCGAGCAAGGCGCGGGAAGCATCCTTATAAACAGCTCAAGACATGTTTACTCGGACTGGGAGGCTATTATGCAAAAGCGCGGTCATCTTAACCCTCTTATGGACCCGTTTAAGTTTGAGGCAAACCGTAATATTATCCCCGATTATACACAGGATATGTGTCCTAAATCTCTCGACATTCTCTCGCGTGCGGTAACAATTCCTCTGTCTCCCGATAGGACAGAAGTCGAGCTTGACGAGGTTATAAACAAGCTTCTTTCGGTTAAGTAATTTGCCATAATATTAGCAACTGCTTGAGGTTTTTTAATGGACATTAAAATTTTCCAAGCCGTAGAAGGCGCAAAAAAGGCTACGGGACTTACCGTTATTATAGATGTTTTCCGCGCTTTTTCGGTGGAGGCTTATTGCTTTTCTAAGGGTGTAAAAAAGATTATTCCCGTAGGGGACAGTGCCGTTGCCTACCGCTTAAAGGAAGAAAATCCTGAAATGATTCTTGCGGGTGAGCGATACGGAAAAATCCTTCCGGGCTTTGATTTCGGCAACTCGCCCTCGGGACTTTGTGACCTTGATTTAAAGGGTAAAACTGTTATTCATACCACAAGTGCAGGCACGCAGGGCGTTGCCAATGCCAAAAATGCTGCCGAAATTTTAGGCGGAAGCCTTGTTAACGCGAAAGCAACCGCCGAATATATAAAGAAAAGCGGCGCTGTGGATATTTCGCTTGTTTGTATGGGTTATGCGGGTGAGTATCCTACCGACGAGGATACTCTTTGCGCCGAATATATCAAAAGCCTTCTCCTCGGAGAAGAGTTTGATTTGTCAGCGGGTATTGAAAAACTTAAAACCACCGAAGGCGCAAAATTCTTCGATAAATCTCAAAACGACATTTTTCCCGAAAATGATTTTTATATGTGCACAAGGGTAGACTGCTTTGATTTTGTAATACGCCTTTGTAAAGACGGGGATTTGGATTATATGGAAAAAGTAAGCATATAGGAGCATAAGAATGAGATACATATACGATCACGATTTTCACATTCACTCAAAGCTTTCTTCTTGCTCAAATGATGCAGGGCAGACAAACGAGAGAATATTGCAGTATGCAAAGCAAAATAACCTTAAAACCGTATGTATTACCGACCATTTTTGGGACGATGCGGTAGAAGGCGCTTCTTCTTGGTATAAAAGACAGAATTGGGACCACATCTCTCAGGCAAAGCCGCTGCCGCAAGCAGAGGGGATTGAGTTTATTTTTGGCTGCGAAACCGAGATGGATAAGTTTTTCAGACTAGGTATTTCAAGAGAGTGCATAGATAGACTCGATTTTGTTGTTGTTCCCACAACACATCTCCATATGGACGATTTCACCATTTCGCTGGAGGACTTTAATTCCTATGAAAGAAGGGCAAATCTTTGGGTTAAGCGCTTCGATGCTCTTCTCGGTATGGACCTTCCGTTTTATAAAATCGGCTTGGCGCACCTTACCTGCAGCCTAATCGCTCCCACAAGGGAAGAATATCTCGAGGTTCTAAAGCTTATTCCCGAAAAGGAAATGGAAAGACTCTTTAAAAGAGCGGCAGAGGTCGGAATCGGAATTGAGCTTAACGCGCATGTTTTCGATTTTCCCGACGAGGATACAAGCATTGCCGTGCTTCCTTATGAAATCGCCAAGGCCTGCGGGTGTAAATTCTATTGCGGCAGCGACGCACACCACCCCGAGCACTTTGATATGACAAAACCCGCGATAGAAAGAGCAATCGACCTTCTTAAATTGACCGAGGACTACAAATTCCACATTAAAAGATAAGAGGAATATAAAAAATGATAAACGAAGGAAAACTTGCGATTTGCTTTCATCCGTGGATGGTGTTTGAAGAAAAGGACAACTTCGATGAGTCAATAAAAGAGATTGTTGAAAGAGGCTTTAACTGCATTAGAATAGACGATGGTGCAGGGCTTTTATGGGACGAAAAAGGAAATGTAAGAGACGATGTTTTGATTTCTCAACCTTTCGGCAAGTACACGAAATATACCACATCCAAAGGTATTGCGGACGGAAAGCGAATGAATATTCTTGAACGGCTTTTAAAAATCTGCAGAGCCGCTAAGGAACAGAATGTAAGGGTGATAATTTCAAGCTGGTTCTTCCTTCATACAAATTGGTATTGCGAGGAAAAGGACAAAAAGCATCTGTTTGATCTTTCAACGGAAGAGAAAATGTCTTTTTTTGCAGACGAGCTTTCAAAAATTCTTGATGTACTCAGAAGAGAAGGGTTGATCGATATAATCGCCTTTGCCGAAATCTTCAATGAATTTGACGGACTTCCGTTTGCGGGAGAATACCGAGGTATTGCGGACGATAAAGCAAGAGAGCTGAGAGCGTTACACGAAAAAGAAATAGACAAATTAAAGAAGGCGCATCCCGATATACTGTTTGCCTTTGATACCTGGACTCCGAGAGTTAATCCCGAAATTATACCGAGGAATATCGATGTTTTGGATTTTCATCACTATTACGCCTGGTCGTTATACGATGCCTTCCAGCAGGACATTGTGTGCAGAAGTCTTGAGGAGATAGTTGTTCCCGAAGACACAAGGTATTATCTGAGGGACGAGCTTGTATCGGTGTCGGATATAGTTAAAGAGATGGGTGTTCTTCGTACCGGCGTTGACTGGCCGAGCAGAATCAGCCTCTACGCGTCTATTGATGAGAATAAAGAGGATGAGCTCACAGAGCTGCTTGACAATGAATTGAAAAACAATTTCGAGCGCTATATTCAAAAGCTTCACGCAGGAATCGACGCTATTATAGAGACTCATAAAAAGGTAGCGCCCCGCAGTAAAATCGTTATGGGAGAGGGAGCTACATATTGTGCTTCGCCGACCTTGACCTTTGAGCGGGATTCCGAGCATTTCTGGAAAATGATCGATATGCAAATGTCATACTTTAATGAAAAAGGTTTTTGGGGCAGCGTTATCACCACAACTCACGCTCCCGGAAAAAGCACCGCATGGGATGCTTGCAAGGATATGTATATAAAGGCGAATAATCTGTTTTTAAAAAATGACTAAACCTGAATTTTGAACAAAACCCCTAAAACAAACATTTTAATAAAAAGCCTCCCACAGTAGAACATCAGCATCTACCGCGGGAGGTTTTAGTTATTTTTATAAGCTTTTTTGTAATTTTAAAGCCGTTTTCGGAAAACTGCCGTCATCGGGAACTGTATTCAAAGACGACTTTAAAATTACTTTCATTTCGGAAAGGAGAAGGTTTTTAACCGCTTTTAATTAGCCGTTGGTCTTGAGAGAGTTCTCGTAGGACTCAACCATCTTCTTAACCATCTGTCCGCCAACAGAACCAGCCTGCTTTGCGGTGAGGTCGCCGTTGTAACCCTGCTTAAGGGTAACGCCTACTTCGTTTGCAGCCTGCATCTTAAAGTTTTCGAGAGCTGCCTTCTTTTCATTATTCTTAGCCATAAGAATTTAATCTCCTTGTTTTTTAAAAAAATCTATATCATCGAGCCCGAAAGGAATTCACCCTTTCGGGCGTTTTCCCTTGACTCTGTTATTATTGTATCACGCAATTCAAGAAATATAATAGGAAATAAATGTAATTTTTATTGAAATGCCAAAGCTTTAGTGATATAATATTTTTATAAATATAAAGGAAGTGATTTTTATGTTCGAATACCGAAGGGCAACTGTCGCGGATGCTCATTTTCTTGCCGAATACGTTAGAACGGTTGGCGAAGAGACCGATTTTCTTTCATACGGGAAAGACACCTTTAATATGAGTGATGAGCGCGAGGGGAGATTTATCGAGCGCTTCGAAAAATCAAAGAAGGATATAATGCTTATTGCTCTTGACGGAGATAAGATAATTGCAAACGCTTCTCTTGAGGCGAGCAGAGTTTTGAGATTTTCTCACCGCTCCGAGCTTTCTATTACCGTTTTAAAGGAATACTGGGGCAGGGGTGTTGGCTCGCGGCTTATGGAAATTATGATAGATTTTGCAAAAGAAAAGGGAATTGAGCTTATATATCTTGAGGCGAGAGCTGATAACGAGCGCGCTATATCTCTTTATAAAAAATACGGATTTGTGAAAAAAGGCGAGGTTGACAAATTCTTTAAGATAAACGGCGAATACTTCGGCGCAGTTATAATGACGCTGGAGCTTTAAAAAATAACGAATTTTGCTCCTTTGTAATATAATGGTAGAAGAGCGTGCATAGCGCTCGGAAAACAAAAAAATAGGAGCAAAAAAATGGCAACCTTCTATAACCAGGCATCTATTAACCTTGGCGGAGCCGTTATAAACTCGAATGTAACTACGGGTGAAATCACATCAGCTCTTACCTTGACCAAAACTGCGGCAACATCCGAATACGGGCAGGGCGAGGGAGTTACCTATGTAATTTCAATTGTTAATTCTGGACTGAGCGAGTATAGCGGAGTAACTCTGACCGATAATCTCGGTGCCTTTGAGGTGGGTACACAGAATATTATTCCGCTGACTTATGTTGACGGCTCTGTTTTGTACTATCTTGACGGCGTTCTTCAGAACGCTCCTGCCGTTGTGGTGGGTGACACTCTTGCAATAGGACCTTTTACGATTCCCGCAGGCTCGAATTTAACGATTATCTACGAGACACGCGCGAACTCTACGGCGCCTATTGAGGCAGGTTCTTCTATAACCAATACCGTAACGTTAAGCGGCGGTAGTTGTGAGGCTTCGGACAGCGCAACAGTTCCCGTAAGAGAAGAGCCTGAGCTTACTATCGCAAAGTCGGTTTGCCCTCGGAGCATAAGTTGCGCAGGCGAGATAAGCTATACAATTGTTATCCAGAATCTCGGCAACTCTGCCGTTGTAGCAACCGACAACCTTATTGTTAACGATACCTTTGACCCTATCCTTAATAATATTGCCGTTACTCTTGACGGTATTGCGCTTGTTGAAGGAACGGGATACACTTATAATACAGCGACGGGCGAGTTTGCAACTCTCGACGGCACCGTTACCGTTCCTGCGGCAACCTATGTGCGCGACCCCATAACGGGCGTTATTTCGATTACACCCGGCGTTGCGGTAGTTACTATCACCGGAACCGTTTAAATTCAGCAAAACTTTTGCGCCTCAAGTAATTTGGGGCGCTTTTTTAGTGCGAATGTCAAGTAGTTATTTGCAAATTGTGTAAAAAAATTTTAATATTAAGTTTTGATAATTCTTTTTGAAACCGTTTTGTACTGTTTTCTCCGTTAAATATTGCTCTTGGATAATCATTAATAAAATTCTGCACACTTTGTATATATGCAACAGAATAATTCGAAATCGGTGTTCCTTTAGGAATAAACCTTCGTATGAAACCGTTTTGATTTTCATTCGAACCTCGTTCAGACGAACAAAACGGGTGACAATAATAAACTGTTGTTCTGCGTTTATGTGTGTATGGGGAAAACTCTATCCCCTCTGCATCGGAAAACTCCGTACCATTGTCAAAGGTGATAGATTTAAATATTTTGCAGAAGTTTATACTTCCTATTCTTCTTTCTAGACGGTTAAACATTCTAACCGTACTTGCCGATGTTTTATCAGGAGATTTTATAATTATCTCTGCGCGGGTGAGGCGTTCTGTAAGTGTAAGAACAGTCTCACCCTTTTTCAACGTGCCTATAACAGTATCACCTTCCCAATGACCGAAACTTTGTCGAGAGTTAATTTCTTGCGTTCTTTTTTCTATTGAATGTTCTATGTTAGGTAACTTTTTAGAAAGCTTTCGGCTATCTGCCTTGTTTTTTCTCTTTCCTTTTCGCAAAAGGTGTTTATTGCTAATTTTAAGAAACACGCCTTTTTCTATATAACTATACAAGGTTACTCGACATACTTTTGTTTTGAATTTAAGACCGTTTTCCTCGATATAAAGAAGAATAGCTCCTGGAGAATATCCTTTTTTAATCATATCTTCGACGAATGTTGCAAAGGTTTTATCATTACCTAGTTTTAAAGGCGCACCTTTTGCCGTAGCGTTTATTTCTGCCGACAATTGCGCTTTATCTGCTGAATACCTTCTTGTTTCCGTCCAATCTGTATTACGATGCATATAATAACCGCGTTTCAATTCATGATAAATTGCTTGATGTGTATACCCTAACTCTTCTGCTATTTTTTTTACAGGAAGTCCAGCATTATACAATGCTTCCAGTTTATCCCTTGTTCTTTTATTAAATGTTTTATAACTCCGTTTGGTTCTTCTCATTTTTGGATATGCTCCTTTCAAGGCTATATGCCGTAGTTTTCGTGCTTGTTTATACTTTGCGGTATAGACAAGCCTTTTCTTTTTTTGTTGATTACGGAGTGGGTGGGAGGGCGTGAGGAAAACGGCTGCTCGCCTTTCCTTTTCCTCACGGCCTGACTCCCTCCCACTCTATACCCTTTATTTCTTTAGGGGTGGAAGAGGTTTTTCAGCTATGGCGGTTGTTTGTTCTTTGCCTCACGGCAAATTTGTGTTTATTACTTTATGCACATTACGACAGAGTGAGAAACTCCTCCGCGTTTCTCCCCAACGGTTCCGAAGTGCCGTTGGCTCCCCTTTTCCTGCGAGGCTGTACCATATTCCCTGCGGAAAGTAAAGAACGTCTGGTCGTATTTATATAAAAAGTTTTTCTTACACACGGGGAAAAACTTTTTATATAAATCTCCACCACGCAGTAGCGGTTCTTGACTTTCCTTGGCAACACGATGTGTTGTAGGCACAGAGGTGCGCGCGCGCCCTCTCTCTCCATAGAGGCGAGCACCTTTTTAATGGTGGGGTGCGTGAGGGGTGAAATCTTACTGTGCTATCGTGTACCGGGCAGAAAGGAGAAAATAACCACTCCGGTGGAGAAAGGAGTTTTTCGGTTATGCAGTTATTCGTAAATAAGAAAGAAGTCCCTACGCTTATTTCTGCGATTGAGGCATACATACAACAACACCCTCAATGCAGAGAAGCGCAAGAACTTCTCTCAAGAATTTATATCTGCCTTGAAAAACAAGGCAACACCAAGAAGAAAGTAACCGACTAAAGCCTTTATTTCTTGGTCGGGGGAGCTTCACCCACTCCCCTTGACAATATCTATTATATACCATAAAGCACCGAATTTCAAGAGGTTTTTACATTTTCGGAACTTCGCAAAATTTCGGTGGTTGACTAATCAAAATTAAAATTATGCACTATGCACAAAGGAGCAAAAAAACAATGACAAAGAAATCAATAAACGACCTTCATTTCGCACTTTTAGCTGCAAAAATCAAAGCATACGATTTAATAGAAACCGAGGACAACGGAACTTGCAATTTCGACAGTCCAATACTCATACTTGAAAAAGAATGGTCTGACAAAGACATCAGAGAAGCGTTTAACGGGACAGGACTCCAATACTTAAGAGAAAAAGATACAATAGAAATTTACAACGCAACAGACGGACAAGGTTACCGCCGTACCGCTATGGCAGAAGCATTCCGCGACTCACTTGTAAAAATGGGCTATAAATCTTATGTTTATTATCAAATGGATTGAGGTATGAAACTATGAAGCTAACCGATAAAGACCTATACGAGTTTGTATATAGAGCCGACACCGCGCAAAAGGTTGCGATTGCCGAAATTTGGCTTCAGGAACATAAGAACATAACTTGTCGAAGCACTTTCGATAGCCTTATAGCAATTCTCAACAACACATCAAAAAGACTCTTCAAGGAAAAACTTGCAGAATATGAAGAGCGCATTTATAAGCAGGGTCTTGAAATTAACACTATAACGGGCGAAGTTGTTTCTCCAATATAAAAAACGGCACCGAGATTTTTTCTCGGTGCTGTTTTTCGTGCCGGGAGCAGAGCTCCAAAAGCAAAATGCTTGTGGTTACTCGTTTAGCTCCTTCATCTTTATTATGTCATTTTGGAAATAACTGTTCTGTAGCTCGTTTTCTTCCTGTGTGCCGACTTCTCCTGCGTACATTATAAAATCATCAATGTGCATTGTGTTCGGCTCGTAGCTATCGAATACGGCTTCAAGACAGGCTGTTCTGTATCTTCGGGAACGGTCTTTTTTCATTATCAACCGCCATTTTTCCTTTTTTACCTCTCCGTCAAGTCTTCCGCTTTGTATCTCGAGAGATAACGTCTGTGTACCAAAGAGTCCGTTTATTTTGTCGTAGTGGTTATTGATCTTTGCGGTGATGTTCTTCGCAAGATATGTAAATAGCGTACTGTCGCACCTATTTTCTATATACTCTGCGTAGAAGCTTTCCCACTTGGTTTTTACCCACTCAAAGACTCCTTGACACAGCCAATACGGTGAGAAGAACGGAAGAGCCGGAGCGAGTTCGCTTTTGTCTGATATGTAAATGACTTCTCCCAACTCTCTGCCACCTGCGCCCCACGCTTCAGGACGTTGCAAATCGGCTATTATGCGTATAAACACCCTATTTGCTACTACTGCTGCATGACGGCTCATCATTATACAGGCGTTGTGAAGGTCATTCTTTTGGTTTGCTTCTCGCTCGTTTATCTTCATTTCCTTTAGCTCTTGCATATTCTTGAACTCTTTATCTATCTCGGTTATTACAAACGTACCAAAGGACAGCCTACGTGCTTTCGGGTTGTTCTTGATCATCTTCTTACCAAGACGGAGCATATCCATATCTATTATGTGTGCGTGATGTGAGTACGCCTCTTGCAATTCCGGCTCTCTGTCGAGAAAATCGTTGTTACGTGAAGGCATATTGCCGAGGTCTTTTAGAATAGAGTCTACACGAATTGAATAGTTTGAGAAAAGGAGTGTTGTTTTTACTGTAAAAATCAGATACGCACAGGCGTAGTCTTCAAGTGCTTCAAACAGGTGGGTTATCTTCAACTCGTCATTATACGTTGTTCTGTAGTGGGTGTAGTCGTAGCCGAAAGTATAATCTTCTTTCAGAAGTCTATACTTCCTGCGCTTCTCCCGGTATTCCTCTGCGGTGTATATTGCCGTTATTCTGTCGAAGAAAACCCGGGCATATTGCACCCATTTTCTGCACGTTGGAAGGTCTACTATCGTGCGGTTATCTATCTTTTTCCGTAATTCATCACGAAAACGTTGCCAAGGGAAATTCGGGAACTGTAAATCCTTTTCGAGAAGTATCTCGAAAGCCATATCGAATTGGTCTATCTCCGCAGACAGAGCCATAGAGGTTATCATCTGCGTTTTGCCTATTCCCATTTCACCGTACACCGTTGTTACAATTCCTCTATCAGAGAGGAAGGAACGGTTGCAACGTTCAGCATAGTAAAGACGAGTGAAAGCCATCGACCGACAGATATAATTGTATATCCACAGGGCGAGCAAAGCCCATACTATGCCGGGAAGAAATCTTATCATCGGGGCAAGGTCTACAAGAAGCTTTAATATCTGCGTGTATATTCTTCCGAACTCCCAAGAAGCAGAGAAATAGAAGTAGAACGCAAAGAAGGCTATTACTATGCTTATTACGTTGAAGTGTAAAAGCCAAAGGACAACCCAAGTCTTTACATATCCGCTGTTATCTCTGCAAAAGGTTATGAAGTCCTTCACCCAAGCTACACACGGATATATTATCTTGAAGACGAATTTTTCATAGATCCTTAAAGCCGTAGAGCGTTTATTTCGGTCTGTACACTGCTTGTTTTTGTAAGAGCTTAATCTCATTATAAGCAGAACTATAAACGGAATTACAAGGAGCGAAAAGCGGGAAACGTAATACATTACGTCTGCTATGGCGTACCAATACCCGAGAAAATTATCCTCTGTAAAGAATACTGCCCAAAATTTACCCCACAAATTTTGAAATTCTTCCCACGTGTATGGGAAGAGTTGCAACGGCTCCCATATATCCTCGGTGAACTGCCATTCAGGCATACCAAGTACGGTAGGTCTGATAGGGTTACCGCCCGGGGAAAGAAGCTCACAGAAGTAATATGCTACCGAAGTGAATAGATCTCGCACCGTTTCGGCAAGACGTGCGAGGGAGTTTGGGAAGAGAAAGCCGAAGGCTATGAATACAAGCGTTATACCTACACAGATAAAGTGCCTGTAATCTCTCTTCCAATGGTTCAAGTATTTGACGATAAAGAGTTTTTGAAAGAGAGTGTTTTTCATTCGGGCAAGTTACCCCCTGTATAGAAGATATAACCTACTGCAAAGGCTATTACAAGGGTTATGCCGATAAATAGTAATCTTTTCCAAAGAGCTATGTTGTTTTTCATTTTTCTTTTTTCTCCTGTCTATGTGACGTTAAGGCTTATGCCATTATTCAGTTTTGTTATCTTCCTTTTCTTCCTGTTCGGTTTCTTCTTCGAACATATCTCTGGCAATAATTGCCTTTATGCCTGCTATAATAAATACAGCAGACCAAATAAGTACGTTATAAAAATCCGCAATTATCGCAAGGACTTCTCTAAAATTCATTTCTTTTTTTCTCCGATCTATGTGACTTTTTTTAGCTAATGCCGTTGACTTTTTATTTTATTTGTGATATACTATTAACAGAAAGTGAGCTTATTCCTTTATGGATGGTATGCGTAGATTTTTCTATGCTTCGCTCACTTTCTTTTTTTACGCTTATTTTGTCTTTTTTTATAAGACTTTGTGATATGACGAATTATAGGCATATCGGACTTATCGAAGCTCCACCCTTGCTGACGTTTTCCGTAGTCTTTTTTCTTATTGCGGAAAATCTTGCGCTGAACATAGTTTTTATCCTTGCTATTCGGATTTGGACTCTTATTCAACGTATAATAAGGATGCTCTTTTTTAGGATGCGTGGTGATGCCAAGGGAATAATACTTTCCGTTCTTTTCACCAAATATGTAATGAGGATGCCCTGAAGCTTCTTTACTGTTGTTATACCTGAATTCATTTCGTGTATTATATTTGCGAGTAGGTTTTTTCTTTCGTGCTATTTTAATCAGCTCCTTTATATCATAATCGCCCGAAAAGGTGGCTCTTGCTTTTCTTCCTGGAATGCTTTATAATAAAGCATATAAACACTCAAAAACGGGGGGTATAAATAGTTTAGAGTAGAAAGGAAGGTATATTTATGGCTAAATATCGCAAAAATACTTCAAAAGCAAGAAGTATAACGATAGGTTTCCTTAATATACTGAAAGAAACCTGCACTTTTCTATTCAGTATTGTTATAGGATTTATAGAGCTTATAGGAACTATCGTTGAATAATCTTACAACCACAAGTAACCGTTCTTCCCGGGCGGTTACTTTTTTTATTTTCTGCGTTTCTTGTTACCGATAAGCCTACTGTATATCTGCACAAGAGCTTTTTCGATTATAAAAACAAATACCGTTGTTAAAAGTAAGGTGAATACCGTATCCATTTTAAATTATCTCCTTTTTCGTTTTCGGTGAGGTTTATCTTTTGAAAATGCTTGTTGTATTAGCTGAATTGGTAGAGTGACTATTGCCCATAGTATACTAAAGATGAATTTGATACCTTCCCAAATTACCTTTAATACTGCCTTAATAGGTGAGAAGAAGAAGGAGAGAACTAAAAGGAAAATTACGATGCAAAGAAGCGTGAATAACACTTCCCATATCTTCATATTTTCGATATTGTCGAGTATATCAACCGTCAACTCCGGTATACTGTCCGTTCCTACAAGATCGCTTACGCAACCGAGATTATAAATCTTGCGCTCGGACAGAAAATGAAGCCTTAAAATGCCAAAGTTTGATACGATAGAATATTCCGTAGTTTGTGTATATGATGAAGTTAAAACTTCGTAATCTGTTTCAGCAAAGCGGAATACAAATTGTGCTTTACTCAGCCCTGCTAATTCTTCTTCGCTAAACGTATCGTTGCTATCATCTTCAACTTGCTTTTTGAACGTGGCAACGTCTGTTATTCTATACCAAGAATATTTCTTTCCGAACCAACCGTCACCGTCATTACTGCCGACTTCTTTTGCGGATAAAAAGTCGGATTTCTCAGGATGTTCGGCAACAAATGAAGTGTAGCCTTGTCCTGTAGATAAATCCAAACTGTAAATATAATCTTTGATAGTATAAGTAATATCCGCATCGTAAATCTGCTCAACATTGTAATTCTCTACAGAAAAAGCTACATAGTGGCTGTCGCAATTATCCTGATAAAGCTTAAAACCGTTAGTATATCTCACTGCTCCTGTTGCTTGAATTTCAATATCTACCGTGTCTATATGCTTTGCTTCATACATAAGAACATTGTTGTACCAATAAGCGCGCCAATATTGTCCAACTTCGTAACCCTTACATTGTATAGTATCAACAGCCTCGGGAACGTCATCTATTGCTTCATCATAAGCGCGGTAAACCGTTGCAATATTGTAATACCTCTCGGCAGACTTTGAAACGGTGAAGTTATTGACTATGTATTTATCAAAGACTCCGTTACTGTTAAGCCAAGTAAGAGAATAGAGCTTATATTGAAGATTTTTTTCTACAGGGTTTTGTAAGCTCATATTTATATATTTTGCCTTGTAGTCCTTTTTGGCATCGCAGGGCTGATATACGTATATAAATAGCTCACCGTTTTCACCCTCGGCTATGTGTATTACTTGTACCGAGGTATCATCTTCTTTTGCAGGGTAGTTATCCGGGTTAAAGCTACTGTCTTTTTGTAAGTCTGTAAGAACGTTGGTATATCCTGTTGCTTCTGCACTTGCTGTAATAGAAAAGGCGGAGAGCAACATCTCTCCGCCCATAACTATTAGCAAAGCCAAGCACAGAAATATCTGTGTTATTCGCTTTGTTTTCATTATTTTACCTCTTATTACTATAGTTTTGTCTTATAAATGCTTCTATTTGTGGTGCTGTATATTCTCTTATGAACTCTTGCGAGGGGTGAACACCGTCGCTATTATAATTATACATTTCCTTCTCGAACTGTCCCTCGTTGAACATATCCAATACAGGAATGTTGTACAGAGCAGCAACTTCTTTTATGGCGGTTACAACGTCAGCAAGCGTATATCCTGCATCGTTTTTATTCTTATATGTACCCGTAGTAAGCTTGCACTTATATGGAGTCATAAAAAATACAAAAGAATCCCGAGAATAAGTTGATAAATGATCGGCAATTAAATTCAAACTGCCATAAACAGTATCTTTGGTATTATCATCAATATCTCCGAGAGGTACGGATACGGAATAATCATTTACACCAAGCATAACGCTGATAATATCGTATTGAACCTCAGATGCTAATATAGCATCTGTAACACACGGAAATCCCACATTATTTACACCCAAGGTTCCTGCGGGAACTCCTGCATTATATACAGAAGAAAACCCTATTTTTTCAGCAACTAAATTAGGATAAGGAAAATCCATTTGCAAAGAATTTACCCAACCCCAAGTTATACTATCTCCAAAAGCCACGTATGACATCTTGGAGAAGTCTACAACCTCGGGTGTGGGTGTTATATCCTCTGTGGGTACATCATCTACAGGCGGATTTTCATCCTCGGAAGGAATATTATCGGGATTTTCGGCAGTATTATCATCCGGTGAAGGTTCCTCGGAAGGAACATCTGTAATATCACTTCCGAGGTCTTCATCGGGAACAGAACCATTAAAGCGAAGCAAACATACAACTAAAGAAAATAAAAGGATAATTTCAAGAAAAACTATAGTATATTTTACGTATTGATTATTCATCTTTGAATCACCGTTTTTTTCTTTAATTATATCACAAAATTAAAGACAAATCAATAGTAATTACTGAACATAGATTTCAAGAATGTCAGCAGAAGCGCTATCTACGCAACCTATAATAGAGGAAATTGCGGAAACATCGTAAGAAATATAAGTAAACTCGGAATTACTTTCGAGAATAGTGTAATTAATAACATTACCGTTAAAATCACCTCTGCTAAGAACGGTCATATCTTCACCATCATAAAGCATAGGGAAAGCATATACTTCATTATATGTAACGGTATTTTTCAACGATTCCGTAGCAACTTTCATAATAAGGGTGTTAGCATTTGAAACATCTACTTTGTCGAAGAAGTACAATCCGCTATCCGCAGACTCAAATTCTTCCATATAAACACCTTCACCAAGGACATTTGCAACATTTACGCAAGATTCAAGAGCCTTCTCAAAAGAGAACTTTTGCTTCTTGTTTACAGAAATCTTGTAATCGTCTGCATAGCCTGCAACATCCCAGAAGTGAATCTTCCAATCGTCTACAGGGTAACCGTCATTGTCGGTAGGTGTATCGGGTGAAATTACAATACGGCAATACTTAGCAAAAGCAAAGGTATTACCTTTTTCATAAAGACCGTCAAGGTGTGCGTCAAAAATTTCTGTTGAACCGATAAACGCCTTATCTGCGCCATAATAGAACACCTGATATTCGCCTGTTGCCTCGAAGTCAGGCTCAATTACAAGGCCCTGACATTCGATAAGGTCTTTAGTGTAAATGGAAGTATCGCTCTTTACATAGAAACCTGCGGAATCAAGAGCGCCCTTCTTAAATTCGAAGTCTGATACATCGGTTGTTTTCTTAGTGAATATTGCTGCAAGTCCGGCTACACAGCCGACAAGAAGCACTATTACAAGTGCTGCGGACAATATCTTGTCCCACTTAATTTTGTTAAATCTGAAACGTTTCATTTGTGTTTAACCTCTCTTTTTTCTTGTTTTCTTGGGGAGTGCCCCATATTTTAACGGATTACGCTTCATCATTTCGAGGCCTTTATTATAGCCTCTTGCAAATGAGCGTTTGAGGTTCTCAAACTTAAAGTTGATACCTCTTTTTCTATGTGCTACGGCATAGCCCTTGCCGGAGTGGTAAGCTTGCCGTTCCGCACGTGAAAATTTGCTTTTGAATTTTGCCATAGGTTGTTGCTCCTTATTTTTAACGATAATACGATGCACCGGATACAATTACATCATCAGGATGAACCTCGACATCATCAGCACCGGACATATAAAGAGGACAGCCATTATTACCCTGAAAAGCTACTATTTCCTTTTCAGGATTAGACATCCAAGTTGAACACATAGTATCAGTGGTATTATAGTCTGATGAACACCACTCTCTCCACGTCATACCCTCAGTTGCGGTAAAATCACCAAGTTCTTCGATAGTAAATGTAATTTCGGAAACGGTTTCACCCTCTGATGGTGTTTCGGGATCGGTGTCATTTTCTCCTGGATCTGTGGTAGTTCCATTATCCGTTGTTGTATCAGAATCGTTTTCAGTACCTTCACCGGGTGTTGTATCTGTATCGGCTGTATTATCATTATTTCCCGTGTCAGTTCCTTCTCCGGTGTCGTTATCTGTGTCAGCTCCGTTGTTATCCGTATCGGGTGTAGTATTGTCGGTGTCTGATGTGGTATCATCTGTTTTGTCCTCTTCTTTATCAAGAAGACCTCCAACGGTTACAGACCCGCCTATTGAACCCTCGGCTATTATAAAGCCACCGCCCGAGTCCCCGGGCTTGAAGATTGAGAAGAGAAGACCTATCGAAAGTACGCTAATTCCTATAGCAAGTACTACCGATACAACGTCTTCTACTCCGTGTTTGCATTTTTTTGAAGTGGGGTCACGTTCTTTTGACATTGGTATTGCTCCTTTATTGAATGTGTATTATCAAACTTTCGTTCGATTTCGGAGATATAAGAGGGAAACGCATCTTCGAGCATCTCACCGAAGACCGACCCGAAGTCGGTTCTTTTCGGCTTTTGGCTTTTTAACTGTTGTACCTCGTTTTTGAATACTCTTGGAAGCCCCGAGGGACGTCCGCGAGAGTCTATTTCATCAAACACACTTACGTGTTGTTCGTCTACTACAACGTAAGATGTTATACGTCTGTATAACTGTTGCAGGGTGTCTGACTTGTTGTATTGATATTCTCTGTACCAAAAGGCAAGAGGAACGGTTGACGTTATTACTATAATTTTGCCGTTGAAGACCTTGTTTGAAAATCTGCTTTTTACGGAAGATGCAGTATCGTTGTCAAGGAGCTTTAGCAAGTCCTCAAATTCAAATGCTTTGTCACGTAAGTCATCAAGTATAATTGCCTGTTGACCCATGTAGTCTTGGAAAGGATCATTCGAGGAAGAGGAAACACAGAAATCGTAACCCATTTTTGCAAGTAGCTTTTTTGCGTAATAGGTTTTTCCTGTACCGCCTTTGCCGTGAATGAACATTACTTCAATTTGTCTGTCGGGCTTTAACACAAGACATTGACAATGAAGCTTCCAGAGCTTGTCTAACTTTGAATGTGCTTTCGTTTTTTCTTCTATCGAAAGCGAGTTTATGTATTCGAGCTGTTGAGCATAAGAAAACTGCTCAAAATTACCAAGTATTTGAGATACAGCAACTTCGCTTTCAAAATCGAAGTTTGCTACAACCTCTTTTGGTGAGTATTGATGTTTATGCTCTTGCCCTGCGTTCGAATGCGTAAGGTACATAAGCATATCTACCTTACGGCCTTCGACCTTGTTTACAAAGTTTTCGTCAAGACCAAACCACGAAGCAACGTCGGCAAACTCTACCGAGGTTTTACCGAAGTTAAGATATATGTGGTAATGTGGCTCTGTATCGTCTTTATCGTGCAGTATGTACGCCCATTGTTTTATAGACTTTTTGGAACGTATGACCGCTTGTATATCCACTTTTAAGTGGGAAACATTAGAAACTACCTCACAATGCTTTTTTCTCATAGCAACTACAAATCAAGGTGTTTTCTTGACCTTCTTTGGATTTTAACATATACCGAATATCATCAACAGAAGAATAAACACCGAATATAGATGATGTAGGGAGAACAAACCACTTTGCTATAGTAACGACAGGCAATCTACGTTTCATATCCAAATGAATATGATAATGCGGTTCTATGCTTTCACCGCTATGTTTTACACAGACATATCTCTGTATAAATTCTTTTGACTTTATTACTTTTTCAATGTTAACACGAAGTCGCCATTCAGGAATGACGATATGACAAACTCGTAAAGATTTATTGTTTCGCATATTTTTACCCCCCTGCGAAAGTATTTTTACCGGATTTACACCGGATTTTAGAAATACACCAAATACACCAATACACCGAGGCGCTGGACAAGCCCTCAGCGCCCGATAGCCTCTATATATTTAATTAGATTGCAACCGAGCTTATTGGCGTGCGGTGTACTCGGTGAAATACACCGAATACACCATTTACACCTACTTTTTATTTTTCTTCGTCTTTTGCGTAGTGCGGAATTTGGAAACCTACTTCAGATAGTAGTATAAGTACGTCATCAATCTTCAACTTGAAGTCAATAATTGTACCGTCTTCCATTTCAAAACGTGTGCACTCTTTGTTAGGATAGAAGAAAAGAACCTTTGCGAGATTTACGCAGTAATCACCTTTGGGTGTAGGAAGTCTGATAAACATAATCTTACCCCCTTATGCGTGTACGTTGCCTTCTTTTGCGGGAAGGTCTGCTGCGAAAGCCTTCATAACTGCCTTACGGCTCGAATACTGTGCATCTCTCTTGGTCTGCGGATCCTCAAAGTATGTAGGCTCAATAGGTACAAGAGTGCTACCGCATTCAAGGTAAAATCTCGTTGCCTTTTTCTCCTCTCCCGAAGTCTTGTCCTTGTAGGACGATTCTTTTTTGTAAAGATTACACATCATAATAGTGTGCCTCACTTTCTTGGCTATTTGCCATAAAATTATATTTACAAGCCTATACGGCATTGTATCAAGGGGGTGCAAGGGCATAAAAAGAATTTATACCCTTGCTAAAGTGGGAGTTTTCTTTTTCCACCCCCTCTGCGCAGAGGGGAAGAAAAAAGAAAAATGTTATCGGCAAAGGAAATTCCCTTGCAAATAACATTATAAACTTTAGAGGGGCGCTTTTTTAGGCCTAAATATCTTGACTAGAACTTGATTTTGTGATAAAATAAATAAAAAACATTTAAGGTGAAAAAAATGAAATTCGGAATGCCTACTCTTGTTGAGTGTAAAGATATTTTTGAGTGCCGCGATGTTGCAAAAAAAAACGGGCTTGATTTTATTGAAATAAATATGAGCTTTCCTCAGTATCTGCCGAGCGCGCTTGATGCAAAAAAGTTGATTGAAATAACCGAAAAGGACGGCATAAGCTATACTATCCACGCGGATGAAATGCTTAATCCTTTCGATTTTAATGACATGGTTTCAAAATGTTATTTTGATGTAATGCGTGACACAATCCGCTTTGCAAAAAAGGTAAATATACCCGTTATCAATATGCATTTGCTTAAAGGCGTTTATGTTACTTTACCTGGCAAGGTGATATTGCTCAGCGATGTTTATTTTGATAATTACATAGATAAAGTTAGGCAGTTTATTAAAATGTGTGAAGAAGAGATAGGTGACGCGCCTCTCAAAATTGCTATTGAGAACGTTGATTCCAACCCCTTTACCGAAAGTCAGCTAAAGGTTCTTCCAATATTTATGGCGAGTGAAAAGTTCGCGTTGACTCTTGATACGGGACACGAGCTTTGCCTTGGATTTACGGATAGCCACGTCTTTGATGAGTATCCCGAAAAGCTTGTTCACATGCATCTTCACGACGCAAAGGGGAAGAGCGCACATCTTCCTTACGGCGAGGGTGAGGTCAGCGTTATGGAAAAGCTTTCGATGTTAAAATGCGGCGATACTTGCCTTATTGAGGTAAAAACTATCGCGGGACTTGAAAGCAGTGTAGAGTATTTAAAAGAAAATGGAGTAATGAGATGACTGCAAAAGAAAAATTTATCGAGATTTATAACAAGTGTATAACCCGCGAGGGCGCGGATAAGCTTCTTGAATATCTGCTTTCTCCCGCATCCGATTTTTTCACAGCTCCCGCATCCGCTAGGTTTCATTCTTCCTACGAGGGCGGTCTTTGCGACCACTCGATCAATGTTTACGAGTGCTTAAAATCATATCTTGAGTCTGACAGAGTTAAGGAAAACTTCGGCTTTGAGTATTCTGACGAAAGCATTGCTATCGTCTCGCTTCTTCACGACCTTTGCAAGGTAAATGTTTATAAAAAAGGATTTCGTAATGTTAAGGACGAAAAGGGTACCTGGCAAAGGGTTGACACCTTTGAATATGACGATAAGCTTCCTTACGGACACGGTGAGAAGAGCGTTTATATTATCTCGGGCTATATGAAGCTTACAAGGGAAGAGGCGTTTGCGATTAGATACCACATGGGTTATTCTTCTACCGAGGACCCGAGGAATGTTTCTGCAGCTTTTGAGATGTTTCCCCTTGCTTTCGCTCTTTCAACGGCGGACAGCGAGGCTACCTATTTTATAGAATCAAAAATAAATCTTCAGAATTGAGGAAGAGATAATATGAGAAAGAATTTCGGCGCAAAGCCTATTTTGTACCCGCAACCCGTTTTTATCGTTGCGGCTTATGACGAAAACGGAGTGCCTAACGCGATGAATGCCGCCTGGGGCGGTCTTTCGGAGGAAACCGAAATAATGATATGCATCAGCGCAGGGCATAAGACAACCTCTAATATTTTGAAGAGTGGAGCTTTTACCGTTAGCATGGCGGTTGCAGAGCAGGTTAAAGCCTGTGACTATGTGGGCGTTGTTTCGGGTAACGATGTTCCCGACAAGTTTGCCCGCGCGGGATTTCACGCGGTTAAATCGGATTATGTTAACGCGCCCCTTATCTCGGAGCTTCCTATGGCGGTGGAGTGTAAGCTTATAAGCTATGACCCGGTCTCTTGCCGTCTTTTCGGTGAAATAGTTAATGTTTCTGCCGATGAAAGCGTTCTTTCTGCCGAGGGGACAATTGATCCTGCGAAGCTTCGCCCCATAACATTCGACCCTTCAAACGAAAAATATATCGAGCTTGGAGCTGTTGTTGGAACGGCTTTTTGTGACGGATGTAATTTATAATCTATGCGCTCTTTGTGTATTTTTTATACAGAGAGCGTTTTTGTTTTGTCAGTATTAACGATAAATTCTTCAAGATAGATAAAAAGCTTTAAATTCATCTTGACATTCCCCCAAGGTTATAGTTTATAATATATAAAAATAATGTGGAGAGCTGTTTTATGATTACATTAAAAAACGAATTTATAAAGGTTGAGATAAACGAGCTTGGCGCAGAGCTGAAGAGCCTCTTCTGCCAGGGTAATGAATATATCTGGGAGGGCAGAGCCGAGGTCTGGCGCTCCAGCGCACCCATAATGTTTCCTATCTGCGGAGGACTTCGCGATGACAGATACACCTTTGAGGGCAAGGAATATACTCTGCCTAAGCACGGTTATGCAAAAACTACAATGTTCGAGGTGGAGTCGCTTACCGACAAAGAAGTAACTCTTTTGCACCGCTCAAACGAGCAAACAAAGGAGAATTATCCCTTTGACTACGAGTTTAGAGTAAAATATTCCCTGAGCGAAAAGTCACTCAAGACCGAATATGAGGTTAAAAATCTGACAGACGGAAAAATGTATTTTTCTGTCGGCGCTCACGAGGGATATTATACCCCCGAGGGAATTGAGGATTACGATGTTATCTTCCCCGAGGAGGAGACCCTTTCTTCCTATGTTCTTTACGGCAATCTTCTTTCCGACCAAAAGCTGCCTATAATCAAGGAGTCGCGCGTTTTACCCCTTTACGATAAATATTTCACTATTGATGCCCTTGTTTTCAAGGATCTAAAATCGAGGAGTGCAATCCTGCGTAACAGAAAGACGGCAAGAGCACTTAGGGTAGATTTTCCCGAGGCTGACTACTTCCTTCTTTGGCACAAGCCCGGCGCGCCCTACATCTGCCTCGAGCCTTGGTGCGGTGTTCAGCAGCCGGTAAATTCAAGCTCCGAGCTTGTTGAAAAGGAGGGGATAATCCCTCTTGAGCCTAACGCCCTCTACACTATGACACACACCATTACGGTGATTTAAGATATGAAAATATTTCAAAAGGGCTTTAATTTTTCTCAGGACGGACCCGGCAACAGGCTTGTTTATCACCTTGCAGGGTGCAACCTTAGATGCAGGTGGTGCTCAAATCCCGAGTGCTTTGGTGACAAAGAAAGCTTTAAGGAAATTACTGTCGAGGATATAGTAAACGAGGCGGTAAGCTGTAAGATGATGTTCTTTGACGGCGGTGGGGTAACCTTTACCGGTGGTGAGGCAACCCTTGATGCGGACTTTTTGATTAAAGCACTTCTTGCGCTGAAAGAAAAGGGAATACATACCGCTATTGAAACCAATGCAACATCGGCGAAACTTTCGGAGATAGTCAAATATACCGACTATCTTATTATGGATTTTAAGCATTACGATAATGCGAAATTCAAGGAATATACCGGAGCAGAAAATGATATTATAAAAGAAAATTTTGCAATGATTTCTTCCTTAGGCAGGCAGTGCCTTGTCAGAATTCCCTTGATAAATGAGTTTAACGGCAAAGAGGCAAAGGCTTTTGCGGACTTTTTTGCAGGAATGAATTGCGAGAATTTTCTCTTTGAATTTTTGAAATACCACGAGTATGGCAAGGCAAAGTGGGGCGGTGAATATAAGATTACCGACGGCTTTGTTACCGAGGAGCAAAGGCTTGATTTTGAGCGCGAGTTTGCCTCTCGCGGATTAAAATGTGTTAGAACTTGAAAGGATAAAACAAAATTGTTTAATGTATTTAATGCGGGCGAAGCTACCGCAATGGCGAAGGAATTATACCGCGAGGAAAGAGAAATAAAGAGACTTGACGGCTGGTTTTTGGCAAAGGAAATCGAGGCGAAGTATGATGCCGAATATAAAAACGAGCATCCCGAGGTAAAAAAGGCGCATCTTTTGTGCCGAGTTTTAAGTGAAATTCCTCTTTCGGTAAGTGATAATGCGATTTTTGTCGGCACACAGAGAGACGCTTTTGCGAAAAGTTATGCGCTGATTAACCCCTCGTTTACTGTTGAGGGGTTTTCGGGCTATTGCGACCCTCTTGCAATTTACGGTGACATTGAGCCGAATGAGGAGTTTTCTGCGGAGCGTATTGCCTCGGTAAAGAATTTTGCAAAGGAGACCGCATTTGTTAAAAAGCTTAGCGCGGTTTACAGCGGAGTTGAAAACTATACATCTGAGGTACTTTTCTTTGTAGAGCAGGTGACGGGTCATATTATTCCCGATTTCAGAGGAGCGCTTGCACGCGGTGTCGGCAGTCTTATAGATGAGGTTTCGGCAAAGAGCGGAACAACCTATGAGGCTATGACAATAGCTCTTTCGGGCGTTTATATCTTGATAGACAGATATTCTTCTATTTTGAGCGAAAAGCTCTCGGGTGCGTCCTCACACAGGAGGGCGCAGATAGAGTTTATGATAGATTCGCTTGCCCAAATTCGTAAGGGTCCAGCACGTAATCTTTACGAGGCTCTTCAGCTTTATATGCTTCTTTGGCAGGTTATGTGCCTTGAGCAGGCGCCGAATCCATACGCTTTTTCTATCGGTAATGCGGATAGAATTTTCGAGCCCTACCGCGGAGAACTCTCCCGCGAGGAGGCGGCTGAGTTATTCCGTCATTTTCTTGTTTTCTTCAATGTTGGTGACAGAAGCTGGGCAATTTCTCAAAATGTGCTTGTTGGCGGTAAGGATATAGCCGATAATGACCTTACCTCTGTTATGACATACGCTATTCTTGACGCGTATTACGATATGAATCTTCCTCAGCCTATTCTTTCGGTGAAGTTACATAAAAATACTCCCGAGAGCCTTTACCGCGAGCTTGGCAGATTCTTCTTTACCCCCGGAGCATTGACACCCTCGCTCTTTAACGATGACTCGGTGTTTGAAATTCTTAAAAATTCGGGCGTTAAGGATGAGGATATTCCCGATTACTCTGTTGCGGGCTGCCAAGAGCCTCTTATTATGGGTAAGGATAATGGCAACACCACCAACAGCTGGCTTAGCCTGCCAAAGGTGCTTGAGGTTGTTTTGAGCGGAGGCTACTCACTCGTCAGCGGTGAGAAGCTTGTTGATTTGGAAAAATGTTCTCTTGAAAATGTTCGTGAGAGCTTTTACCGCGCTCTTGAAATTATCGTTGACAAAATGGTTGAGTCGGCAAACGGGGCATCCGTTGCTCTCTCCGAGCTTAAAGTGCCTTTTCTTAGTACATTTATGGGCGGTATTGAATACGGTGCAGATATGAGAGACCCCGAAAAGCAGGGAACCCGTTATAACGGAAGCGGTTGTCTTGTTCACGGATTAAGCGTACTTGCTGATTCCTTTATTGCTATCGACGAATACCTGAAAACCGACTCCGCAAACGCGGAGGAGCTTCTTTCGGCTTTGAAAAATAATTTTGAGGGATACGGCGAGCTTAAAGCATTTCTTAAAAATGCTCCTAAATTCGGAAATAACATTGATGCGGTTGATAAAGAGGCAAGTGAAATTGCAAAAAGAGTTTCGAAAATCATTTCTTCGAAAAAGAATTATGCAGGTAACCCGTTCCGTCCCGATTTTTCTTCTCCTTCAACTCACCTGACATACGGATATTGGGTTGGTGCAACCCCTGACGGCAGAGAAGCGCGTACAATGCTCGGCTACGGCGTTGACCCTCTTTTTGGTGATGCATCGAGCGGTCTCGGCTTCCGTATGCTCTCAAATATGAAGCTTCCCTTCGAATGCTTCAACGGAGGATACGCCTCACACCTTGGTATTGACCCTAAGTATTTCAGCGGAGAAAATTACGAGCAAAAAGGCTATGAGTTTGCAAAGAGAGTTGTTTCTCCCTTGTTCTTTAATGAAATGAAGGAGGGGATATCGCCTTTTTATCTGTATGTTAATGTTACAACTCCAGAAATGCTTCGCAAGGTTTTGGCTAATCCCAAAAAGTATGCACCGAGCGGGGTTTATATAATGAGAATACACGGCACATTCGTTAATTTCCTTGACCTCTCTCCCGAGATACAAGAGGATATCATTCTTCGTCTTGACCCATCTTCGACTGCTATGTGCTGATAGGATAATAATATGTTTAAACCGATATTTTTTGAAAAAAACAGAGTAAAACGAGTTTATCTCGGTGGTAAGCTTTTTTCCGACTTTTTCGGTGACGAATCCGAAGACGGCTTTTACCCGGAAGAGTGGGTAGCCTCTGCCGTTAAGGCGATAAACAAGGATTCCACCGACCCAAAGGAGGGTGTATCCTTTGCTCCCGAATATAACGAGTATTTTGACGAGCTTTTAAAGAAATATCCCCATGAGCTTTTGGGCGCGGGTGGAAAACTTCGTATTTTGGTTAAATTTTTAGACAGCGCAATAAGACTTCCTGCCCAGGCGCACCCCGATAAGGCATTTTCGAGAAAATATTTTAATTCGGATTACGGAAAAACCGAATGTTGGCTTATTCTTGCCACAAGACCCGGAGCTAAAATATATTTCGGCTTTAAGGACGGTGTGAGCCGCGAGGATTTCGTCTCGGCAATCGAAAAAAGCGAGTATGACTCATCCGCTATGGAAGCTTTGATGAAAAGCTTTGAGCCGAAAGAGGGCGAGGTTTATCTTGTCCCCGCAAAAACCATTCACGCAATAGGCTACGGCTGTCTTATTCTTGAAATACAAGAGCCTACCGACTTTACTATCCAGCCCGAGCGTTTTTGCGGTGACTATAAGCTCTCGGATAAGGAAATGTACCTTTCCTTAACAAAGGAAGAGGCGATAGAGTGCTTTGATTTTAACAAAACGACGTATCCCTTGGTAACACCGCGCGTAATATCTGAAAATAGAGGGGTAAAGCTAGAGCAGCTTATCGGCAAGGAAAACACCGAATGCTTTGTTATAAACAGAATAACCCTTGAGGGTGCGGAATATACACTTTCGCCCCAATGCGGTTTCGGCGTTTATATGGTTGTTTCGGGCGAGGGTAGGATTTTTGCCGAAGGATATAATAAGCAACTAAAGAGAGGCGACTATTTCTTTCTCCCGGCTTGCGCCGACCGAAAATGCAAAATTTTTGGCAATTTGTCCTTGGTTGAATGCTATTGATTTTTTGAGGAAAAACAATGTATAATCTTGATTTTAGAATCGTTCGTTTACGAAACGAAATGAAAGAGCTTATAACTGTAAAACGCGAGAAAATTGAAAACATAAAGATAAGGCAGGGCAGAATTGATTTACCCTGCGATATATCAAGCATAAATGACGGTTTTTCGCCTTATAATCAAGGTGATGAGTGGAGTGACACATCCTTTGACAGCTACGCTCTTTTTCGCTTTGTTGCAGATGTTCCGAGCGCGGATGAAAACTACGACTTGAGGCTTTCTGTAACAACTAACAAGTATGACGGACATAATATGCAAAGACCGCAAATGCTTCTTCTTTGCGGTAACGAGCCTATATGCGGACTTGATTCCAATCATCAGCTTGTTTCGGTTAATTCTTTAGCGGGTAAGGGTGAATGTGAGATAAACATTTATGCTTTCAGCGGAATTTCAAAGAGCGGTCCTTACGGCAGATATGTTGAAATGGATAATCACGACGGCGTCCGCCTTTATGCCGACCTCGTCCTCTGCGACAAGCGTATCGAGGAGTTTTATTATAACCTTTCTGTTCCATTTATCTATCTTGATTATATGGATAAATCCTCGGGAGAGTATTCAAAGATACTTTATAGCTTGAACGAATCCTTGAATATGCTCGACCTGCGCTCTCCTTATTCCGAGTCATTCTATATTGGACTTCAAAAAGCTAACGAATATTTAAAAGCTAATCTTTACGGCGACCCCTCCGCACAGTGCGGTGAAGCTACCCTTGTCGGGCATACGCATATTGACCTTGCCTGGCTTTGGAGATATTCCCATACGAAAAATAAGGCGGTAAGATCTTTTGCCACCGAGGCGTTGCTTCTTTCCGAGTATCCCGAACATAGATTTATGTCTAGCCAGGCTGCTTTATATAACTTTGTTAAAGAGGATTCCCCCGAGCTTTATTCAAGAATAAAGGAACTCATAAAAGAGGGCAGGTGGGAAGCCGAGGGAGCTATGTGGGTCGAGCCTGATATGAATCTTTCCTCGGGTGAGTCTATAATAAGACAGATTTCTTACGGCAAGCGCTTCTTTAAGGAGGAGTTTAATAAGGATTGCGAGATTTTGTGGCTTCCCGATGTCTTCGGCTATTCGGCAGCTCTTCCGCAAATCTTAAAAAAATCCGACCTTAAATATTTTATGACGGCAAAGCTCCCTTCCAATGAGTTAAATCAATTCCCCTACGACACATTTACCTGGCGCGGAATAGACGGCAGCGAGGTGCTTTCTCATTGTACAAGCTATGTTTGCAGTTATAATGCTCAGATAGAGTCGGGAGAAATATATACCGGCTGGAAAAAGTATAAGCAAAAGGATATTAACAACGACATTCTTATAAACTTCGGCTATTCTGACGGAGGAGGCGGAGTTACTCCTGCGCAGATTGAGACCGTCAAGAGAACGAATATGGGTATTCCCGGAGTGCCGAAAACTAAAATAGGCACATCTCTTGATTATTTCCACCGTCTTGAGAAAAAGGTAAAGGGCAACCGCCGTTTGCCTCGCTATACCGGTGAAATCTACTACGAAAAACACAGAGGAACCTACACCTCTATGGCAAGGATAAAAAAACAGAACAGAAAATGCGAATTTCTCCTTTCAAATGCCGAGTGGCTCTCTTGCCTTTGCTCTCATTTTAACGGTCTTGAATTTCCGCGTAGGCGTTTTGATACCGCGATGAAAAATATGCTCCTTAATCAGTTCCACGACGTTCTTCCCGGAACGTCTATTGAGGAGGTATATGCTGATGCAGATGCCCTTTATAACGAGGCTTTTGAAATCGGCGGTGATATTTGCAATAAGGCTGTCAGCTCTATTCTTTCGACCTCTTCGGAGGATAAAGTAACCTTGTTTAACCCTTATTCCGAAAAGGCTTCGGCTTATTTTGAGCATAACGGAAAATATTACTTTGCCGAGGATGTTCCCGCAAAAGGCTTTGCAACACGCCCCTTGGTCGAAAATCCGCCGAAAACCTGCGTAACAGTATGCGAAAACGGGGCGGAAAGCGAGTATTATATTTTAACCATTTCGGAAAACGGCGAAATAGCCTCTCTTTACGATAAAAAGGCAGGGCGCTTTGTCTTCGCAGAGGGCAGATTTGCAAACAGAATTCGTATTTTCGAGGACCTTCCCGGGCTTCCCGGTGGTGAGACCGAGGATAACTGGAATCTCGATTCTTATTATACAGAGCGTGAGTTTGAGCTTCCCGCGCCCGATAAAATCGAGGTTTTGGCTAATACGGGAGAATACGCGGCCTTTAGAATAAAGCGCAAATATATGTCCTCTGTTATTGTAACCGATATGACCCTTTATGCGCGCTCGCCTAGAATAGATTTTAAAACCGAGATTGATTGGAAAGAGAAAAATCAGGTTATAAAAGCAGAATTTCCCGTCGCGGTTAATGCAACCCGCGCAACCTACGAGATACAGTACGGCTTTGTTGAAAGAAATACTACACAGAACAATTCCTTTGACGAGGCTAAATATGAGGTTTGCGCTCATAAGTGGGCAGATATTTCCGACGGAGGCTACGGCCTTGCGTTACTTAATGATTGCAAATACGGTCATTCGGCAAAGGGCTCGGATATAAGTCTTACTCTGCTTCGCTCGGGATGCTGTCCCAACCCTTCAGCAGATAAAGAAAAGCACAGTTTTACCTACTCAATACTTCCGCATAAGGGAAGCTTTGCTGATGCTGATGTTGTTAAAGAGGCATATCTTTTGAATAATCCTATCTTTGCGGTTTCGGGCGTTGCAAATATAGGTCTTTCCGAGTTTTCCTTTGTAGAGTGCGAGGGTGCTGTGATAGATACCGTTAAGCCTGCCGAAGAGGGCGAGGGCGTTGTCCTTCGTATTTACGAGCCGTATAACAGAGGCAAAAAGATCAGCCTTAAATTCGGCTTTGATGTAAAGGCTGTCGAGCTTATGAGTCTGACCGAGGAGCGAACCTTGAGCGACTTTGATTACACTCAGCCGAAATCCGACACACTTTTATTTAATATTAAACCATTTGAGATTTTGACCTTGAAAATTTATAAATAAAAAAAGCCAATAGTCCACCAAATAAAATGGGCTATTGGCTTTTTGCTTTGAATAAAGAAATTTTATTCTGCAACGAAAATATAAGGATAAATTTCTTGACCGCCTTCTATGAAGTAAACCTCAATGTCGGAGTATTTCGACATTATATACTGCTCAAGGGCGGTTGCCTCGGCAAGAGAGGCGTCCTGACCGACGAAAACGGTAAGAAGGAATTTGTCACCGGGGGAAATGAGTATGTCAACAAGCTCCTTTGCCGTATCCTCACGGCTGGGGTTAGAAACAACAACCTCTTTGTTGATTATTGCGATAGTGTCACCGTCATTAATGTGAAGACCGTTGAGGTCTGCATCTCTTACGGCAGGGGAGATATAAGCGGAGGAAATCTTTGAAATAGCCTCTTGCGCATCTGCAAGAATTTCTTCGGGAGAGCCCTTTTCAAGATCTATTGAGGAAAGTGCTACATATCCTGCGCCGATGTTCTTTGCGGGAACAACGAATATCTTCGCCTTTTCGTAGATTTCGGCAGCCTGCTTTGCCGCCATAACTATGTTGGAATTGTTGGGGAAAACGAAAATGTTTTCCGCGTTTATTTGGTCAAATGCCTGGATAAAATCGTTTGTCGAGGGGTTGCTCGTTTGTCCGCCGGGAACGATTACATCTGCGCCAAGCTCGGTAAACAGAGCCGAAATTCCGTGGCCGTTGCTGACCGAAACAATGCCGTATTTCTTGGGCGGTTCTGCTTTCTGCTTGGTTTTATTGTCCGAATTCTCAAGTTCTGTGTGTTGAATGGACATGTTTTCTATCTTAACACTTATAAATTCTCCAACCTTTCTCATACGGGCGAGAACACGCTCGGGTGTCAAGGTGTGAACATGGATTTTAACAACGCTTTCGGTTTTGAAGGCAACGATAGAATCGCCAAGCTTTGAAAGATAGAGCTTGAGAGCTTCAATATCGTAATTCTCAATATCGCACTTGCTGTTTTGAAGCTGAACGAGAAGCTCGGTGCAGTAGCCGTAGGTCATCTCGCTGTCGGGACCAAAGGCACCGTGCTGAAGAGTTCCTGCTTTAGGTACGGGGAGGGGGACTGCATCGTATTCAAGGTCCTCACCGTTAAGTACTCTGTTAAGACCGTCGATAATGTACAAAAGGCCTGCTCCGCCGCTATCAACTACGCCCGCCTCGCTAAGGGCGGGGAGAAGCTCGGGAGTTCTTTCAAGGGATTTGTTCATCTCATTTACAAGGTCAGAGAAAAGACTCTGAACTGTGCTTCGGCTATTAAGACGGCTAACCGCGTATTCAACCGATTCTCTTGCAACAGTAAGTATGGTTCCCTCGGTAGGGGTCATAACCGAGCCGTAAGCCTGCTCAACGCCAAGCTCAAGCGCGTGCCCAAGCTCCTTGGAGTTTGCGTGTTCAACATTTTCAAGTCCCTTTGCCATTCCTGCAAAGAACTGAGAGAGAATAACGCCCGAGTTACCGCGCGCGCCGAGAAGCATACCGCGGGAAGCAACTCTAAGTACCTCCGCAAGGTCGTCTGTTTCAATATCACCGAGAGATGCAACACCGCTGTCGATAGTCATACTCATATTATCGCCGGTGTCACCGTCGGGAACAGGGAAAACATTAAGCTTGTTTACCTCTTCGGCATTTGCACGAAGCTCGGATGCGCCTCCGCGCATCATTTTTGCGAAAAGGAGACCGCCAAGACTTTTTAGACGGCTAACCTTGCTCGATTGCGCTTTAGGTTTTTCTGCATCCTTTTTGGAGGAGCTTTTTTGGGAGTCGGTTTTCGGTTTTTGTTCCTTTTTGCTATCCTTTTTTGCGGATTCGTTTGCCTTTTTAGAGGACTTTTCCGCTTCTTTTTTGTTTTTTGTGTCGGATTTTTTAGCCTTTTCGCTTACAGCGGTCTCGGCTTTTGTATTTTGCTTTGTGGCTTTTGTTTCTTTCTTTGCGTCGTTAGCTTTAGCCATAAGATTTCTCCTAATTTTTTATCGTTCTTTTCCGTAAAAGAACAGCGCCAGTGTACCGGGACCCGAATGTGCTCCGATAACCGGTCCAACATTAGTTATAAGCTCGGTTTTTGCACCGTATTTTTCTTTTAGAATTTCTGCAAGCAAAAGTGCATCAGATTCGCAATCGGAATGGGATATATACGCCCGACCACCCACAGGGGAGGCGCTTTCGCCGTACTTATCGGCAAGGGTGGTTATAGAGGCACGCCTGCCGCGAGCCTTTGAAACACTTGTGAGTTTGCCCTCGTTATCAACGTGGAGAATAGGCTTTATTCCCAGCATATTGCCGACGAAAGCGGTTGCGGGACTTACGCGCCCTCCGCGTTTAAGGTAAACGAGGTCGTCAACGGTGAACCAATGGCAAATATTAAGCTTGCTTTCCTCAGCATAGTCGCGCACCTGCTCAATAGTCGCGCCCTCGTTTTGCATTTTCAAGAGAGTGTCGATAAGCAGGGCAATTCCTGCAGAGGCGGCAAGAGTGTCTACTGTAAAAATTTTTCTTTCGGGATACTTTTCCATTAACTCTTTTGCCGCAAGGCGGGCGGAATTAAAGGTTGTGCTGAGTGCTGATGAAAATCCGATATAGATTATATCAAGACCTTTTTCAAGAAGAGGGGTAAAACCGTTAATAAAATCTTCGGAATTAGCTGCGGCGGTTTTCGCAACGCCGCCTTTTCTCATTTTTTCATAAAAGTCTGAGGTAGACATATCGCCGTTGCGATATTCCTCGCTTGAATCGTCGAATCGAAACGAAAGAGATGCGTAACCGATTCCGCGCTCTGCAACAGCCTTTTCGGAAAGGTCGCAGGAGGAATCGGTAAAAATAACGTAGTTTTTCATTTTTCTCCTATGACGAGGTATCGTCCTCTTTTTTAATTACTGTAAAAAATATTTTTGACCGAATATTCTTATATAATCAAACTTTGCCTTATTTTTGGCAATCTCTGACTATTATAGCACACCATAGCTCGTTTGTCAAGTTTTAGGGGGTAATTTAAATTTTGTTTAATTGACAATGGGGCAAAAATCGTCAAATATTTCTCTTTTTGCAAAGAAAAAAGGACGGAAACACATAAAAATGAGTCCGTCCTTATGGTGCCGGTAGTCGGGGTCGAACCGACACGGTATTGCTACCTTCGGATTTTGAGTCCGACGCGTCTGCCAATTCCACCATACCGGCAAATATGCTTTCGCACATCACGCAAACAATTATAACACATAAATTTGAAAAAATCAATCCCTAATTTAAAAAAATCCGGTTAAATTTATCTTTATGTCGAAAGTTTACTATTGTAATTTCTAAAATAATAGTGTATAATAATATATTATGAGAAAGGAAGGTGCTTTGTTTGGATAAAGATAATTTGTTTGAAAACAGCGGTGTTAGTCTGTCTAACATTACCGAGCTTTCTCTTTCTCAATCCGTCCTTGACGAGAGGCGTATCTGCGAAATTCATAACGTTGCCCTTTGTGCCTTTGAATTTTTTGTTAATATGAGGGGCGAGGGCATGGAGCTTTACGAAATTCTTTCGCTTATTTCTGAGGATTTTCCCGAGTTGTCGCAGGCACATCACGCCGAGGCTTTGAAGGAGAATTCGGCAAGGCTTGAAAAAATGCGTATGTCGCGAGTCTTGTTTGATAAAATGAGCTTTGCGGAGCTTTTTGTTGAGCTTTCAGGAGAGCGGGGATATGCTCTTTCGGAAAAAGACTTTTTACCCGAAGATTTTGAGGGTGCAAGGTTTGTTTATGTTAAAAACATTTATTCCGATGAGGCTTATGATGTTTTCAGCCAAAGCTTTGCTGACCCGAGAGTAAAGTATTCGGCGACCTTTAAGGAAGCTCTCCTTGCGGTCTGCGAGGGTGAGGCAGATTTTGCTGTTTTGCCTCTCGAGGAGCGTGGTGCGCGTATTGCTTCGATTTCTGAGATGCTGTTTAAACACGACCTTAAAATAAATTCGGTTATTCCCGTTTTCGGCATTGACGGTCAGGCTGATATAAAATACGCCATGGTTTCGAAGAATTACACGGTACCTGAGATTGACAGCGAGGATGACAGATACCTTGAAATAAGACTTGCGCAGAATTCCGATTTTTCTCTTTCCGACCTTCTTTCGGCGGCATTCGGTCTTGGCGCCCGCGTCTATCGCGTAAATACTCAAAGCTTTAGCACCGAAGAGGGCGTTTTGCCTTATTACTCGGTAGTTTTTTGCGGTGAGGGCGTTGACTTTACGGCGCTTCTTGTATTTCTTACCTTGTTTGTAAAGGATTACAGCGCGGTTGGTATATATAAAAATCTTGAAGAATAGTTTAGGAGAAGGTTATGAAAAAATATTTGGAATATAAAACAAAAGGCACCTGCTCGAGGCAGGTTAATGTTGAGATAGAGGACGGCGTTGTTACTGCTTGCTCTTTTGTGGGCGGTTGCTCGGGCAATACGCAAGGGGTTGCCTCTCTCGTTGTTGGAATGAAGGTTGACGAGGCTATATCGAAGCTTAAAGGAATAAAGTGCGGTTTTAAGCCCACATCTTGTCCCGACCAGCTCTCGCAGGCTCTCGAAAAGCTTTCGAAGGAATAATTTTTAAGAGGTTTCTATGTTTGAAAAAGAATATTTAAGGTGGCTTGGCTCCGATGCTCTTAACGAGTCGGAGAAAAACGAGCTTTTAGCTATAAAGGATGACAGCGAGGCAAAGGCATTAAGATTTTCTGCTCCTATGGATTTTGGAACAGCGGGTCTGCGCTCGACTATGAACGCGGGCATTGGTTGCATGAACCGCTTTACCGTTGCGCAGACAACGCGCGGAATTGCCGCATTGGTAAAAGAAGCGGGCGGAGAAGAGCGCGGTGTTGCTATTGCGTATGATTCAAGAAATAATTCCCGCGAATTTGCGGTTGTTTGCGCCTCCGTACTTGCAGGCGCAGGAATAAAGTCCTATATTTTTGACGGAATAAGACCTACTCCCGAGCTTTCTTTTGCAGTTCGCGAACTTTCGGCTCTTGCAGGAATAAACATCACCGCCTCTCACAATCCCAAGGAATATAACGGGTATAAGGCTTATTGGGAGGACGGCGCGCAGATAGGTCCCGAGCAGGCAAAGGTAGTTTCCCGCGAAAGAGAACGCTATGATGTTCTCGATACTTCGGATATAATGGATTACGCGGAGGGCGTAAAGCAAGGGATTATCATTGAGCTTGGCGCTGATTTTGATGAAAAGTATATAAATGCCGTTCTTAATACGGCAATAAACCCCGATGCGGTAAAAAAGGTTGCGGAGAGCCTTAAGGTTGTTTATACGCCTCTTCACGGTGCAGGCTACAAGCTTGTTCCCGAGGTATTTTCGCGCATGGGGCTTAAATATCTCTACACAGTAGACGAGCAGATGATTCCCGACGGCAATTTTCCGACGGTAGCAAAGCCTAACCCCGAATATTCAGCCGTATTTAAGCTGGGTATCGATATTGCCGACAGGGTGGGTTCCGACCTTGTTATTGCGACAGACCCCGATTCCGACAGAGTCGGTGTTATGACAAGAGATTCAAGCGGAGGCTTCGTTACTATCTCGGGCAATCAAATGGGCGCTTTGCTTCTCGACTACGCTATCAAGGCGCGCAGAGAAAAGGGTACTCTTCCCGAATACGCATTCTGTGTTAAGAGTATTGTTTCAACCGATATGGCGTATAAGATAGCTAAGGATAACGGCATAAAGCTCCACGATGTTCTCACAGGCTTTAAATTTATCGGCGAAGTTGTTAAGAATTACGAGGCTGAGGGCAAGGCTGGCGGCTTTGTTCTTGGCTTTGAGGAGAGCTACGGTTATCTTCTTGGCTCTTATGCAAGAGATAAGGATGCGGTTGAGGCTTCAATGATGATTCTAGAGATGACCGCTTACTACAAGGAGCGCGGAATGACCCTTTCGGACGCCCTTTGTGAGCTTTACAAAACCTACGGCTGTTATGCCGAGCGAATGACCGATATTTATATGGAGGGTCTTGACGGCATAGAGCGCAGAAAGAGAGTTATGCAGACTCTCAGAGATAATCCTCCGACATCTCTCGGCGGTGTAGGGGTTATGCTTGTTGGTGATTTTAAGTGTGGTGAGATTTTGAACCTGAAGACCGGCGAGCGCACATCCACCTCTCAGCCATCCTCGGATGTTCTTTATTACACTCTTGAAAACGAGGATAAAATCATTGTACGCCCCTCGGGCACCGAGCCTAAAATAAAGATTTATATTCTTGCGCACGGCGAGGATATGGCTTCGCTTAACGAAAAGACCGAAAAATATTCAATAGATTCAAAAAGGATGACAGAGGTTTAAGCCTCAAAGGACGAATAAAGTGACCGAAAAACAAAAGCATATAAGGAATTTTTCAA
>JAZORT010000021.1:0-25404 GCA_045656745.1 Eubacteriales bacterium | reverse complement strand
GGCGGCACCAAGGCACCGCCCTACAGTGAACATAGCTTTTCTTCGCGGGAAAATCCCGCAAGGACAAAAGCCCCCAACGCACCATGCGCATTTCATCAAGGCTTCCCCTCGAGGGGAATAGCTATGTAAACCGTAGGGCGGTGCCTTGCTCCCGCCGTATATGCCATGTATTCAAATTACCGCATATTAAGGTTTTGGGGCGGTTTTTAGAAAACACCCCCCGATTAAAGTTTTTGGCGTCGGTTTTTTCAAAAAGCGACACCTTGGTGATGGCATATCGAAAAGCCTTTCCCTTGAGGGGAAGTTTTGTCCTTGCGGGATTTTCAGGCTTTGAAAAGTGCCGTTTTTTGTGCAGGTTGCACTAAAAATGTTGCGTATTAGGTGACTTTTTCTACCCAAGAGTGTACTTACAAGCACCTATCGGGTGTGCTATAATAGATGTAGAGATACCCGGGACATCTCTGAAGGAACAACCAAATTTAACCAAAAAATTAGCCAAAATTTAACAGAGAAAGGAATAAAAAACAACAATGAAAACAGTAAAGAAAAAGGGCAACGCGGTGATAGTATACGAGTTTATGACGGAGGAGCTTGGACTTATTAGGAAACGCTCCCGCGACCACACCACAAGCCTTTACACCGCAGAGGCGGTATATTTCGAGGAAGAGGGCGGCTGCGAGGGCTGTAAAAATGACACACCCATCCCCGACAAGGTGTCTCGTTTTGAGGAGGGGTGCAGAGCATTTTGCGGTGAGGAGCGACTCATTTTGATGCCCAAAGAGAAAGAGAAGAGAAATAATATAACAACAACTACAACAACAACAAATATACGCGAGGGCGAAGCCGACAAAACTCTTAAAAATCCTATCCGCTTTCGCCGTTTCGGTCCGAGCGGTCTGGTTATTATGACGGGGGAGCAGCACGCAAAGCTTTGTGACCTGTTGGGTGACGACATTGCCGAGAATTACCTCTTCCAGCTTGAGGCATATCTTGCGGCAAATCCTGCGGGCTATGTGAAAAACCACTACAAAACCATCCTTAAATGGGCGGCAGACGATGCGAGGGCATAGGATAATTTCCTAAATTTTCCATAAAAACAAAATATTTTGTAAATTTTTTTCGCAGGTATTTATTTTTATTTATCTTTGTGTTATAATGTTATAATCAGCCGTAATATGCCGCAAAAGCGCGGAGCAAAATTTACCTAACGGCTGAAAATTCGGACAAAAGGAATTTTACTGAATTATGAAAAAACAAAAATCCTCACCCGAGCAGTCCTGCCGTCTTAACAAGGTTGGCGGTCAGGCAGTCCTCGAGGGAGTTATGATGAAGGCGGGCGAGCATACCGTCACAACCTGCAGAAAGGCGGACGGCACTCTTACCGTTACCGACGACAGCTTTAAGTCTGTCAGAAAAAAACACAAAATACTTAACATTCCAATTCTGCGCGGAGTTGTCAATTTTGTTGAGATGATGGCGCTGTCCTTTAAGACTCTCGGCGCTTCGGCAGAGGCTCTCGGCCTTGAAGAGGAGGAGCCTTCAAAATTCGAAAAATGGCTTTCGAAAAAGCTTCATATAAGCCTTACCGACCTTATAATGGTAATTTCGCTTATTCTCGGTCTTGGGCTTTCGGTGGTGCTTTTCCTCTTCCTTCCTATTTGGATAACCGCGGGCATAAATCTTATTCTTAAAGCCGTAAAGGTGGGTGCTATGGCGCCCTGGCTCACCGCTGTTGTGGAGGGTCTTGTCAAGGTGGGAATATTTATCGCCTATCTTGCCCTCACCGCTCTTATGCCCGATATTAAGCGCACCTTTATGTACCACGGCGCGGAGCACAAGTCTATTGCCTGCTTTGAGTCGGGCGAGGAGCTTACCGCCGAAAATGCAAAGAAGCACACCCGCTTCCACCCCCGTTGCGGAACGAGCTTTATGTTCTTTATGATATTGCTCGGAATTTTTGCGGGACTTATTATCAAGACTGTAATTCCGGGTCTTGCAACCTTTGGATATTCGCTTATCCGCCTTGCGATCCTTCCCCTGCTTATGGGTCTTGGATACGAGATAATTATGATTGCGGGCAAGCACCCCAATATTGTTACCCGCGCTATCTCAGCCCCCGGTCTTTGGGTACAGAGAATTACCACAAAAGAGCCTACTATCGATATGCTCGAGGTGGCTATCGTTTCAATAAAATGCGCCCTGCGCGACGATTTCCCCGAGTTCAACAAGTACTTCCTTGAGCGCGGTTGGGAGAAAAAGGACGGAGCCGAATCCGACGAGGCTAACGAAAATTCGAAGGCTCAGAGTGCAACTCCTAGGCGCGAGGACGAGAGCTTTACCGACTTTATCGCAAGAATTCTTGAAAGAAAGATAACCGAGGAGGAGCGGGAGATGCTCTTTGCCAAAAAGCCCTTTGAGACAGGCTCCGTCTCCGAAAAAACCGAGGAAGAGGGCGGCGAAATATGACCTTAAAGGAAGCCGAGGAGCTTCTTCTCGGAGCAGGGATCGAGGATGCAAGACACGAGGCGAGGATAATCTTCGCAGCGGTGGGCGGCGAGCCGCTCTACAAGCTTTTGACCCCGTCGTATTCCACCGAAAACCCCGAGGTTGAAAAAGCCTTAAAGAGAAGAGCCGAGCGCGAGCCGCTCGCATACATTATCGGCGCAGTTGACTTTTATAACGAGAGGTACAAGGTAACGCCCGACTGCTTGATTCCGAGAGCCGACACCGAGATTTTGGTTGACTTTGCGGTAAAGCATATCCCCGAGGGCGAGAGCTTTGTTGACCTTTGCACGGGGTCGGGGTGCGTTGCCATATCCACCCTTGCAAACACTAAGGGCACTCGTGCCATAGCAGCGGATATTTCCGAGGGTGCGCTCTCTGTTGCGAGAGAAAACGCCGAGTTTATGGGCGTTTCGGACAGAGTTGACTTTAGGCTTTTTGATGTAAAGAGTGGTGCCGTTTGCAAGAGAGCCTTTGCGGTGCTCTCAAACCCGCCTTACGTTTCGGAGGAGAGCTACAAGACGCTTGAGCCTGAGATATACAAGGAGCCGAGGGAGGCTTTTGTTGGCGGAGCTGACGGCGGTGATTTTTACCGCATTTTGACCCCTATTTACCGCGACGTTATCGACCCGCGCGGCTTTATTGCCTACGAAATAGGCTTTGACCAAAGGGAAATAATGGAGCAAATTGCCGAAGAAAACGGCATGAATTTGCAGATAATACGCGACCTTGGGGGCAGAGACAGAGTTGCCGTTCTTTGGCACGAAGGGTAACAGTTAAAAAGAAAAATACATACCATAGCCTTAAAGAGATATTCCGAAAAGGAGGCTTGGTATGGACAAAAAGAGGGTCGCCCTGCTCTTTGGGGGCAGAGGCGCGGAGAGAGAAATTTCCAAAAAATCGGCAGAATTTGTTTTGCCGAGGATTGACAGAGGTATTTTTGAGCCTATCTCGGTCTTTATTTCAAGAGACGGGGCATTCTGGCTTATAAAAGACGGTGAGCGCACTCCCTGCGCCCTGACAAGGGGCGGAATTATTGACGCGGGGAATGTGTTTTTACCGATATTTTCGGCATTTACGCTTTTGCACGGAGATTTTGGCGAGGACGGCAGAGTTCAAGGGCTGCTTGAGTGCCTTGACATTCCTTACGTTGGCTGCAAGGTGACGGCAGGGGCGGTCTGTGCCGACAAGGCTTTGACGAAAACGGTTGCGGAGCATATCGGTATTCCCTCGGTGCCTTGGATACTCCACACTCGGGGCGAAAAGCCGAAAAAACGCGCCGAGCTCAACCTTAAATACCCTATGTTTTTTAAGCCCTGCGCCTTGGGTAGCTCTATCGGTATTGAGAGAGCGCGCTCCCCCGAGGAGTTTGACGGGGCGCTGGCTCTTGCCGAAAAATACGGCGAGCGGATCATCATTGAGGAGGGCGCGGATATTCTTTGCGAATTGGAGTGCGCCTTTTTCGAGAGCCTTGGCAAAAGCTACTTTAACGTTGGAAGCGTTTTTGCGGGCGGATTTTTTGACTACGAAAAGAAATACGGCTCAGAGGCTGACACCCGGGGTGGCTCTGTAAAGGAAGAGTATTCCGAGGCGGTTATCTCCTACTCGAGGGCGCTTGTGCGCGAGATAGGCATAAGGCAGATTGCAAGGCTCGATTTCTTCCTTACGAAAACGGGGGAGATACTCTTTAACGAGATAAACACCATGCCCGGATTTACCGAAAGGAGCCTTTACCCTGCCCTTATTCACGAGGCGGGGGTTGAACCGACCGAGCTTATAACAAGACTGCTCTTGGAGGCTCCCGATTGATAGGTGTTTTTGACAGCGGTGCGGGCGGTCTTTGCGCTATGCGCGAGCTTGTACGGCTTTTGCCCGGTGAGAAGAAAATATACCTGACAGACAGAAAAAACCTGCCCTACGGCACAAAAAGCGAGGGCGAGCTTGTGCTCCTTGTCAGCGAGAATATACGGAAGCTTAGGTTGGTGGGCTGCGAGAGAATTCTCCTTGCCTGCTGTACGGCGTCAACCATTCACCGACTGCTTCCGAGAGAATATAAAGAGGTCTCCCTGCCCATAATCGAGGCGGCGGCAAGGGCGGCTTCGGGAGAAAGAATTGCCGTTATCGCAACCGAGAGGACTGTAAGTTCGGGAGCCTTTCGGGGGGCGGTTTTGGATTTTTACGGTTTTCAGCAGAGTGCCTGCGCTCGATATGCGCCTCGGGTTTTCGAGATTTCGGCGGGCGAGCTTGTTTCCCTCGTTGAGTCGGGGGAGCGTGACGGTCACCTAAGCGAGCGCGGAAGAGGTGCGGTTTTAGAGGTGGCGAAGAAGGTTGCCCTAACCGAGCCTGACAGCCTTATTCTCGGGTGTACCCACTTTTCACATCTTGAGGAGAGCTTTGCCTCGCTGCTCTCGGGGGTAAGGATAATCAGCGCGGCGCGCGAGGGCGCTTTTGAAATGGTAAAAAAAGAAAATACGATAGAAAAGGATATATAAAAATGGCAAATTACAGAAGAGGAAGAATAAACGACGCGGTTGCCGAGGAGCTTGCGGTTGCGCTCAGAGAGGTCAGAGAGCCTAAGGTTATAAACAACTTTATCAGCATTACGAGAGCCGAGGTTGCTCCCGACTTAAAGTTTGCGACTATATATTTCTCCTGCATCGGTGACTCTAAAGAGGCGGGCGAGGGACTTAAAAAATGTACGGGTATGCTCCGCCACCACCTTGCAGTAACTCTTAATCTCAGAATAACACCCGAGCTTCGCTTCGTTAAGGACGGCTCTATCGAGCACGGCGCAAAGATTGCCCGCGCCCTTGAGGAGATAAAGCGCTCGGAGAAAAAGGATGAGGAAAATGGCTGATTTTAAGGCTCTCACTCCTTTGGAGTGCGCTCTTCGTATTTTGGAGATTGAAAACCCGCTTGTGGTTATGCATCAGCGTCCCGACGGTGATACTGTCGGCTCGGGCGCGGCTCTTTGCAGACTCTTTTTGGCTCTTGGCAAAAAGCCCCTTTACACCTGCGCTGACGAAATTCCCGCAAGGCTGGCTTTCCTTACCGAGGGGCTTGAATTTACAGATAATTTTGAGGGCAAAACGGCGGTAGCTATCGATGTTGCCTCCCCCTCTCAGCTCGGCGCCCTTGAGGGCAAAATCACCCCCGCGCTGATGATAGACCACCACAAAACCGGCATACCCTTTGCCGATTTTTACACCGTCAGCGACTCCTCCAGCGCAGGAGAGGTGCTTTATACGGTCATTCTCGAGCTTGAAAAAATGGGAAAAATTTCTGTTGACAAGACTCTCGCTGTGCCTCTTTACGCCTCGATAAGCTCGGATACGGGTGGATTTATCTTCTCCTCGGCAAAAGAGAGCACCCACATAGCGGCGGCAAGGCTTATTTCTCTCGGCATTGACTCGGCGGAGATAAACCGCCTGCTCTTCAACTCAAAAAGCAAGGAGCAAATTCTTGCGGAGGGTATGACGGCGCGGGAAATGAAGACCGCCTTTGACGGCAGGGTCTCTTACGCCACTATAACCAAAAAAATGCGCGAGGGGCGCGATCTGCCCTTTTCCGCCTTTGAGTGCGCCATAGACGTTGTTCGCGCTCTTGAAAATATTGAAATCTGCTTCGTTATCAAGGAGACCGACGCAGGGGAGTTTAAGGCATCGCTTCGCTCGGTTGGCAAAAACGTTGCCGAAATTGCCTCGCTCCACGGCGGAGGCGGTCACGTAAGAGCCGCAGGCTGCTCCATAAAAGCAGAGAGCGCCGACGAGGCGGAAAAGATACTGCTTTCCGAGCTTTTGGAGGCTTTTTATGGAATTTAAGCGCGCCCTGCCCGACCACGCGGCAGCAATTGAGGAAATAGAAAAGGAGTCCTTTTCCACTCCCTGGGAAAGGCTGGAGATACTTTCAATAATCTGTAAAGAAAGCGGAATGAGCTTTGTTGCCATTGACGAGGGCGAGGTTGTCGGCTACCTTTTCGGCTGCTTTATACCGCCCGAGGGCGAGATATACCGCCTTGCGGTAAGGGGGGACAAGCGCAAAAGAGGTATCGGCTACCGCCTGCTCTCCTACGCCTTAAAGACAGAGGCAGGAAGAGGGCTTGAGAGCACGTTTCTTGAGGTCCGCTCAAAAAATACTGCCGCAAGGGCTCTTTATACATCCTTCGGCTTTGAAGAATTCGGCATAAGAAAGAACTATTACAAGGTACCGCCGGATGATGCCATTCTTATGTGTTATGGCAAAAAATTCTAACTTTTATTTACATATTCGGAGAAAATGATGAATATTCTTGCATTCGAAAGCTCTTGTGACGAGACGAGCGCCTCGGTGGTTTCACTGGAGGGCGGGAGCTTTAAGGTAAAATCGAATATTATAGCCTCTCAGGTTGAGACCCACCGAGTTTTCGGCGGAGTTGTGCCCGAGATTGCAAGCCGCGCCCACACCGAGGCAATATCCCGTATTACCTACGAGGCGCTTTCCGAGGCAGGGATCGCTCTGTGTGAGATAGACCTTGTTGCGGTAACGGCAAACCCGGGGCTTATCGGCGCTTTGCTCGTGGGAGTAAACTTTGCTAAGGCTTTGGCTCTTGCAAACTCTATTTCCCTGGTGGCGGTTGACCACATAAAGGGGCATATTGCTGCCGCCTATCTTACCGAAAATCCCCCGAAGCCGCCCTACCTTGCTCTTGCGGTGTCGGGCGGTCACACAGCGATCTACCTTGCAGAGAGCTATACCGACTTTAAAATTATCGGCACCACTCGCGACGATGCTATCGGCGAGTCATTTGACAAGATTGGAAGGATTATCGGAATTCCCTATCCTGCGGGGCGTGGCTTTGACGAGCTTTCTGCTCTCGGCTTTGAGAAGGCTGCGGGAATTTCTATGGCAGAGGGGGCATACGCAAAATACAAGAAAAGTCCTGCCTACAAGGACAAGGCTATGACCCTCCCCTCCCCGGCTCTTTCGGGTGATAATCTTGATTTTTCGTTCTCGGGTTTAAAAACCGCGGCTATAAACCTGCTCCACCGCCACGAGATGACGGGCGCGGAGCTTGACAAGGAGCTTTTTGCCGCAAGATACACCTTTGAGGCGGTTGAGGCGGGTGCCTCGAAAATCAAGGCGGCTCTTGAAAAATACCCCGACCTTTCTCTCGTTTGCGCGGGAGGGGTTGCCGCAAACTCACACCTTAGAAGAAGGCTTTCGGAGGTCTCGGCCTCTATGGGCAGGGAGCTTTACATTCCGCCCCTTTCCCTTTGCGGAGACAACGGAGCTATGATAGCCGCCCAGGGCTATTACGAATACATTAGCGGAAATATTGCCGACTCTTCGCTCAACGCGTCGGCTCTCGATTCAATCGGAAACTAACCTATTAACGAAAGGCAATTATATAGATGGAAAGCATTGACAAAATCAACGCCGTATACGACAAGCGCTCTTTGGCGGAGCAAAAAAACGAGGTGCCCTCGGCGGTTATAAAAAGACTGCCCCGATACCACCGCTATCTCGGCGACCTTTTAGCAGAGGGCAAGCTTCGAATTTCTTCGGCAGAGCTGTCCCGCATTATGAACGTTACCGCATCGCAGATACGCCAGGACCTTAACTGCTTTGGCGGCTTCGGTCAGCAGGGCTACGGCTATAACATAAAATATCTTCACGGCAAGATTTCCGAGCTTCTCGGCGTTGCCGAGGGCTTTAGCGCGGTTATTGTCGGCGCGGGCAATCTCGGAAAGGCTCTCGCTTCAACGAATATGTTCCGCCGCAGGGGCGTTGAACGCCTTGCCCTCTTTGACAACAACGAGGCTATAATCGGCACCGAAATTTACGGAATTCCCGTTTACCACGTTGACTCGCTCTACGATTACTGCGTTGAAAACCGAGTTGACATTGGCGTTCTTACCGTCCCCAAGGAGGCGGCAAAGGAGGTTGCCGAGACTATGGTTCGGGCAGGTGTGCGCGGTCTTTGGAACTTTGCCAATATGGAGCTTATTATCGAGGACGAGACGGTGGTTGTTGAAAACATACATCTCGGCGACTCTCTTATGACCCTTTGCTACGCCTTAAAGGAACGAAGCGAGGAAGCCAACCAATGAAATACATAATTAAAAGAGGCGCAGACCCCTCCGCGCTCTCCGAGGCAACCCGCGAGGAGCTTCTTGTTCTTTGCGCTGTTGCAATCTCCGAGGGCGGTCTTGACGGTGAGTCTGCCGCAAAGAGTGCGGGTGTTTCCCGCGCAAGAGCCGTCAGCGCGCTTGCCCTTTGGGAGGAAGCGGGGGCAATTGAAAAGGCTGAAAATTCCGAGGGCGAGGGGGCAAAGGTCTGCCGATTTAGGGAGACTTGTCACTCGGCGGTTATCGAAGAGGAGTTTGACGAGAGAGTCGAGCCTTACGGAATATACGAGGAAGAGTCGGTAAAGGTTGCCGAAACTATCCGCGAGGAGGGTCTGTCGGAGCTTATTTCCGAGTGCGCCGCCCTTATGTCAAAGCCTGCTCTTACCACCCAAGAGGTGAAAATAATTACCGGCGTTTACACACAGTACGCATTAAGCGTTGAATACCTTCTTACCCTTGCCGCATACCTTGCGTCATTAGGAAAACTCACCGCGCCAAGGCTGAGAGACAAGGCGATCTCCCTCGTGGGTAAGTCTATCGACACCACCGAGGCGCTTGAGGTCTATATTGAGGATATGGAAAAGGCTTCGGGCGATGAGCAGGAAATACGCCGCGTTCTGGGTATTTGGTCGAGAAAAATTACCGACAGGGAGCGCGAGAGCTTTAAAAAATGGACGAACGATTTCGGCTACTCTACGGTTATTATCGGCGAGGCTTACTCTATCTGCGTTCTCAATACGGGCAGACTCTCCATAAGCTATATGGACAAGGTGCTCGGGGGCTGGCACGCAAAGGGACTCTCGACCCTTGAGGAATGCAGAGCGGCAAACGCCGTCTTAAAGGCGGAGGCGGAAAAGCCTAATCCTACGAGACCGAAGGCAAAAACCAGGCCCGAGAGGCCACGCTACGGTGATTTTGACGTTAACGACGCCTTTGCCAAGGCTCTTGAGCGAAGCTACGGCGAGGATTAAAAAATTTTTATAATAAGGAAATTTTATTATGTATAATCGCGAAAAATACGACGAGGTCAAGGCGCAAATCGAAAATAACAGACTTGCCGCGCTGGCAGAGGCTGAACGCCGCGAGAGAGAGATCCACGCAGCGTCTCCCGAGGTTGCAGAGATAGACCTTGAGCTTCGCCAAACATCAATGAAAATATTCAAGGCGGCTGTTAACGGCGAGGACATCACCCCCTTAAAGGAGCGAAATCTTGCCCTTAATGCGAAAAGAAAGGAGCTTATCCGCGCTTTAGGCTATCCCGAGGACTACACAAGCCCTCCTTACAGCTGTCCAAAATGCTCGGATACGGGGTATGTAAACCGCGGAAGCGTTGTTTGCTCCTGCCTTAAAGAGGCTCTTATAAAGGCTTCGATTGCCGCATCGGGCATTGGCAATCTTATTGAAAGACAGTCCTTTGACAACTTTGAGCTGGGGCTTTACAAGAATGACCCCAAGGCTCTTGCCGTAATGACGACGAATGTTGAGATTGCAAAGGATTTTGTTAAAAACTTCAGGGAAAAGGGCGGAAATATCCTTATGCTGGGTATGACAGGTACGGGAAAAACCCATATTTCCACCGCTATTGCAAGAGAGATAATTAAGCAGGGCTTTTACGTTGTTTACGACTCGGTACAGAATATTATCTCCGACTTTGAGGCTGACAAGTTCAGAAACGCCTACATTCCCGCAGAAAATAAGTCGGACAAGTATCTCGAGTGCGACCTGCTTATCATAGACGACCTTGGCACCGAGTTCTCTACCGCCTTTACCATCTCCTGCATTTATAACCTTATTAACACAAGGCAAAACCGCGGCCTTTCCACCATTGTTTCCACAAATCTTCAGCCCGAGGAGCTTAACTCAAGGTATGAGGACAGAATTTTCTCCCGCCTTGTGGGCAAGGGCTACACAGTTCTCAGTTTCGTCGGCGAGGATGCCCGCGTTGACCATCTCCGCAAAAAAAGACGCTGATTTTACAGCCTCCCTCGGTTGATTTTTTCGCTTCGGGAGGCTGTTTTTATGCCGTTTTGACTAGTATTATTTACATTTTTGTACTATTTTTGCAGATTTTAGCTTTCCTTGGCTTTGGCTTTTGCGAGGAAAAACGAAGAATTTTTCTCGGATTTAGAAAAAGAGGGAAAAACGGGGCAAAAACGGGGAGATTTGGCGCGCTTTGGCAATTCTGCACAAAAGCAGGACTAAAAATTTAACAACAAGACAGATTTTTTAAAAATTATCTCTTTATAATCAATTTTTACTATTGACTTTATTATTTAAGTGTTATAAAATAGATGTACCGAAATATCCTTGAAAGGAAGAACAATTAAATGAAAAAATTACTCCTTGCTATGATGATTCTTGCACTTGCTATATTTGCTATGGCTTCCTGCAATAATTCCGACTCCGGCGATTCCGGCTCTAACAACCAGAATGCCGACAACAATAATAATAACAATGTGGAGGTTTGCGCTCACGAAGAGATCGTTGAGGTTCTCGCTGTTAAGGCTACCTGCACCAAGGACGGTAAGACCGAGGGTACTGTTTGTAAGAAGTGCGGTGTTGTAATAAGCGGCTGCACAGTTATTAAGGCTTTCAACCACAAGGGTACCACCGTTACTATGAAGGCTGTTGAAGCTACCTGCCAGGCTGCAGGAAAGACCGAGGGTAAGAGATGTAACGCATGCCTCACAGTTCTTGTTCCCCAGCAGACTATCGACAAGCTTGATCACACCGAGGTTGCTAATGACGATATTGAGGAAACCTGCACCGAGCCCGGCTCTATTGGCGGTACTCACTGCTCGGTTTGCTTCGACAACATTCAGCCCGCTACCATAATCGAGCCTAACGTGCACGACTATCAGGCTATTCCCGATGAGGATGCTACCTGCCAGGAAGACGGCCACACCGGCGGTGTTGCTTGTACCATTTGCGGCGAGGTTGCAATAGATCCCACCGTCGTTCCCAAGAGCGAAGAAGGCCACAACTACGATTGGACCGTTGACGAGACCGACCCCACTAAGGAAAACGGCGTTTGCGTTGTTCCCGGTTGCGGAGCAACCACTCAGAGAGACGTTGTTACCGAGGGTGAAGAGGAATAATTTTTCCGTACATATTATATTATATAAAAGACTGCTTCTTGTGAGCAGTCTTTTTTGCGCTTTAAGCTTATCCGCTTCGCTAACCTTGGGTAAGGCTTTGGCGGCGCAGCTTGAGCGTGCGAATCGTGTCATTCCGAGCGGTAGGCACGATATTCGAAGACGAAAACGCGCATCGAGGAATCTCCGTGTCGGTGCCTCTTTCGGCTTAGGCTTTTGCAAGGATAGATCTTCGTTAACGTCCCCGCGGACCCCCGAGGACGTCGTTGCCTACAATCCCACTTGCCAAAGCCTAAAAGATATAAGGCTCCGAGGAGGAGATCCCTCAGTAAAGCTCTGCGTCTTCGGGTGACGGTATTTCTTTCGGGATGACAGACTTGAGGAAACAATGATTTTTTCGATATGCCATCAACAAGGTGTCATTCCGAGCGGTAGGCACGATATTCGAGGACGAAAACGCGCATCGAGGAATCTCCGTGTCGGTGCCTCTTTCGGCTTAGGCTTTTGCAAGGATAGATTTTCGTTAACGTCCCCGCGGACCCCCGAGGACGTCGTTGCCTACAATCCCACTTGCCAAAGTCTAAAAGATATAAGGCTCCGAGGGGGAGATCCCTCAGTAAAGCTCTGCGTCTTCGGGGAATGGTATTACTTTCGGGATGACAAATTTTAGTGTACAAGGCTTCTTGTTCAAAAACCCCAATATTAAAGTTTTTGCGCCACTTTTTTCAAAAAGTGGCATAGCTCCTTTCCAAAAATCGGCACAGCTCCTTTTCAAAAAGCGGCATAATATCCCCCTTTCCAAAATCGGCATAACTCGCCCGCCCCGAACAAAGAGCGGAAAATTTATGGGGGAAGTATTGACTTTTTGATGAATTAAAGCTATAATGTATTATGTATATATAATAAAATGTAAAAAAACGCTTTAAATATGCCCGAGGGGGCAGAATGGAGACGAATAATGAAATTTATCGGTGTTTACGATTACACTGTAATAATCACATATTTAAGCCTTATTTCGGGCGTTAGCGGAATGGCGTTTGCCTTTGAGGGCAGGATCGGTGCGGCTATACTCTGCCTGCTTATCTCGGGAATTTGCGATATGTTTGACGGCGTTGTTGCAAGAACGAAGAAGAACAGAACCGATGACGAAAAGGGCTTCGGCATCCAGCTCGACTCGCTTTGCGACATTGTTTGCTTTGGCGTTCTTCCCGCGATAATCCTTTATTTCAGCGGTGTCAGAGAGATTTGGGGCATAGCAATTCTTGTTTTTTACATACTTTGCGGAGTAATCCGCCTTGCATTCTTCAACGTGCTTGAAGCCAACCGTCAAAAAAGCGAGGGCGGCTGCGCCAAGAGCTACCGCGGACTTCCGGTTACCTCTGCTTCGATGATTTTCCCCCTTGCATACCTTGTTGGAATGTTTGTTGACTGTCAAATAATGTATATCGTTTACTGTGTTCTCCCCGCGGTTGTGGGCTTCCTCTTTATTGCGGATTTCCGCGTTCCCAAGCTCGATATCTCAAAGCTCTTTCGCAAGAAATAAAATGAATTAAATGATATTTTAATATAAAGGTCGGCGTCTTTTTTACCGACCTTTTTTCTTTGTTTTTCGGCATTTTTGAACACTAAAGATTTTCTGTTTTGTAATCAATAGTTTGCGTTTTTTAGCTGTTTTCGGGCATTTTCGGCAAAAACTCTAAGAATTCAGCGCCCCTCGCGGTAATGGGGTGAGGATGGGGCGCGGCGGGCGCAACACGAAAAAATCTTTCCCAAAATATACACAAAATTGTTTAAAGGACTTGAAAAGGGGAAAGAGGTAGTGTATAATAATAGAAGCAGAGAAAGAGAAAAACGGGAGGGACTTATGTACACCAACTACGCCTATATTGCAGAGGTTGACCAGGACATCGTTGACAACTCGGCGCCCCTGCTTATAACCGCATCGGGCTATAACAGGCTCTTAAACCGCAGGGTAGTTATTACCAAGCGCCCAAGGGGCAGAGGGGATTTTCAGCTCTTATATATTGCGGCGGGAAAGGGTCACTTTTTCTTCGGTGACGAGGAGAGGGTTGTCTCTCACGGAAACATCGTCGTCTTTCGCCCGGGCGAAAAGCAGCTTTACCACTATTACCCCGAGGACCAGACCGAAAGCTATTGGGTGCACTTTACGGGGAGTGAGGCGGCAAGGCTCCTTGACGAATGCGGACTTTTGAAAAAAGTGTACTTTGTCGGCACATCCGACTACCCCGCGATTTTTAACCAGCTTATCAGGGAAATTCAGCTAAAGCGAGAGAACTATGCCGAGATTGCGGAATATCTTTTCCGCCAGCTTTTGCTGATTATTTCACGATACCTCAAGGAGGGAAAAAACGCAAACTGCGACACCCTAAACGAGGTTGAGCGCGCGATAAACTACTTTAACGAAAATTACGCAAGTGAAATTAACATTGAGGAATACGCCACCGCAAGGCATATGAGCGTTTCCTGGTTTATCAGAAACTTTAAGAGCATAACCCAGCTCTCTCCCCTACAATATATTATAATGCTCCGTATAACCAACGCAAAGGTGCTGCTTATGAATACCGACTACTCGGTTTCGCAGATAGCCACCGCGGTGGGCTTTGACAACGCCCTGTATTTCAGCCGTCTTTTCCACCGCCATACGGGAACGTCACCTATGAAATTCAGAAAAAGAAGCTAAAAGAGTGCCGAAGGCAGAAAGGCTAAACGCAAAGCCCCTGCCCTCGGCTTTTTATTTTTTGCCCCCAAAAGGGCTGCGGTGAGGGGCGAAAAATTTAATATTAGTTCAATTTTGTGCATATTTTGTGCCATTATGTTCATTGAAAAATCCCCTCGTTTGTACTAAAATAAAGATAGAAATAAGGATATTTTATATTGTTTATATACATTTAACAATTTAGTAAATATCAATATGTTAATATTGCATAAAAACAAAAAGAGTGTTACATTTACAGCGTTTTCATAACGGGAAAGGATTTTAGTATGAAAAGAATTTTGATTTCACTCCTTCTCATTAGCTTGATGAGTTCATTTTTATTCTCCTGCAAAAAGGCGGACACCCCGGGCGCAGGCTCGGGCGCGGACAGCCCCGCAGACAACAAACCCGCAGAGGGGTATATTAACGAGGACGTGACCTTTGCCGTTGGCGAGACGGTTAACCTTGTTTTGGCAGAGGATGTATCCCTTGACGGAGCGGAGAAGCTCCAAAGCGAGCTTTTCTATGCCCTTGGCGTTATGCCTACCGTCTCGAGAAAGGCGAACCTTTCTTCAAATCAGCTCTTCTTCGGTAAATGCGACGACCCCCTTTCCGAGAAGGCGTACGACATTCTTGACTCCAAGGACCGCGCGTCCGAATATGCTATCCGCGTTATCGTTTATTCGGACGGAAAGTCGGTTGCAATAGCCTTTGACGAGCCTGAGAGCGCTATCGACTACTCCGAGCTTCTTGCAAGCGTTGCGGCAGACCTCTTCAGCGCAGAGTTTATCAAGGCGGGCGAGGCTATAAACCTTGACGCCGGCTTTACAAAGACCTTTACATTTGATATTTTGGAAAAGCAAGCCGAGCTTGACGAGCAAAGACGCCAGGCGGCATGGAGTGCAATTCTTGCAAAATCCGACGAAGAGACGGTCTCGGAGCTTCAGGCAATGTATTCGCTCTTCAGCCCCAAGGTGCTTAACTGGCTTGCCGACCTTTACGACCCCGAGACGGGCGGCTTCTATTACTCCAACTCGGGCAGAAATTACGAGGGTTATCTTCCCGACATTGAGTCTACCGCTCAGGCTATCGACCTCCTTAGAATAAGCGGTATGTTTGACGAGTACGGCGGCAACCCCAAAGAGGCTCTTCCCGATTGGTTTAAGGAAAAGCTTGTCGCCTTCGTTAAGGGGCTTCAGGACCCTAACGGCTATTTCTACCACCCCCAGTGGACGAGAGCTATGACCGACTCGAGAATTTCAAGGCGCAGCCGCGACCTTACCAAGGGTCTGTCCCTCCTTTCCACTCTCGGCGCAAGGCCTACGTACGACGTTCTTGACGTTGAGGGTGACGGAATTTTGGCAGACGGCACGCCCGTCGGCTTTGACAAGCCTATCGTTTTCAGCGGAGCAACCGAGCCGCTTCGCCTTGCAGGCAGAGTGAGCGCAGTTTCCAAGGTTGTTGCCACCGCGGGAGCTTCAGCCCCCCAAAACCTTGCATCAAAGGAGGCCTTTGTTTCCTACCTTAACGGTCTTGACCTTAAAAAGGACTCCTATTCAATAGGTAACGACCTTGCCTCTCAGGCGCAGGAGATCAAGGCGAGAGACGAATACCTTGCCTCTATCGGTGCAAGCTACCGCCTGACCGATATTTTAAAGGATTGGCTCTTCGAGAACTGCTATGAAACAACCGGTCACTGGTCGCCCTATGCCGACTACGACGGACTTAACGGCTTTATGAAGATTTCGGCAGCCTGCTCCTCTCTCGGTATTCCCTTAAAGTACCCCGAGGCGGCGGCGCGCTCGGCAATTGACGCAATTACCACCGAGGAATACAACCTTACCGTTTGTTACGCATACAACACCTGGTTCTCTATCAACAACATAATAAATATTCTTAACAAGTGCCACCCTGCCTCCGAGGCAGAGGCAATAATCTCCTCTATCCGCACAGAGCTTAAAGAGAGAGCGCCCGAGCTTATCAGGGCTACAATGGAAAAGCAGTCTATATTCCTTCGTGATGACGGCTCCTTCTCCTATACCGAGACCTCTACCTCCTCCACAAGCCAGGGTATGCCCGTTGCGGTTCCCGGCATGCTTGAGGGTGACATCAACGCAACCCTTATCTGCCTTGCAGACACCTGCTATCAGATGTTCTCGGCTCTCGGCTACGAGATGCCTCCCATTTTCGGCAAGGCGGAGCTTACCACATTCGTTGACCGCATCGAGGACCTTGGATACATTATAAAGTTCAAGGAAGAGGCGGTTGTTGAGTCTGCAGACTTTGACGAGGAGACCATAGGCTCTACCACCCAGTCCTTGCAGATTTCCTCCTCCACTTCGTCCACCTTTAAGGTTATAAAGGACGAGAGAGCCGGTGCATCAAAGAGCGCAAAGGTGCTTGAATTCAACGCAGTAGAGGGCGGCGGCAAGAGAGTGCGCTTACCCTTCGACCTTTCGGTAAATCCCCTCTCCCGCTGTTATGTTTTCGAGGGTGAATTTAACTTTGTGAGCGCTCCTACGGGTATGTTCGCAACCCTGCAAACGGGACCGAACTGCCACATTATGACCTTTGCTCAGTATGACGGAAACATCTATCTTTACGAGCAGACCTCCGACGGCGCAAACACCAAGATCGTTGACCTTAAAACCGCAATTCCTCTCGGCGAGTGGTTCAAGATAAAGGTAGAATTCTTCTACTCCACCGCAGCAGAGGACGTTAGAGCGCGTATCTACATAAACGACGAGCTTATCAGCGTAAGCGATAACTTCTACGACCGCGAGGGCGAGCGGCTTGACGGCGGCACAGCTTCTCCCGACTCAAGATTTGAGGGAGTTGACTTCTTCGTTTATTCCTACTATTCGGCAAACATTCTTCTCGATAACTGGAAGATGTATAAGACCACCGAGCAGTATACCCCCGCCCTTGACCCCAACGACCAGCCCCTCTTTAACATTGACTCGCCCGACACCGACAAGACGGTTTATGACTTTGAGGGCGACCTTGCAGGCTCGCTGCCCTCTTCTGCCCATATTCAAGGCGCGGCAGAGGTAACCGAGACCGAAGAGGGCAAGAAGCTCAAGCTAAGCGGCGCGGCGGTGGCAACCTTCCCCGTTAACATCAGAACTGCGGGAGCGAACGCCACATCAATCGAGCTTGACCTTAATATTTTAGAGTCCTCAAGCGGTAAAATCCTTGACATCACCTTTGCAGAGGACGCGAAAAAACCCCACGATATTATTAAATACAACCTTGAGATAATCGAGAAGGACGGCGAGAGATTTGCCTGCCTTTACGCAGCTCCTACGGGAGTAAACGACCTGAGGCTCGACTCTCTTCTCATTCCTCTCGGCGAGAGCCACACTCTGCGCATTGAGTATTACGACGGCGTAAGAGTTGCACTCTTCTATCTCGACTCCGAGCTTTACGCAAGCTGTGACCTTCTTTGCCAGGATGCGAAGAAATATGCGGTCGGCGAGGTTATAATCAACTTTACCTCCAAGGCTTCGCTTACGGTCGACAACGTTGTTTGCGAAAAGATTAAAAAGAACTTTGACACCGCGACAAAGCCTGCCATAGATTCCTTTATCCACGATTTTGAAAACGGCATCGGCGTTGACTTCTCGGGCGGTGTTTCGCTCGCGGGCGACTCCGACAAATACCTTACTCTCGGCAAGGATTCCGTAATAAGCTTCCCCGTAAACGAGCGAAGCGTTATTACAGGACTTATCAGCTTTAGCGCAGACCTTTCCGTAAACTCCTCCTCCAGCGCGGGATACCTTCTCTCCTTCGTTGACAAGGACGGGGCGACTATCCTCGCCTTTGAGATAAGAGTTAAGGACGGTGTTGCTTCTATCCACGAAAGAACGAAGGCGGGCGGATATTCCGACGCTCTCTGCTACATAAGCAAGGGCAAGATAATCTCCCTTTCTATCCTCTACTATCCTCTTCGCGACACGGTTTACATTATTTCGGGCGGTCAGGCTATTGCAAGCACCTCCCTCTCCTATAGCGAAGAAACGAAGCTGCTCTCTCCTGCCTCTCTCGTTATTGAGTCGGTCGACGGCGCAGGCGAGCTTACCCTTGACAACCTCAAGGTTGAGACCACCAGCGACACCTTCGTGCCCAGAGACGTTGCAGACGCAGAAAACTCCGAGGACAAGAAAAATCCCGTTACCTTTGAAGGCTCCTCTAACGGCAATATCCCCTCGAGAGTGACAACGAAGCTCCTTTCCTCCGGCTCGGGCTACGCAGTGCGCGAGATATTCAGAGACGGCGCATACTCGAAGGCTCTTGAATTTAGCACCCGTCCCGGCAGACAGGACGCTCTTACCTTCCTCCTTGCGGAGCAGAAGCAGAATTACAACGTAACCGTCTTTGAGACCGACTTCAAATTCACCTTTAAGGCGGGCAAGGTAACAAGCTTCCAGATATTCCTTGAGGATGGCGAAAAGTCGGCTTACATCATCAACCTGAGCCAGAGCGGAGATGACATCGTATTCTGCGAGCTTTCCACCCTTGACGAGGTAAGACTCAGAGGCTCGAACAAGACGATCAACGGCTCCCAGGAGTGGCACACCCTCCGCATTGAGTACTACAACGGCGACAGAGACACCGTAAGGATAAAGACCTATATTGACGGCGTGCTCGTTAAGGTAAGTAACATTTTCGGCGGCAGCGAAATCGAAGAAAACCAGCCCGAAAGTCTTATTACCGCAGTCCGCTTTATGTCTTACGGCGACACCTACGCAGACCTGCTTGTTGACAACGTAAGCTTTATGCAGACTAACCTTGAGTGCGCGGACGATCCTCTTACCGATGCTATCGACCCCGAGGATATTCCCTCCGATCCTAAACCCGATCCCGATCCTGATCCCGATCCCGATCCCGACCCCGATCCCGATCCCGGTGAGGGCGAGGATCCTAAACCCGAGGAGAGTGTGAATATTCCTCTCGACTTTGAGTCGGGTGCGCTCCCCGAAAAGGTTACATCTACTAAAAATGACGCGTACTCCTACATCTCGGTAATAAGCGACCCCACGAAGGCGGCAAACAAGGTATTAAAGTTCTATAAGGCGAACTTGGCGCCCGATAACGATACCTACACTAAGAGCTGGCCCACAGTCACTATTCCGAGAACGGGAGTGGCGGCAGAGCATAACGCCACCGTCTTTGAAGCAGACTTCTATATTCAGTATATTGAGGGAAGGCTTGACACGACCTACACATTCCAGCTTGGACCCAAGTCGGCTATTGCCTACTCCTTCAGAATGAACTTTACCACCGAGCATTTCAACTTTATCGACTCTTCAAACGACACCGCGGGCATCTCCAGCCCCACAATCGTTACCGCGTCCACCGAGGGACAGTGGTTTAACCTGCGCGTTGAGTTCTTTGAGGGCGACCAAAGCACCGCAAAGATCATGGTTTATATGGACGGCGCCTTGGTTTACGTTTCCCGCAACTTCTACGGACCTATGAGCACCGACGCGGCAGGAAAGAGCTATACCGTAAACAACGATATTTCCGAGATGCGCATCTCCACCTGGGGCGACACGCAGGGCGTTATCCTTATGGACAATATTTCGCTCTACGAGACTACCTTAAAGTACCCTACCAATCCTATCGGCACCCCCTCGGGCAAGGTTTATCCCGATGCAGAGACCGAGGACTTTGACGCAAAGGTTCTTCCCATTAAGGGCGGCGCAAACGGCATTATTACCCTTAACACCGACATTTCCGCAGATAAGCAGACTATCACCATTCTTGACAGAGTTGCCGCAAGGTACGACCTTAAGGCAGACATAGCGGTGGTTGTTGACAACCTTATGGAAAATGCGGGCGTTGGTACCAACACCGAGGAAAAGACGCCGAACGCTGACCTTATAAACTTCCTTAACGGGAAGCTTGCGGGCGGAAGACTCAAGCTCATGAACCACGGTCTGACTCACGTTTTCTGGGCAGACACCGAGACGGGCGAAAACATTGATTGGGACTTCTTCTACCGCGAGTTTATCGGCTCAAAGTATCTGCTTCGCGAGCTATTCCCCTCGCAGAAGATAAAGACCTTTGTTATCCCCGGTTACGCCTGGCTCGTTGACCTCTTCGGCGAGCAGATATACGACGAGGTTTACGAGGCTCTTAAGGATGAGTACGTTGCCTCGAGATATTACGACGGCACAGCGGTCAACCTTTACCAGTGGGCTTGGGAAAAGACTCCTGCGCACCAGATTTTGCCTAACAACGATGCGCAGACCTATGCGGCGATCGACAGCGTTGCAAGAGGAGACGGCAGGTTTGTAAACCTCTTCCTCTACCACCTTGACGAGGACAAAAACTTCGATAGCGGAACAACAAACGGCGGTGTGGAGACCTACTTCTACCAGCGCGAGTCAAGGCTTGACGCTATTTGCAAGAAGATAAGCTCCTATGTTGCAACGGGCGCAGTATGGCAGACAAACTATGAGGACGCAATGCTCTACCTTGCAGAGGCAGAGAACACGACCCTCACGATTACCAGAGGCGAGAGCATTACCCTTACCCTTGAGGACGGTCTTGATGATGAAATCTATGACTACCCCCTCACCGTCAGAGTTCAGCTTGACGAAAGCTATGAGGCTATCCGTTATACTCAAAACGGCAGAGTGGGCTATGCTCTTGTAAGAAATCAGAACGGCATTTACTTTGCCGATTGCGAGATCGTTCCCGATTCCTCTTTGACAGTGGTTGAGGGCGTTTCTGTTGACGAGATCCCCGAGGATATGCTCCCCGAGACTCCCGAAAACAATGACGGCTCCCTCGACTTCGGCGGAACGAACAAGGACGACGATGCTTGGACTAACTAAAATAGCACCCCTGCCCCGGCACTCGGGGCAGGAAGAAACAAAAAATTGAAAGGAGTATAAGAAAGTGGTTAAATCAGAAAAGAACGAGTATTTAGCTGCCGAGCTTGATATTCTAAACCTTATTCCCACAGACGTTATAACCACATCAGCTCAGGGCGGAACCGACAACGACAACGGCGATGAAAACCGCGACGACACCGGCTGGACCTAAAGGAGAAACACTATGAGATACACGAACAAAGGCGTCGAGGATTTAAAGATTGCCTACATTGGCGGCGGCTCGCGCGGCTGGGCATGGACACTTATGAGCGACCTTGCAACGGCAGACGACCTTAACGGTCAGGTCGCGCTCTACGACATCGATTACGAGGCGGCAAAGGCTAACGAAATAATCGGTAAAAAATTTGCAAACCACGAAAAATCCAAATCCAAATTTGACTACAAGGCTTGTGAGACTATTGACGAGGCTCTTTCGGGAGCGGATTTCGTAATAATCTCCATTCTTCCCGCAACTCTTGACGAAATGTACAGCGATGTACACACCCCCGAAAAGTACGGAATTTATCAGTCGGTTGGCGACACAACGGGCCCCGGCGGTATTATCAGAGCCCTCAGAACTCTTCCTATGATAGAATATATCGCGAAGAAGATTGAAGAGAACTGCCCCAAGGCTTGGGTCATCAACTACACCAACCCTATGACGGTCATCACCGCCACCCTTTACAGAGTTTTCCCGAAAATTAAGGCTTTCGGCTGCTGTCACGAGGTGTTCGGAACGCAAAAGCTCTTGGCTTATATGCTCCACACCGACTACGGCTTTGAAAAGCCGAGGCTTCAGGAAATTAAGTGCAACGTTACGGGTGTAAACCACTTTACCTGGCTTACCGAGGCAAAGTACAAAAACATCGACCTCTTCCCTCTCTACAAGGAATTCGTTGACAAGCATTACGAGGAGGGCTACAACGAGTCGGCAGACGATAACTGGATGACAACCGACCTCCTTTGCTACAACAGAGTTAAGTTTGAGCTTTTCCGCCGTTACGGTTATATTGCGGCGGCGGGTGACAGACACCTTGCGGAATTCTGCGAGGGCAGTTGGTTCTTAAAGAACCCCGAGCAGGTAAAGGATTGGAAGTTCACCCTTACTCCCGTTGACTCAAGGCGTAAGGAGATAACCAAGAGGCTTGAAAAGAGCGCAAAGCTTCAGAGCGGAGAGCTTGAGCCGCAAATCGGCGAAACGGGCGAAGAGGGCGTTCAGCAAATACGCTCGCTGCTCGGTCTTTCCGAAATGGTTACCAACGTTAACATTCCAAACTACGGTCAGATACCCAATCTCCCTCTCGGAGCTGTGGTTGAGACCAACGCACGCTTTACCGCAGACACCCTGACTCCTATCTTTACGGGCAATCTTCCTATCGAGATTTATCCTCTCATAACAAGGATCGTTGCCGAGCAGGAGCTTGTTATCGAGGCGTGCCTTGAGCGTAATCTTGAAAAGGCCTTCGTTGCCTTTATGAACAACCCGCTTATAAATCTTTCCAAAGAGGATGCGAGAGCGCTCTTTGACGAAATGGTTGAAAACACCAAGGAATACCTTAAAGAATACTTTTGATTTGATTTAATTAAAAAAATAAAAATAAAATTATTTTAAGAAAGGTAAAAACAATGAAAAACAGAAAATTCTCTAAAATCTGCCTTTGGACAGTAGCTTTAGCTATGCTCCTTGCGGCATTCGTTGGCGTCACTGCTCAGGCAGACGAGGCTCCCGAGGCTCCCGAAATCGTAAGTAAGAACATTTCTTACGAGGGCGCACTCCACCTTTACTACGCAATCCCCGTAACCGCAAACGTTACTGCTGAAAACACCGTAGTTAACGTTTACTCCTCTAACCCCGAAACCGACTCTAATGCAGAGCTTCTCGGCAGCTTCAAGGGTACTGAAGAGAACATTGCGGTTCTTGGCGGCAACCACATCGTAGTAAGAACTCAGGGCATTCCCGCAAAGGATATTGCAAAGTACGTTTACGCACAGCCCGTTTCCGGCGAGGTTGCAGGTAAGGTCGTTCGTTACTCGGTTGTTGAATATCTTTACGAGCGTCTCTATGTTTCCGAGAACTCCACCGACCTTCAGAAAAAGCTTTACAACTCCACCCTCACCTACGGTATGGACGCGCAGGCAGTTCTTGACTCCTCCGCAACTCCTATCGCAAACTACAAGTACGTTTACGCTTACGAGGCAACCCTTGACGCAGAGGGCAACAACTCCGGTCTTTACCTTGCAGGCGACAGCGTAAGCCTTACTTACACCGGTACAGAGGCTCTTGCAGGCTGGAACCTCGATACCCTTCAGGCAGACGGCGGCTTTGCTACCTCCACCTCCACCGCAAACAGCCTTACCGTTTCGGCTACCACCCTTATCTCTCCCAAGTTCTATGAGAAGATAGAGATGGACAACTCCGGCGAGACCTTCGACTCTGCTTTCAAGGATAGCGCAAGAGAAAACATTGACCTTCCCGACACCGGCAAGACCTATTACAACAGCCAGATCTTCGCAGAGAAGGCAAGCGCTAATGCTAACGCTATTATGCAGTTCGGTATTGCGAAGGACCCCACAAATCCCCAAAACAACACTCTTCGTATATTCAAGGACAACATTGATAACACAACCTATCAGTCCTACCTTACCATAAACGCTCCCGCAACTACAAACTTTGATACCGTAGTATTCGAGGCTGACCTCTACACCGACTTCAGCGACAAGTCCACCTCCAGCGTTCATCAGTTTGACTTTAGAAACGGCTCTACCGAGGGCGTTACCGTTCTTCTCGGTGCAGACGGCGATAACCTCAGCGTAAGAGTTCTCGGTAAGGACGTTGCTACGGGCTATGAAAAGGTTGAGGGCGTTCTTGTAGCAGACAACTGGTACACCATCAGAATTGAGTATCAGATCATCGACGCGGCAGCAGGCACTACCGAAACCAGAGTTTACATCAACGGCGAACTCTTCAAGACTGTAAACTACGTTAACACCGCCACTCCTCTCACCAACGTTACCAATATGTTCGTAAGAAACTACGGCGGACTTATGGGTAGCATCTATATGGATAACGTTACCATTAAGAAGGTTTACGCAGCAGAGGAAAGCCGTCCCGCATACACCTTTGACGGTGACACTCTTCCCGAGAGCGTAGTAGTCGGCGGTTGGGGCAGCTCCACCAAGGGTACTGCCACCGTTAACAACGGTCAGCTTACTCTTAACAGTGCGGCAGGCTACAACGACTCCATTACCTTCTACGAAACCCAGGCGGCTGAAGAAAATGCAAACACCGTAGTTTGGTCTGCAGACATTAAGACCGAGGCTCTTGCGGCATTTGCAAGCGGCTCTTACACCGAGCTTACCTTTAACAGCGCATCTACCGGAAGCTTCCGCTTCAACTACATGCTCAGAAACGCTATCGGTCAGTTCATCTACTTCAAGTCCTACGGCAGAAACCCCAAGCTTGAGCTTACCAACACCGGCGTTAACAGCGGTGATTACTACAACATCCGCCTTGAGTATTACGTAGCAGAAGATGGCACAGGCAGAGTTGATATCTTCATCAACAACAACCTCATCGGCACTATGGATGACTCCACCGAGGGCAAGCCCACCATTGACGACATCAACAGATTCTCCATTAACTGCCGTGACGGTGATACTCAGTTCATCACTCTCGACAATGTAAGACTTTATAAGATTAATAAGACCAGATAATCAAATATTAAAGCCCGAGGCAAATCGCCTCGGGCTTTTTTAGCCTTCCTCTCGTGGTAGCAAAGCGGCAGAACGCAAATGAGAAACAAGAAGTCTATCCTTGCCAGAGTTTTAGCCGAAAGCGGTTCGAAAAAGGAGATTCCTCGCTCTATACTCTGCGTCCTCGAATATTGTGCCTACCGCTCGGAATGACACCTTGGTGATGGAACATCGAAAAGCCTTTCCCTTGAGGGGAAGGCTACTGCGGCGGGAGCAAGCCCCCGCCCTACAGTGAACATAGCTTTTCTTCGCGGGAAAATCCCGCAAGGACAAAAGCCCCCAACGCACCATGCGCATTTCATCAAGGCTTCCCCTCGAGGGGAATAGCTATGTAAACCGTAGGGCGG
>JAZORT010000020.1:0-46894 GCA_045656745.1 Eubacteriales bacterium | reverse complement strand
AACCTTGTTGTCCTCATTAAGATTTGTCCAGATAAGATCTGTCAAAGTATCAATATCGGCATCGGGAAGCTCAAGAGTTTTGGGTTCACCTTCGAATGAAGGAAGCGGATTGCCATCGCAGTTGTATGTGTGGATAAATTTTGCTTTTCCGGGTATGGGATTTGAGTACGCATATGTAAATCTTTCGCAGGAACTGTCATCTCCCTCAGCACTCTTGAGAATAGACATAGCAAAGTTCATATCACAGCACTCTCTGCGGATAATGCCCGAAATTCTGGGGGTAAAGTTAGGCTTATCATCCTCAAACTCGCGAGTTCTGAGAGCCTGCTCAAAGGTCATCTGCTTATCCATAAGCTCGTAGATAGTATCGGTCTGGTCGCCGTTGGTAACTATGGTCTTGTTGCCAAGAACTCTTACGGGGTAGTAGATGATAAGGTGGGGGTCAACCATTTTAGACTCATCAAAAGCCTTAGTTCTCATATTTTCGCCCTCTGCGACGAAAACTCTGTTACGGCTGTTAACACTTCTACCCATAATGAAGTAAGCGGTTACAGCCTTTTTGCCGTCGGCAGACTTGCCTATTACAATTCCTCTGCCGTGGTAGGCAAGAGAGTTAAGTTCTTCTTGTATAGTAGAAATTTTCATTTTATTCTCCAATATAAACTTTATTGTCTTTTACAGTGATTTTATCGTCACAGAAGAGTCCTACTGCCTTAGGAAGTATCTTCCACTCAGCTTCTTCCATAATTCTTAGCTGAAGAGTTTCGGGAGTATCGTCATCTCTCACCTCAACAGCCTTTTGAAGCACGATAGGACCTGCATCGCACTCGGGAGTTACGATATGAACGGTTGCGCCCGAAACCTTAACGCCCTTTTCAAGAGCTGCCTCATGAACGTGAAGTCCGTAATATCCTTTTCCGCAGAAGGACGGAATAAGTGCCGGATGCACATTAAGTATTCTGTTCGGGAACGCATTATATACCTGCTCGTCAATTATGGTCAGGAAGCCTGCGAGAACAACGAGGTCAATACCTGCCGCTGTCATCTCATCAGCAAGCGCCTTTGAATAATCGGCAATGCTTTCATAATCACGGCGAGCAAGCACCCTGCCCTCGATACCTGCATTTTTTGCCCTCTCGAGAGCATAAACACCGGGCTTTGAAGCAATAACAAGGGTAATTTCACCATTGCCAAGCTCTCCTCTGCCCTGAGCGTCTATAAGAGCCTGAAGATTGGTTCCGCCGCCCGAAACGAGAACGGCAATTTTCTTCTTTAGCATAAGATTACGCCCTCGTCGCTCTCAACAACCTCACCAAGGAGGTAAGCTGCGTCACCGTTTGCCTGAAGAGTTGAAATTGCAAGATCAGCATCTGCCTTGTCAACTACAACGATCATACCAACGCCCATATTAAAGGTGTTGTACATATCTCTTTCGGGAATATTGCCGGTCTTTGCGATAATGTCAAAGATAGGAAGAACCTTAACATCTGCCTTATTTATCTTTGCGCCGAGACCGTCAGGGAAGCTACGGGGAATGTTCTCATAGAAGCCGCCGCCGGTGATGTGGGAAATACCCTTAACCGCAACCTTTTCAAGAAGGGCGAGTATAGATTTTACATATATTCTTGTGGGAGTGAGAAGAGCTTCTCCAACACTTCTGCCGCCAAGCTCCTCACGCGCGGTGTAAAGCTCGGGAGGGTTGGAATCGATATTAAATACCTTACGGCAAAGGGAGAATCCGTTTGAGTGAATACCGGTAGAGGGGAGCGCAATGATAACGTCGCCAGCTTTCATAGTATTGTTATTGATAATCTTCTTTTTATCAACGATACCTACCGCGAAGCCTGCAAGGTCGTAATCATGGGCGGGCATAAGACCGGGATGCTCTGCAGTCTCACCACCGATAAGAGCAGCGCCAGACTGAACACAACCCTCGGCAACACCGGAAACGATAGCAGCTATCTTTTCGGGAATATTCTTGCCGCAAGCGATATAGTCAAGGAAGAACAGAGGCTTTGCACCGCAGCAGATAATGTCATTTACACACATAGCAACCGCGTCGATACCGATAGTATCGTGCTTGTCCATAAGCTGTGCGAGCTTAACCTTAGTTCCGCAGCCGTCGGTGCCGGAAACGAGAACGGGCTCCTCCATACCCATGGGAAGTCCAAAGCAGCCGCCGAAGCCGCCAACGTCGTCAAGACAGCCCTCGTTACGGGTGCGGGCGATATGCTTTTTCATAAGTTCAACGGCCTTATAGCCTGCGGTGATGTCAACGCCAGCCGCAGCATAGCTTTCAGATCTTGAATTTTTCACTTTCTTTTTCTCACTTTCACTTTTTATTTTCGGAAATTTTATTATCGTATTTATTTTCAAAATGTTTGGGTACCTCGGTGGGATACTTTCCGTCAAAGCAAGCGGTGCAATAACCGCCGGAGTTTCCGGACTTGCATATCTCGGTAACATCCTCAAGACGGAGATAGCCGAGCGAGTCAGCACCGGTTATCTTGGTTATCTCCTCAACCGTATGGTTGCAGGCGATGAGCGATTCTTTAGAATCAATGTCAGTACCGTAGTAGCAGGGATTGATAAATGCGGGAGCTGAGGAGCGGAGGTGGACCTCCTTTGCGCCTGCACTCTTGAGAAGTTTAATAAGCTTCGCGCAAGTGGTTCCGCGGACTATGGAGTCATCCACGAGGACAACGCGCTTGCCGGAGACGGTATCTCTTACCGGATTAAGCTTAATTTTAACCTTATCCTCTCTGACATCCTGGCCGGGAGCAATAAATGTACGGCCAATATATTTGTTCTTGATAAGACCTATGCCATAGGGAATTCCGGACTCCTGAGCATAGCCTATCGCAGCATCAAGTCCCGAATCGGGAACACCGACAACAATGTCTGCCTCAACAGGGTGAGCCATTGCGAGAAGCTTACCTGCCCTGCGACGCGCCTTATGAACTGCGCAGCCTGCAATAGAGGAATCGGGTCTTGCTGTGTAGATATACTCGAAGATACAGAGGCTTTCGGGCAATTCACCGCAATGGTCGCGCACAGATTTAACCGAGCCGCCCTGGAAAACGATTATCTCACCGGGGTCAAGCTCGCGGATAAGGGTTGCACCAACAGAATCAAGAGCGCAGGTTTCGTCAGCAATAACATACTGACCGTCCTCGCGCTGACCGTAGCAAATAGGGTGAATACCGTATCTGTCTCTTGCGGCAATCATCTTCTGGGGGGACATTAACAAAAGACAAATTCCGCCGCTGAAGCGCTTCATTGCCTTGGAAACAGCCTCTTCGATAGAGCCGGAAGAAAGTCTTTCTTTAGTAATAATGCAGGAGATAACCTCTGCGTCAATTGTTGTGTGGAAGATGTGGCCTTCAAGCTCAAGCTCGCGTTTAAGCTCTTCCGCATTGGAAAGAGCGCCCGAGGTAGCTATTGCAAGTCTGCCTTTAACATGATTTACAACGATAGGCTCGGCATTGACCCTATCCTTTGTACCGAGAGTACCGTATCTTACATGGCCAAGCGCCATATTTCCCTGGCCAAGCTTGTTTATTATGCCGTGATCAAAAACATCATCAACCAAGCCCGAATCCTTATAAGCTGTGAATACACCGTCATCGTTAACGACTATTCCCGCACTTTCCTGACCTCTGTGCTGAAGAGAGAAAAGTCCGTAGTAAACGCTTGATGCAACATTGCATTTTTCGTTGCCGATTATTCCGAATACTGCCATATATTGAAAAAACTCCTTTTTTGCGGCTAAAGATTATACGTTATACTTTTCTTCGACAGCTTTATTCTTTTCAAGAACAAGCTTCGATGCCTCCGCCCTCTTTGCTTCCAGCTTTTGAGCGAGGGTATCATCGGAGAGTGCAAGAATTTCTGCCGCAAGGTGAGCCGCGTTTGCCGCGCCGTCTATCGCAACGGTAGCAACGGGAATGCCCGAGGGCATCTGAACGGTAGACCAAAGAGCGTCAACACCGCCGGTGTTCTTGCAAGAAATCGGAATTCCGATAACGGGAAGAGTTGTGTTTGCAGCAACCGCACCTGCAAGGTGAGCCGCCATACCTGCCGCAGCGATCATAACGCCGAAGCCGTTAGCCTTTGCACCCTTAACGAACTCAGCAGCCTCAAGAGGCGTTCTGTGCGCCGAGTAAACATGCACCTCAAAGGGGATGCCGTAATCGCGAAGAACGTTTATTCCTTTTTCAACGATAGGAAGGTCGCTGTCGCTACCCATAAGAATTCCAACTTTTTTCATTAGTAATCTCCTCTGTATTAAAAAATTAAGGGCAGAACTACCCCATAAAGGTAGTGCTGCCCAGACGGTCGACATTAAAACGATTTTTGCTTCCTTGCGGTTGTTTCCGCACGTCCGTCAGTTACAAAAACCTTTACCGCATTATATTTTACCATATTATTATAATGAATGTCAACAGATATATTCAATTAATCGACAAAAAACTTTTTAAATAATATTAAAAGCTTTTTAGTCATTTTATACAAATACTTTACCTTTTGCCGAAGAGCTTGATCAGATAAATTTCGTTTTCCTTTGAGGATATAAGAATTTTCGAACCGGTAACAGCCACGTTTTCCGCTTTTAATACAGCCGCTGCTCCCCTATCCGAGGTTGCTTGAATTTTTATCACGCTGCAAAGAGCAAAATCGGCTCCCTTCAGCACAAGCTCGATTTTTCCCGAATGTCTTCTTGTTACCAGAAAAACTGCCGCCTCTTTATCGTTTTTTGCCGCCAAAGAGTAAAGCTCCTTGGTATAATCGGCACTTGATTCAACAACCGTTCCCAGTCTGAAAAGCTCAGCAAAGGCGCAGGCAACATTGTAAGCAGTGTAATGACGGTGGGTGCTATAATCCTCTATCGAATAAAGCCCGTTATCACGCGAGTGAGCATCGGATGTTGAGTAAGCCATCATGTCCACATCACCCTTTTGCGCAAGGATGAGTGAAACGCCAAGTTCTGACGGAAACGAGGTGTTAAAGCAAGGCAGAACGGCACCGGAGGCAGTGTTATAATCACAGATAAAGCTCTTTGTCCGCTTGAATCCCGCACTGTCAAGATAGGATCTTGCGTACTTTGCATGGGTTGAAAGCTCATCGGGATTTGAGGTTACACACCTCCAAGTAAAGAAGTCAAGAGGTGATGCCGATGCCTTTACAGAAGAGAGAAAACGCTGCATAAAGGGTAGGTAGCTCTTCATTTCCTCCGTTGCGTCAATACGGTTTAGAGAATAAAATCCGCCTGAACCGTAAGCACCTATTTTAAGCTTAGGAAATCTCTCGCGAAGGTGGTTTGCGGTAATATTGTATAGCTCAAAATACTCCTCCGAGGAATCCGAGAAGCCCTCAGCGGTATCTGCCGAATTCCATATTTCCACATTCTTTATTCCCCACTTAAAGCCGTTTGCCCAGCACTCGTTGTAATGCATAAGAATATGCTCGCATATTCTCGCCCATTTTTCTTTATCGGCAGGAGATTTCGCGTACAGCTTTTTCGCAAACGGCTCGCGGCACTCGCCAAAGCAATAAACTATCTCGGCTCCAATGCTTTTCACCGAAGAAAGGTAAAGGTCAGTTGGAAGAAAATTATAAGACTCCTCGAGATTTTCGTCCGCAGAAAAATCGGGAAACACCGAATGAATATTTACAAACTGATTGTAGCCATAGTCACCCGAGGCGGCGCCAACTCTCACAAAAGGAACGCCCATCTCGGAAAACTCCTCGGAAAAATCGTATAAAAGCCCCGCACCGCCCGAGCGCGGCGCTCCGTTTATTCCAAATAAGGGTTTTACTTTTCCCGATCTTTTTTCAAAGTCAAAGGTTACCGACTTGCTCTGCATTTTTATACCGTCCGTTTTTTAGTCAATATTTTATTACACTATTATTGTAGCAATTTTTTCTTTCGCTGTCAAGAAGTGATATTCGCAATACACGACAGCTTATGCCATTTTTTTACAAAAAAACAAATTTTCGACCTTTTATGCCACCGATTTTTGTGTAAAACAGAGTTTTTGCAAAAAAATCCAAAGTTTTTTTCGAAAATATATGTACAATGACAAAAAAATGTGCTAAAATAAAAAAGTAATTTTTAAGCCCTAAAGGGCAAAGGAGAATTCTCTTATGAAATTAGTTTACAAAGGCAAAACCAAAGACGTTTATTCTCTTGAAAACGGCAACGTTCTTCTCAAGTTTAAGGACGATTGCACCGGCAAGGACGGCGTTTTCGATCCCGGTGAAAACTCTGTCGGTCTTACCATTGACGGTATCGGTAAGGCAAATCTTCAATCCTCGGTTTATTATTTCGAGCTTTGCAAAAAGGCTGGCATCAAGACCCACTATGTAAGCGCTGATATTGAAAACGCTACTATGGAAGTTCTTCCCGCAGAGTGCTTCGGTAAGGTGCTTGGCGGCGGCGGACTTGAGGTTATTTGCCGTCTCGTTGCAACCGGAAGCTTTATACGCAGATACGGCGAGTACATCAAGGATGGCACTCCTCTCGAGGGCGGCTATGTTGAATGTACCTTCAAGAACGATGAGAAGGGCGATCCCCTCGTTACCGGTGAAGGTCTCGTTGCTCTTAAGGTTATGACCAAAGAGATGTTCGAGAGCCTCAAAGAGCAGACTCTTGCAATCACCAAGATTGTTGCAGACGACCTCAAGACCATCGGCCTTGACCTTTGGGACATCAAGTTCGAGTTCGGCTACAACGGCGGCGATGTTATTCTTATCGACGAAATCGCATCCGGTAATATGAGAGTTTACAAGGACGGCACTATCGTTACTCCCGTAGAGCTTACTAAGCTTATCAACAACAGATAATTTCCCAAAAAGACAAAAAGCGTTCAATTATCGAATTTCGGTTTTTGAGCGCTTTTTTCTCACTTTTATTTACATTCAGGCGCATTTTTGCTAAAAAACATCGGTCTCTGCGATTTTCAGAGGAATTGTTTTTTCGAGAAAAAATGTCAAAACGGCACTGCAATTTTGTTCGTAGGAAAATAATTTTCTTTCAGTATTTTCCACAATTATTTAATATATATTGACATCTCCTGAAAAAGGTGATAAAATAAACTAAAAATATTTACTTTGGAGATTTTTTCTATGGCACGCAAGATGATGAAGGGTATATCTACCCTTAACCCCGTTGACGTTGAGAAGGAGTATTTTCTCTTTACCGTTGACTACGCGATCAAGCACGGATTTGATCACTACCAACTTATCGGTCCTATACATGACGGCGTGAAAGGAAATATTGACGGTATGACCTTCTCTAAAAAATACGCCCGTTTTAACGATGAAAAGGATGCGGAGTATGTAAACTACTGTCTCGATGCGGTGAACGAAGGACTTGAAAAGCTTGCAGCGGCAGGTGTTAAGACCTATATGTGGCACCACGAGCTTGAGCTTCCCTTTGGATTTAACGCAGCTTTCCCCGAGGCGCTCAACGACTACGGCGACATTGAGGTTACCCACCCCGTTGTAAAGGACTATCTCGAAAACAAAATCGTCGATTTCTTTGAGTCTTATCCGAAAATGGACGGTATTATTCTTACCCTTCACGAGACTAAGGTTCCTCTCCTCAAGCTTAAAAACCAGAAGCTGACACCTACCGAGAGAGTTAAGTATGTTACCGAAATTCTCTTTAAGACCTGCGAAAGACTCGGTAAGGAGCTTATAGTCCGTCCCTTTGCCAGCATTGAAGAGGATTATGAGATGATGACTAAGGCGTATGAAGAAATTTCTACCAACCTTATCATTATGGATAAGTGGACCCAGTTTGACTGGTCTCTTTGCCTTCCCGACAACCGCTTCTATGCAAAGATAAAGAACAATCCCCTCTTCGTTGAGGCTGATATTTTCGGTGAATTCTTCGGCAAGGGTAGACTTCCCCTTATGCTCCGCTCCCACATCGTAAACAAATTCGCTTATTGCGAAAAATTCTCCCCCGTTGGCTATGTTGCAAGAATTGACAGAGCGGGCAGAGATCCCTTCGGCGAGGTGAATGAGGTTAACCTTGTAATTATGCACGCGGTGCTCTCGGGTAAGAACGTTGATGCGAAAATCGACGAGTTCTTTGCCGAAAAGTACGGTAAGGCAGGAAAAGCCGTTCGCGAAATTATGGAAAACACCGAGGATATCTTAAAGAAGATAATCTATCTTAACGGCTACTATTATAGCCAGCTTTCTCTCTTCCCCCGCCTTAATCACTGCAAAAATCACTTCTATTTCGAAATGATGCGCGACGATTACAGAATTGCATCTAACGAATGGTTTATTCCCATCGGATGGCAAAGAGGCGAGCTTTCGGCAGTTATGGAAGAAAAGGCATCTGCTGCAAGAGAGGCCGAGGCGGCAATAAACAAGCTTAAAACGCTTGAAGCCGAGATAGAGCCTGAGGCTTACAAGAGCCTTTATACCAAGTTTAAAAATCTTGAGCTTGTATCGAAAATTTGGAAAAAGCTCACCGATGTATTCTACGATTACGCAAAATACTTCGAATACGGCTGCGAAAAATACAAAACAGCCTTCTATAACGACCTTCAGGCCCTTACCCTTCTCAACGTCAGAGGACTTAACGAGCTTGGTGACGACTTCTACTGTGTCAGCGGTGACAGCCTTGTAGGCGCAGGAAGATTCGAGCTTATTCCTATGTTCCTTGGAGAAATCAAGGAGAGCTTCTGGCTTGAATCAAAGGCTAAAACAGAGCTTGACAAAGAAGAGCTTTATGACTACGTTCTTTGCGGAGGAGCCTCCGAGGGTCACGGCCTTATGAAAGAGGTAAACTTCAGTGACACTCTCGTCCACGGCGGTGCGCTTTGCAGAATTCCCGGCCACATGCGCCGCGAGGGCAACAGTATAAAAAGTATGATAAATGCTCACGGCTGGTTTAGCTATGAGGTAAGGGTAAGACCCTCTTCCAAAAACGAAATTGTTATCGTTGCGGGCGGATATGATGATAAGGTTGATATGCGCGTTACTGTGGGTGACAAGGTTTATGACTTCCACAATACTGCCGACTTTAACGAATACAAGCTTTCTTACGACGCCTGCGCGAATGAGGAGAGCGTTAGAATCAGAATAGACCGCATCTCGCCTAACGCACCTCTTGTTCGTTTCATTAAGGTTGTTTAATAATATTTTACAATAAATCTAATATTTTAATTGACTTTTTTACATAAGTATGATATAATCACTATAAGGATACTATCCAAATCATAGAACGGAGAATTTTCATGAAAAAAAGTTTACATCTTTTACTTCTTTTGGTTCTCGCCGTTGCTATCGCCCTCAGCATGAGCGCATGCAACAAGGATAAGGGCAATGACGGTGATGACAATAGCGGCACCCCCTCCACCGAAGAGTGCGAACACGTTTTCGACACCGAGGGTAGCTATAAGAAAAGCGCAGACGGTCACTGGTACGAGTGTACTAAGGGCTGCGGCGCAAAATATAAGCTTGGCCAGCACGTTTACGGTGATCCCGTAATTACCAAGGATTCTACTTGTACCGAGCTTGGTGTTTCTACCCGTATCTGCACAGTTTGTGACTATGCTAACGAGCAGACCATCAAGATGAAGAAGCACACCGCAGGTACCTCGTTCGAATACAACGATGAGTCTGCACCCGGCAAGCACTGGGTTGACTGTACCGTTTGCGGAACCGATCTCAACATTGAGGCTCACGACTATGCTATCCGCGGTTTTGACAAGGATAACCACTGGCTTGAATGTAAGTGCGGTAAGAAGAGCGATGTTGTAAACCACGCGTGGGATGCAGGCGTTCCTAACCCCGACAATGACGGCACAAAGCTTGTTACTTGTACTGCTGACGGATGTACCGCATCCAAGGTTGTTTCGGATGAAAATCACGAGCACACCTACACCGAGCAGGTTATCACCGACTCCACTTGTTCGGAGCTTGGTCTTAAGTCCTTCACTTGTAACTGCGGTGATTCCTTCAACGAGACTATCTCTATGAAGCCTCACGTTTATGACGGCGCTTGGGAGCACGACGCTACTCACCACTGGCAGAACTGCGGTGACTGCGGCGCAAAGGCTCCTGCCGAGAACAAAGAGCTTCACGATTTCAGCGGCAACCCCACCACCGACGGATATAACAAGATTTATACCTGCGAGTGCGGCGAAACCAAGACTGAAGCAACCGGCGGCGGATACATAGATCCCGAAGGTTGGACCTAATTTTAAAGCAATAATATGCACTAAAATGCGTACAGATGGTCTCTGTACGCATTTTTATTATACAAAACGATTATTTTTTCAAAAAAACGGTTGTATTTTTCTTTTCTTAGTGATATAATGTATCTAACCTAAAATAAATTACGATGACGAGGGCGGATATGGCGAGACAAACACCCCTAATTTTGACTCTGATATAAGCAAAGAAGAAGGCGAAATGAAGTAATCAGGCAAACTGCCAATTTTAAGAGTTTTGTAAAACTCCTATTGACATTTTGATAAAGCTATGTTATAATTAAGAAAAGCCTAGGAGGAAATTCTTATGAAAAAAAGAGGACTGCTCGCTCTTGCGATTTACATGCTGATTTTTATCCTCGTTTTAGTTGTTGTATTGGCGGCGAGAAGCATCATCGTTGAGGCTATCAATTATGCCGAACCGGATGATGAAGCAGCTACAAATGCGATTACTTCGGTTTTAATTGCATTATGTGTAATTTGCTTTATTCCGCTCTTCTTTAAGCTCCTTCACGTGTTCACCGGCTTAAAGGCGTTTGGATATCTGTGTATGCTCATCGACTGCTATGTTATATACACCGGAATCACATCTATTATAGCTTCAATAAAGTGGGGTTATGGCGCTTCAGGCACCATCATTGAAACTTTGTTCTTCGTGGTTGCGCTTATTTCAAATGCTGTTTCGGTATTCCGTCGTTCGGAATAAAATCCAAAATACATACTGAAAAAAAGACGGAGAGCCTACGGTTCTTCGTCTTTTTTATAAGAAAACTGCGGCGGTAAATCCGTCGCAGTTTTTTATTTAAGTTATGCGTTTGCAGCGTCAACGATTGCAGTGAAGGCGTCGGTCTTGAGAGAAGCGCCGCCGATAAGTCCACCGTCAACGTTTACCTTAGAGAGAAGCTCTGCTGCATTCTTGTCATTCATAGAGCCGCCGTACTGAACGGTGGTTGCCTCCGCAACCTCTGCTCCGAATGCCTCAGCAATAGCTGCACGAACAAAGCCGTTGCCCTCGTCTGCCTGCTCTGCGGTAGCGGTAACGCCGGTACCGATCGCCCATACGGGCTCGTAAGCTACGATAACGTTTTTCATCTGCTCTGCGGTAACATTGGTGAGAGCCATTTTGGTCTGGAACTTGAGGAGAGTTTCGGTGTAGCCAAGCTCTCTTTCTTCAAGAGTTTCACCAACACAAACGATAGCCTTGAGTCCTGCATTAAGAGCTGCAAGGGTACGAAGGTTTACGGTCTTGTCAGTCTCGCCGAAGTACTGTCTTCTCTCGGAGTGACCGATAACAACATATTCAACGCCGGACTCAACGAGCATTTCTGCCGAAATCTCGCCGGTGTAAGCGCCGGAAGCCTTGAAGTGAACGTTCTCAGCACCGATTTTAATATTAGTTCCCTTTGCTGCCTCAACTGCCGCGGGAATATCTATTGCGGGAACGCAAAGCACGATATCGCACTTATCCTTGCCTGCTACCATAGGAGCAAGAGCCTTGATGAACTCCGCGGTCTTTGCGGGAGTCATATTCATTTTCCAGTTGCCTGCAATTACTGTTTTTCTCATATTTTTTTCCTACTTTATTAGATTTATATAAATTTCATTGACAATGGAATTTTTTAGGGAGATTCCCCGCTCGCGACCCGAAGCTGTAGAACCCTACTGCGAGTGGGAGAGAACGGGGAATATCACAAAAAATTACTTGTCAAGCAAACAGCTAACGCCGGGAAGATCCTTACCCTCAAGGAATTCCAAGGACGCGCCGCCGCCGGTAGAAATGTGAGTAATTCTGTCAGCGTAGCCAAGCTGCTCGCAAGCTGCTGCGGAGTCACCGCCGCCAACGATGGTGATTGCATCGCTCTCTGCAAGAGCTTCTGCAACAGCGATAGTACCCTTAGCAAGAACGGGGTTCTCGAATACGCCCATAGGACCGTTCCAGATAACAGTCTTTGCGCTGAGAACTGCGTCAGCAAACATCTTTGCAGTCTTAGGACCGATGTCAAGACCTTCCTTATCAGCGGGGATCTTGTCGGTGTCAACATAGTCAACTGCGATCTCTGCATCAATGGGGTTGGGGAAGCTGTCAGCAACTGCGGTATCGATAGGAAGAAGAAGCTTTACGCCCTTCTCCTCAGCCTTCGCCATCATTTCCTTACAGTAGTCGATCTTGGTCTCGTCAAGAAGAGAGTTACCAACACCGTAGCCCTTTGCAGCAGCGAAGGTGTATGCCATACCGCCGCCAATGATAAGAGTGTCAACCTTGGTAAGAAGGTTGTCAATAACGTTGAGCTTGTCTGCAACCTTTGCGCCGCCGAGAATAGCAACGAAGGGACGCTCGGGATTTTCAAGAGCCTTACCCATAACCGAGATTTCCTTCTCGATAAGGTAACCGCAAACTGCGGGAATGTAATCAGCAACACCTGCGGTAGAAGCGTGCGCTCTGTGAGCTGCGCCGAAAGCATCGTTTACGAAAATGTCAGCATAAGAAGCAAGCTCCTTTGCGAAATCTGCGCCGTTCTTGGTCTCTCTTGCATCGAAACGAGTGTTCTCGAGAAGAACTGCCTTACCTGCCTCAAGAGCAGCAACCTTGGCCTTTGCGTCAGCGCCGATAATGTCCTCTGCAAAGGTAACAGTACCCTCGCCGAGAAGCTCGTTAAGTCTTGCCGCTACGGGCTTAAGAGTAAGCTTTTTCTTGTCAGAAGTAAGAGCCTTTGCAAGATAGTCAGCAGTTGCCTGTGCTCTCTCTGCCTCGGGAAGAGCCTCAACCGCCTTCTTCTCCTTCTTGGTGAGACCGAAGCCCTCAGTAAAGATAGAGTGGGGCTTACCCATATGGGAGCAAAGAATTACCTTTGCACCGTTGTCCAAAAGATACTTGATAGTAGGAAGTGCGCCGATTATTCTCTTATCAGAGGTGATAACGCCGTCCTTCATAGGAACGTTAAAGTCGCAACGAACGAGAACGGTTTTGCCCGCTACTGCAACATCTTCAATGTTCTTCTTGTTATAAGCTGCCATTATTTTGTTCTCCTTTTAGGATAATTTTTTTCCAACCTATATAATAACATATATTATTAATTTAGTCAATAGGTTTGTTAAAAAAATCACGATTTTAGGCACTGTGCGGCATTTAAAAAAATTAAAAATAATTAAAAGCACAAAAAAATACTTGACACTTGTCAAACTTCGTTATATAATTATTGTAGAAAAAATTTCCAAGGAAGCACCAATGAGAGAAAAAGAAGACCTTCGCGTCAAAAAGACAAAGCACGCGCTCAATACCGCGTTTGCAGAATTGATTAAAGAAAAGTCCTTTGAGGACATCAGCATTAACGAGCTTTGCACAAAAGCAGGCGTGCGCCGAGCAACGTTTTACAAGCACTATAAGGATAAGTATGACTTTGTCAGCGGATATATCGGCTTTTTGCGCAATACCTTTGACAAGAGACCTACCACCGTTTCTCACCTTGACGATGCGGTGAGCTATTATGTAAATTATGCAAAGCGTGTCGTTGAATACATTAACATCAACGAAAAGCTTATTAACAGCCTGCTTGCAAGCAGTCTTATGCATATCATTATCGGTCTTATTGCGGAAAAAAACTTTAACGACACAAGAGAAAAGCTGCAGGCAAACGTTGCTTCGGGAATGAAGCTCCCTGCCTCGGCAGATGCGGTTGCCGCTATGCTTACGGGTGGAATAGAGACTATGATTCTTCACTGGCTCAAGGAAGGAAAGAAACAGAGTGTTGAGGAGTTGACCGCCGAGGCAGAAACTCTCGTACGCTGTATTTTCCAACACGCACAGTAAACAGTTGCCGTATTTTAAATATTTTAAGGCAGAAGCTTCAAAAGCGAAGCTTCTGCCTTTTTTATTACTTATTAGAATCAATATAGGGCATATAGGCTCTAAGGTAATCGATACCCGAGAAAACGGTTGTAAACGCCATTACCGCCATTGCAAAGTAGGCAATGGGGTGATATTCAGCGATTGTACCCAATAAAGGGGAAAAGGCGGGCTCGAGAATTATCAAAATCGTTCCGACCATTTGAGTTACCGTCTTTATTTTACCGAGGATAGAAGCGGCTACGACAATTCCTTCTTTTCCCGCAACAACTAGACGGATGCTTGTTACACCAAGCTCACGAAGAAGGATGAGAAGTGCGAGCCAAACGAAAACAAGAGCTAAAGTCTTTTCGCCATCCAGAAGCATACGCGCGAGGATCGCAAACATTGAGCCAAGAACCATGAATTTGTCGGCAAGGGGGTCTATAAATTTGCCAAAATCGGTTACGAGGTTATACTTTCTTGCAATTTTTCCGTCAAGAAGGTCGGTGAGGGCGGTAATTCCGTACAATGCTGCAGGAACAACGCATCCCCAAATCGGAATATCGGTCATAAGGAGGAGAGCCACAACGAAAAGCGGCACGAGAATACACCTCAAAAGCGAGAGCATATTGGGAATATTGATTTTTTTCATTTATCTTCTCCTTTCGATACTACCTCTCCGATAAGGTCGTAGTCAAGAGCCTCTGTTACGAGAACATCGACAAATTCGCCGGGGGCAATTCTTTTTGGCGATTTGAAATACACTCTGCCGTCCACGTCGGGAGCATCTGCGTATGATCTGCCGTAATGTATCTCGGCAACGGTGTCAAAGCCGTCGCAAAGCACCTTTTGAATACTGCCAACCTTCTCTGCACTCTTATCCTCGCTGACGGTGAGCTGAGTCTGCATCAAAATATCGTATCTATCCTGCTTTATCTGCTCGTCTATCTGGCCGTCAAGCTCGGCGGCGGGTGTGCCGTCCTCGGGCGAGAAGGTGAATGCGCCGAAGCGATCAAATCTGAACTCCTTAATAAACTCGCAAAGCTCGGTGAAATCCTCTTCGCTCTCGCCGGGGAAGCCAACCATTGCCGTTGTTCTGAGGGTTATGTCGGGAACGGCGTCTCTCAGCCTCTTTAAAGCGTCTCGGATAGTTTTTCCATCGCCGTGGCGGTTCATTGCAAGAAGGATCTTGTCGGAAATGTGCTGAACGGGCACATCCATATATTTTAGAAGCCTTGGATTAGTTCTAAGCTCTTCTACAAGCTCGTCGGTAATCTTGTCGGGGTAGCAGTAAAGAAGTCTTATCCAAGGAATATTGGTTTCTTTAGTCAGCGCCTTTACAAGCTTTGCAAGTCTGTATTCACCGTAAAGGTCGAGACCGTATCTCGTTGTGTCCTGAGCTATCAGGTTTATTTCCTTAACGCCCATAGCCTCGAGATCCTTTGCCTCAGCAACGATATCCTCAATAGAACGGCTTCTAAGCCTTCCGCGAATAAGGGGTATTGCACAATAGGTACACCTATTGTCACAGCCCTCTGCGATTTTAAGATAAGCGGTGTGCGGCTCGGTTGTGATTATACGGTCACCACCGAGAGGCATTGTTTCTTTATCCTTAAAGGATGAGAATTTTTCACCGCGAAGCACTGCCTCGCAGGCAGGAACAATGTCGTCAAGACTGCCGACGCCAACAAGAGCCGATACCTCGGGAAGCTGTTCGAAAATCTCTTCCCTATATCTTTCAACGAGACAGCCCGTGGCTATTATATGGCGGCACTTGCCCCATTTTTTAAGCTCCTCTGCGTCGAGGATATTATCTATTGCCTCGCGCTTTGCGCTCTCAATAAAGCCGCAGGTGTTTATAACTATTATTTCAGCCTCTTCCTCATTGGGAGTAATTTCAAAGCCGTGAGAATGAAGCTTATAGAGCATTACCTCGGTATCAACGAGATTTTTCGAACAACCGAGAGAGATAAAACCAACTTTTGTCATTATTTCATTACCATACTTTATATTTAGTCGGGGTCATTTTAAAATTCTTTTTATGCGGGGACGTATCCTATCGTAATAAAATCTTACCATAACGGTTATAAAGATGTCGTAAACCACGAAGGTTACGTTCATAAAAACGTAAAGCGCAGCTTTAAGTATCGTGGTATCGCCTTCTAAGAATATAAAGCCCATCCAAAGCTCTGCTACCAGAAAAATAATCCAAATCATAGCATTAACGAAAACGAGCTTTACAAATATCCAGCTTATCCTTGGCAGCTTTTCTATAAACGCCTTTAACAAAGGGTAAATTCCGAACATCAAAAGATATTCAAAGCACATAAGCTTTGCAGGGACTATTAAAAAGGACAGAAGCGAGGTGCAAAGATACACCGCCCAGGCGTGCCCTACGCCAACCTCGAGATATACGAACACCACGATAAGTGAAACAAGGGCACAAACCGAAAGATCCATTACCTCAATAACCGAGCCGAGCAACATAAAAACAACTCCCAGCGCCGCCATCACCGAGGTGAGAGTAAGCTTTTTTGTTTTACTCATATACAACGAATGAGGTCACCACCCATACATTCGCAAAGGCAGTCAAGACAGATAAGGTTTGCACAACAGTCGCAGGCGTCATCGGTCGAGGTTCTTCCTCTTCTGTATCCCCCGCCGTATCCGCCGTAATAGGTGCTTCCGTAACCGCGGGCATTTGTGTTAAACATTTCTTTTGCTCGCTGGTATTCCACGTTACCGGGATCCATATTGCAGGCAATTTCAAGCTCACGCATAGCGTCATTAACATTACCGCGCTGCATAAGCACAATACTTGTAAGATAATGCCACTCAGCACCTCTTTCGCTCATTGGAATTGAAGCGAGGGCGCGCTCTGCCTCGCCAAAACGGCGGGCGTTTATTGCCTGTCTTATGCTAATATAATCTCCGCCGGAGGTGCTTGAATAGTCACCGCCGCCATAGCTGCCGCCGCTGTATGACTTTCCTTTTTTGGAACGCATTTTTTGAATTTGGTCATAGGCTGCGTTAATCTCCTGCATCTTTTCGTTTGCAAGGTCCTTTAAGGGATTATCGTCACCGTAGTTATCGGGGTGATATTTACGGGCAAGGGTGCGGTACGCCTCCTTTACCTCCTCGTCGGATGCGGAGCTTGAAACTCCGAGAATTGAATACGGGTCTTTCACTTTATATTCTCGCTTTCGTCTTTTTTCGGGTCAAGGAACGAAATCCTTTTAATAAGCCCGAGGTAAATTATATTGTTGATTATATTTTCTATCGTTGCTCTCGTGCCGTATGGCAAAAGATTTGTCGCACCCTCAATAGCCTTACACTCCAGGGTCAAGGCGCATTTTATCGTTGAACGGTTTTCATCGGTAAGCTCCCTGCCGCCATAGGCGATAACATAGGGGTTATACGCCCCGCTTTGCCTATCCCTTTCGTAATCCTCCGCTGCATCGGCAGAAAGAATAAACCTGCCGAGGTGGAAGCCTACGTGATAAGGCACGAGTCGCTCTTTTTCGGGAAGTCCGTAGGCAAAAATCTCACCAAGAAGCTCGCCAAAGAGGGTTGCAGACCTGTCAATACTTTCGGATTTTTCCTTCTCCAAGTCGGTTATTGCCGAAAGCTTTGAAGCAACAATCTCGGAAAGGTCGGGGAGCTTTGCTTTTTTCTTTGCACCTGAGCTTATGGGACGAAGAAGATTTACCGCAAGCCTTTTCAGCGCTCTCTCGTCGTGAAGGTCATCCTGCATCTTATAATAGGTCAGCACCGCAAAGGCGCGGGCGGTGTATTCGATCGCAGGGTTTTCCTTAAGCATTCCCCTCTTCTTTGCGGGGTGGGCAATACAACGACGCATTTCAACGCCAAAATCCGAATCGGGAATATACAGCATTCTGACGAGCGCCAAAAACACGCTGTCATAACTCAAGGTGAAATTCGAGAGCGTGCCGGTATGCTTTTTCATTGCTCGGCAAATGCCGCAATAGGTTGCGCGGTAAAACTCTTCTTCTTTAACGAGAAGCTCCGCCCGCACAGGCTTAACGTAACCGAACATCAACCGCTCTCCTTCCCTAAAAAGTCCGTTTTTCAAAGTTACATAATAATACATATTAATTATAGCACATTTATTTCCATTTGTGTTAACATTTATAAAATTTTTTTAAAATATATATTATAAATATGATTTTCACTTTATAACATCAGCCATTGGTTTATATAAAAGAAAAAAAGACAGCTTGAAAACCGTCTTTTCGCTGGCTAATAACTGTAATTTTGATACAATATTAGTTTTTAGAGTTTGCTTTTTTTGAATCTATAACCCAACAAACTATATTAACAATAAGCGAAACAATATTGATTGCTAAAAACGCAATAAACAACGATCTGGGTTGTTGCAGTACGGATATTACAGACCAATAAATCGCTCCTATTACGGTTACAATGCAAATAATCCAGAAGAAATTTCTATTATCTTGATTCATGATAACCTCCTTAACCCAAAAATCTCATAAGCATCATTGCTATAACAGTAAACATTGACGCAAGGGTAGCAAACATTGCGACTATAATATGTGTCTCTCTTTTTTTCATAGTGACCTCCTGTTTTCAAGTGTCAAATACAGTATAACATAAAAAAAACAAAAACCGCAACCCCTTTGTGTCAGAATTGCGGTTTTTGTTTGGCGGAGATGAAGAGATTTGAACTCTTGCGCCGGTTGCCCGACCTACACCCTTAGCAGGGGCGCCTCTTCACCACTTGAGTACATCTCCATAGACAAATTCGGGTGAATAACGAACTTGCCATAACATTATATCAATTATTTTCGGTTTTGTCAATAGATTTTTTGGATATTTAGCTAATATTTTTGACAATTTGTTTTTTCAAAGCCTAACTTCTGTGAAATCGGCTATCTCGAGACTGTTTTCGCTGACGTTGCAGCATACCGCCTTGACGGTAACGCCGTTTTGGGCGGCGGTGCGAAGAGTATCGGCAAAGGCTTTGTGCGTTTTATCGTTTGGTGTAAAATATTTACATCTTTCCATTTGAACAATAAAAAACACATAGCTCTCATAACCGTCTTTTACCGCTTCACAAAGCTCGTTTAAGTGCTTTATTCCTCTTTCGGTCGGAGCGTCGGGAAACGCAACAACTCCATTTTCTTCTAGGGTTACGCCCTTTGTTTCAACAAATATCTTTTTGCCGTCTGCCTCAAGATAAAAGTCGAAACGAGAATTTTTACACCTGAATTCAGGGCGAAGGAGCGTAATTTCTCCAAAGAAATCGGTCCTCAAAAGCCACTCGCCGAAAACGGCGTTTGGCGCTTGGCTATCCATGTTTATTAAGTGCTCCCCCTTATATACGGCAACAAGGTCGTAGGGCGTTTTTCTTTTTTCGCCCTCGCCTTTATTTAAAACAACCCTGCATCCCGGAACAAGAAGCTCCCTGCACCTGCCCGTATTTTTAACATGGCAAACAACGCGCTCACCCTCAAGCTCGGCATAGGCAACAAATCTATTCGGTCTTTCTATAAATTTTGCAATCTTTATATTTTCGTATTTCATAGACAAATCCTTTCGACTAAAATTATAACAGATTTTTTTCGTCATGTCAAAGGTAAGTATTGCATTTTGTAAAACATTATGCTATAATAGGCAGGCGGAAAAATTTCACGAGGACAAAAAAATGAAAAAATTTGAAGGAATACTGCTTTGCACCGACCTTGACGGCACTTTGCTCAAGGATGACAAAAGTATATCTAAGGAAAATCTTGACGCGATTGCCTACTTTATGAGCGAGGGCGGGTACTTTACATTTATTACGGGAAGAATGCCCTATTTTGTTCAGCATATTTACGGCGCGCTCAATCCCAATGCGCCCTTTGGCTGCATTAACGGCGGTGGCATTTACGACCACAAGGCGGGAAAATATCTTTGGACAAGAGAGCTTTCGGCAGAGTGCTTTGACCTTATTGATACTGTATATGAAAATGTTAGTGACATTGGAATTCAGGTCAACACCTTTGATAGAATATATTTTTCGAGCGAAAACTACACAATGAAGCTTTTCAGGAAGGCAACGGGTGTGCCCAATCTTGTAAAGCCGTATCGTGAGGTGACCGAGCCTATCGGCAAAATCGTTTTCGGTGACGAGGCTGACGAAAAGATAAAAATGGTAGAAAAATTACTATTCGCCCACGAGAAATCTTACAAATTCGACTTCATTCGTTCGGAACATTCGCTCTATGAAATTTTGCCTAAAGGTAACGGAAAAGGGGACGTAATGTTAAGAATTGCTGACATTTTAGGCATAAAACACGAAAAAACAGTTGCTCTCGGCGACTACAACAACGACGTTTCTATGCTAAAAGCGGCAGGGGTTGGTATTGCCGTTTCAAACGCCAGCAAGGAGGCAAAGGCGGTGGCGGATATTATCACCGTTTCCAACGAGGAGCACGCTGTTGCCAAAATTATTTACGATATTGATAGCGGTGCTTTAAAGATATAAAAAATAACGCTTATGCTAAAGTCGAAAGGACGATGGCATAAGCGCTTTTTTTTATTAAATTTTAACAACTCCGAACACATCAAGGACGGAGGATATAAGAATTGCTAAAATGCAAATCGGCGCAACGAAGCGTATAACGAGGTTATACATTCTCTTAAACCTGAATTTTCCGCTTATTTCTATTTCGTCGGTAATAGCACTCCTCGGGCGAATGAAAAAGCCGACAAAAAGGCAGGTTATAAAGGCAAGAATAGGCATCATGAGTCTGTTGCTGACAAAATCGAAGAAGTCAAGAATTTGCATTCCGAGAATTTTCACACTGCCCCACGCGCTGTATCCCAAGGAGGACGGTATACCTAAAACAAGGGATACTACAAGCACTGCAAGGCAGGCTGCCTTACGCCCCAGTTTGAATTTATCCATAAACACAGAAACAACCGTTTCCATGAGCGAAATTGACGAAGTAAGAGCAGCAAGCAACACCATAAAGAAGAATATTGCGCCGATAACACCGCCACCGGGCATAGCGTTAAACACCTTTGGCAGAGTGACAAACATAAGACTCGGACCTTTGCCCAGCGCCGCCTCGTTTCCGCCCGAAAAAGCAAAGACCGCCGGGATTATCATAAGTCCCGAAAGGAATGCAACGCCGGTGTCAAACAACTCAATCTGCTTTACCGATTTTTCGATACTGATCTCTTTTTTTGTATAAGAGCCAAAGGTTATCATTATTCCCATAGCAAGTGACATTGAATAGAACAGCTGCCCCATTGCCGCAACGACCGTCATTACAGAAAAGCTTGAGAAATCGGGAAGAAGATAGTATCTTACGCCCTCGGAGGCTCCGTCCATTGAAAATATCGTATAAAGGGCAACGAAAAGTGTAAGAACGATAAGCAACGGCATTAAAAGCTTACTGAATTTCTCAATTCCCTTCTCTACACCGAAAAGAACGATAATCGCAGTTGCCCCGATAAAGATTAAAAACCAAAGTATAGGCTCTGTGGTTTTCCCAATAAAACCTTCAAAATATCCGTCCGTTGCCATATTCTTTCCCGCGCCGAATGTAAAGCCCGAGAAATATTTCGCCACCCAACCGCCGATCACCGAGTAATACGGCAGAATTACCATTGGGACAAACGCGGCAAGTATTCCAACAAAGGAAAAACGCTTATCAAGGGCGCCGAATGCTTCGATAGCGCTCTTTCCGGTTTTTCTTCCTATTGCAATCTCCGCCGCCATAAGCGAAAAGCCGAAGGTTATCGAAAGAATGACATAAACGAGAAGAAAAACACCGCCGCCGTATTTTGCGGCAAGATACGGAAAGCGCCATATATTTCCAAGTCCTACGGCAGAGCCTGCCGCCGCAAGAACAAAACCTATTTTACCCGTAAAAGAACTTCTTTTTGAACTCATTAAAAACACTCCACAAAAAACATGCCTCTATATTTTACCACGATTTTATTAACATTTCTACCAAAAAACAAAATTTTTATATTTTTTTATAATTATTGATTTTTATTTTCGCTTGTGATAAAATTGATATAAGCAAAAAACTGCTACGGAGGGATGAAATGAAAAAGAAAGTCGGAATATTCATTCTTATATTCGCATTGATTGCAACGGCGGTTTTGGGAGTTTACCTTTTCTGCTTCTATCTTCCCGAAAGAGAAGAGCGGCTGGAGCATGAGCGCCTTGTCAGAGAATACAGAGAAGCGAAATTCAAGAAGTACGAAGAAGAAAATTTACTCTATGAGGATTATGAGGTTGATGTTGCATTCCTTGGCGACAGCCTTACCGACGGTTACGACCTTGAAAAATATTATCCCGAATTCCTTACGGTAAACCGCGGTATTGGCGGAGAGACCACCCCGGGACTCAAGGACAGACTTGAAATTTCGGTCTATGACCTAAAGCCTAAGGTTGCGGTGCTTCTTATAGGCGCTAACAATATTGACACGATGTTTGAGGACTATGAGGATATTCTCCGCGGGTTTGAAGAGAATATTCCCGAAACGAAAATAATTCTCGTTTCCCTCACCGCTATGGGTCAGGATTGGGCGCACAAAAACCAAATTGCTACTTATAACAATGTTAAAATAAAGCTCCTTGCCGAGAAATACGGCTACGAATTCGTTGATCTTTACACCCCCCTTTTCGATGTTAATACGGGAGAGATAAAGGCAGAATATACTAACGACGGAGCACACCAAACGCCTGCGGGCTATGAGGTTTTCACCGCGAATATAAAGCCGGTTATCAAAAAGCTTTTAGAAAGTGAATAAAAAAGGAATACAGCGCACCCTGCGGGTACGCTGTATTCTTTTTTCAAAAATTATTGAAGCTGAATATTGATATTGTTTGCGGTGTCAAGTCCGTTAACGATAGTAACCACCTGGCTTCCGGTGCCGCTTACCTTAAAGAATATTTCGCCGTCAGCATCGGGATTGTAGCTATCATCACCGCAGATAACCGCAATGCTGTCCTCGTCGGTAATCATAAGGTATCTGCCACCCTCGATAGCGAAGCTTACAGATCCGCCCGCAGGAATGGAGATCGACAAATTGTTGCCTGATACGGGAACGGGATTTTCGGCATTTGCCGCATAGGTCACGAGATTTACGGTTGCGGCGCTTCCTTTAGCGAGGATCATAACCTCATCTCCCGCCTTAACCGAAATGTATGCAGCGCCTGCCTCAGAGGTCTCACCCGAAACAACGCTTTCGTTCGTAAGAGTTACAACGCAAGAGTTGCTTGTGGAGGTTGCAACAAGGACACCGTCGGACACTGCAACATACTTATAATAAACATTAGAAGCCGCAGAATTTACTGCAAAGGAATTAGAGGTTACGGGATAGGGATTTCCGCTTGTACCGGGAAGGAACTTAAATTCGATAAAGCTCTCAAAGGTTGCTGAGCCGTTGTTCTTTATAGAGAACTTGTCGTATGTAGCGGTAACGGGAGCGCCCTCTTCCCTAACGAAATTAAGCTTTATAAGTCCGTTTTCGGGAGTTAAAACATTGCCGTTATAGGTCAAGGAAATGTCGCTGCCGAGAATTTCAAGCCAGCTTTCAACAGAGCCGCGGCACTGGTAGAATATTTCCTCACCGGGGGCGAGAGTTATTGCGGTTTTTTCTGAAATAAAGAAAGGCTTTTCGGAAGAGCCGTCGGGAGTGTTATCAACCATAACGATTTCAAAGGAAGCACCCTTTGTAAGGTCGAGAGATACGGTTTCAAGCTGGAAGTTAAAGCCGTAATCGGTCTCGTTTTCGGGGCGGTTGTATTCAATAGAATAGTTTGCGGGATAAAGCTCGGCAGCAGCCTTGCCGCTAGCATCGGAGGTAATGTTTACAGTATACTGACCTGCTTTAAGAGTTAGCGAAACACCGCTGAGTGTTTCACCGCCAACCTCCTTAACAACGAAGGTAAAGGTCTTTTTGGTAAGCTCCTCTTCCTCGTCACCGTCCTCAAAGGAAGCAGAGCAGCTATCGCACTTACCGTTATCGTCAGCATCGCGGTGAGTGCAGTCACTTCCCTTATCCTTATTGCCGCAAGAGGCAAGAGCGGCGGAAAGCGAGAGCGCGAGGAGCGCTATCATAATTTTTCTAAAAAGCATTGAAAAAATCTCCTTATTTTAAATATACATATATTGTAGCATTTTTTAAGCAAAATTTCAAGAGCATTTTGTAAACAATTCGGGGGCACTTTAAAAGTGCCCCCGTTTTTTTTATTATTATTCGGTTACGATAACGGTGAACGTTCTTACACTGCCGTTAACATCAATAGTGACGGTATAGGTTCCGACCTTCTTTGCAAGGAAGGAGCCCATAGTTCTTACAGGGTCAAAGCTTGCAAAATAGAGTCCGCTGTTATCTGAGGAGGTAAAGGTGATAGAATCTGCTTCGGTAAACATCTTATCTTCCTCGGTAGAAATAAGGCGGAAACGAGCGTAAGGATAATACTCGTCCTCGGGAAGGTTGGTGAGAGAAATGGTTACGGTATCGGGACAAACGATCATGCCGTCTCTGTCAGAGTAAACCTCAAAGTTCGAGGGAGTGAACGCTGCCTTGTTATAAGGATTTTCAAAGGTTCTCTCGCCTGCAGTCTGCTCTACGGTAAAGGAATAGGTATCAGCCTTTGCACCCTCAACGAGGTTGATCTTACCGGTCTGAGCCGCAAACTCAAGGTCAATGTTATCAATATCAAGGTCGCCCTGAAGATTAGAGCCTGCATCGCTGGTGTAGCAATCGCAAACGATAGAAAGTGCGGTAAGAGTGTAATCTGCGTCGTAGCTAAACTCAACGCTGACAACGAAGTAGTTTACGTTAGTTACAATGCCAAGAGCGTTGCCCTGACCGTCAGAGGTGTTGGTGCTGTTGATTGCAAGGTAGTTAAAGCTGAACTTATAGTTACCCTCGTTTTCCTCAACTGCAAAATCGGAAGCGCCGGTTGCCTGAGACTTCTCGTAGAGAGCTTTAAGAATTCCCTCTGCTCCGTAGCCCGAAGCAAGAGTAGAAACGTTGAAGTAATAGCCGTAAAGAGTATTTGCGTTAGCGCTGTCTCTTTCAATTTTTCCTTCTACGCCGCCGATAGTCTCTCTAACAACTGCGTAAATAGATTCGTCAGCCTCGAGGTTTATCCACTTTTCAACAAGGTCGGTGGTGCTTGCCTCGTATTCAACGCCCTCTCTGTCAGTGCTCTTTATCTCTGCTGCGCTTGCAATCTTATAGTAAGCAGAGCCGGAGCCGTAGAGATAATCAATAACCTTATTGGTCTTTGTCAACTGTGCAGAGTTGTTGTATCTTCCAACGAAGTTAGAAATTATTTTACCGCCGTTTGCATTTATCTGGTGGTCTACAAGTGCACCGATAACGCCGGAAAGATTAGAGGTGTCGATAACCTTTATCTGCTCGTGGCAGCCAAGGCACATACCGGTTGTGGAAAGAACGTGAACGTGAGCTTCACAAGAGTCGCACTTTGCATCAGAGTTCTCGTCGGCATGAGCTTCAAAGGATGTAATCTCCTTTGTGTGAGTACAGGTTGCCTCTTTCCAGTGCTTGTTCGAATCAAACTTCCATTCGGAAGAATAGGTGTGCTCGTGTCCTACGTTATAAGAGCAGGAATTACAAACACCGTCTTCGTCAGCATCGTCGTGCTCGGCATAAGCATTTCTGTTTTCACCGTGCTCGCAGGTTGCCGCGTGCCAATGGTGAGTTGCGTTCATTGTCCAATCCTCGCTAAAGGTATGAGAGCAATCGTTGCCGTCGGAGTTTCCGCCTCCGCCGAGATTTGATGCGCCGCCTTCGCCGTTATCAGCCGCTTCGTCACAAGAAGCAAAAACCATAACAGCAGACAAAACGAGACACAAAATAAGTAACAGTCTAAGTTTCATAGCAATTCTCCTAAAAAATTATTTACAATACACAAATATTATATCATATATACATATTATTTGCAATAGTTTGGGCAAAAAAACCGCACCGATTTCTCGGTGCGGTGTAAATATTAAATTAAGCTGTTCAAGTAATAACGAATTACTGCTTTGCAAAATTCACGAATATCGCGCTACCCCAAGTAATAGAGGTAGGAACACCGTTTGCATCAAATACACAAGTGCAAACCTGACCGCTTACGTTAGTCACGGTTACGTTAGTGCCGTCGAATGCGTAGGTATATTCTGCAACAGCTGTAGAAGCATCCCAACCGCCACTCATGTTAGAGCGAGTAAGAGTCATAGTGCCGTTCTCTGCATCAATCTCTACCTTGAGATATCTACCGCTTGCATGCTTATCAGACATATAAGTACCGGTTGCGGAAGTGACGGGAGTTTCAGCTTCCTGACCCTTTACAGCAACGCCTACTACAACCTCAGCCGCAGTCCAGTTTTCGGTGCAAACGTTGAAGCTTACGGTAGCGCCTGCTGCAACGGTGATTTCAACAGTCTCGCCTGCAAGGTAGTTGGTGTAATCATAAACAACAACTGCATTGTTGCCGGGGGTGATAACGTAGGTAACTTCAGCGTCGGATACGGGAAGATTTACAACCTTACCATTTTGAGTATCAACAACCTTAACGGTGTTGTCGCCAACTGCAGCATCAACGGGAGTATCTACGTACGCTGCAACGTTGATGATTGCGGTGCCTGCCGCATAATTCTTAAGATAGATCTTAAGGTTTGCGCCTGCCATAGGATTGAGACTCGCTACGGCGCCGCTGGAAATCTGAACGAAGGGAGCTCTGCCGTTTTCCTGGAACTCTACAACAAGGTTAGCATCAGTCCAAGTAATCTCATAAAGACCCATTGCCTGGAGCGGAATAACTACATAAGTATTGTCCTCAATTACGATCTCATTTGTACCAAGGTCGGTGAGAGTGCCTGCAGCCTCTGTAGGAGGAAGAATCTCCTTGAAGCTGATTGTAGAGCCAGTTGAACCATAAACATTGACAACAAAGGTGTCGCCAGCCTTAACCTCACCCTTGTATGATTTTACGGAAAAGCTCTCTCTTACCATATAGCTGGGCATGTCAAGAACAGAACCTGCGGTCCATGTGAACTCAAGAGTGCAATCCTTCGAAGCAACGAACTTGATGTATACATCAAACTCACCGGAAACAGTGATCTCATAGGGGAGTGCATCAACGATGAAGGGATCGTTTACAGTACCGGTAGGACCTGCGGGCTCATCGCCACCCTCTTCGGGAGCTGCGGTTCCTGCAACTGCAACGGAAATTACTGCAACGTTGTCAGACCAGCTGAGTGCGCCGATTCCAACAGTAACAGTCTCGCCAGCAGGAACGGTAATCTCGGTAGTGCTGCCCTCGGAAGTGAGAACGGTACCGTCAGAAAGGATAAGAACGCCGTTGGTACCAACGGTAAGAACGTAGGTAACGGTCTCGTCAGCGTTTACGGGAAGTTCGTAGGTATCACCCATAGAAGTATCCTGAACCTCGATGGTGTTATCACCGATAACGAGAGAGTTAGAGGAGGACTCTGCAACGTAAGGAGTGATAGTTACGTTAACAGTACCTGCTGCGTAGCCCTCGAAGTAAATCATAAGGTTGGTGCCCCAGTTGGAACCGGTGATGATATCGCCGTTTGCAAGAACGGTATTTCCACCCCATTCAGCAAGCTCAACCATTGCAGCAGCGTTGTCCCAGGTGATCTGGTACTGACCGCCGCCCATGAAGTCAACAATAACCCATGTCTGATCCTCAACGGTAATAGAGTTGGCAGTACCGTCAGCTACAACGTTGCCACTGTAAACCTCGGTGGGATCTTTCTTGAAGGAAGCGGTGAATTCGATATCGTGTGCTTCTTCGTCACTGTTCTCAACGTAGAGATATACGATCTTGCCTTCCTCAAGCCAGATGCTCTTGTCACCTGCGGTTGCATAGTCTTCTACACCCTTAAAGTACCAAACGCAGAACTCGTTGGCAGTAGTAACGGTAAGAGTACCGTTTGCAGGTGCCTTATATGCAAACCATACCGAGCCCCACTGAGGAAGACTAATGGTATTAGCGCCGTCAACCATAATGATAGGAGCGTTTTCGGTACCTTCACCTACGTATTCGCCCTCGGTAACGGTAGGAGTAAATACGATGTCAGCAGCAGAAGAATCAGCAGTCATAACGCCGATATAATACTGTCTGCCCTTAATAACAGGCATAGAAATGGAACCAAGCCATTCGCCCTCGTCGCCGGAGTTGCTAATATCCATACCGGGAACTGCAGTGATAAGAATTACAGCATTAGTATTCTCGGTGGTTACGGTAAGAACGCCGTCAACAGTTGCATAGAAGGAATACCAGTAAGGTGTGTAACCGCCTGCATATGTAGCGGTGAAGGGAGTGCCAAATTCATATTCCCAATCGAAGTACTCGGGATTCTGAATTGCGCCATAGGGATACTGGAAAGCAGGAGTAATAGTATAGTCGCCAGTGGAAACATATGCCACGCTAATCTCAACGATGTAAGATGTCATTTCCTCAAGAACATAGTAACCGTTGTCATTAGTTTCAAGAGCGGTACCGTTAAGGTAAACAGCGGTTACCCAGAGATCGTTGCTCTCGAAAGCGTACTCGCCGCTAGTCCAAGGATAGAAGGAGTAGTAAACCTTGCCTGCTGCTTTATCAGCATCGCTAACAGTAACAGTATTTGCTATGTCTGCTTCAAGAGAGCCTGCGGGTTCAACGTCGAGGCCGCCCTCTTCGCCGCCCTCGTCACCGCCTGCTTCACCTGCTGCGTAGGAAATAGATGCGGTTACGCCGGAATCGGGATTCCAAGTACCAAGAGCAATCTTGTAAGTGGTATTAGCCTGAAGAACGAAGGTAAGAGTTGCCTCCTGATCACCCGTAAGAGTCTCATTTGCGCTCTTAACATATACCCAAGAGTTAGCGTTGGAATATACGATAGTAAGGGTACCAGCCTCGGTAGTAGTGAAGGTGTACCAGTTCATGTTTATGGAATCGTTGTTTACTGCAACGTTTTCTGCAGGAAGAGTAATGTCAACGGGAGCGTCCTCGCTACCAACCTGCTCGTTGTCGCCGCCATCTTCACCTGCGGGAGCGGTGTAGGAAATGGTGAGAGTAAACTCGCCGCCTACGCCCTCGATGTTAACAAGAGTAACGATGTAGGTGCCTGCTTCAAGGAATACTTCCATTCTACCGATCTGTATGCCGTCGCTGTTAGAAACGATAGCAAGAAGGCCGGAGAAGGTGTAAGTACCGGTGGACTGAGCTACGAAGGTAAAGTTCTTACCATTGTTAGCTTCTTCGTCGGTAAGAGTAACGGAGTTTTCACCGATAATGAAATCAGACTCGCCGATAACGTCGCCCTGATCGCCATCATCATCTGCGTTCTTATCCTCTACCTTAATTGAAACGCCAGTGTCAGCTGCGATGCCGAAAGCAGAGAACATACCAAAGGTAACGGTGTACTCGCCTGCTGCGAGAGTGAATGCATTTTCAACCTTTGCGATCTCGGTGCCGTCTGCTGCTACAACCTTAGCAACGAAGAGGTCACCTGCGAACTGGTAGGTGCTTTCAGTATCGATAACGAGCTTTCTGGTAGCGCTATCAGCTTTAATCTCTTCTTCGGAGAATACAAGAGTGTTGTTGTTTTCGTAAAGAACAGTCTCATAGGGAGAAGCCTTAACTATGTACTCGGTAGCTACGGTGTACTCTGCTGCTGCTCCATCAAAAGTAGAGAAGTTAACGAAGTACTTAACGCCCTCTTCAACGCTGAACTCTACAACGGTCTCGCCCTCGCTGTAGGTGATCGAATCAGCTGCTACGCCGTAACCAACTACTGCATTGTTAGAGCTAAGAGTGATAGAGAGGGTCTTTGTCTCAGTAGCGGTGAAAGCGTACCAGATGGGATCATAACCACCTGCGAAAGCGATTTCAAGGCTTCCGGGAACGGTAAGCGCGAAGGGATTAGCCGCGGTGCCGTCAGCTACGGGAGTTTCGGGCTTGGGATCTTCGGGCTTAGGATCTTCGGGCTTAGGATCAGCGGGCTTTACGTAGCCACAAACCGAACAGGTATTGCCCTCAAGGGTGTGTGCTGCAACATCTGCGGTAGCCGACTTGCATTCGTCGTTATCAGCGCAGTTTGCTGCGTGCCAGTGGTTGGTCGCGTCATAGGACCAATCTTCACTATAGGTGTGCTCGTGCTTCTTGCCTGCGTCAGGAACAAGGTTACATGCCGAGATGGAAAGAACCATTGCTACAAGTACAAGAACAGAAACAACGAGTGAAAGATGTCTCTTCATTGTAAAGAGCCTCCTTATATAAAAATTTATTTATTTCAAATTGTTTGAAATCCAATTGAAACCAAGATTAGGGGGTGCGCCGCCCGAAGGCGGCGCGATCAAATTAAAAGCAAATTAGGGTGCGTCGTAACCGATAATGTAGGTTCCGGCTACAACAGCTGCGTAGTAGAAGCGGTATGTCTGACCGGCTCTGATAGTTACGGTAACGGTTCTGTTAGCCTCGCCGTACATATCAGCATCGGGATAGCCGCCCTGATCCCACTTAGACTTCTCTACAATACCGAAGTTAGCGGGAAGATAGAAGGTGTACTGACCGGGAGTTTCAGCAACGAACTCGTACCAAACGCCCTCGTCGGTCCAAGAATCGGACCAAGAATAGGTGTCAAGAACCTCGAGAGTAATGAACTTCTCGCCCTGAACCTCAGAGGATTCAACGGTAACATTCAAGGTCTTAGTCTGACCGAGAGCCTCAAAGGTTACTACGTATTCACCGCCCTGCATGGGGAAGAACTGAATTACATCGTAGGAATAAACAACTACCATAAGTCCGGTTGAAGGATTGCCGTTCTTATCGGTAACGGTAATTTCGAAATCAAAGGTAACGAAGGAAATGAAGCCCTTATCCGAAGAGGGAGCAAGATAAAGCTCCTGACTCATATCGGTAATGCCTATGTTCAAGGAGTCGGGCATTACGGTGGTATGCTCGGTATCGGAATAAATCTCGAATCCTTCGGGCATAAACTCAGAGCCGTCATTAAGCTCGATCTCACCAAGGGTGCCTACCGTCTGAGTAACGGTGTAGCTGTAAGTATCGGGAATTGCGTCTTCAAGAATGGTGAAATTGCCGGTTGCATAATCGTAAACGATATCGGTCTCGTATGCGGAGCCGTCACCTGCTACGCCTGCATCGCTGGTGTAACAATCACACTTTACATAGAAGGAAGTAAGAGTGTAATCGTCTGCATAGGTGAAGGAAACTTCAACCTCGTAGTAGTTTGCGGGATATTCGCCAAGGTCAACACCGCCGGTGGTTGCCTTATTAACAACGAGTGCCTTGTAGCTGAAATCATACTTGTTGTTAACGATATCGTGGTTGATAATTGCTTCTTCGATACCGTAGTTTACGTAAGCCTCGTAGAGCGAAAGAAGAGTAAGCTCGGGACCGAAGCCGTCTGCAAGAGTAGAAACTGCGAAATAGTGACCTGCAAGATCGTCAAGGCTGAAAGCGTTAGGCTCAGCGCTGGTGTAAACGCCATTAACCGAAACTGCGGAAAGTCCAACTACCTCTTCGGCAGAAATAACATTAATCCACTTTTCAAACACCTCGGTGTTGCCGGTTGCAACGCCGTCTTCGCCAATCTCGTCATACTCCCACTTAACGTATGTACCGTTAGTTCCGCGGTAGTAGTCGATAACATGCTCAAACTCAAGATCTTTAGAAGAATCACCAAAACGGCTGATAGCATAATCGTTGATCTTACCGCTTACAACATTATGTGTACGTGCGGTGGTTGCGGAAATTACGCTCGCGATGTCGGTCTCAACAACAGGCTTGATTTCCTTGTTACAGCCGGAGCAGAAGCCTGCACCGTCAAGGGTGTGAACGTGAGCCAAGCAAGAATCGCACTTGCCGTTAACATCATCGTCAGCGTGAGCGGCAGACTCGCTAACCTCGTTGGTATGAGCGCAGGTTGCAGCCTTCCAATGCTTGTCGTCATCAAAGGACCACTCGGTAGCAAAGGTGTGGAAGTGTCCGGACTCGTAAGAGCAAACATCGCAAACGCCGTTTTCGTCAGCGTCAACGTGAGCTGCCTCATCTCCCTTTATCTCACCGTGGCCGCAGGTTGTTGCGTGCCAATGCTTGTCTGCGCTGGTAGACCATTTATCGCTAAAGGTGTGAGCGCATTCTTCTTCCTTATTACAAGCGCCGAGAGCAAACACAGAAATCAGCGCAAGAAAAAGGATAAGCACAATACTTTTTTTCATATTTTTCTCCTTACTATTAACGGGGTAAACCCGAAAAATCAATTTTTTTAGGTGCCTTAACAAGTAAAGCACCCAATGTAAATATATTATAATATAAAAAAATTCATTTTGCAATAGTTTTTTAATTTTTTGTAGACATATATCAATAATTCGTTCACAATTTGGTTATTTTCAACAAAAAACACAATTTTACGCTATGTACGGCAGTTTTTTATTCGGTTTTTGCATAAATATTCGCTATCTATGAATAAAAAAAGAGGCGAGGCGCCTCTTTTTTTAGGAAAATTATTCGTAATATCCGCAAGCGAAGAGCCACTGGGAATCCTCGAATGCGTAGATGTCATTTCTGCCGTCGATAGTTCCCTCTCCGTCAGCAAAATAAATCTGCTTTATTGCTATTTTTTGCAGACATTCTGCAAGCTCGGGAGTTACGGGAGCAACGCCGTCGCTGTTGCAGCGCTGTGAGTAGCCTTCCTTACCCAAAAGCTCCTCGGGACAAGGGGTACACTGCCCTGCGCAGCCTGTGCAAGAGGGCGGACAAGCCTTTGGGGAGCCGTCCTCCTGATCCTTGTGGCAGGGACAGTTGAAGAGACAATAATAGCCCTCGGATGCCACCTTATCAAAGCCCTCGATGAACTGCTTATAATTAAGCGTTCCGTTCTCAACGGTAAGGTAAGAAGAGCCGAGAGATTCAACGTTTACAAAGGACTGATCAATGTATTTTGAGGGTCTGTTTATATACGCAACGAGCATAGGGCCGTAACCACCGGTTGATGCATATTTATCCGGATCATACACGTGATATATGCCGTCTCCGCCCTCGGATTTTTCCCAAACCTTGAAATTGCGCTGGTCAAAGACAAGGGTGCTGCCCGGCTCGTCACTGTACGGCATTTCGGTTCCGACGATTTTTCCGCCCGCAAGAGCCTCAAATGCTTCAAAATCAAAGCCGGTCCAATCAAACTTAGGAGCTACCATAACCTTTGCGGGTCGGTTGTGGTCAAATCCACCGTCGCGCTTTATAGCAAAGGTGTAGGTTACGGGGTAAACGCCGCTCTTTGTCTCAGCGGTAATACCGAAGGTAAACACCTGAGAGCCGCCGGCACTTATGTTTTCATCGGCAATTTTAACGGTATGGATAAAGTTGCGGGTATAGCTTCCGCAAGCTCCTACCTCGGTTACTCTATATTCGCCGTATTTATACTGAGACGAGCCGTTAAAGGCTATACAAACGGGGTTTACATCATCATCAACGATATTTACCCAGCTCTCGATTGTATAAACTCCGTTTAACTGCGGAGCAAATTCGAAATAGGCAACATCAACATTCTTTCCGTCATTGTTAACATCAAGAACATCCTCGTTTATGGTTACGGTGTAGACACCGGTTGTATTAACGCGTATACAGCTATACAGTCCGGTTTCTTTCGAATTTACCGCGCCGGAATCATACATATCTATTATAATATCTCGGTTATCGTTGGTTGCCACATAGGCGTTGGGGTCATAGGAATAGCCGGAGGGCGCGGAGGAAAGAGTTACCGAGTAGTCACCGTCAAGTCCGTCTATTCTTGCAATACCCGTTTCGTCAATGGGGGCTATGTGGATATTATATCCGTCATTCCAATAAACATTTATTGCAACCTGGGGTATAAAGTCCTCTTCGTTTACGCGAAGTCTGACGGTAAAGTCGTTGGTAGGATCATCGTCAAGCTTCGGCTTTTCAACAGTTCCGCCGGGAAGCTTTGAATTATCGTTTTCGGGAATATCGTTGAGCGCCTTCTTCATTTCCCCGCAAGAGGAAAGAAGCAAGGTTGACAAAACGAGCAGTATTGAAGCTATTTTTTTAATCATTATTATCTTGCTCCTTTCTTCTTTTTGTGGAAGAAGCCTTTAATATCCTTCCACCTGAACTTTCTGATGAAAACATCCACAACAAACAGAGCTACCGCAAAGATAAGAAGAGGAACTCTGAAGCTTAATTCATAGGTTGAAACATAGGATTTATCATTTTCAAGATCAAGTGTTCCGTCGGTGGAAATCTGCCCTGCTCCGCGCATAAAGTCGTATACATCGGAGATGTCGTAGGCTGCAAAGGCGTTATATTCCATAGCGTAAGGAATAGTGTAATAGGTTACCGAGCTAAAGCTGTGAGTTCCGTAGGTGTAGGTAATTTCTATCTTGTATTTTCCAACAAGAGATGTGGCAAACTCGGTAGAATACTTATTAAGGTCGAAAACAAGCTGTTGCTCGCTGACCCTGCCTGCGGGATCGGTAATTTTAATATAGGTTTTTGCCTTCGGGTTAAGGTAAGAGGGCGAAATCTCAACAGAGGATTTACTGCCGTAATGCTCAAATTTAAGCTCGAAGGGATAATCTATACGCTCGGGGGGTGTATTAGTTGACAGAAGGTTGCCAAAGAAGGTATCCTTATCCTCGTAAGACCAATCTTTAAGCCAATTTCCGCTGATGCTGGAGGTAAAGGTTGCAACCTTACCGTTTCCGTGATTGCGGTAGGAATAAAGAGGAACAGACACCGTTGTTGACGAATTCTTCTCATAATCCACCGAGAGAATCATCGTGGCGTCAAGCTTAGGCTTCGTGTTAATGTATCCGTAAATCGGCGGAAGGCTTCCGATACCCTCCATCATCGGGTCGCGGTAGGTTTCGATATTAACGTCAACCTTACCTTCCATTATCGAGTCGGTAATTTTGTCACCGATCTCGGCAAAGACAAGCTCGGAAACTTTACTCTCATCACGAAGCTCGTAATAAAGGCCTCCGCAAATCTTGGTAAGCTCCTCAATGGTGGCACATCCTGCCTTATCGGATATTTGGTTAAGGTTAAGAGGTACTGCAATGCCCGAAAGAATGATATCCTCATTTTTCATCTTCTGGGCAACTATTACCTCGTCATCCGCTTTTTCTGCAAAGGATTTACCGTCGGAAATAAGCATTACCTGCTTTTCCTCGTAGTCAAGGTCCTTCATAAGCTTATACGCCTGCTGGAGTGCGTCGCTTATAAGAGTTCCCTGGCTGGCCTCTGCCGACTGAATTTTGGAATAAAGCTCCTCTCGGCAATCACCGAGACGCTCGGGAGTGTGGATAACAACTGCCTCGCCCGCAAAGATTATCAGCGCAACCGTATCCTCGTCATCAAGTATGGAAACGAGCTTTGTTGCGGCATCCTTAGCGGCAAGAAGCTTGGCGGGACGGTTTGAATACATACTCCTTGAAATATCAAGCACTATGGTATAGAGCTTGGAATCCTTATTCGCATTTCCGAAGCTTACAGGGAGAAGCTCCTCAAGGCGTTCAAAGACGGGATCGTCCTTGTTCTGCATATAGAGGTCGCCCATAGTAATAAGGCTTTTACCGTACTGCGAAACCGCAATATCAACCGAGTCGATAAACGCATTGATATTATTGATTTCTCTTATATCCACATTAGAGAGAATTATCTCGTCATACTGAGAAAGAGCCTCTATGGTATAAGGGATATCTTTATTGGAATTATTAATAAGGTAAGGATCGATGTCAACACTCTCACCGTAGAGTCTTTCTATCTCGGTCTGGTCATTTCGCTGACCCGTAATAAGAAGAATACTGCGCTTTGCGGCAACCGTCTGCGTAAAGCTGTATGCGTTATTGTGGACAGAAAAATCGGCTGTGGGCTGAAGCTCCACCTTATAGTCAAACACGCCCGCAACATTGGTGGGAAGCGTGAAGGTGGCTATATTCATACCGATGTCAGCGTGAAGCACCGTTTGGCTGATCTGAGTATAAGAGGACTCGCCCTCGGGCTTTACCGAAAGGGAGACTATAACATCATTTTCAACATTGGCTTCAACAAGAACGCTTATCGAAGAATCCTGGTCAACATAGGTCGAGGGGGTGTAATCAACATCCGAAACCTGAGTTTCTGCCTCGCCCTCTTTAAGATTGTTATCAAGGTAAATTGTGTCTATCCTTATATTCCTTGCGGCAAGACGCTCAACCGCAGCGGCAGTAGAGCCGTCAGCAGTAGTGTCAAAGCCGTCGGTTATAAGAATAATACGCTTCAGTTCTCCCTCGGAGAAGTAGCTTGCAGTCTCGTCAAGAGCGCCTGCAATATTGGTGCCCGAAGCATCAACCTTTGCGTCCTTAACACTCTTTATCGCAGTGCCTGAAGAGGTAAGGATAGTGCTGTCATTACCGAAGCAAACGATACCGAGCTTCGTGTTAGGAGGGAGAGAATCTGCAATATTTGCGATATACTCGTCTATCTTATCAAGATTTCGCTCGGAGGAATAAGAAACGTCGGCAACAATATACACCTTTGTTCTCGTCATAACCGTGGTGTGGGTAAGGCCTGCCGCAGCCAAAGTTACGGCGCAGGCAATAAGAACATGGAAAACGAGAGAGGTGAGCCAACCGCGCGTTTTATTATCCTTATTTTTTGAAATGAAGTAAGGAATAAGGATAAGCAAAACCAGCGGTATTGCCATAAAGAGCCAGTACGGATTATCGAAGCTGATATTTTTCATAACAGTACACCATCCAATCCGCCATAAATAACACTGCAAGGGTAATGAAGATAATTACGATAGGATCGTATTCTCCGTCACTCTTTACAAAGGTTTGCTCACCCGCAAGAGAGAAGAACGACTTAATTACAGAGGAATCGCTCTCCTTTTCGGGAGTTGCAGAATAAATTTTGTAATCCTGAACCGAATCCGCGGTAGTTACTCTTACGGTATAAGTACCTACCTTATCAAGGTGCAAAACGCCGATATCGGTTGAAGAATCGATATAAATTTCCTTGCCGTCGGGAGAAATGCCCTTAACATTAAGCATATTCGACGAAAGGTTGAGAGAAACATCCTCACCGCAGACAAAATCGGTTCTGTCAAGAATGTCGGGGCAGGAATAGGAAAGAAGCGCTCCTACAAGCGGTACAAAGTCGGTAGAAAGCGAGAAGTCTGCCTTGTGAAGGTCAAAGCCGACAACAACCTCTCTGTTACCGAGCGCATTCGTACCCGCAAAGATGAGAGGATTTGAATCGTAAGAAAACAGAGTTGTGAACTTTGTGTACATTCCGCTGTACTTCACATACTCGGAAATATATATTCCGTTTCCGTTAATACCGCTCAAAAGGTCGCGGGCGGCGGAAGCTGTAGAATTCGATTTTACAATCTCACCCGGCTCTTCAAGCTCGATAACACCTCTGATACCGAAACCGGAATCCGAAACGCTCTCGGTTGAGTTGATAAGCCATACCGCGGCATCGGGAAGGACGCTCGGCGTATAGGAATGGAAGATGTAAAGACCGTAGCCGGTTTGACCGTTATACTTTTCGGGAGAAATCACATCAACCTTAGAGTCAGTCAAAACATCAAGAGCAGCCTCCATAAAGAAAGGCGTTTCGCTGACAAGAAGAATGTCGTAAGCCGCAGCGCTCTCAAGGTTATAAATCACGATAGAGTTATCCTGCATTAAGGCGTCTTCCTCAAGAACAGAAACTCTGAAATAATCGTAGCTTGCAACGTCGCAGCTAAGCTCTACCTGGGCTATCTCGTCACTCCAAACATCAACCCTTACAGTATCTGCCGCCTCGGCAGAGCCGTTAACGAAAAGTCCAACAGTAAGAGTTTCGTTAGAGGAATAAGAACGCACCTCCGCAAAAACATTAAGAGTTCCGTCAGTAAAGTCGGAAGTTATATTATTTACAGAATAATTCCTAGCAGATTGCAAACCAAGGTTTACAATTTTCACATTATTATGCTCGGTATAAGCAGAGTCGGTAAAGAAATAGGTTACGAAAGAGGTGTTCTCGTCGAAGTAACCCTGAGCAAGAGCGAGAGCGTCCCCCTCCTCTACCAAGCCGTCGGTGCAAACCTGGTCATAGAGCATTTCGGTTGCCATTTTTTTATCGGTTATGCGCTCGTAAACGGCAGAAGGCTCGGCATTAAGAGTTATGAGAGTATAGGTGCTGCCGTTGCTTGACTCGTCGATAAGCTCCTCAATCTGCTCCTTTGCTTCTTCAAAGCGGGTTTTATCACCGTTTTTGGTATTCATACTTCCCGAGCAGTCGAGTATAAAACAATACTCCTCTGCCGCCTCGGGGATTATAAACACCGGTCTTGCTATGGCGAAGGAAACGAAAGCAACCGTTAGTATCTGAAGGATAAGACTGATTATACCCGTAAGACCGCTGAGGGGATTTCTTTTTTTGAAGAACTTTTCACTCAAAGTCCAAAGGAATGTTGAGGGAACGGTTTGCTCGTTGTACTTGTTTTTAAGAATGTATATAAGGATAACCAGCGGGACTCCGATAAGTCCAAGCAAGCCGAGGGGATAAAGAAATTTCATCTTACCACCTCCGCATCCTGAAGGTCACCGAAGAACAGCTCGGATACCGAAGCGTGCGCGGGTGCAAAGATATACCTTGCCTCTCTTGCCTCGCAATAGCCTCTTATTCTGTCAACCACATACTTTAGCGCGTCCTTGTATGCTCGGATAATATCCTTATCAATCTTTTTGCGGAAGAACTTTTCGCTGGATTCGGCATCAAACAAATGCATTTTTCCTCTGATTTGGGGATTTATCTCTGCTCTGGAGAGTATCTGCACGCAGATAACATCGCGCCTTGCATCGGTAAGGCGGTCTATTGCCGACTCGTAATCGTCATCGGTTAAAAAGTCGGATATGATTATAGAATATCCATCGCCGTAGCCTACCGAGGAGGGAATGATAGCATCGCTGATTTTAGCATCGGTATCAAAGGTCAGCTCGTTAAGCTTGTTTATGCAGTTAAGGTAGGAATCCTTGCCCACCATTCCGACAACCACCTCGCGAAGTTTACTTCCCTCAATAGCGTATATGGAAACCTTGTCCATTTCGCATACAGAAAGATAGGCAAACGCCGCCGCAAGCTTTATTGCCTGGGTAGCCTTGTCATCATCGGTGCCGTGGTCCATTGAACGGCTGGCATCTATATATATTTTGGTATGCATCTGACGCTCGTCAAGATAAAGCTTTTCGTAAAGCTTATCAAACCTTGCGTAAGCATTCCAATCTATTTTATTCACATCGCCGCCCGGAAGGTAATCACGGTAATCCGCAAATTCACAAGAGGAGCCGAAATTCTTTGTCTGACGGTTACCGCCAAACATTCCGGCGATGTTGTTTCTGAGGATAGTCTGCAAGCTTTCAAGCTCGCTGATAAACCCCTCATCTATTACAATTTTCTTCATCTATAAGCCCTATTATAAGCCCTTTTTAGTTTCTTTGATTATAAGCGAGATAACATCGTCAACGGTAAGCTTATCGTTAACCGCGGTGTAGTTAAGCTTTATTCTGTGGCGGAGGATGGGGTATGCGAGAGTGTCAATATCCTCATATGCTACGTTGAAGCGTCCCTGCATAAGCGCGCGTACCTTTGCGCATGTGATAAGACCCTGAGCCGCACGGGGAGAAGCACCGTATTTAAGATACTTCTTTGCCGAGGGTGCGCATTCTGCCGCGGTGGGGTGAGTATTGGAAACCATGTTTACCGCGTAATAAAGAACCTCATCACATACGGGAACCTGAGAAGCAAGTGCTCTCATTTCAAGAATTTCGTCACCGGTAATTACCGCTTCAGCGGTTTCTTCCATAGTTTTCTGTGTCATCTTAACGATATTAACAAGCTCATCGTTTGTAGGATAGTCAACTATAAGCTTGAATACGAAACGGTCCATCTGCGCCTCGGGAAGAGGATATGTACCGTCCTGCTCGATGGGGTTCTGGGTAGCAAGAACGAAGAAAGGCTCTGCAAGCTTGTGTGTCTCGTTACCAACGGTTACCTTGTGCTCCTGCATTACCTCAAGCATCGCAGACTGGGTCTTGGGGGTTGCACGGTTAATCTCGTCGGCAAGAACAAGGTTTGCAAAGATAGGACCGGGACGGAACTTTGTATTAAGTCTGCCGTTTTCGTCCTTTTCAACAATGTTTGCACCGGTTACATCGGAGGGCATAAGGTCGGGGGTAAACTGGATACGGGAGAAAGGAAGAGACATTGTCTTTCCAAGTGCACGGACAAGACGTGTTTTACCAACTCCGGGAACACCCTCGAGAAGCACATTACCGCCTGCAATTATAGCGGTAACAACGCCTTCGATAATATCCGCCTGACCTACTACGTCCTTTGCAAGCTCCTGCTTTACCGCAGCTATCTTTGCGCTGAATAGGCTTACTCTCTCGGTATCGTTAATTATGGGTGCAGCTTCAAGCTGCTCGTCATTTTTAATCATTTCATTATTCATTTTCATTTACCTTCGTCTTTCTTAATGCCGCCGTAAAGGAGGGCAAAATAATTTTTAATTGCTTGTTTTTGCTGCTCGGTATATTCACCGGATGCAAGCTTTGCTTCCATAAGGGGGAAATATCTTTCAAGAAGAGTTCCGTATTCAACATACTCGCCCGTCAGCGGGTCGAGAACAAGGTCGTTACTTCCGTATACCGCTCCGTCACCGACGCCTCCGCCTCCGCTGGGCGAATCTTCTTTATCATTATTCTCGTCATCCGAATCACCGTCCGATGAGTCACCGTCACTCCGAAGATTGGGTCGTTCAAAGCCGGGGAGAGGAACCATAAACAGAGTTGATACCTTTGTAAGCGCATATTCGCCGGTATTGGTATTTATTTTCTGTGCTTCAATAGCGGCATACAAGAAGTTCTTCGACATATAGTTCATAGTATCGTCAAGCTTCTTTTTCATAGTTTCAAGGCTCAGGCGGTCTGCATTTTTCGCCAGCGTTGAAAGTCCCATTAGAAGAGGCGGAGTTGTTCCCTCTTTGCGGTTGACAAGCTGCTCGCAGGCGATATAAAGCGGGTCTTCTTCGGAAATTCCCGAGTTAGCAAGTCCCGCCATTATTGCAAGTCCGCTCTTTTCAAGATTCCAGGCAAGCTCGCCTTTAATTGTTTCCTCATCCGACTCACCCTCAGAGGCAACCGGATCGTAAAGTGCCTTAAACTCGTTAAACTTCTCTATAAAGTCACCCCAAACCGGATCGCTCCAGGAGCTTGTATCTAAGGAATACGCAAGCGCCATAGCATATTTATCATCGGTTTCCCAAAGGGCGATTACAATCTCGGTCATTGACGAGGAATTGTAGGTTATCTCGGTTATAAATGCCATTGACTCGGTAACCACCGCTCTCATATCCTTCTTGGTAGTAACCTTTTCAAGGCTAGCCAAAAGTGCTTTTAGCTGGTCTGCTGTCTGTGTGCGGTAAGGCTCTTCCATCTTTGAATTTTCAACATGAGCTATTATATCGAGAAGTCCTATTCTCTGTATTTCTGAAAGAGTAAACGGCTCCACTTCCTCGGGCTCGGGTATATTTCTGAGATTTGGCACTATGATACCCGCTGCAAAAACCAAAGCGCCTAAGGCAGCCGCAACAATAAACACCCAAAGCCTTTTAATTTTCAGGCTCTTTACCGAAATTTTACCAAGCGCGTTGTCGGCGTCGCTTCTTTGCATTTGTACAAAGCTGTCCTCCTCTTTACCGAGGAATATCATCGTTTGCGCTCTCTCGTGCAATCCAAAGCTTGAGTCAAGCTCCTTAGCAAGCCTAAGGTCGGACTTTCGCAAAAGAATAAACAACGCTCCGCCCGCGGCAAGGAAGCCCAAGACTCCAACAGGTATTGCAACCAGCGGCGGTATATTCAAGAGACAAAGCTTAGACAGTATAAGCGTAAGTCCCGAAAGGAAAAGCCCCGCGCCGGCTCCCGAAAGGATCGACTTAATCAGCCTTGCAGCGTTGCTTTTCCGTTTGAATTTCAAGAAATTCTCACTCATTTTTGCTCCTAAATAATATATATATTCTAAAATATTTCTGCGATTTATTATTATATCATAACAAAGGCTTAGTTGTCAAGTTTTTTAGCACAATTTGGTAGATTTTGACAAAAAAGCCTGCTCGGTATTAGTGAGCAGGCAAAAATTTACTTTCTTTTGAGCAGAGGGTTCCACCTGCCCGAGAGATAAAAGGCAAAAAATACGAGAAAAAGCATAAGATTATGGAGTATCATACATCCCCAAGCGGAGACAAGTCCCATACCCAGAAGTCCGGTGCAGATAAAGGTACCTACAATGCGCACTCCCCACATACCGATAATGTTTGTCACGAAGGGCATTGTAGTTTTTCCCATTCCCTGCATCATTCCTTCGATTATGATTGAAATACCGTAAAACGGCTCGGAAAGAGCAACCATTTTAAGAACCAGCGCTCCGAGAGCAATAACTGCGGCATCCTCGGAGAAGATTGACACCATCGGTTTTGCAAGAATGAAGAGCGCACCGCCCGAGACTATCATCAGGATAGTTTCGATAAAAAGCATCATTTTGCCGAGGCGTTTTATATTTTCGCCGTTTTTCGCACCGTATTCCCTGCCCGCCAGGGTTGCAGCCGCCGCCTGCATTCCGTAGCCGGGGATATAGAAAGCCGATTCTACCGTATTAGCAATAGTATGCGCGGCGGTAGCTATTCCGCCTATGGAATTTACCATAGCGGCAAAGGCAACATAGCCAAAGGATGTGCCGAAGCGCTGAAGCGTATTGGGGAATGCAACCTTTAGACAGGGCTTGAGAATTGCCGAATCGGGCTTAAAGGAATAGCCGCGGGGAGAAATCGTTTTATGCCTAAAAAGAGCAAGAGCTATAAGTATTCCTCCGACGGCGTATGCAAAAGCCGAGGCAAGAGCCGCACCGATAACTCCAAGACCGAGTCCGGGGATACGGAAAGCTCCGAGCGTTCGCGTTGGATAAATGAAGAAGAAATTCAAGCTTACATTGACGACATTAACCACAAGCCCCACGAGCATAGGTGTTTTCGTATCTCCCGCAGCGCGAAGAACGGTTCCGAGAATTATCGAGGCGCACCTAAAGAGCATTGTCGAGTAAAGGATAAAGAAATAGGTGGATGCGGTTTTGCGTAAGTGCCCATCTACCTGCATCCATACAGGGACTCTACCGCTTAACAGCAGAGGTACAGCGGTAAAAACTATTCCCAAAGCGAGCACTGCAAGCACCGCCTGCGCCGAGGCTCTTTTCGCTCTTTCGCCCTCCCCTGCGCCGAGAGATTGAGAAATAAATGCCAAAAAGCCCACGCCAGCGGCAGAAACGGTGCTTCCGATAAGCCAGTTTACCGTTGTTGTGGAGCCTACTGCCGCAACCGCATCAGTGCCGAGTGTGCCGACCATTGCGGTATCGATATACTGCACCGCAGTGCCTAAAAGCTGTTCAAGCATTGTCGGCCATGCTAGCGCAAGAATTACGGGCAAAAGCTCAAAGGGCATTCGTTTTTTCGATAAAGCAGCCATTCTAAGCCCCTACCTCAATTTCACACTTTGCATTCGGGTCGTCAAGTATAAGCTCGCCCACCGAAGAAACCAGGATCTTTCCCGAGGCGGGATTTTTAATACTGTCAATTGCGGTTGTGATTTCGGCTTCAACATCGCTCTTTTCGAATGCAAGGTCTGCTTTATACATCTCACAGTTAATAAGTTCAAGTCCCTTGCAATAGCAGAGAGGCTGAGTGCCCTCAATAACGCAATTTTCAAACCGTACATTTTCGCAGTACCAACCAAGGTATTCTCCCTTGATAACCGAGTTTTTTACCACCACATTTTTTGCGTGCCAAAAGGCGTCCTTGGTGTTGAACATGCAGTTCTCAAAGACCGAATTTTCTATGTATTGTAAAGAATACTTTCCATTTAAGGTAACATTTTCGAATTTCAGCCCTGACGAGCGCATCATAAAATACTCACCGCTTACAGTAGTTTTTGTCATTTTTACATCGCTTGAAAACCAGCCGAATTCGTGGGATATAATGTCGCAATCGAATATTTCAACACCCCTGCACTCCCTCAGAGCTTTGATACCGTGCATACGGGTTTTTACGATTTTCACATCGCTTGTATACCACAGAGCGGCTCGGCAAAGCTCGGTCATATCGCACTCGGAGATTAAAACCTCCCGATCGTGCCAAAAAGGATAACGAAGATTAAAAAAGCACTTTTCGGCTATGATATTTTTACTTTCCTTAAAGGCGCTCTCGCCATCGGCAGGACCGTCAAAGCTGCAATTTGTTACACTTACACCGTCTGAGCCGTAAAGTGCGCGCTCTTGGTCAAACGTCTTATTCTCGATAATTTTCATTCTTTCATCCTTTATTAGTTTATTAGAAATAATATTATACCACACTTATTTGACATTTTCAACTTGCTGACAAAAAATCCCTCGAAAAAACGAGGGATTTAATTTCATTTTGCAAATGCGCGGAGTATTGCCATCGTTTCCTCACCGGGGGCAGAAAATCTTTCAACCTCTCTGCCGAGGGATGAATACTTATGCTCTCCCATTGCGTGATAGGGCAAAAGCTCGATTTTCTCGGCTCCCTTTGCAATCTTAGCAATAGCGGAAACTTCTTCAATGGTGTCATTTATGCCTGCAATTATCGGAACTCTGACTATAACTTTTGCACCAAGGGAAATAAGTCTTTTTATGTTTGAAATTATGAGCTCATTGCCTACACCCACGTATCTTTCGTGCTTTTTAGAGTCGGCAATTTTAATGTCGTATAAGAATAGGTCGGTATAAGGCAAAATTCGCTCGAAGTAATCGAAAGGAACGTGCCCTGCGGTGTCAACCGCGGTATGTATCCCCTCGGACTTGCATTTTTTTAAGATTTCTTCAAGAAAGTCGATTGCAAGCATGCATTCACCGCCCGAAAAAGTGACGCCTCCGCCCGAATTTTCATAAAGAGGTTTATCCTTAACTACCTCGCGAAAAATCTCTTGCGAGGTGTATTCCCTGCCGCAAATTTCTCTTGCATCATTCGGACAAAACAAGGCGCACCTGCCGCAAAAATTGCATTTTTCAAAGAAATTCGGGCATTTTTCCAGGCATTTTTGGCACTTTTTGCATTTGTTTTCATAAAAAAGAATCTGTTTTTTAGGACTTTGGCTCTCGGGATTATGACACCAGGCACATTTAAGATTGCATCCCTTAAAGAACACTGTCGTGCGTATTCCCGGTCCGTCAACGAACGAGACTCTTTGAATATCAAATATTGTTGCTGTCATAGAAGAACCCTTCAATATTTTTGTTTTGCGATTGATCAATAGGTAAGATTGTAATTGTGGATCTCTCTTAGATCCTTGTATATTCGGTCAAGCTCTTTTTCATTGCAAAGCTCGGCGCGGGCAAAGCGGTATGCCATAGAGCGAAGCCCTTGGGCAGGCGAGGAAAGCTGATGAGCCGCAAAATAAACGCTGATTCGATTTTCCATATCGATAGTAAGATGCGCGCAGGCGGCACCGCCCCAGCCGAAGTCTACAAAATAACCGTCCCCTTTTGGGCAACGAACACCCAGACCGTAGCCGTGAGTATTCCTCGTCCAATAGGTTTCCTTTTGCTTCTCGGTCAATCTGTCGGTCATCATAAGCTTGACGGTTTCGGGCTTAAGTAGCTTATAGATGCGAAGTCCCTCCAAAAATTTAACGTAATCTTCGGTGGTGGATATGCATCCCGCGCCACCCGATGCGTATTCCGTTCCGAATTTATAAATGAAAATGCTTTTTCCGATGTTACGGTTTTCACCGTTTTCAACTCTGTACTGCTCGGCTATACCGTCAAGCTCGGAGTCGGGGAGCATAAAGGTGGAATTTGTCATTTCCATAGGCTCAAAAATGTTTTTTCTGACGTATTCTTCAAATTTCTCGCCTGATATAACCTCAACAAATGCCGCAAGGACATCGTGACAGAGGCTGTATTCCCAGCGTTCTCCGGGCTCGAAGAGAAGCGGCTCTTTTGCAAGATATTTCATCACCTCGCGAGTCGGGCATCTGCCATCGGTCTCCTCGAAGGCTTGTTTTATTGACGGAGATGAGCAGTTATAGGAAAATCCTGCCGTCATTTCAAAAAGATGCTTTACAAGTATCGGCTTTTCGGCTTTTTTCACCGTATCACCGCACTTTACCGTCATCTCACGAAACTCGGGCATATAGTCGGAAAGCCTGTCTTCAAGAGAAAACAGTCCCTTCTCAAAAAGCTGCAATGCCGCAGTACAGGTTATGACCTTTGAGCAGGAATAGATGTTATATCTTTCATCTCCGCTCATTTTCACCTTGTTTTCAAGGTCGGAATATCCGTTCATATAGCGCAAAACGCACTCTCCGTCCTTGTATATCACAAGGTCAAATCCGGGCAAGCCCACTTCTAAAAGCGAATCGCAAAAAGCCTTAGTTCTTTCAAACATTTTTCTTTTCACCTCTGTGTATTTTTGTTTTTGTTTCCCGTATATTCAACAAATTTTAAGCATCACACAGGCATTCTCGAAAGCTCCGAAATTTTTTCGGAGTAATTTTTTAATGTTTCAACATCCTTTTCAAAGAAAGTTCGGAGAAGTCTTTTTGCCTGAGAATTGTGGGCTTCGCAAGAGATAAGATTATAGTGTCCCGCGGCGTTGTAGTCCGAAAGATCACTAATAATCAGTTTCATTTGTTTATCTCTTTATCACATTCAAGAAGCATCAGTGTT
>JAZORT010000019.1:0-2399 GCA_045656745.1 Eubacteriales bacterium | reverse complement strand
GCAGGGACTTGCCCAAGGGGCTCAGCCTATAACAAGCTACAACTACGGAGCAAGACGTGCAGACAGAGTAAAGCAGAGCTTTAAATATCTTCTTACAGTAAGCCTTGCTTATTCTATTGTCGTTTGGGGCTTGGTAATGCTGTTTCCCTCTGCCTTTGCGGGGATATTCTCGTCAGAAAAAGGACTTGTGGAGTTTACTGCAGAGGCGTTGCGTATATATTGCGCCTGTCTCGGCATTTTCGGTATACAAATAGCCTGTCAGATGACCTTTGTTTCTCTGGGTAGAGCAGGGGAATCGGTAATAGTTGCAGTTATGCGAAAATTTGTGCTTCTGTTACCTCTTATCTTCATCCTTCCCGTATTTTTCGAGAACAAAACCTTTGCGGTATATCTTGCCGAACCAATCGCAGATATCTGCGCCGTAACCTTTACTGCAATCCTATTCTTCTTCCGCTTCAAAAAAGCTCTTCGGGAGGTTGAGCAGGTATAGATAAGACTTTCATATCCTCTTGAAAAGCTCGACGATTGTTTGAGCGAGCACTCGAGTTGCGACGAGTAAGCACTTTTTACATGCGCTTTCAAGCTAGGTATGCATATTGCTATCGAAACGTTAACTGAACAAAGGCAAAGCCCACTATGTAATCCATAAAGGAAAGCATGGTGGGCTATTTGATTATTTGCTGAAAGCAACAGTAACGGTCGTACCGATGCCGAAGTCGCTATCAATAGAAAGCTCCGCTCCGGAAATAGCGCAGATGTGTTTAACGATTGCAAGACCGAGTCCCGTGCCACCGATGCGCTTGGAATGAGATTTGTCCACTCGATAGAAACGTTCGCAAAGTCTCGGCAGATGTTCCTTCTTAATACCGATTCCCGTATCCTTGACCCCGAGACAAATGCCTGTATCGGTGTCAGTAATTGAAATCGCAACAGAACCGCCGTCCTTGTTATACTTAATGGCGTTAGATACGAGATTTTCAACAAGCTCAAAAATCATCGTTTGATCGGCGGTAATCTTTGCCGAACCCACAATCGTTGCGGTGATGTTTCTGCTTTGCGCTTTTTCGGAAAGCCCGTCGAGAACCTCTCTCGCAATTTCTTCAAGAGCAACCTCAGAAAGAACTCTCTTAGGTGCATCTCCGCTTTCAATTTTTGAAAGCATAAGCATATCTGAAATAAGAGAGCCGAGCCTGAGGCTTTCTTTATAAATTCGTCCGAGCTGTTTCTTGGAAGCATCGTCAATGCCTTCCTTATTCATAAGAACCTCGGCAAACCCCTGCATTACCGTAATAGGTGTTTTTAGCTCGTGAGAAGCGTTGGCAAAGAAATCACTCTTTTGCTTCTCTATAAGCTTTTCTTGTGTAATATCGGTTACGATAAGGATTGCGGAAATCTCATCGGAAATCGCATCGTCGGTTACCTTGCTGATAACCACGGAAAGCTCCATACCGTTATAAGAGCAGGTAAATGCGTGATCTTCACCCAAATGACTTAAAATGTTTTCATATATTTCAAGGTTCTCAATTAAGAAGATCAAATCCCGTCCAATGTCACGATGCGTTCCGTTAAACATTTCAAAAGCACGCTTATTTGCAAATACGATACGCTTCGAGCCATCAAGTGCAATGATGCTCTGCGATACGTTATCAAGTACAGCGTTCAGCTTGACTCTCTCACCGTCTGCAACACGAATATGACTATGAATGTTTGCATTTAACTCGTTTATCTGACCTAGTACGGCAAAAAGCTCGGGCTCACTCATATCGGTTTTGATGGGCGTGTATTCGCCCTCGTTAAGGCTCTTCAAGCTCTCACCAATCTCTGTAACCTTCCCCGATACGCTTCTCGAAAGGATATTTGAGAGGACAAATGAGATGATCAGCGAAACGACAAGAACCACAATGAGCAACGGAACGAGAGCCGTTATGTAAGAGGTGACTTGACTGCTTCTCACAGCAAGACGAAGAATGACATCTGTGCCTTCGGAAAGTGTTGTTTTGACCGCATAGTAGGTCATATCGCATTTGAAGGTATCGGAATATCTCTCAATGGTAGTCGGATTTCCGGCTAAGGCATTTATGATTTCCTCTCTGCCCGAGTGGTTTTCAAGCTCAGCGGTGGTATCGCTTTCATAAAGCACGTTACCGTCAAGATCGAAAACGGTAATACGAAGGTTGGGATCGTCCTTGTATTGACCGAAAAATGAGAAATCGCTTTTTTCATTCATAAGAGCAGCCGCAAGCTCAGTTTCTTCCTTTAGTCGTTCGTTTACAACATTCTTGGTGTTAAGATTAACAGCAACAAGACCGAAAGCAAACATCAAAAGAACCGAAACGAGAGTAACTGCAAAAAAACGGTAGAATATCTTCTTTTTCATTTTGCATCAAAGCGATAACCGA